>NZ_MTAW01000016.1 GCF_002154725.1 Nostoc sp. 106C | reverse complement strand
TTGCTCTGTTTAACTTTTCGTTACATATTTAGGAATTTTCCTGCCCACTTACTTATAATAAAATCACCAAACAAAAGCACCTAAATTCCGAATATTTTGGTAATCATGGTAAGGTGCGCGGACGCAAATTTTATTATCATACATTACAAGCAATTGAGCGTGGAAATCGCGGTATTGAAACTCAACAAGCAGGTAATCAGTATACATTTACAACTGACCTGTATTTTATGAATTTATCTGCTGCCGAACTCGGTACTTTATTAATAGTACTAGGTCAAGATAGACCAAAACATCCGATTGCTTTAAAAGTAGGTAGTGGTAAACCCATAGGAATGGGAACGATGACAGTAGATGTCACCGCAATTGAACAACCTGCTAATAGGGTGCATCCCAGTTTTTATTTTGCCACTAGAGAATAACTGTCATTGCGAGGAGGAACGACGAAGCAATCACAAAATCTTCAACTAAGAACGAGTCCATGCGATTGCTTCGCTCCGCTCGCAATGACGTTCAAAAAAGTGGGATGCTCCCCTGCTAATATTTGTGATCGCTATTTATCTTTGCAGCCGGAAAGTAACCAATTAACTGGCGCAAAGTTAGAAAAATTTAAACAAAATGCCATCAAGCAAGCCCACGAAACAAAATTAGTACAGCCAGAACAATTACAACAATTAACTGAGATATTGAAATATCCTACCAATCGCCAAGCACCAGAGGGTATGTACTAATGGAAATTCCCAACAACTTACAGGATGAACACTGGAAAGTAGCTCATAAAATTGCTCAATCGTTAGTACTAAATAAGACAGATGTAAACGAATTAGAAAAGGCGATCGCTTATTTACGTGCTAATAGCGAACAGCCAAAAGCTGGCGCAAAATTCTTTAATTATCTCAGTATTTTAGTTAAGAATGGCGAATATATCAGTCATAGTAATAAAACTGTGGAATACTACGAAAGTATTGCCGAAGCTTGCCAACAACTACAACCGTATAAACATGATGCCTTATTAATGATTCAAATCTTAGGATGGGCGAAACGTTTAATGCGGTATTATCGGAAAGTAGGCGTTCCTGATGTACAAGGCGATCGTTTAACTGATGTAAAATCTGTCCAAGCTTTAGCAAGACCAAAAAATATAGAACGCCCTCAACCTCATAGAAAATGAAACAGCAAGCCAGAAAATAAGAAAAATTCAAGGTAGGGGTGTTACGCCGTAGGCTAACGCACCTTGAATTGTTGATGATGTGTTGGTGCGTTGCGCGACAACACACCCTACATTTATTATTAATTTCAAATAACTTTATCGCCATAAGCAACATAAGCAGAATCAGTCACAATTCCCATCAAAGTAACAGGTGCATTTGCTGAAGCATAATATTCCACCTGCGATGCTAAATCATCAATTGCTTTGATACGTTGTTTACCAGGATTAACATAAACTACCAAAACTGTAGCTGGTGGTAAAATTTTCAAAACTAAATCGATTTGCTCCTTAACTTTTTCTTCCTTATTATTCGCTGCTTCTGCTTCCGAGATTCCCGTAAAATCCTGTCCAGATAATAGATCAGAATTTACCAAATCCAGAACCAAAACACCTCCCAATTAGTTTTTAGGTTTGGACTTTTCATTCCAAAACCTGACTTTTTGGAAACCTCGTTGCTTGAGTAGCTTAAACTCTTTGGTTTCCGAACCGTTAGACGGTAAATAATATTCAACAATAGTTAAGCCAATTACTCTCTCTCGCTGTAAAGTTCGCTTGACATTTTCGACTTCTGCTTTGACTAAATTAGCCAGATTATTATTAACCTCTTGGCGAATCATATCACTAGCTACCTTCTTAGCATCATCCAAATTTTTGCCAAAAATAAAGGCTAACACTGCTCCTAAAAAAGCAAAAACAACCAGAGTGAATTGCATTGCTCCAACAAACTTATTAAAGCTCTCGCCAAGACGGGTATTAGCATCTTTCAGAAACTCTAATTGGCTCTTGAGTAGTTCAACATCAAGACTTCTCGCAGGCGTGGGTATTGGTAAAGGATTTGGAGAAGGAGTAGGAGTTTGGGCGAATAAAAAATCACCAAATTGAGACGGATCAAATAAGGGTAGCCAATCCATAAATTTTCATCATAAGTTTTAGTGCTTGTCCACAATGATACTAGTACTAATGCATATAATGAAAACATGGTTCTGATGCTGTCAAAACCAATGCTGTCAAAACCAATGTAGGTGAAGATTTATTTACTCCTTTACCCCGCAAGGGGATGGAAACATGATTTGTCCACCAGTAAAGCAATGTTGATGGTACATACTGTGACTTCCTAACCATTCCCCGCAAGGGAACTATGCAACAAATCGCTAACGTGTAGCTTGCTTCCTCGCAGGGAAGGTTAAGTAACTACTCTACGAGTTCTTCTATGAAATACGCCCAACGTCGAACCAGACGCTGTGCGACTAGGCATTTTTTACCTCTGATTTTGAAAATTACCAGTCAAATCTCTATTTAATTGATTTATTGCTAAATAATCCTATTGCAGGCTATATTATTGCTCTACAGATTACTATAAATATTCAAAGCATTTATTTGAATAATCATCACTTAGAAGAATTTGTTTATAGTAATATTTAACTTAAACTTATGCTGTATTACAGCGAATTAATTTGAATAAATAACTCAATATTAGACATTGTGTACTTTAAATAACAAATTAATAATTTTCAATTGTCAGCAAATTAACCAAAATTATTCTAGTTATATTTAACTTTTTTAAAGCTGCTAGCTGCGATACATATCAATAAACACTTTTTTGATAAAAAAACTACTCCTAAGTTTTTTATTTTGACTCTTTTGACAACTACTAAAAAAATCCTTAAGCTAAAAGATAGGTTTAATAAATCAAAGAGAAAACGGCGATTTTCTTTGGTCAACATTAAGAGTCGTTATCTCAGAATGGCAGTATGAAGCAATGAATCGAGACTAAGAACCTTCACTAAAGATTGAACTCAAGCACTCAATTCATCTACCACGAACCTAATATTTAAACAACCGGATATCGCCCCAAATATATGTATTTATATATTCCGGTAATGGTTAGAGAAGTTGTAGTAAAACCTCTTGGGTATCAATCATAGAAATTTGTTTGAGGTAAAGCAGATATGCCTAGGAGAATACTGTGTTTGAGTATCTGACTAATTTGAACGATCATAATTTACCCTATCCCGATACAATCCATCCCATCGTTGTCCACTTCGTAATTGCGATGGTGTTGTTTGCCTTTTGTTGCGATGTAATTGGCTATTTTACCCGCAACTACCGACTATTTGAGGTGAGTTGGTGGAATATGTTCATCGCTACAATTTCCATCTTTGTCGCCATCATTTTTGGACAATTTGAAGCAGGTTTAGCACAACCTTATGAAGTAGCTAAGTCAGTGCTAAATGTACATACGCTCATTGGCTGGTCACTATCAGGAATTATCGCAGCGGTTACAGCTTGGCGCTATGTAATTCGTGCCCGCGACCCACAAAGAATATCAATTTACTATCTCGGTGCCGGGCTAATTTTAACAGCAATAGTTGGCTTGCAAGTATACCTGGGAGATGAACTGGTTTGGGTATATGGACTGCACACAGTACCAGTTGTTGAAGCACTCAGGGACGGTATCTTGCCATGAACTCAGAACTAATTAATCAATTAAGCGGGCAACTAGGTCCAAACGGCTTACCTTACAGCATTCCTGTTCATCCCAACTTAGTCCATCTCACCCTAGGTTTATTCATCATTGGGATTACCTTTGATTTCGTTGGGGCGCTTTTTCCCTTCCAAAAATGGGTCTTCAAATTTTTGGCAATTTCTGTTGAACGTACCAACTTCTTTGATGTTGGCTGGTACAACATGGTAGCTGCATCCGCCATTACCTTTTTCACAGTAGCGGCTGGCTTTTACGAAATGTTGCTAGCACAACCACCAACTGACGTGAAAAGTGCTTGGGGATTACAAGCGATAGATACAATGCTTTGGCATGGTGTTGGTGGCGTGTTATTACTAGCAATCATTATCGGTATGACTGTCTGGAGAGGATACCAGCGCTTTATTACTTGCAAAGATGCTGACAAACAAGTGCAATGGCGCTATCTGCTGACAGGCGTGGTAGTCATGTTTATCTTGTACCTCCACGGCACCTTGGGTGCACAACTAGCAGCCGAATTTGGTGTTCACAATACAGCAGATAGTTTGTTGCGATTAGGCCAAGACCTGAACACAGTGCTTAAGTAACTAGTTAATTGTCATTTGTCCTTTGTCATTTGTGACCAACAATAACCAATGACTAATGACCAATGACTAATAACCAATGACTAATGACTATTGACCATGAAACTCCAGAAGACATTAAATATTTTGACACTGATAACAGGCGCGATCGCCGTGACTGTTAGCAGTATCTGGATAGGTAAGCAGGCTTATACCTGGCTTCCTCCCCAAGCGGCGGCTGAATCTCTCCTGATTGATGATTTAATCAGCTTCTTGGTAACATTAGGTGCGTTCATCTTTTTGGGAGTGACTAGCACTCTCATGTATTCTGTAATTTTCCATCGCGCAGTTAAAGGTGATTTTAGCGATGGCCCAGCAATCGAGGGTAATTTAACTCTAGAAGTTGT
Source organism: Nostoc sp. 106C (assembly GCF_002154725.1). Taxonomy (GTDB): domain Bacteria; phylum Cyanobacteriota; class Cyanobacteriia; order Cyanobacteriales; family Nostocaceae; genus Aulosira. Next base: position 21,031 of record NZ_MTAW01000016.1, on the reverse strand, counting down.
CTGGACAGCCATCCCCATCCTGCTAGTATTTTGGATTGCAGGATACAGCTACCAAATCTATGAAAAGATGGGCATTCAAGGCCCGATGGAACTGGTTCACTTGCATAATCCGATGGGTATGGAATCGGCTTATGCAGCACCAAAAGACGCGCCAGTTAACGCTTTAGCTGAACCTGTAGAAAACATCGATGTGGTTGCCAAACAATGGGCATGGGTCTTCCACTACCCAGAAAGAGATGTTACCAGTAGCGAACTACATCTGCCAAGCGATCGCCGCGTGCGTTTGAATTTGAAATCAGAAGATGTCCTTCACGGCTTCTACGTTCCCGCATTTCGTCTGAAGCAAGACATCATTCCCAACCACAATATTGACTTTGAGTTCACACCCATTCGTCCTGGCAAATATCAACTGACTGATTCTCAATATAGCGGCACATACTTTGCAACCATGCACGCAGATGTGGTGGTCGAATCTCCCGAAGATTATCACAAATGGCTAGCCCAAGCTGCAACCCACAAACTCGCGCCAGCAGAAAATCAAGCAGCTTATGAGTATGCCCAAGCCTCTAGTCAGTCAGTTAAAACTGGTTGGACTACAGTCGCACCTGGGTCAGCGCCACTAGTCAACTATCCTGGTTGAAAGGAAACTAACCGATGACAAATATTCCTATTGAAGGCATCAGTCTCCCTAGTGGACAACCTCACCACGAATCTCCCGGTGACTGGAAGCGATACTTTAGCTTTAGCACTGACCACAAAGTTATTGGTATCCAGTACCTCGTTACCTCATTTATCTTCTTTCTCGTTGGCGGTATCTTTGCAATGGTAATTCGGGGTGAACTCATTACCCCCGAATCAGACCTCATCGACCGCACCGTGTACAACGGTATGTTCACCATGCACGGCACAGTGATGCTGTTTCTGTGGACATTCCCCTCCCTCGTTGGTTTTGCTAACTATTTAGTGCCCTTGATGATTGGGGCACGAGACATGGCCTTTCCCCGCCTCAACGCCGTTGCCTTCTGGATGGTGCCAGTAGTCGGGATTCTCTTAATGGGCAGCTTTTTAGCCCCAGGTGGCCCAGCTCAAGCAGGTTGGTGGTCTTACCCACCAGTCAGTTTGCAAAACCCCACAGGTCATTTGATTAACGGTCAAGTTATCTGGTTGTTGGCAGTGGCGATATCTGGTGTCTCCTCGATTATGGGGGCAGTTAACTTTGTCACCACAATCGTTAAGATGCGGGCACCAGGTATGACCTTCTTCCGTATGCCCCTGTTCGTTTGGGCAGTATTTAGCGCCCAAATTATCCAACTATTCGGTCTACCTGCCTTAACTGCTGGTGCAGTCATGCTGCTACTAGACCTTACTGCTGGTACTGCCTTTTTTGACCCCAGCAAAGGCGGGAATCCAATTATGTTCCAGCATTACTTCTGGTTTTATTCTCACCCTGCTGTTTATGTGATTATTCTGCCTATCTTTGGCATATTCTCAGAAATCTTCCCTGTTTATAGCCGTAAACCTTTATTTGGTTACAAAGTAGTTGCTATTTCATCAATCTTGATTGCAGCAGTCAGTGCCATTGTATGGGTACACCATTTGTACGTTAGTGGTACACCAGCTTGGATGCGGATGCTGTTTATGCTGACAACGATGTTGGTATCTGTACCCACTGGCATCAAGGTGTTTGCTTGGGTGGCAACAATTTGGGGTGGTAAGTTGCGGCTAACTACACCTATGCTGTTTGCCTTGGGTGGATTGATTTTATTCGTCTTCGCAGGTATCGTCGGGATCATGCTTTCCTCCGTACCTGTTGATGTTCATGTAAACAACACCTATTTTGTGGTGGGTCACTTCCACTATGTACTCTTCGGTACGGTGACAATGGGCTTGTATGCAGCCTTCTACCACTGGTTCCCCAAAATGACTGGTCGGATGTACTACGAAGGCTGGGGTAAATTGCACTTCTGGTTGACATTCATCGGTGTCAACCTCAACTTTTTGCCCATGCACCCATTAGGATTGCAAGGGATGCTACGTCGTGTCTCTTCCTACGCCCCAGAGTATGAATTCTGGAATATTATTGCTAGCCTTGGTTCTTTTCTCTTGGGAATGTCTACCTTGCCCTTCATTTTCAATATGGTAGTTTCCTGGATGCATGGTGAGAAGGCACCTGATAATCCTTGGCGAGCGATTGGGTTGGAATGGTTGGTTTCTTCACCACCCCCAGTAGAGAACTTTGAAGAAATTCCCATCGTGATTAGCGAACCCTACGGTTATGGTAAGTCTGAACCATTAATTGCTAATGCTCATAGCCATAGTCATGCGGCTACTTACTTAAATTTGACAGGCGTAGATTAAGTTTACGCATCCTCTCCTTCCTAGTCTGAGGCTGGAAGGAGGGAAAATCTCAAATCCACAATTAGATGACGCCTCAATATCGGTTTCACAGTCTGCAAGGTCAAGGATAGTTCAACTAATGGATAGTTACATTTCAGATGAGTTGCAATCGCCTTTGCATCACACAGGCGGTGAGCATACCCACGACGAAGAAGGCAATAAGATGTTTGGCTTCATTGTCTTCCTAGTGTCAGAAAGCGTCATTTTCTTGAGTTTTTTCGCTGGATATATTGTTTACAAAATCACAACTCCTAACTGGCTACCAGTTGGCGTTTCTGGCTTAGAAATTAAGGAGCCTGCAATAAACACCGTGATTCTGGTTTCCAGTAGCTTTGTGATTTACCTGGCAGAACGCGCTCTCCAACGCCATGACTTAATGAAATTTCGTCTATTTCTCTTAGCCACAATGGCTATGGGGAGCTACTTCTTGCTAGGACAGGCGATGGAATGGAACAGCCTCGCCTTTGGCTTTACTTCAGGGGTATTTGGTGGGATGTTCTACCTGCTCACAGGCTTTCACGGTTTGCACGTGCTCACTGGTATCTTGTTGCAGCTGATTATTTTTGTTCGCTCTTTTATTCCAGGTAACTATGACTCTGGTCACTTCGGTGTTAATGCCACTTCGTTGTTCTGGCACTTTGTCGATGTCATCTGGATTGTTTTGTTTGTTCTGATCTATGTCTGGCAGTGAATACTCAGTTGGGTATTACGTACATTAACCTCTATAACTTCTAATGTAGGGTGGGTTACTAGAAGTCGTAACCCACTCTACCGTATTTATTAGAACAAGGAGGCAATACTGAACTCTCCAGCATTCTGTAACAACCGAAATTATTACCTTATTAATCCTTTGTTAAATCTTTTACAAGAAGAAAAAAATATTATGTGTTTTTTTCATGAAAAACTCGTATAGTAATTGTTTTTTTATTGTTTAATAAACCTATTATCTATAAAATTACGTAGTAATATACAGCAGCACTACCGCAAAATTACTAGTATGCTTTGAAGCAATTTGTGATTTTGTTTCAGGTAGATTACTTAGAAACAGAAGACTCAAAATTTTTGCTTGATTTTCAGCCACATATGGGGGTGTATCTCACTATAGGAATCATATCTGGCGATCGCAAATAGCAACTATATAGACAAGGTTTCTCTGTGCAGACTTATACCTAGCATAAACCTTCAAGTCACTCTAAGGAAAACCCTTTACGTATCACCGCAGAAGCATCGGAAAAACATCTTCGCAAATGCTTACTGTCTCATTGCTGTGCGTCCATATTTTCCAGCCAGTGATTTTTTGTCTAAGGACAATTTGCTCAAATAGAATGCACCCTATATTGCTTTTTGTCAAATTGCTACCAGAATAACGATTCCTGTTGTCAAAAATTACCGCTTTGGAGAAATTAAGTTATGACAAAACTCGCTGTATTACTGAAAGCTTTGGGCACAGGTATCATAGTAATATTCACTGCCTCATCAGCCAGCGCAGCTACAATCAACTTGACAGGAACAATTCGAGATTTTAACGATACCCATCCAGACTTTGAAAAACAACTTGGTGCTGAGCTAGGAATTGTAAAATCAACGCTCGGTGCAGACAATAAGCCAGTATATGCTGGAGGGGCTGGTACTGCGACAACACACGGTCAAGCAGCTTTTGACCAATGGTATCGAGATGTTGCTGGTGTGAATCAGAGTAAGCAGTATGGTATTACACTGAGCGATGCTGGCAATCTTCCTGGTATCTTCTCTTATAGTAACAACAGCTTCTTCCCGATCGACAATGACCTCTTAGGTAACCAGGGACGTGCGCACAACTTCCACTTTACCTACGAGCTCGCTTCCAAGTTTACTTATCAAGGTGGAGAAACCTTTACGTTTACTGGAGACGACGATCTGTGGGTTTTTCTAGATAAAAAACTTGCCATAGATCTTGGTGGAGTTCACACAGCAGAGACGCAAAGCGTGAATCTTGATACTCTGGGTCTGACTCTGGGGAAAACCTATGATTTCAATCTCTTCTTTGCAGAACGACACACAACTCAGTCCAATTTTGCAATTAGTACTTCCATCGATCTCCAATCATCATCGGTTCCTGAACCCCTAACCCTTTGTGGTACAGCGGTTGCTGGTGCTTTGGGCTGGTGGATGAAGCGGAAGCAACAAGCCTCTCGAACAGCATAGTTTCATAAATTTGACGATTCATAGACTTACTTCAATGCCCTTACACAAAAGTAAGGGCATTCTCTATGGAAATAGTTCTCAATACGGATTTTGCGATCGCGCACCATACTCAAACGGAGGCAAAATTTTTCTGCTTCCCTGTTTCCCACTGTCAAAATTTCTATATTTATTTAAAATTTAAGATAGAAACCTATAGGCAGTTGCCCATAAAAAAGAGATGAAAATGTCTCTTACTTTTATTACCTATGTTCTAAAGAGGTATAAAATTTTTAATCGCAAACTTGATTAAAAAATTCTGGAGATTGATAAATGTTGATATTTGTTAATTCAAAGTAAATCTTTAAAGATTTATCATTTAATATACTTTAAGCCAAAGATTAATATTAAATTTTTTATTTTAAATTTAACTTTTTTTGCTCGTTATCTATAAAAAACACGGATCTTAAGAAAGCTTTTGATATGAAGATTTTAGTTGTAGAGGATGACGAGTTACTTGCGGAGGTACTCACCGAGATTCTCGCTAATCAAAACTATGCAGTCGAAATTGCTACTGATGGTAAAGCTGCTCAGGATTTAATCGAAACTTACGATTATGACTTAATACTTTTAGATGTCATATTGCCTATGCTAGATGGCATCAGTCTTTGTCGTCATATACGCTCCTGTGGTTTGCAAATGCCAGTTCTGTTATTGACAGGGCGCGATAGCAGTCACGACAAGGCAATTGGGCTAGATGCTGGCGCAGATGACTATGTAGTTAAACCTTTTGACGAAGAGGAGTTAGTAGCTCGCGTCCGGGCTTTATTACGTCGAGGGGGAAAAACATCGCAACCTGTACTGGAATGGGGCAATTTACGCCTCGACCCTATAGGCTGTGAAGTTACCTATGCTCAAAACTTGCTGTCATTAACGCCAAAAGAATACGCCCTCTTGGAACTTTTTTTGCGCAACAGTCGCCGGGTATTCAGTTGCGGCATGATTTTGGAACATCTCTGGTCTTATGATGATACTCCTGGTGAAGAAGCCGTTCGCACCCATATCAAAGGTTTACGAATGAAGCTCCGCAATGTGGGAGCGCCCAGCGATTTGATCGAAACAGTCTATGGGATTGGCTATCGACTTAAACCCCAGGGAGCAGAAGAGCAGGGAAACAAAGCAGAATTAGACCGCCCAAAATCCGCAAGTGCAAATCACAAATCACAGCAACAAACACTTGCAGCAGTTGCTGGAATTTGGCAGCGATTTCAAGGACGAGTTAACGAGCAGGTAGGGGTGCTGGAGCAAGCCGTAACTGTAAACCAGAAGACTTTAAATCCAGAATTGCGTTTGCAAGCCGCCCAAGAAGCGCATACCTTGGCAGGATCGCTGGGGACTTTTGGCTTGCCTCTTGGCTCGAAACTGGCACGTAAAATAGAGATGCTGCTGAAATCTGAGAAAACCTTGACGCAATCAGATACAAGCAAATTACAAAATTGGGTCAAGCTATTACGTCAGGAAATTGAAACTAAGAGCCAACAGGATGAACCAGAATCTCCGCCAGCAATTGCTGATGAAATTCCCTTGGTGTTGGTAATTGATGGCGATGCTTATGGGCAAGATACTCCGCATCAACGCACCTTAGCTGAAAATCTCCAAAAAGATTCTGCTAACTGGAATGTAAAAGTTACAATTGCCACCAGTATTGAAGCTGCTAGACATACAATCTACCGAGAGCATCCCAGTGTGGTGCTGCTCGATCTGAGCGTTTCTCTTAACCAAGAGGAAAGCTTGAGTTTACTCGCAGAACTTTCCCAACATCAGCCACGTATACCAGTGCTAGTTTTGACTGAGCAGACTGATTTTACTAATCGTTTGCAACTAGCTCGCAACGGCGGACACACTTTTTTGCAGAAGCCTATGCCTGCGGCACAGGTGCGAGAGGCAATTAACCAAGTACTGCAACAAGCTCCCCATGCTGAAGCCAAGATATTAGCTGTAGACGACGATCCACAAATTCTGGCATTGTTACAAACTTTACTTAGTCCTTGGGGACTAAAAGTGATTGGGCTTGACGATCCCAAACAGTTTTGGTCAACCTTGGAAACAGTTGCCCCAGATCTGCTGATTCTGGATGTGGAAATGCCTTATACCAATGGGATTGAACTGTGCAAAGTAGTACGGAACGATCCCCGTTGGAGTGAGTTGCCGATTTTGTTTCTCACGGTTCATAGTGATGCCGAAATTGTCAACCAAGTATTTAGTGTTGGTGCTGATGATTTTGTCAGTAAGCCCATCGTCGGGCCAGAACTTGTGACGCGGATTATTAATCGCTTAGAGCGAATTAAACTGTTGCGGCGCGTGACTAATAGTCATAGCAATAAAGTTGACGAACCAGAAAATCGCTGGCGAGCCATTTTTGATGCCGAGCCAGAATGTGTCAAATTGGTTGCAGCTGATGGTACTTTGTTAGAAATCAACCCAGCAGGTCTTTTAATGCTGGAAGCAAATAGCAGTGCTGAGTTGATTGGCAAGTCTGTTTATTCTCTGATTGCCTCAGAATATCGAGAAGCATTTCGCCAATTTAACGCAAGTATCTGTCAAGGTAATAAGGGTACTCTACAGTTCGAGATGCTTAGCTGTCAGGGTAATCGGCGTTGGATGGAGACTCATGCTGTACCTCTGCGTTACGAAGCAGATGGTGCAATTGTGCAGTTAGCTATTACGCGAGACATTACGCAAAATAAACGAGCAGAAACCGAAATTCGGCGGATAAATCGGACGCTTCAGGCTTTGAATAATTGCTCTCAAGTACTCGTGCGTGCCAAAGATGAGTTGGATTTGCTACAAAAAATTTGCCAAATGATTGTTGAAGTTGGTGGCTATCGTTTGGCGTGGGTTGGTTTTGCCGAACATGATAGTCAAAAAACTATTCGCCCGATCGCGCAAGCAGGTTACGAAGACGGATATTTGCAATCTCTCGACCTGACTTGGGCAGACACAATTCACGGCAAAGCCCCATCGGGAACAGCAATTCGTACAGGTCAAACTTGTATTATCCAAAATATATTAACCGATCCCAATTACGAGGTTTGGCAATGTCAAGCAACTAAGCAGGGTTATGCAGCATTAATTGCCTTACCTTTAATCGCTGAGGATCGAGTATTTGGGGCGTTGAATATTTACGCCACCGAACCAGAGTCCTTCGATACCGATGAAGTGGAACTACTGCAAGCATTAGCAGCAGACTTAGCATATGGGATTATGGCATTGCGCAATCAACGCGATCGCCAACTCGCCCAAACAGCACTACAACAAAGTCAGCAAAGCTATCAGCAGTTAGTAGAACTTTGCCCAGAAGCAATTTTTATCGAACGCGATGGGAATTTTATCTTTGTAAATAGTGCCGCAGTCAAGCTTTTTGGGGCAACCCAGCCAGAAGAATTACTTGGTAAAAAGATACTTGACTTTGTACACCCCAACTCACAGCAGGCTTTGAGCGAAAACTTTAGACTCCTGAGAGAACTCAAACAGGCAATTCCCCTCAATGAAGCACAATTTCTGCGGTTGGATGGGACAGCGATCGCGCTGGAAATAGCGGCGGCGGCTTTTACTTACCAAAGTCAACCAGCATCACAATTTATCGCTCGTGATATTACACAGCGCCAACAGACTGAGGCATTTCTCCATCGAGCTAATAGCGAATTGGAATTGCGAGTTGCAGAGCGGACTGCTGAGTTAATTAGCCTCAATCGCAAATTACAGACAGAACTCGATGAGCGCCAGAGAATAGAGGAACAACTGCGCATCTCGCAAGCAAAGTTTGTCCGCATTCTAGATATTGCTGATGATGCCATTATTTCCATCGATGCTGCCCAAAAAATTATCTTATTTAACCAAGGTGCAGAGAAGATTTTTGGCTATTCTGCCCAAGAAGCGATCGGGCAGACGCTAGATTTACTATTACCATCACGCTTTGCTCAGGCCCATCGTCACCATGTCGTTGATTTTGGTAAATCTTCCAGTCTGGCCCGTCGGATGGGCGAACGGCGGGAAATATTTGGTCGTCGTCAAGATGGCACAGAGTTTCCGGCGGAGGCCTCTATATCTAAAGTAGATACAGGAGAAGAATTTTATTATACTGTGATATTACGTGATGTTACAGAACGCAAGCAAATTGAACGGATGAAAGATGAGTTTGTCTCTGTTGTGAGTCACGAACTCCGCACACCCCTGACTTCGATTCACGGTTCACTAGGAATGCTAGTCAGTGGTTTGCTCTCACCCGCATCAGACCAGGGAAAACGTTTACTGCAAATTGCTACAGATAGCACCGATCGCCTAGTCCGTTTGATTAACGACATTTTGGATATAGAGCGGATCGAGTCGGGTAGGGTGAAAATGGAACGAGAAACCTGCGATGTTGCTGACTTGATCGAATCAGCGGTGAATATCATGCAGCCACTAGCAGAGAAAGCAGGGGTAAAACTATCCATTTCCAGCTTATCCGTCCAGTTATGGGTAGATGCAGATCGGATTGTCCAAACCCTAACTAATCTACTGAGTAACGCCATTAAATTTTCGAGTGCGGGGCAAACGGTTTGGTTGGTAGCAGCCCAACAGAGCAACGAAGTTGTATTTACAGTCAAAGATACCGGACGCGGTATTCCAGCTACCAAACTTGACAGTATTTTTGAGCGCTTTCAACAAGTTGATTCTTCAGATTCACGCAACCATGATGGCACTGGTTTGGGCTTGGCAATTTGTAAGAGCATTGTGCAACAGCATGGGGGACGCATTTGGGTTGAGAGTACCTTAGATACAGGCAGTAGTTTTTACTTCACTCTGCCAATTCTGCTATCTCCGCATGTGGACTTAGCTACAACTCAAGACTCTGGATTCAAGTCTCATTACTCTCCCCTAGTGCTAATCTGCGACGACGATCCGGCAATTAGTAGCGAGTTACAAAATTTACTGAAAAAAGGTGGTTATCGAGTAGTAACTGTGACTACTGGTGAAGAAGCGATCGCCTTAGCTGCAACCCAACATCCAGATGTAATTGTATTGGATTTGTTAATGCCTGGTATGAATGGTTGGGAAACAATGGCAGTATTAAAAGAGCGGGCAGATACAAAGGATATTCCGATTGTGATTTGTAGTGTCTACAAACCAAGTTTCAATTCTCAACCCAGTGTAGACTTTGCTGATTGGGTAAGTAAACCAGTCGAAGAAAGTTACCTGTTGCAGTCACTTAGACAAGTGGTGGTTAAATCTTCCAAGCGAGTTCGGATTCTGATTGTCGAAGACGACAATGATGTAGCAGAACTACTGATCGCGCTGTTTGAAAGACACGACATTGAAACCTTCCTTGCCGAAACTGGACGGGAAGCAATCCGCCTCAGCCAAGAAGTCAATCCCGATTTACTGATTCTTGACCTGATTCTGCCAGAAAGTGATGGGTTTGCAGTGGTAGATTGGTTAAAGCAGCACAATCAACTGTGTAGCACTCCTGTGGTGGTTTACTCAGCTACAGATTTGGACGAATCTGAACGCGAGCGGCTGAATTTAGGACATACAGAATTTTTAACCAAAGGACGTGTAACAACCCAAGAATTTGAACAACGCGTAATGGAGCTACTTCAGCGGATTACACAGAATCAACAAGAAGGCGGCAGTAATGACAACGAAGCGAATTCTAGTGGTTGATAACGAAGAGTACATTCAAGAAGTTGCCAAAATTTGCTTGGAAACCGTTGCTGCTTGGGAAGTGATGACGGTGAGTTCTGGTAAAGAAGGCATCATCAAAGCCGAGGCTTGGCAACCAGATGCTATCCTCCTAGATGTCATGATGCCAGATATGGATGGGATCGCTACCTTTGAGAAATTACAAGCAAATGCAGCAACTAAAGACATTCCCGTGATTTTGTTAACTGCTAAGATTCAAGCTGCGGATCGTCGTCGTTATGCGCAGATGGGAATGGCAAGTGCGATCGCTAAACCTTTCAATCCGCTAGAATTAGCCACTCAAATAGCTACAGCCTTAGATTGGGCTGTGGAAAATTAGCAGATTCCTACTCTTGTTTAATCAACCGTTTTTGTAAAGCCACCACCACAGCTTGAGTGCGATCGCTCACTTCCAATTTCTGTAAAATCGCATGAATATGAACTCGCACTGTTCCAGGTGCAATATATAGTGTATGAGCAATTTCTTGATTGGTTTTTCCAGCCGCTAACAGCGACAGAATTTCCTGTTCGCGCCCAGTCAGCGGATTGGCAGGCTTTGTCATGTTTTCTGAGTCGAGTTGAGATTGTTCACAGGAAAAAGAAGAACGAATTTCTTTTGTTGCAGTTGCATCCCACCAGGAAGCACCCGCCGCCACAGAACGCAGTGCCAAAACTAATTTTTCCGCCGCAATTCCTTTGAGACAGTAGCCTTGCGCGCCTGCTTCAATTAACCGCGTTATTAGAGGCTTTTGCGAATGAGAAGTCAAAACTAAGATAGGTAGCAGGGGATTTTGCTGCTTAATTAGTCTACAAGCTTCAATTCCGCCAATTCCTGGCAAACCTACATCCAACAGCACTACATCTAGAAGACTTTGCTTAACAAACTCAATAGCTGTTTCACCATCTTCAGCCTCAGCGACAATCTCTAAACCTGGTTCTTGTTGCAATCGCACGCGCAAACCCAATCGGAAGAGTTCATCGTCCTCAACAAGCAGAATTTTGATTGGGGTAGAGGACATTTCACACAGTTAGAGCAGATTGAAATGGGTAAACAGGCAATTTAAAAGCAAACATAGCACCAGTTGGTACTCTGTTCTCTGCCCAAATTATACCTCCGTGCGCTTCAATAATTTGGCGAGATAGGTAAAGCCCCAATCCCGAACCCTTGGCTTGACGTTCGCTATGTCCTTGGTAAAATCGTTCAAATAAATAAGGAAACTGTTCTGAACCAATTCCTGCACCTGTATCCAAAATCTTCACCACTTGGTAAGAGGCTTGGGGTTCCAAGACTACTTCTACCCGCGCACCCCGTCGGGAATGATTAATCGCATTTACTAACAGATTGTTAAAAACTCGTTGCAGTTGTAGTGCATCACCCTGAACCCACAATGCACTTCGCCAATCAGAATCAGCATAACTAATCGACAGATGAACACGACGATTGGCAGCTAGTTCAATCAAACTACCAGTCACATCTTCTGCTAAGTTGGTTAAATCTACAGGTGCTAAGTCCAGCTTTAACCCCTCAGTATCGTTGCGATAGATATCTAACAAAGTTTCTAAAAGTTGTAGGGAAGTCTTGTGGCTGCGTGCCATTGTATCCAAGACTTGTTGCTGGGTTGGTAAAACTGGGCCAAATTTTTCTTGTTGAAATGCTTTGATAGTTTCAATTGCGCCTAGCAGTGGCGTCTTTAAATCATGGGTGAGTGTAGAGGCAAAATCTTCTCTGACTTTGACTAATTCCTCTTGAGATTCTAGCTTGGCACGGGTAAGAGCGATCGCTTCTTGGGAACGACGCAGGCGATCGCTTAACACACCAGTGACAATCAAAGCCATAACTGCGATCGCGCGATCTGCAACTGTGGATGCCTCGATCGCTTCACCCCCTGGCAACAAAAGATTCAAAATTGTTAAGCATACAGCTACAGTTGTTGCGCCAAAGGTTGCAGTTCTCCCAAACCATGAGTTTGTCAATAATATTGGGCCTGTATATAGATATCCAAACACGTATTCAGTGGGTGTGGAAAACTCCATAAACATGACAGCAACAAACAGTGCCAATATCACTGTCAATCTGCTCAATTGTAAGTTCTTAGTTAGTAATTTAGCTGAGAAGTTACTCATTTAGGATGTGTTTTTTTGTCATGTAGGCTGTTAACTATATAACCAATTATTAAATGTTTACTTTAATCTTAGTAAAATTTACTTGATTCGCAACAGCCAAGATAGCGTTTAGATAAAAAATATACATTTAGTTTAGAGACTGATTCTACGCAGTATGCTTTGAATTTAGACACTAATTTGTCAAACTATGTTTGCTTCCAAGGCTTTCATCGTTAGTTAGTCTTTAAAAACTCAAAATTAATCGGAATACATAAATATAAAAAAATGAAACCAAGCCAGCGTTTAGCAAATATATAAACGGAATAAACGCTAGATATAGAAATAATAAACCGAATTTTATATCTTCTATATCTTGTTTTTATTAGCAAATACATCGACGATCTAATTAAATTTAGAAAAACTCAGCTTTCCTCTGTCTTGAAAAGTTTCCTACGCCGGGAAACCCGGCTTTGAGGAACTTTTCGCTGCGCTTACTCAACGTCACTCTGCGTTAAAAAAAATAGTATAACCCATGCTACAAGGATGGATTCAAATTATATTAACGCTACTAATTGTGGTAGCAATAACTCCCTTTTTTGGGCGATACATGGCGCGTGTTTATCAAGAACAACGCACTTTTCTCGACCCAATTTTGAACCCAGTTGAGCGAATACTTTATTCCCTGGTTGGTGTTCAAACTAAAGAAAACATGACAGGCTGGCAGTATGCAAGAGCTATTCTGTACAGCAATGTAGTCATGGGGTTGCTGATATTTTTGATCATTATGAATCAAGGATGGTTGCCTCTCAACCCTACCAAGATCGCTGCGCCAACTTGGGATACAGTGTTGCACACAACCATTTCTTTCATCACCAACACCAACCAACAGCACTACTCTGGTGAAACCTACCTCAGCTATGCCAGTCAAATCTGGGGACTTGGTTATCATATGTTCACCTCGGCGGCGACTGGTTTAGCGGTGGGGATTGCCTTTATTCGCGGATTGATTGGTAGATCTTTGGGCAACTTCTACGTAGATTTGATTCGCTCAATTACGCGGATTTTACTACCTATTTGTATTGTGGGTGGTATTGCGCTGATGGCAGCAGGTGTTCCCGAAACTCTAGCAGGGCCAGTTGTATTTCCCACCTTAGAAGATTCTAGTATTAGCCAGGCGATCGCTCGTGGCCCCGTTGCCCATTTTGAAATCATCAAGCAGCTAGGAGAAAACGGCGGTGGCTTTTTCGCCATCAATTCAGCACATCCCTTTGAAAATCCCAACGGATTTTCTAACTTAATTCAGATTGTGGCGATGCTGTCAATTCCCACATCTCTGATTTATACCTATGGTTTGTTTGCTAACAACACCAAACAAGCTTGGTTAGTCTATGGCATGGTGGGTGTGATTTATCTTGCATTTATTATCATCACTGCCATTGGCGAATATAACGGCAATCCGGCGGTGAACTCACTAGTGGGAAGTACCCAACCGAACCTAGAGGGGAAAGAAGTCCGGTTTGGTTGGGCGCAGTCTGCATTGTTTGCTGTTAGTACAACCGGAACTATGTGCGGTGCTGTCAATAGTTTGCATGACTCCTTCATGCCTAATGGTGGTTTTGTTACCCTGTCAAATATGTTTCTGCAAATTATTTGGGGTGGACAGGGTACGGGAACAGCATACTTATTTGCCTACTTGATTTTGGCAGTATTTGCCACAGGTTTAATGGTAGGGCGCACACCTGAATTTCTCGGACGCAAGATAGAAAAGCGTGAGGTAGTACTTGCCAGTTTTCTGATTCTCTTAGTTCACCCCATTTCAATTATGATTCCGGCGGGAATTGCCTTAGCGTTTCCCGACCAACTAGCAGGAATTAGCAATCCCGGCTTTCACGGCTTTGCTCAAGTTATCTACGAATACGCCTCGGCTGCGGCTAATAACGGTTCGGGATTTGAAGGCTTAGGCGATTCTCAACCTTCACCTTTGGCGATTGCAACTGGCGCAAAAACGACCGCCACTGCCTTGTGGTGGAATCTCAGTACTTGCTTTAGTCTCCTAGCAGGACGTTACATGCCCATTATTGGCTTGCTGTTACTAGCAGATAATCTGTCTCGCAAACAACAAGTTCCTCTGACCGTCGGCACATTGCGAACCGACACTGGACTATTTACAGGCGTAACCGCAGGCGTAATTTTAATACTCGGCGCACTGACATTCTTCCCAGTCCTAGCATTCGGCCCCATCGGTGAAGCTTTTTGGATTGCGAAAGGGATTGGATAAGTCATTTGGCATTTGTCATTTGTCATTGGTCATTTGTCCATCTCGAAATTTTAGTTTCAAAAGTGCAACTGTCAGCCTCAAAGGTGCAATTTCCGGCATCAAAGGCGCAATCGTCAGCCTCAAAGCCTCAAACTCCAACCTCAAAGGTGCAACCGTCAGCCTCAAAGCCTCAAACTCCAACCTCAAAGGCTCAAACTACATCTACAACGCAGTTTGTTCCACTAATCTTCTTCCTTGTCTTCCTTCCCGTGTCTTTCCTTATCTCCTCAGTCTCCATAATCTATGACCACCAATATAGACTCCTCCCCTTCACCCCGCCCGCCTCGTGTTCCTCAGGGAACTCGTGACTCGCGCAGGCACACGCCTAAAGCAGATATGCGGGGACTTTATCAAAGAGCAATTAAAGAGTCATTTTTCAAACTCGATCCGCGAATTACTGTGAAGAACCCAGTAATGTTTGTTGTCTGGGTAGGAACAATTGTCACGTTTTTGGTCACTCTTGACCCCAATTTATTTGGCACATTACAGGCAAATGCCAATCAGCAACGCTTGTTAAACGGGATTATTACTTTCATTCTCTTTTTTACACTCGTCTTTGCCAATTTTGCAGAAGCAGTCGCCGAAGGACGAGGTAAGGCACAAGCAGATTCCTTGAGGTCAACACGTTCTGATACTATTGCCCGTAAAGTCCTCCCTGATGGAACCATACGACAAGTTAATTCTACGGAATTGCGGCGAGATGATTTAGTAAAAGTAATTGCCAATGACATGATTCCTGCCGATGGCGAAGTTCTTCAAGGCATCGGTTCAGTAGATGAGTCGGCAATTACTGGAGAATCTGCCCCTGTACTCAAGCAACCAGGTACAGATATTGCCAGTTCTGTAACCGGAGGTACACGTTTACTTTCAGATGAGTTGACAATTCGCATTACAGCCGATCCTGGTCAAGGCTTTATAGATCGCATGATAGCGCTAGTAGAAGGAGCAGAACGGACGAAAACTCCTAACGAGATTGCCCTAACTGTATTATTAGCCGTACTGACACAAGTCTTCTTAATTGTGGTGGCAACCATGCCTCCCTTTGTCAGCTACATTGCCAACTTTATCAGTACTGTGTTTGGGGCGGAAGCAGGAAACAGTTTGCGTGCAGGTGCTAGCGTCGCTATCTTGATTTCGCTGTTGGTAGCTTTAATACCCACAACTATCGGTGGTTTACTCAGTGCGATCGGGATTGCGGGGATGGATAGAGTTGCCCAGTTTAACGTGATTGCCACCTCTGGCCGAGCAGTAGAAGCCTGTGGTGATATCAATACCTTAGTGCTTGATAAAACAGGTACTATTACCTTGGGAAACCGGATGGCTGATGAGTTTATCCCTGTTAATAGTTACACAGTTGAAGATGTGGCACGAGTTGCTCTAGCTGCCAGTGTCTTTGATGAAACACCAGAAGGCAGGTCGATTATTAAACTAGCAGAAAATTACCAAGTAGAGGTTGATTTCGACTACAAACAAGCAGAAGGTGTGGAATTCTCAGCCAAAACCCGGATGAGTGGTACTAACTTACCCAACGGTAAGCAAGTCCGTAAAGGCGCAGTAGATGCGATTAAGGGCTTTGTCCGTTCTCGTAGTGGTCGAATTCCTGATGATGTAGATGCAGCTTATGAGCGAGTTTCCCGGTTAGGTGGTACACCATTAGCAGTCTGTCAAGATGACCAAATTTTCGG
The DNA here is from genome assembly GCF_002154725.1 of Nostoc sp. 106C. GTDB lineage: Bacteria > Cyanobacteriota > Cyanobacteriia > Cyanobacteriales > Nostocaceae > Aulosira. The sequence goes on along the minus strand of NZ_MTAW01000016.1, from coordinate 4,645 downwards.
AGTTATTTATCTCAAAGATATTGTCAAACCTGGCTTGCGGGAAAGGTTCGATCAACTGCGGCGCATGGGTGTTAAAACAGTCATGCTTACAGGTGACAACCGAATTACCGCTGGTGTGATTGCTAAAGAAGCTGGAGTTGATGATTTTATTGCTGAAGCCACACCAGAAGACAAGATTAGCGTAATTCGCTCCGAACAATCTCAAGGTAAGCTGGTGGCAATGACTGGAGATGGTACTAATGATGCACCTGCACTGGCTCAAGCCAACGTGGGTGTGGCGATGAACTCTGGAACCCAAGCTGCCAAAGAAGCTGCTAACATGGTGGACTTGGATTCAGACCCCACCAAGCTGATTGACTTGGTAACTATTGGTAAACAGTTGCTCATTACTCGTGGGGCGTTAACAACTTTCTCCATCGCCAACGATATTGCCAAGTATTTCGCTATCATCCCGACAATCTTTGCGGCGGCTGGAATTGGCGCACTGAATATTATGGCGCTAAAAAGTGCCCAATCTGCAATTATTTCAGCGTTAATTTACAACGCTTTGATTATCCCAGCACTCATTCCCCTCGCACTCAAGGGTGTAAAGTTTCGTCCTCTGACGGCGGATCAACTATTAAAACGTAACATTTTCATTTATGGCGTGGGCGGTATTATTGCACCTTTTATCGCCATCAAACTTATTGATGTCATCTTGCCTCTTTCTTAATTTCAAGTACTGGAATTAGTCTCACGCAGAGGCGCAGAGACGCAGAGAGAATAAGGAGTTTTTAGTTTTCTTTGATATAACTACTCAACACTGTTATGAAACATCCAACTTTCACCCAAACACTTGAAGATATCACCGAAATCCAGTCAGAGTGGCGCAAACAAAAGCTGCCTTTATACATATTCCTGGGAATGTGCTTCAACCTTGTGGTTGCGCCTGTTGTTTATGCAGCCACTGGAGAACAGTTTTCTCGCTCTCAAGCTTGGGCGTTGGGATTGTTGGGACTAGTAACGCTGAGTCTTTCGATTTATTTGTTTTTTGTCATGTTCGTACCGGAGAAATTCTAATGAGTTTTGCAAGAGAAGCCAGCAGAGCAATTCGTTCTACTTTTGTACTTTGGGTTATTGGAGCGATTATCTATCCGTTTGCAATGATTGCTTTTGGGCAGATTGTGTTTCCATCTCAAGCCAACGGTAGTTTGATCAAAGATAGTCAAGGTCAAGTTGTGGGTTCTGCTTTAATTGGTCAACCCTTTACAAGCGATCGCTATTTTAACAGTCGCCCCAGTACCACCAGCTACAGCACCGCCGATCCCAAAAAAGATAAAGACGGAGTCTTAAAAACAGGGGTTTCTGGTGCTAGTAACCTAGCTCCCAGTAATTCAGCCTTACTAGAACGTATCAAAGGTAAAGATGATCCAGATCCCACTAAACGGGTTGAAGGTGATTTGAAACGACTCAAAACAGCAGGTGTACAACCTACTGCCGATTTACTCTATACCTCTGGTTCCAGCCTTGACCCCCACATTACCCCCGAAGCCGCTAGAGCGCAAGTTGCCCGTGTCGCCAAGGCGCGAGGACTCCCACCCCAACAGTTAGAAACTTTGATTAATCAAAATACTGATGGTCGCTTTATGGGGATATTTGGTGAACCTGGGGTCAACGTCTTGAAATTAAATCTCGCTCTAGATGCATTAAAGTCTGCAAGTTAGTCAGGCGATTAGTAACTGACAATAAAATTAAACATAATGAGATAGCAAAAGAACAATTCAGTTAGTAGAAAGGCCTTAAGAATTCGTTTGAGCGAAGTAATTTTAATCCGTCGAATGGCATTTGATACATCTAGCCACTGCCGTTCTCTATGACCTGCTTCTGGATAATCTTCGCTCTCTGCCTCTACTGGTAATAAATACATCTTGACACGGTAATTTTTGCCTTGTTTGCGATACTTGTAAGTACCAATTTCACGAGTATTTACCTGACCAATTACTCCGGCTTCTTCCCAAGCTTCTTTGGCGGCTGAATCAGGTGGACTCATGCCATTAGGAATATCTCCTTTGGGCATTACCCAATTTTGGCGATCGCGGCTGGTGATCAGCAATACTTCGACTTTGCCATCTTGAATTCTATAAGGAATTACCCCGGACTGCTTCAATACTTTGTTGACTTTTGGACTCATTTGGCTTCTATCCTATGGTGTCATGCAACCTCGCCCAGTGCTTACGGCTATTCCTCAAGGAATTGAGACGCGTTATTTATTGAGGAATTAGTGCCACTTAGCTCTCAAGGTTAATGCTAGCTGCTTTTCCTGAGTTCAATTGAGATATAAGTACTAACTATTTGCTGTTGTACTTGTCAACTATTTATTTCATTGCCATAGTCGATGAATCAGAATCAGACTGTTTAATGTAAACTAATCTAAATAAAAATGTGATCAATCCATAACTTATACCACAGGGTCTATCAGACTGAGTGCGATATTCTGTAAACTAAATAACTGGCAATGCCTTGCAAGCTTCCCAAATCGGCGGCGGCGTTGATGAAAGCAGCAAATTGATTGAAGAAAATTTATGTCGCTCATAGTTCAGAAATACGGTGGTACCTCTGTTGGTTCAGTCGAACGTATTCAAGCTGTTGCCCAGCGGGTTTATAAGACTGTTAAAGCCGGAAACTCGCTTGTGGTCGTGGTTTCCGCAATGGGCAAAACCACTGATGGACTTGTCAAGCTAGCTAATGCTATCTCTCCAAATCCTAGCCGCCGAGAAATGGACATGCTGCTTTCTACTGGGGAACAGGTAACTATTGCTCTATTAAGTATGGCATTGCAGGAAATTGGACAACCAGCAATTTCAATGACTGGTGCTCAAGTAGGCATTGTTACCGAAGCAGAACACACCCGCGCTCGGATTTTGCACATTGAAACTGAACGCATGGAGCGCCATCTCAATCAAGGTAAAGTTGTTGTAGTAGCAGGATTTCAAGGCATATCTAGCACGGGAGAATTAGAAATTACAACTTTGGGGCGTGGTGGTTCCGATACATCAGCAGTGGCATTGGCTGCGGCATTAAGAGCAAATTTTTGTGAAATTTATACAGATGTGCCAGGGATTCTGACTACAGACCCGCGCTTAGTTCCCCAAGCTCAACTGATGGCAGAAATCACCAGTGACGAAATGTTGGAACTGGCAAGCTTGGGTGCAAAAGTCTTACATCCCCGTGCTGTAGAAATTGCGCGTAACTATGGTGTGCCACTAGTGGTTAGGTCTAGCTGGACTGATGACCCTGGTACTTGGGTGACATCGCCTGAAATCCAAGGGCGATCACTAGTGAATTTGGAAATTGCAAAAGCAGTAGATGGGGTAGAGTTTGATACCGACCAAGCAAGAGTAGCTCTATTGCGTGTACCAGATAAACCAGGGGTAGCAGCCAGGTTATTTGGTGAAATCGCTCGACAAAATGTAGACGTGGATTTAATTATCCAATCGATTCATGAAGGTAATACTAATGACATCGCCTTTACTGTCACCACACCAATATTAAAGCGAGCAGAAGCAGTAGCCGCAGCGATCGCACCCGCACTGAGAAGCCATCACGCCAAGGACGAAGAAGCTGAGGTGATGATCGAGCAAAATATCGCTAAAGTCAGCATTTCGGGAGCAGGAATGATCGGGCGTCCTGGTGTTGCAGCTCAGATGTTTGCTACCTTGGCCGAAGCAGGTGTTAACATCCACATGATTTCTACTAGTGAAGTCAAAGTCAGCTGCGTGGTTGCTGCGGAAGAATGCGATCGCGCCGTCGCTGCACTCCGCAGTACCTTTGAAATTGAAGCAGAGGATAAGGGGACAAGGGGACAAGGAAGAATTGTTGCAGAAACTTCTCCCCCCTCTCCCCCCTCTGCCCTGTCTCCCTTTTCTTCTACTCTCTCCACTCACCACTCTTATCCCCCCGTTCGTGGCGTAGCTTTGGATATGAATCAAGTGCGGCTTGCAATTCGCCAAGTACCAGATCGTCCGGGGATGGCGGCGAAACTATTTGGATTATTGGCACAGCACAACATTAGCGTTGATATGATTATCCAATCCCAACGCTGTCGAGTAGTTGATGGCATACCTCGAAGAGATATTGCCTTTACCGTCTCCCGCATTGATGGGGAAAATGCTCAAAAGATGCTTTCCCAAGCAGCTACAGAATTAGGTTGGGGTGAAGTTGTCCTGGACAGTGCGATCGCTAAGGTCAGTATCGTGGGTTCTGGTATGGTAGGACATCCAGGTGTAGCCGCGAAAATGTTTGAGGCCCTAGCTCAAAACCAAATTAATATTCAAATGATTGCTACCTCAGAAATTAAAATTAGCTGTGTTGTGCCGCAAGAGCAAGGTAGCAAGGCTTTACAAGCAATTCATGCTGCTTTTGGGCTGGCTGGTAGCGAGAAATTTGTCGTCCCAGCCTAGTACTGCTGCCAAAAATTAAAATTGAAGACTCCTACCTCAAGCCTTGCATTTAGTGTTTAGGCTTGCAACTTTTTTGGAATATTCTCTAGACATCAACTAGCACTGTAGCAGCCCTATTTCAATAGACCTAGCTTGAAAAAGAGCTGTGAGGATAGGTTAAGTAGCCCAAATGATTTGCTGTTGACAGAAATCATGGCTGTACAGCA
>NZ_MTAW01000103.1 GCF_002154725.1 Nostoc sp. 106C | reverse complement strand
CTTTCAAATAAATCAGCTTGAACTGTTTGAGAAATATAAGCTCTATCGCCCAACATCTCTTTGTTTACAGGAAGGTCTTCTATTTGTTTAAGAAAGTTGATATCATGAACATTGGCTTTCGTAATTGCACCCTGTTGAATCACACCATTTTCGAAGATAACCATATGCAATTTATAACCGATATACCAACTTCTATTGACAGCGCTATATCCCTTAGCTGGAGCCGTTTCAAAATCATTTTTGAAAGCCCTGAATGTTTTTTCACGAACCAGCTTGACAACGGGAACAGGAATGCTGTCAACAATCATTGCACTGCTTAGATGCTCCAAACGCTTTCCTACGTGGTGTTGTACACGTTCAATGCTTGCAGACAATCTTTTACGGCGGCGATTGAATCTTGACCGGTCTATGAGATTTTTAAATGAATCAGCATAATCTGTTTTTAGCTTACTCCACAGCAAATTTTCGGAATCAATACCCAGCGCTTCCATGCAACAGGAAAGAGCTACTATTTGTAAATCATTCATTTTAGGATCAACAGGATAAAATTGAAAATTATTTCGACTATTCACTTCCTT
>NZ_MTAW01000223.1 GCF_002154725.1 Nostoc sp. 106C | reverse complement strand
ACTCGTTGATATTTATTCCTTCTTTATCTGTATCACAGTTTTAGTGAATTGGTATAAATGGTGCCGAAAGTAACGCCCTGTTGTTTGAGCCACTTACGGTATGCAATAGAATAGCGATCGCTCGGTAAATGTACTTCTGCTTGCAAATCCAAAGGTAAGCGTCGGGGTTGCTGGGACTCGACAATGGCAATATCTTGACTAGCAAGTTGATTTTGAATATCTAGATAGACTTGCAATGGAATTTCACGGGCGCTGTTTACCATTAACCAATGTTGCGCCACGCACTCATCTTCATCGACTGGCGTAATTGTATAGAAGATATTTAAACGATGATCTCCAGGCCCGAGTTTAAAGTATGCCACTAGCGGACGGAAGATGCGGTAATTGTAAGTGTTGAAAATCAGTGGAGCTTCTTTAGGATTACCCGAATTAAAATCTAGTTCCCACAACCCACATTTAAAACTAATCCCATCACTAACAGACTCTAATTCATAGTGCGTCAATTCAGGACGACTGGCGTGGGCAAATAATCCTGAATGCAGAATTGGGAAGTGTGCCGGATCGATAAAATTTTCCAGCGCCCGCAGCGGGCTAGAGTGATAGTGGTAGGGGCCGCAGAAAATCTTGCGATAGACAGGATTGTCCCACTCAGAAAACGGAGGGATATCTTGTTTTGGTGTCCCTAAGCAAACCCACAGCAAGCCGTAACGCTCTTGAACGTGGTAAGTTTTAACACAAGCTTGTGCAGGAGGCGATTGTTCTGGATTAGCCGGAACTATTACGCATTTGCCCTCGCTGTTAAAAGCTAAACCGTGATAAGGACAAACAAGGGTATCTTTATTGACATATCCCAGAGAAAGACGAGCGCCACGATGAGGGCAAAGGTCTTGCCAAGCTAAGACTTTCTCGCCATTATGCCAGAGTACTAGATCTGAGCCTAATAAGCGTTTGTGCAGAACTGTTTCAGGTTGGAGGTCTTGCGATCGCGCTATTACATGCCAATCATTCAGCAAAATCTGGTCTTGCACCATGAGTATCGACACCCATCAGGTCAAATACCTATATCTTAATCATCCTGTGGTCAAGACATCAAAGCACTTTTAGAATTTGTTAAGAGACTTGAAGATGTGTCACAAGCTAGGTATCTAACTCGTCTGTTGTTTGACTTTAAGAGCCAAAGGTCAAGGGTGAAGATATTTATTTCTTCCTGATCTGTCTCATCGTTCCTCTAGCCGTACAGATACACTACCGCCGTGGGCTGGTAAACCTTCTGCTTCTGCTAGTGTCACTGCTGCTTTACCGATTTTCTGCAATGCTTGTTGATTGCATTCCAAATAAGTAATCCGTTTCAAAAAGTCGTAGACACTCAAACCAGAGGCAAAACGGGCAGAACGCGCAGTTGGAAGGACATGGTTGGGTCCGCCTAAATAATCACCAATTGCTTCTGGTGTATAGCGCCCTAAAAATAGGCTACCAGCACACTTGATTTGGTTGGCAAAAAACTGCGGGTTATCTACACATAATTCCACGTGTTCTGGTGCTAGCTGATTCAGTAGGGGAATACTTTCTACTAAATCATTGACAATAATTACTGCCCCATGTTTTTGCCAACTGGCACTAGCTACCTCTCTGGTAGCCAAAGTTGTCAAAATCTGCTCAACTGCCGCGATCGCTTTTTGTGCGAATGTTTCGGAATCGGTAATTAAAATCGATTGGGCGCTGGGATCGTGTTCGGCTTGCGATAGTAAATCCCAAGCAATCCAATCTGGATTGTTCTTGTCATCGGCGACAACGAGAATTTCCGATGGACCGGCAATACTGTCAATTCCTACTGTGCCAAATACTTGGCGTTTGGCTTCGGCAACATAGGCATTACCAGGCCCGACAATTTTATCGACAGGGGCAATACTTTCTGTGCCATAGGCTAGGGCTGCGATCGCTTGTGCCCCACCAATACCGTATATTTCTGTTACACCAGCAATCTTAGCTGCTGCCAATACTGCTGGATTAATTTCACCACGCGGCATTGGCACTGTCATCACAATCCGATCTACCCCAGCAATTTTCGCTGGTAGGGCATTCATCAATACAGAACTAGGATAGCTGGCACGTCCTCCAGGAACATAAATTCCTACTTGCGTTAGCGCTACCCAATTTAATCCCAATCTGACCCCGACTGTATCAGTGTAGCCGACATCTTGGGGCAGTTGCTTTTCATGGAACGCTGCAATTCTTTCAGCGGCTAGTTCTAATGCGGCTTTGACATCAGCCGGACATTGGGCTGCAAGTTCTGCAATAAATGTATCGCTTAGACGCAAAGATTGGGAATTGTAATGGTCAAAGCGGCTGGTATATTCCTGAACTGCGGCATCACCACGCACTTTGACATCAGCCAGAATATTTCGTACTGTCCCGCTAACATCAACAGTTGCTTCCCGGCGATCGTTCACAAGTGCTTTGAATTTGGCAGAAAAATCTTTGTCGGTTGTTTGAAGTAGCTGCATGGACAGTATCTTAGATGTCCTAAGGTTAACAATAATTGGGCATAAACATTAATATTTTACCCCAAATTTATGCTTAAACAAGCTTAATTTTTAAGGTTATAAGTTCTATCTTTGCAAATTAAGCTGTAACTTTCTCGATGCGATTTATTTACTTTTAGTAAATAGCTTTCCATCCTTCCACGGTTCGTTTACCAATTGCGCTATCCACCGTTTCTCCAGTTTCTGACAAAAGCCTAATACTCACATTTTTAGAAGGTGAGTTTTTAAGAGCCGTTGCTAATTCGTCGCTAACTTTAAATGTATTGTTGTTGCCTTCTAAACGAAATACCTGTTCGCCTAGTTTTATATAAAGATTAGTAATTTGAAGTGTATTGTTAAATACCAAACAATCAGGTACTCTGATCAGGGTACGGTAGTATGAGCCATAGGAGCAATGGCGATCGCTATAAGCTAGCAGAACACGAATAGAGTTTCGGCTCCACAGGCTAATTACTTCAACCCTAGCATTATTATTAACAAAGTTTCGCCAGAAGTAATTCCGGTCAAAAATCCCCACGTAATTGCCTTCAAAAGGATCATCAATTCTCACGGGCTTTGACCAAGGCACATCCATATTTGTACCCAAAGCCGCTGATTTTACAACTGGTAGTTCCGCAGAAGCCTTGGCTAGCCGATCACTTTCTTTCGCCATTACTGGCTGAAGGGAAATTATGCTTGTTGTCGCTAAACTCAAAGATGCTAGACTCAACCCTACTATCGCCAGTCTAGGCAAACTCCAAATTCTTTGATTTTTGCCCTTGGAGTGCATTAACATAACTGAAATCTAAAACTTAGCTATTAAACTTATCCGCAGATTAATTATGAGTATTTATCCTTTATAGGTATCACCTTAATTAGCAGATAGGCATACTACAAATATAGCTTCGATTTTTATCAGTGCTGATGGTACAAGATACTCTAAACCAAACTTTACCTAAGGAGAGAATCAAACAGGCGATTTTACTCTTTTCTAATTAAAAGAAGGATATATGGAGAGAAATTTATACTTCGTATTTCAGATAGCCATACATACAAACTCTCAGATTTATTTGTGTAGAATCTCTTAAAAGCGCTGTGTTATTTTTAAAGCACCGGATTTATTCGTAGGGTAAACTTCATCTCCAAAAGAGTAAGATTTAACTTAAACGCTGCACTTCAAATCTACGCAAATCTTCCGGTTGTTCGTACTCAACGACAACATTTTTTACCACAGCAGCCGGAGGCCCCATGTAACACCAGCGAATCATCTCTTCTACTACTTCTCGTGTCCCTTCAAAAACTGCTTCCACCCGGCTATCGGGAAGATTTCGCACCCAGCCATTTAATCCTAATTGACTAGCTGCATCTACTGTGGCGTAGCGATAGCCAACTCCCTGGACTCGTCCAGAAATGAAAACATGAGCACGGATTAGCTCTGGTTGCGGTTTAAGACTCGGCATTGACTGGTCTATGCGTTACGATTTCCAGTGTACTGGGTTTTTACACAAGGATAAAATCATCCCTATATTTGTTAGTCTAGCTGGTTATTAGTGATAAATTGTTTTTCACTAAGATTGCGATCGCTATTAAGGATGCTTGTCCACAACAGGTCATAGAGACTGGGGACTATAACCATCAACCGCATCCTGAATTTGCAATTACCAATTACCCAACGTATAGATTTAGAATTTCAACTTGCTTATGTCTAACTTGCCACCACTCACTACAGAAACTATTTGGGCAATTCTCAACGAAAAAATTGATGATACCACAGTCAATCAGTTGGTATGGCACTACTTAGGTTATCGCTACAACTCTGCAACTGGAGAATGGGATAGTAGCAAAGTAGTAGCAGAATGGCGCGATGATTACCCACAACCACCAGATTTTATTGATAGTCGTCCTGCAATAGTCAAATTAACTCGTTCTATTCCAAAGGAAAACAAACAAATACTCAAAGAAAAATTAGGTTTCAAAGGTTACAAAATTGGTGAATTCGGGCCTCGGCAAACTCGTAGGGCAACAGCAGCTAATTGGTTATTTAGTTATTTGCATCAAAATAGCAGTAATTTAGACTAAGCATACATAGCAGATATTTTGGCAAAATCGTCTATTTTTTACCTAATATCTGCTAATTTTATGATTATTAAAATTTCTTTCTGGGTAAAAACTAACTTTTTAATAGCTATAGGAATCAGATTTGATTATCGCAAAAATATACGTCTCTGTAGGCTGGGCAGTGCCCACTAGATCAGGGTTTTGGTGGGCACTACCCAGCCTACATATATTTCAGAAATCAAGTATGAATCCTATATGAAAACTGTATATTAAGTAATTGATTATAAATTTTACTAGTAATGAATTTAAAATTTCTTCCTGAAGATGGAGTAATTACATAATTATTTATTTCCAGGGAATGATTGGCTAATTTAATTAGAAATAAGAAAATACTTTATACCAAGATTTTCTACTTTAATTAATAACATGGCGAAGCCAATTGAATTTAATTTATTTGCTCCCTATAACAAAGGCGTAGCATTAATTGGTTCTTTTTCTGATTGGCAAGAAATTCCAATGGAAAAAGGTGATGATGGATATTTCCGTACTTCTGTTGAATTAGAAGATGGTAGTTATGAATATAAATTTCGTGTGCAATCAAATTCATGGTTCCTAGAGCCAGAACAATGGGTCGATGTAACAGATCCTTATGCAACTAATATTGACGAATTTGGTGGCAAAGATAACGGTATCGTTAGGATTAAAGATGGGTCTAGGATTGTTGATACCTATGTTTGGCAACATGATGATAAACCTTTGCCTGCTGACCACGAATTAGTAATTTATGAATTGCATGTTGGAGATTTTTCTGGCGGTGAGGATGATCCTTATGCAAGAGGTAAGTATAAACATGTTGTTGAAAAATTAGATTATTTATGTGAATTGGGAATCAACGCGATCGAGTTGATGCCAGTGAAAGAATATCCTGGTGATTATAGCTGGGGTTACAACCCTCGCCATTTTTTTGCAACTGAATCTAGTTATGGCTCCACAGACGAGTTAAAAAATCTGATTGATGAGTGTCATGCTAGAGGTATTCGCATCATTATGGATGGTATTTATAACCATTCAGAAGCTTCTGGACCATTAACACAAATTGACCACGATTATTGGTATCATCATGCTCCTCGTGACCCTGATAATAGTTGGGGTCCTGAATTTAATTACGAACATTATGACGAAAATTTAGATACATTTCCGGCACGAAGATTTATCGGTGATGCCGTCCGGTTTTGGATTGAAGAATATCATATAGATGGTATTCGCTATGACGCAGCGCGGCAAATTGCCAACTACGATTTCATGCACTGGATTGTTCAAGAAGCGAAAAATGCTGCTGGTACAAAACCTTTTTACAATATTGCAGAACACATTCCAGAAACTACCAGCATTACTAATATAGATGGACCAATGGATGGTTGCTGGCATGACAGCTTTTATCATACAGTTACTGCACACATTTGTGGTGACACTTTTGATTTAGAAAACCTCAAAGACGTTATTGATAGTAAACGTCAAGGTTTTATGGGTGCTACCAATGTGGTAAATTATCTTACTAACCACGACCACGATCGCCTGATGGTAGAACTGGGTAATCGGAATATTTTTGATGAAGAAGCATTTAGACGAGCTAGATTAGGAGTAGCGCTCCTGATGACATCTGTTGGAGTGCCTTTGGTTTGGATGGGTGAAGAATTTGGAGAGTACAAACCCAAACAACCTGAATCAGCCAAAATCGATTGGACGCTACTAGGTAATGACCTAAATTCTAGTTTATTTGAATACTATAAAGGCTTGATTAACTTGCGTAAAAATAGCCATGCACTCTACACAGAGAATATTGATTTCATCCATGAGAATCCAGAGGCGAAAGTGTTAGCTTATAGCCGTTGGAACGATGAAGGTTCTCAAGTTGTAGTAGTAGCAAATTTTTCAGAAAACTTCTTAGCTGGTTATCATGTTCCTAATTTTCCTTGTAGTGGCACATGGCACGAGTGGACAGCTAATTATGATGTGGAAGCTGGGGACGATGGCATCATAACTGATATTGGACCATACGAAGCCAAAGTATTCGTTTGGCAGTAATGAATTACACTGGTACTGATTAAATATTCTAGTAACAGAAAGAAGGGGGGAGATATTGCCCTCCTTTTTAATTAGGATGATCGACTGAGCCTATCAAAACTATTTATTTTGTCTAATAAAATACAAGATAATAGTGTCTTTATGATTCCTGAAATCTACGTTTTTTAAAAATCTCTGATTTTGTGTAGATTTGGTCTTATAAATGTGTATAATTTTTAAGCCTCAATATAGTAGCATAAATCACATGTTCTGCTCCATGCGCAACACATTGTTCGACGCCAACATTGAGAATTCTCATGTTTTATTAACTCCGAACGAAGTAAAAGCAAAAGTACCATTAACTAAATTAGCCGAACAGACAGTTCTGAAATATAGGGAAGAATTAGAAAAAATCCTAGATTTTCAAGATAGAAGGAAATTCATAGTTGTTGGCCCTTGCTCAATTCACGATCCAAAAGCAGCCATCGAATATTCAGAAAGATTGAAAATTTTGGCAGAGAAAGTCCAGGATAAATTACTCTTGGTTATGCGGGTTTATTTTGAAAAACCCAGAACAACAGTAGGATGGAAAGGATTGATTAACGATCCCGAAATGGATGATTCTTTCCATGTAGAAAATGGTTTGTTAATTGCTCGTAGCTTATTGTTAAAAATTGCAGAAATGGGATTACCTGCTGCTACAGAAGCCCTTGACCCTATCATACCTCAGTATATTAGTGAACTGATTGCCTGGTCTGCCATTGGCGCGCGCACAACCGAATCACAAACTCACCGGGAAATGGCAAGTGGACTTTCGATGCCTGTGGGTTTTAAAAACGGTACTGATGGCAATATTCAAGTAGCTTTAAATGCCCTACAATCTGCTAGAACTCCTCATAATTTTCTAGGCATTAATCAAGATGGGCAGGTAAGTGTATTTCAAACTAGAGGCAATGCCTATGGTCACGTTATTTTACGAGGTGGTAATCTACCCAATTTCGATACCGAAAATGTAAGACTCGTAGAACAGAAGTTAAAAGAAGCGAATTTACCACCAAGAATTGTAATTGACTGTAGTCATGGAAATACAAATAAAAACTACAAATTACAAGCTGCTGTTTTAGAAAATGTTATTCAACAAGTAGTTGATGGCAATACATCCATTGTTGGCATGATGCTGGAATCGAATTTATTTGAAGGTAATCAACCAGTCAATTGTCAAAAAGATGAATTGCAATATGGTGTATCGGTGACAGACAAATGTATTAGCTGGGAGGAAACAGAAAAGGTTATTTTAACAGCCTACGAAAAACTTAAGTAGTAATCTGTGTTTTCTTCTGTGACTCTGATTTAAAAATCAGTCATCATTTACTATGTAAGGATGAGAGAGAATCCTTTTTTCTTTGTGTCTTAGTGTCTTTGTGGGTCGACCTTATTAAACACAAAGGCACTAAGACGCGAAAGATTTGAGGTCAATACCTCACAAAATCGTACCGACTTCTTTCAAATAAACTCGTGTAAATGGTTCATCCTCTCCCAAAGTGTAATCTTCAATTAACCCTTTACGGCTAATAGAAACATTACTTCCTTTCTTAATCACCACAGTAGAGCCGTCTAAAATATCCCGCACTAACATCATTTCAGTCTCGGTAGGATTATCTAGCACAACCATATTACTACCTTGGTAAAACATTCCATCCTTTTCTAAAATATCGTCCTCGTATTCGACAATTAGTAAATCAAGTTTGGGATTACGTAACAAACTTTGAACATTGCTATTGTAGTCTTTGCTTAAGATTTTTTTCGACCGATTCACGAAAACTGCATCACGACAAACAGCCCCAACTGTCCACTCAGGATGTTGCAAAAGAATATGGTCAATCGTTTCTTGCAACTCTTGAAGCGGGATTTTATTGAAGGTGATGATTGGTATCCTAGCCTCTGGGCCTGATTCAAAAAAGGTTCCTAAGATGTGGGAAGGTACATCAACACTGTCACCAACCGCAGGGTTCAGATGCATTAAAACTCCAGGTGCGGCGTTGATTTCTAGAATAGCAAAGTTACCAGATTTCCAAGACTCAGCAAGGCTTTTGGTAATAACATCGATACCAAGACAAGTTAACCGGAAGTGTTGGGCAATGTCCTGCGCCAATATAATGTTGTCATGGTGAACTGTGTGCGTGGCATTAATGCTGATACCGCCAGCCGAGAGATTCGCTACTTTACGCAGATAAACAGTGCGGTCTTTTTCAATGACGCTATCTAATGTCAAACGCTGTTCCTTTAAGTACAATTCCATCGCTTCATCACGCTGGATTTTACTCATTGGCGAAGTGGGTGTATCTAAACGCGCAGCTTTTCGATTTTCTAGGCGAATTAACTCATCAATAGTAGAGTAGCCATCACCCACAACCGATGCAGGACGGCGTTCTGTGGCGGCGACAAATTTTCCATTGACGCACAGCAAGCGAAAATCTGCTCCTGATATGCTTTTCTCGACAATTATCCGCGTGGGCTGTTCATCGGGAATCGCAGCAAGTGCCCTACTATACGCAGATTCTAGTTCTTCAGAGTCTTGTACCTCGGCTGTAACACCAATTCCTTTGTGCCCTACTACAGGCTTAACTGCTACTGGATAGCCAATTTCTCTAGCTACTGCTAGGGCTTCTTTTTCAGTAGTAACGATATCACCTTCAGGTACGGGGAAACCCAAAGTTTTTAAGAAAGCCTTGCAGTCATCCTTGCGAGTGGTAAAGTCTGAATCAATGTGGCTATCACAGTCAAAAGTTGTCGCTACACCGCGAATATGTTTTTTTCCATAGCCGTATTGCATCAGTCCTTCTTCCCACAAATAAAAAGTGGGAATACCTTTTTCGTAAGCTTTGTTTAGTAAGGCGTAGACTGTAGGACCACCGTAGACAGATTGCCTAAATCTATTTTGTAAGCGTACTAGCTCATCTTCAAAAAGAAAGTCTGCATCTCTATTAATAGCTTCAAACCAATCCCAAACAAAGTACACTACCCCTCTGGTTGTACGTTCGTGAAGCGATTGAATAGCAATACGCACATCATCTGGATTTGGGTTTACACTCCACCGGGTTAGGTGTAAGCCCATTTCGAGTTTTCCTACTTCTGATAGAGTTTGGGCAAACAGATGGGCGTAGGATTCGTATTCTTGATTGCCTAAATTTGGATAGCGATCGCTAATAATAGAAACATAGTCCTCAATGGGCAGAGGTTTTCTATACTCGGTCAGAACAAAATCGAATACTAGGGCCCCTACTTCCAGATAGGGGTTCGGTCCCATGTAATGTTTGAAGTGGAAAATATCAAACACGTCGGTTTTTCTGGCATTGATGCGGACTGCATCGGTGCTTTTTTCTTGAAGCATTGATGATAAACCTCTAGCTAAACACCCTGAAGTCCGGACGCTTAGTTGCGTTTACCCAGACCTATCTACGATCAATTAATTCTCGTTATTGCTTGGGGAGCGATCGCATTGCGACTAAATCAGAGTATAAAACTCAACCTTCACTGGCACAGCTTAACTCTACTGACAAAGTTTTTCAGCTATCTAAGGGCATAATCAAGCCGCTTCTATTTTTATGACTCAGTGTGGACTAGGCCAAGAATATTTTTACACCAAATACTATCCATAAAAAATATAACCTTTGAAAGGTGCGATCCCCTCACAAGTTTTATATATCTAATATACGGATATTTAAGAGACAGCAAAGTATGAACAGCGCACAAGTTTCCTTGAGAAATCAAGTTCGGCAACTTGCTGATCAAGCATTTCATCTCAAGCTTATTTCTGGATATGGAGATGGTCCAGACAGCGATGAGTACCAAATTGTCTATCAGGGTAAACCCAGACATCTCCCACTAGAACAAGCTCGCCTTTTTTTAGTCAACTTGCTCTCTAGAAGTCAAGTGAATTAGACAGTTCGATAAAAATCAACATTTCAATAGATTTGCGATTTTTGTCAAAAACCTTCTACACAAGCAAAAACTTTCTAATATGTTTTCACTTTTCCAAATTAACTAGATAAAAAATAATAACTCAATAAGCCTATAGAAAATTATTCTATAGGCTTATAAATTACTAAACTTCTATATTGACTTTAAATAATGTAAGTTGTCAATAATCTGGATATTTTATGCTTGATTAATTATGGAAAATTATTGAGAGAAGTTTTAATTTAAAAATTCATTGCTTAATCTACCAAATGGATGATTTTATAGTTGGAATTGTCATGCTTTATTGAAAATACTTACATAAAATTAAGGTGACATCATGGTGACGAGCGAAATTAAACGGCAGCTGGTGATTATTGGTGGAGCTGAAGATAAAGAAGGGGATTGCCAGATCCTGCGAGAGTTTCTGCGCCGTGCAGGCGGTACAAAGGCTCATATCGTTATTATGACAGCGGCCACTGAACTCCCAAGGGAAGTTGGCGAAAATTATATTAGAGTTTTTGAACGGCTAGGAGCGGAGAAAGTTCGTATAGTTGATACGGAAACTCGTGAAGATGCATCTTCATCGACTGCTTTAGAAGCCGTTGAGAACGCCACTGGGGTATTTTTTACTGGTGGAGATCAAGCCCGAATTACTAGCATCCTCAAGGACACTCAACTTGATGAAGCTATTCACAAGCGATTTGCTGAAGGAATAGTTGTAGGAGGTACAAGTGCTGGTGCTGCCGTGATGCCTGATAAAATGATTGTAGAAGGTGATTCAGAAACAAATCCGCGAATTGAAATTGTCGATATGGGACCTGGTATGGGCTTTTTACCAGGAGTAGTAATCGACCAGCATTTTTCACAGCGTGGTCGTCTTGGACGCTTAATTTCTGCTTTGTTACAAGAACCTGCTGACTTAGGATTTGGCATTGACGAGAATACCGCTATGGTAGTGACCGATAACCAAATTGAAGTTGTTGGTGAAGGTGCGGTCACAATCGTTGATGAGTCAGAAGCAACACACAACAATATTGACGAAATTTTAAGGGATGAGCCTTTAGCTATTTTTGGAGCTAAACTTCATATCTTGCCACATGGCTATAAATTTGACCTAAGAACCCGTAAGCCTATCCTACAAAACGCCTCAGTGGCAGATGCCTCTGTACCTGTTGGTTCAGCAAGTATCTAACTTTTAGTAGATGCATGTGAATTAACTAAAGAATAAATATTTATCGATTAGTAATGTTTAGTTCTTGCAGATCCCCCCAATATCTTAAAAAAGAGGTTAAAAAGCCTTTTTTATTAAGAATTTAGGGGGATTAGTAACATTATGATTAGTCAAAAAAATACCTAATCTGTTTCAGTGAGTTATAAAAAGCTATCAAGAATAGAAATGGTTAGTTTAATTGAATTTAAATTGTTTGCTCCTCGTAATAAAAAAGCAACTTTAATCGGGTCATTTTCTGACTGGCAAGAAACGCCAATGGAGAAAACTGAGGATGGGTATTTTTATACTCAATTAAAGTTAGAAGATGGTATTCATCAATATAAATTTCGTATACAAACTCAAAGCCCTAATTTTTCCCCAGATGAATGGGTAGATGTGATTGATCCTTATGCCACAGATGTTGATGAGCAGCAAAAAGTTGGCTTGGTGCGAATTAAAAATGGCAAACGGATTGTTGATAGTTATAGTTGGCAATACGATGATATACCTCTGCCAGAAAACGAGGAATTAGTAATATATGAAATGCACGTTGCCGATTTTACAGGCGGTGAGGTTGATAGAGAAAAACGCGGACAATATTTAGATGCTATTGCAAAGTTAGATTATCTTCAGGAATTAGGCATTAATGCAGTTGAATTAATGCCAGTTAATGAGTATCCTGGCGATTATAGCTGGGGCTACAAAGTACGCCATTTTTTCGCCACAGAATCTAGCTATGGTTCAACAGAAGATTTAAAGCGATTAATTGATGAGTGCCACAGGAGAGGCATTCGGGTGTTCATGGATGGAATTTATAACCATACTGATGAAGAATGCCCGTTAATGCTAATTGACAGGAATTACTGGTACTACGAACACATGCACTATCCGGAGGACCCAGCAAACTATTGGGGACCAGAGTTTAACTACGATAACTATGACGAAAAATTAGATGTTAAACCTGCTTGGAAATACGTCGGGGATGTAGTGCGTTTTTGGATTCAGGAGTATCACATTGATGGCATTCGCTTTGATGCAGTACGTCAATTAGCCAACTTTGAATTTTTGCATTGGCTAGCCACACAAGCTAAAAAGAATACTGTAGCTAAGCCGTTTTATAACATTGCCGAACATATTCCTGATACCAGCAAAGTCACAACCCCAAAGGGTCCACTAGATGCTTGCTGGCATGAAAGTTTTCACTACTTTGTAATTCCACATATTTGTGGGGAAAAATTTGAATTGGATCATCTCAAGCAAGTTTTAGATCCTAGACAACAAGGTTATAAAACTGCTACGAATGCCATAAATTACTTAGCAACTCACGATCGCGAACGTTTATTTAGAGAATTAGGTAACCGCGGTATCTTTGATGAAGCGGCATTTACACGTGCTAAGTTAGCCGCTGTACTGTTAATGACGGCAATGGGTATCCCAATGCTGTGGATGGGTGAAGAGTTTGGCGAACATAAGCGCAAGAGTGAAAACGTTACTCAACCGAAGAAAATTGCTTGGCCATTGCTAGAAAAACCTGAAAATCGGGATTTATTTGAGTATTACAAAAAACTCATCGTCCTCCGTAAACACAATCTAGCCCTGCAAAGTGACAATATAGAGTTTTTCCACGAAGATTTACAGGCACAGCTTCTAGCATACGTCCGTTGGCACAATCAAGGTGCTCAAGTAGTGGTTATGGTCAATTTCTCTAACCAGAATCTCATGGGCTATCATATCCCGAACTTCCCATCGGCTGAACATTGGCAAGATTGGTTGGCTAATACTCAGGTAGAAGTTGGCAAGGATGGTTTGGTGACTGACCTGCAATCCTACACAGCCAAAATATTTGTTGCTCACTAACAGTAAAGTTGTTTCACTCCATAGCTTGAGGGCTGTGATATTATTAGAGACTGCTGCATAAATTTAAAAAACTAGAAATTGAATCGATCATGGCTCTGACGCAACAGCGCAAACAAGAACTCATTTCCAGCTATCAAGTTCACGAAACTGATACCGGCTCTGCCGATGTCCAAATTGCCATGCTCACTGAGCGGATTAATCGTCTCAGTGAACATCTTCAGGCAAACAAGAAAGACCATTCTTCTCGCAGAGGATTGTTGAAGCTAATTGGTCATCGCAAGCGTCTTCTATCCTATGTCCAGCAGGAAAGCCGAGAAAAATATCAAGCTTTAATTGCTCGTCTGGGAATTCGTGGTTAAGGATACCGCTTATGTCTGCTGAAGAATCTGAACGCAGTCGCTTACCTTTTGAACCGAATAAAAAGCGCCAAAAACCAGCAAAAGCCAGGAGTCAACCACCAGCACAGTCCAAGGAATCTAAGGGACAGACAACTAAACAGCCTCCCTTTACTAAGGAGGAAATGGCAATCCCAAAAGTGGTTAGTCAACGGATGATTCGGCGAGTAGCCGCATTCTGTGGTATACCAACGGCTTTGGGTATTACCACTTTGGTAGTCAGCTATCTATTGACCATCTATACCGACATCAGACTAGCTCCCATCGCTGTGTTATTGGTAAACATGGGATTCTTTGGTTTAGGGGTATTGGGAATCACCTATGGCGTTCTCTCTGCCTCTTGGGAGGAAGACAGAGTTGGCAATTGGCTGGGTTTGGGTGAATTCGGCACCAATTGGGGACGCATGGTAGAGGTTTGGCGCGAAACTCGGCAAAAGAAAGTTTGATTTTGGCGCTCAGTTATCAGAAGACTGTAATGTTGGGTAAATTTTAGAGTGAATGTTGAAGTTGAAATTTAATAACTTCAACATTGCTAATTAAAGATTTATGATTATCTTATACCTCCAATCTTCAATGGCAAAATCACTGAGCGCTAGATTTTTAAATTAATAGAAGGTTACGCCCCTTAAATAGCAAGTTAAGTAATCAGGGAATTTAATCATGATTGTCGTAATGAAAATCGGTTCCCCAGAGGCAGAAATTAATCGTATTAGCGAAGAATTAACTAGCTGGGGGCTAACGCCGGAAAAAATTATCGGTAAGCACAAAGTAGTTATTGGTTTGGTAGGTGAAACTGCCGATTTAGACCCCCTACAAATTCAGGAAGTTAGCCCTTGGATTGAGCAAGTTTTGCGCGTAGAATTGCCTTACAAACGGGCTAGTCGTCAATACCGCCACGGTGAAGCTTCGGATGTGGTGGTTAATACTCCTGATGGGCCTGTTGTATTTGGCGAACATCATCCAGTAGTAGTGGTTGCTGGCCCCTGCTCTGTAGAAACTGAGGAAATGATTATCGAGACCGCCCAGCGTGTCAAAGCATCGGGAGCTAAGTTTTTGCGCGGTGGTGCATACAAACCCCGGACTTCACCTTATGCTTTCCAAGGACATGGCGAGAGTGCTTTGGATTTATTGGCAAAAGCGAGGGAAGTCAGCGGACTTGGCGTGATTACAGAAGTTATGGATGCCGCCGACCTGGATAAAATCGCGGAAGTTGCCGATATGATTCAGGTAGGTGCTAGAAATATGCAGAATTTCTCTCTGCTCAAAAAAGTGGGAGCGCAATCAAAACCAGTGCTTTTGAAGCGAGGAATGGCAGCTACTATTGAAGATTGGTTGATGGCTGCTGAGTACATTTTAGCGGCGGGAAATCCGAATGTAGTTTTATGCGAACGCGGTATTCGCACCTTTGACCGCCAGTTTACTCGCAATACCCTGGATATATCGGTAGTGCCAGTTTTACGCAAGCTAACTCACCTACCAATTATGATTGACCCCAGTCACGGTACGGGTTGGTCTGAGTTTGTGCCTTCAATGGCAATGGCCGCGATCGCAGCTGGTACAGATTCTCTCATGATTGAGGTTCACCCCAACCCGAAAAAAGCTTTATCAGATGGGCCCCAATCTCTCACACCAGATGCTTTCGAGAACTTGATGCAAGAATTAGCAGTAGTTGGTAAGGCTGTAGGACGTTGGCAACAGGCAGTTGCAGTTGCTTAAATGTCCTTTGTTATTGATCATTAGTCATGTGTGTTTACAAAAGCTAAATGACAATTTTCACAAAAAAATAATCAGTAAGCGTATTAGCTTGCTCAATCCGAATTAAGACAGAAAATAACCACAGATGCACACAGATAAACACCGATATTTATCTGTGGTTTGATAGCTGTTACAGATTTAACTTGCATAATCAGGGCGACTAAAATGCCCACTTTACAAGAGTTTGACGAATAGATAGAAAATAAAACTTTTGGTATAGAGAAAGATATTCCTATAGTAGAAGTTGAAATATAACTCAGCATTTATGGTTAATTTAATTAGAAAATTTTAGCTTTATCATTGCTTTTGAAAGCGAGTATCACACTTATTAAAAATACTTTTTGGGTTTATCAAAGCTTGAGATGATGCTATTTTTTAAACGTAAAAATGTGGTTTAAAAATATTGAAATATAAATTAACCTGAGATTTTTATGAACCAGCAATACGACTTTCATTACTTTCAAGGAAGTTCTTTATCAGATCTATTTGCTCAGGACATTTTAGATGCAAGTTATGCATTTCTCCCAAATTACCCAGCAACTGCTCGTTGGGCAGCTTACCCCAACACGAAAAAATACTACATTCAAGATGGCAGTAGTGAGTCCACTAAAACGTCTTTCGATAAGATTTGTCAAAAGGAACCTTGGAAAAATTTGGCTGTGCTAGGCGAAGCTATTCCGGGGATTGTAATAATTCCGCCGCAAAACTTACTGGTTGACTACTGGCGAGAGCATTTTGGCTTTAATTACAGCAATATGGAGATGTTCGATTGCTCTGTTTATTTGGAGGAACTTAGCCAGAGCGAACGCTTTAACAAAATTATCACGCTATTTCCCTTTGATAATCTACGACATGAAAAACACGCGATCGCTCCCAACACTCACTACCATTTGCTGAGTAAAGTGACGCTAGCAGAGTTAGGGGTAGAATGCCCGAAATACAAGAGCTACAATCTTCACAATGTCAGTCTCGAAGACATTCAGTTACCAGAGCAATTTCCCTATTTGATCAAAACTTCTCATGGACTCTCAGGAGAAGGTACTTACATAATCAAAAGCATTAGCGATTTGAACTACTGTTGGCAAGAATTAAAGAAGTATCTCGATATTAAATTACTGGATTGGATTATTGTCTCGGAGTTCATTAAAAATGCTGTACAGAACTACTGCGTACAGTTCTATGTCAGCAAAACGGGAGAAATAACGCTCATCGGGACTACAACTCAACTCGTCACCTCAGAGGGCAATTATTTAGGCGGACTAATTCATTACCGCGAAACTGATATGAGTAAGTTCTTTGAGATGATTGCTGCTATTGGTCAGTATGCTCATGAGCAAGGTTATTTCGGCGTAATTGGCTTTGATGTGCTAGAAAACCAAGATGGACAGCTTTATACAATTGATGCCAATTTCCGAGTTAATGGCTCAACACCGTTATGTTTGCAGCGTCATACCCTACTAAGACTAGGAAAGGAAGTGGCTAAATATTCCAGTGACTACCGCATAGATGGGACATTAGACTCTGTGTTAACAACTCTAAAACCCGAACTGGATCGCAAAGATTTAATTATTCTCTCGGCTTTAGAGAAGGTCAAATACGGAAAAATCTATACCGAAATTTACGGGATCGTTACTGGCGAAACATTTGAGGAAATGCAGCAGATTGAGCAAAACTTACAAAAGAAGGGATTGCACTGGCTTAGTTAAATGACTTTTCTTTACTTAAGAGCAAGTAGTCTCTATGATATTCCTCGGTAATTTGTAGTTAAATTAACCAAGGTTTCATTATGCCTACTATTGCGGTCGTCTACTTCTCTGGTGCAGGTCATACTCACCTGATGGCTGAAGCTGTTGCCAAAGGTGTAAGCCAAGTTGATGATACAACTGTCGAACTGCTGCGGATTACTGGCGAACAGATTGTGAATGGTCGCTGGCAAGATGATGGTATTCTCGAAAAGCTTAACCAGGCAGATGCGATCGTTTTTGGTTCGCCTACCTATATGGGTGGGATCGCGGCTCAGTTTAAGGCTTTTATTGATGCAGCAAGCTCAGTTTGGTTTAGACATGGCTGGAAAGACAAGATTGCTGCTGGCTTTACCCACTCTAGCTCACCTAGTGGCGATAAGCAGGGAACGCTTTTATATTTAGCAACGAACGCAGCCCAGCATGGGATGATTTGGGTAAATGTGGGAGACTTGCAAAGCTTTTTATTTGGTAAGGATGATGGCGTAAATCGATTGGGAGGTTTTCTGGGTGTACTTGGTCAAAGTCCTCTTGACATGAGTGGCAACCCAGCAGTTTTAGATGAAGGCGATCGCCTCACCTCAGAACGCTTTGGACAACGCATTGCAGAGGCAACTAAACGTTGGGTTAAGTAAGATATTTCATTACCAAATCACATCTGAACAAAAAATTAAGGGTATTACATCTTGAGTCATACCCTTAATCAATATAAGTAATATCATGTCCGTTCAAATAACCGTCATTGCGACCGTAGGGAAGCAATCTCAAAAACTATGTGATTGCGTCGTTTCACTGCGTTCCACTCGCAATGACATATTTAGGGTAATTTACCGGATATCATATAAGTTGCTGCAAATAATCATCACTAGCTCGTAATTGCGCTTTAGCGCTAAAGCGCAACTACGAGCCAAAGATTTTCATAACTATAAGTTCTGAAAGTTACACATTTATCCAGTATAAATATTTAAATAAACATAAAAAGCTCCACCTCATGTTTAGTTAGGTGTACGCTCAATGACATCAATTGCTGTTTTCAGCCAATTAATATAAGTTTGTTCTCGTTGAGTTACCAAATCTAGTACGAGCCGTTGCATAATCTGCTCGCGATTTGCACACTCATCCAGTTTCGGTAAGTGAATATTGTCACACTCAGCCAATTTGTTTTTACGTACAGCTAGCTGCTGTTCTAGCAATTTAATAATGGCTGCGTTTGGTAATTGCGCAGCAAAATATAATTGCATAAGCAAAGGTTCTCGTAATGTCGGTAAAGGCTGATGATATTGCAACCACCGGATAAATTCGGCTTTTCCGGCTTCTGTGATCGAATATACCTTGCGATTAGGGCGATCGCTCTGAATCTCAACGCTACAACTAATCCAACCCTGCTCAACCAGTTTATCTAGAGTTCTATAAATCTGTGCCTGGTCTGCGGGCCACAAATGAGCAACGCATCGATCGAAGCAGGTGGTTTTCAGGTCGTAACCTGTCATCTCTTCTTGCTGAAGCAAACCGAGAATTGTATGAGCTAAAGACATAGGCGGTTTTCCGAAGCTAAAGTGGGGGAAGTTCTCTCTTTTAGTTTTTATATGATCTCATGCTAATATTAGACTAATCATATATAAGGCTTAACACATAAAGATTGAAATTAGGGTGTGCTTGGTCAAAGAACATAAATAGTTAGTTTGCAATCAAACAAGCCACCACTTTTTGTCATCTAAATTTTATGACCTACCAGTGCAGATTCAGACTGTGCCAATGTTCTGCACTTGACCAAGTATCAAGCTGAACAATAGCATACCAAGGAGGAGATTAATGACGACTCAAATACAAACAATGCGAACAGTCGCAGGAATCATCAATAGCGTACAAACGCTAGAAGGTGAAGGTATGCTGGTGCGTCGGCCTTTTCCCAAGAGCAGCTTTACCGACTTTGACCCGTTTCTCCTCCTTGATGAATTTGGCCCTGTTGATGTTGAACCAGGTAAAGCAAAGGGAGCGCCAGATCATCCACACAGAGGCTTTGAGACTGTCACCTATATTTTAGAGGGGCGCGTTGAACATAAAGATTCTCAAGGTCATGCAGGAAAACTGAGTGCTGGCGATGTGCAGTGGATGACAGCAGGAGCAGGTGTTGTGCATTCAGAAATGCCAGATCGGGAATTTGCTCGTACTGGCGGACGGGTTCACGGACTGCAACTGTGGGTGAATTTACCCCGTCGCGACAAAATGATCAAGCCGCGTTATCAGGAAATTCCATCAGCAAGAATTCCCACTGCGCAAACAAAAGACGGTTTGGTGAAGGTAAAAATTATAGCTGGAGAAGCCTTAGGAGCAAGAGCTGTTATCGAGACGCAAACTCCGATTATGTACTTACATTTCACACTTCAACCAGATGCGATCGCAGTTCAGCCTGTGCCAAAAGAATACAATGCTTTTATATATGTGCTTGATGGAGAAGGCTTGTTTGGTGCAGAAAAAGAACGTGCGGGAGATGGGCAGATGGTATTGTTTGCACAAGACGGTGAGGAAGTGGCGATCGCAAATCCATCGAACGCAAAATCACCATTAGATGTATTACTCATCGCTGGTGTACCGCTAAACGAACCAGTTGTTCGCTACGGCCCATTTGTAATGAATACTGAAGCCGAAATTATTCAAGCAATTGACGACTATCGTAACGGGAGGATGGGTTCCATTGACTTCTAACATACTTCTACAACGAATCAATCAACAGCAATTTTTACGCAATTTGCGCAACAAATTCCTCAGTCTGCACTCCAGTTTGCTGGAGACAGAACGCATCGCTTACGAACAAGTACGCGGTAGAGTAACCAGTGCCGAACTTTTACAACTAGTTATCGATCACGAACAATTTGCTTGGCTACATCGCATTTCTGAGCTAGTTGTGCAAATTGATGAAATGCTGGCAGCAGATGAACCCATATTACCGGAATCTGTGCAAAAGTTGATTGCCGATGCTCGCAGGTTAATCGTACCGTCAGAGTTAGGTAACGCTTTTGCCAGAAAGTATTATGCTGCTCTCCAGCGCGAACCTAGCGTTGTTTTAGCACACGCAGAGGTATCACAACTGCTTGCGGTTAAGTAGTAAGACACTGTGAGGATCTGGTTTCCGTTCTGAGCCAGATGCTCACACTTTTAAATAGCCTAAATAGGGCGATCGCTTACCTTTATTTCCCCCTCTTGTTGAGATTCACTCGGGAGCATCCTGTTTTGGCGAATCGCCTTCAGACTAGAAGTCTGGGGCTATACAAACAAACCCGCGAAGGCGGACTTTGTTTGTATAGCCGCGATTTCTAATCGCCCAGGTATTTATTACTCAATTTCGTTTTTAAGAATTTCAGAATAATTTTTTATTTCGTCATTCCAATACAAACCAGGTTTTCTTAAAGATTGCTCATTTGGAAGATTGATTGTATATCTCCTACTAGAAAACATAGCTTTTTGCTTATCAAATCGGTAAGCAAGAATGGCAAATATTTCAGCATCCTGGCGGTATTCAGCTATTTTAAAAATATGTCGAATTCGCTGAAAGTAATTCGGCAGAAAAGGAGCGCTACGTAAAATATTTATTAATGCTGGGCGCACATATTCGTTATCTATTTGATAAATTGTATCGAGAACAGCAAAATTTTGATAATTTCCACTTTCTAAATATGTATGTAGTGCAGTTGCAAACGCATCCAATGATCCGCTTTGTGTTAAAGGTTGCAATTCTGGAGGTAAACTAGCAATTTTTTGGATTTGCAACCTTGTTTTAGTTTCTGCATCTACTAGTTTCAACAATGCTTCAAAAGCAATATGCTTGACAAAATCTGGTGTTGCAGGATTTTGATATAAATGTGTGATGACTTGAATAGCTTCATTACCGCCACACCAACCTAACAAATAAGGGATGTCAGCCATATATGCGGACATCCCAAAATTCAAGATTATTTCAAAATACCTCTCGCTGAGACAGAAGTCTCAAATTTAGCGGCGTCTACTGCCAAAAGCAGGTGCGCGACGACCACTACTACGTCCCCCGCTACCAAAGCTACTACCGCTAGGAGTGCGTCTAGTAGATCTGGAACTATTGGAAGGTCTGAGTTCACTACCTCCAAAACCGGAACCACTAGGACGGTTAGTAGTAGTACGACGTGGTGTAACTGAAGTCCCGCTAGGATAAGTTCTTCTAATTGTCCCGGTAGTGCGGAAAGCAGTGCGATTCCTCACGGCTGCTGGTGGTGCATTGTAGCGACTGCGGTAGCTAGAAACAGCTTGGTCATAGCTGCTACCGTATCCACCAAAGCCAGTCAAAACTCCTCCAGATTGATAGACCGGGGGTACATAATACTGGGGTCTAAATAATAGACTACCGATCGCCTGACCTGCTATATTACCAGCCACCGCCCCAGCAAAGGGTGCCCAGAAGCCATTTTCGCGACGGACAACGACTGTTTCCTGTTGTCCTGTTTGGGGATTAGTTTTGTTCTCAGTAACGTTATGAACGTATTCAA
Organism: Nostoc sp. 106C; assembly: GCF_002154725.1. Taxonomy (GTDB): domain Bacteria; phylum Cyanobacteriota; class Cyanobacteriia; order Cyanobacteriales; family Nostocaceae; genus Aulosira. Next base: position 3,825 of record NZ_MTAW01000223.1, on the reverse strand, counting down.
TTTTAAAGTCTTCAGTTAAGTATAGATTTGGCTGCCCATTTTCTACTTTTAGATAACTTTTCTTACCTTCTTTAATTTCTTCATCTGTAAGCCTGGCCATTTGTAAGTTTTCAGTGATAAAGGTTGGAGGTTTACTGTTAATCAAAAACAGTGTGTACTCCCCAGTACCATCATCGTAAGTAGCTTGTTGTACTTGATACTGCCCATCATTCAGCTTGGTAGCCGTAGAAGTTTGACTGACGTTCCTACCTGAGGGGGTTGTTTGTTCTGAACCTCCACCACAAGCGACTGTTGTCAAGCACAAACTCATGGCTAAACAAACGGCTGTAAATCTACGCAATATGGTCATGATCATTGCACTAGTATCCTATCTTTGAGCTTAACAATTTCTCACTACACATAGTAAGTACGGACTACCTCACCACTTACAAAGGAATTAATTCTGGATAATATTGCAACAGTTGATCGTTAGTGAGTTCATCGCCCAACTGTGCTGGTGAGAAATGCACCTGAACTGCCCGTAGTTTATTTTTGTAGTGCAAATTAATTAAGGCTTTTAAACCTTCCTTGAAAGCTTGAACGTTAGACAAGTCAGTTTCTAATTCTGGTACTTCTCCTTCAAACGCCACTGTAATCATCACAATAATATTGCGTGTTACAGGTAAAGATAAAGGCTCATTAACTCCAGAATTAGAACTTAAATCGAGGTCAGCACCATATCTTTCAGCAGAATCACTAAATAATTCATTGACATAATCTCCTGCCTCGCCTTCACTCCAAAATACATCACCTTCATTGGCAGCAGAAAGCCAATATTCATCAGATCGCAATAGGGTTTCAGAGATTTCTACTAAACCTTCGCCCAAAACCTGTAAGTCTCCATCTGCATCGATCGCTTCCCTAGCAACACGATTGAATACCCCCAAAATTGGCGCTACTTCCGACCCGCTTAAATGCAAAAACAAGCGGCAGACAACATAGCGAGTCCGGCCAATCATTCTATTAAAAGTATCACGCATCTGTGTCCTCCACAACTTTATCAGTTATTAGTGAACGATTATTTTACTGATAATTATTCATTGTTCAATGTAATGAAAACTTTTAACAAAATCTATAACCATGTTTAATGAAGGCAACATATATTGAGCAGATTCATTGGTCATATTATCAAAAAATCCAGCATTGGTATCGGATTGATTAATAAATCGTTTACCGAAATAAGGATTGTCATACAAAATCAAAGTTTGAGCGCTAGAGTTTGTTAATATTGTCTGGGTAGGAGTTTTAAAGAAATTTAATTTTGCTGCTAACTCCAAAATTTTTTGGATTTCCCGAATGGACTGGGCCTGATTTCTAGCTTCCTCGATCGCAGTCCTTAATTGCCTCACCCGATGAGGTATTTTTAAACCCATCTGAGATATATCTTCACCTTTGAGCATTTCTACCACCTTGTCAATATTCTTTTGTATGTTGGTGGCATCATGAAACGGTAGAATCGCTATATAAGCAATAGGCAATAACTCTTCGTCGTTATCTACTCGAAATGTGAAAATAGTGCGGCGACGCCCAATTTCCATAGTAGGTGGCTGTTTCAGTTTCCGGTATTGCCGAGAAATTTGGTAATAAGCGCCAGCAAGGGCAAAGTTGGCTTCATGTTCTAGAGCAGCATCGACGATAATCCGGATCGTCGGCGGAGTTTCATTAAAAAAGTCGCGTGCATCTTCAGCGTTAAACTTTTGAATGATCGTGCGATCGCCCGTGGGAGAGAGGTCAATCCAGTCACAAGTGATACCTTCAGTTTTTAAACCAAACCTGGAAGTGGCATAAAGTTTAGCCCCTGTTAAGTTCGCACCTGTTAAGTCGGCTCCTATCCATTCCGCTTTGATTAGTTTTGCTTGAGTTAAATTGGCGTGTACTAAACTGGCATTAGTTAAATTAGCATTGCTCAAATCTGCCCCTGTTAAGTTAGCTCCACTTAGTTTAGCTTTGCTTAAATCTGCCCAGCGGAGATTGGCCCCACTTAAATCTGCCCAACGTAGATTAGCCCCACTCAAATCTGCACCACTAAGGTTAGCACGGCTAAGATTGACTTTTCTCAGTTCAGCATCTCGCAAATTAGCACTACTGAGATCCGTGCGACCCAAATCGGCGGCGTGGAAATTAGCCATCTCTAAGTTGGCACCAGTTAAAGAAGAACCTCGCAAAGTTGCTTCACTTAAGTTCGCACGACGGAGATTCGCTTGTCGGAGTGTGGCTTCTCGCAGGTCCGCGTTGCTGAGGTTAGCCTCGAACAGGTCTGCACAACTCAGGTCTGCTCGAATTAACTCAGCACGGACTAATGAGGCTTCCTTGAGTTGGGCATGATTAAGATCTGCTCGAATTAGATTTGCGACATTGAGACTAGCGTTGTTGAGAATTGCTCTCACAAGATTTACGCCACTTAATCTCGCTACATTCAGTGTGGCATTGCTCAAGTTGGCTTTGCTGAGATTCGCACCACTCAAATTTACTATACTCAAGTTGGCTTGGCTAAGATTCACACCACTGAGTTTGACGCCACTTAAGTTAGCTTCAGAGAGGTCAATACCACTAAAATCAATCACTCCTGCCGTGTATTTTTCCAGCAATTCTTCTACAGTCATAAATGCTACCCCTCAGATGCCAACTTTAATAGTTGGTAAATAACGCAGAAAATACTTGAAAGACGGACTATCAAAAGCAAAAATGAAAATTGGGATTTTAGGACTCGGACTGATCGGTGGTTCTTTGGGTTTTGATTTGCGATCGCAAGGACATCATGTTTTGGGAGTGAGTCGTCGTGAATCAACGTGCCAAAAGGCGGTATCTCTGGGAAGCGTTGATGAAGCATCAGTCGAGATCAGCCTCTTAGCTAAAGCAGAAGTTGTATTTATTTGTACACCTATAGGTCTTATTGTTCCCCAAGTTAATCAGTTAATTGCGCATTTATCTGCTACTACGGTGGTGACTGATGTTGGTTCTGTCAAAGCACCGATAGTCAAGGCTATATCTCCTTTGTGGTCAAATTTTGTTGGCGGTCATCCTATGGCAGGAACCGCAGATAGTGGTATAGAAGCTGCACAGCGACATTTATTTGTTGATCGCCCTTATGTACTGACACCAATAAATACAACACCAAGTGAAGCAATTGCGGTAGTAGAGGAAATTGTGCGATCGCTTGGGTCTAAGATTTACCATTGTCAACCAGAGCAACATGACCGCGCTGTTAGTTGGATTTCTCATTTACCTGTAATGATCAGTGCTTCCTTGATTGCAGCTTGCATGGGTGAAACCGACCCCGCAGTTTTACAACTAGCCCAAAATTTAGCTAGTTCCGGTTTTCGCGATACCAGCCGTGTGGGTGGTGGCAATCCTGAGTTGGGAGTAATGATGGCTCAGTTTAATCAGCAAGCATTGCTAGGGTCATTGCAACAATATCGCCATAACCTAGATAAATTAATTCACCTAATTGAGCAGGAAGATTGGGCAGCTTTAGAGACAAAGTTGCAGTCAACTCAAAAAGCACGACTAGAATTTGTTGAATAACAGTCATTAGTCATTTGTCCTTTGCCATTAGTTATTTCTTCCTCCCCCTGCACCCTGCTTTTTCGCCCTTGTCCCCCTGCTATGTATGAAGTTATAAGTTGCACTTATCAAATAGTTAAGTAAACTTTACGCAAAACATCTTTACAATCCGTTACAAAATCTCTATGATAAAAAACATCATAAGTAATTATTCCTGCGTACATCAGTCACGCATCGCAATCATAAAACCATGACAGCAACTCTACAACAGCGCGCCAGCGC
>NZ_MTAW01000071.1 GCF_002154725.1 Nostoc sp. 106C | reverse complement strand
TAGAAGTAATTAAAAAACACATCATAGCACCAGTCGATAAACAAAACAAAATTAGATATTGGTGTGGAGACGAAAGCCGTGTGGGGTTGAAGACTGAACCTGGGAGATTAATTACGAGAAAAGGAGTCAAGCCCATCGGCATTATGCAATGGAAGCGGGATAATTTTTATTTATATGGATTAGTAGAACCATTAACTGGAGAGCATTTCCTAAAGGGAATTCTCTCATTTAAATACAGCTTGTTTCAATATTTTTTTAGAAAAATTCTCTGAGACTTATTCTCAAGATATACATATTCTTCAGTTAGATAATGGAGCGTTTCATTTTAGTCAGCATCTCAAACTACCAGAAAATATAGTTTTGTTATTTCAGCCTCCGCATACACCTCAAGTTAATCCAATTGAAAGATTGTGGGAGGAGGTTAAAAGGCATTTAACTTGGGAAAGCTTCTCAACTTTAGATGAATTAAGAGAATTTATTTGGAAGCGATTGGAACAATTAAACACATCAATCGTTGCTTCTATTACAGGTTGGGATTTTATTCTTGACGCTTTATTTGTATCAGGCTTTTCGTGAATTGGTAT
>NZ_MTAW01000154.1 GCF_002154725.1 Nostoc sp. 106C | reverse complement strand
TATCTTCTCAAATTTTTGTCCTGCATAGCTTAGAGTTGCCTTGTCACCCTCTAAGCATAAATTTAGTAATACTAATTCGATATAACAACAGCCCGATCGCGTTCTCATCTTTTTGCTACTTCCTGTTCAATTTCCTATGATGTGTCTATGGTAATTCTTTACAAGGTATCTAGGTTAGGTGAGGTTAATTATTAGTACCACACTCGGAAAATCAAAATACTTTACCCACCAAGCAAAATAGAACTGAACTATGGTGAACACAGCGATACCCGCAGAAACTAGAGTATTACTCGAAAATATCAGTTGGCAGACATACAAAACTATGCTGGCTGAGATGGGTTCAGAACGCAAAAATAGACTTGCTTATGACAATGGCACAATAGAAATTATGACTCCGCTCATGCCGCACGAAAACTCAAATCGTTTAATTGAGGCTTTTGTTGGTGTATTGTGCGAAGAGTTGGGATTGGAGATTAAAAGGGCAGGCTCTCTAACATTAACACGAGATGATTTAGAACGTGGAGGAGAACCAGATAGCAGCTACTACATTCAAAACGAGTTTTTAGTTAGAGGCAAAGAAAATATAGACTTGGCATCCGACCCACCCCCAGACCTTGTGCTAGAGGTTGAATATTCCAGACCTAAAATAGACAAGTTGCAGCTTTATGCTGCAATGGGAATTCCTGAATTTTGGCGTTACAACGGGAGTGTGTTGAGGATTTACAGACTAGAAGATGGGCAATACTTAGAAGTTCAAGTTAGCCATACTTTTATGCCTGTAACTGTGAGCGAAATACCTCGATTTATCCAACAGAGCAAACAGAATGGAGAAATCACTACAACCCGTACTTTCCGCAATTGGGTTAAGGGGCAAATTTCTGACTAGTATCAGCACTTTAGTGATTTTTGATTGCTAAAGTGCCGACTACCGATAACCTAATAAATGCTGTTGATATTACCTATCTACAGGAAAATCAACAACTATTGGCGGAATAGTGCTTTGTCCGTTTGGTTGGGTTTTGACTATTGGTTGTGGATGTAATGGTGTTGGTGTGACTTCACCTGGCTTCGCAGTTTGATTCCACAAAATCATTGATAGCAATCCATCCACTAAACCATTGGTGCTGCCATTGCTGCCACCAACAAGGATATCTGGAATTAGGCGGACATTGCGATCGCCGATAATTTGCATGAGCTGCATGGCTGTATAACCTTGTGGTCCCAAGGCTTCCACACCAGCGCGGTAAGTTTCAGCTTTCGCATTACCTGTGGCACGAATACCTTCGGCTTCAGCAATTGCTCGGAGTTTTGTACCTTCGGCTTCTCCATTCGCTTGCTTAATTTGGGCTTGCGCTTTCAAATCGGCAATATGGACACTCTGCTCTGATTTCACCATTTCTTGCTGGATATCAGCCAGTGCTGTTTCCCGAACGAGTTGTTGCCGTTGCGTTTGCGCTACCTGTTGCACTTCATAGGTCTTGCGTTGTTCTTCGGCAATTTTCCGGTCGGTCTGTGTTTGCATTAAAGTCGCTGGTGGCTGAATATCACCAATTAAGGTGTCTATTGCTTGCACGTCATAAGCTCGGATCGCTATTTTAATGTACTCGGCAGCTTCGGCTTGGCGCTCACTCCGAGCAGTCAGAAAGTCTAGGACAGTACAGTTTTGAGCTGAGTTACGAAAATAATTACCTATGGTTGGTTCTAATACATGGTCTACTAAATTTTGCATGGAACCAACGCGGGAAATCACCTTCGGAGCATCCAAAGCACCGACGTGGATAATTTGCGCTACTTCTAAATCGAAGGCAAACCCATCACGCGATCGCACTGTTAAGGAGGCTAGTTTAGCATCATAGCTATGGCGTTCGGTACGACCTGACCAGTTTAAAACAATGTTGGTCGTTGGCACCAATTCAATCTTCATGATGCGGGAATTAAGCGGGTGTTTACCAGGATAAAGTGGCTCAACCCATACACCCTTGTGTCCCTGATTTACTAAGTTACCGTGAGTGAAGGCAGCACCACTGACATCTTCCTGGGCTTTTCCTACGAAAGAAATTACTACACCCACATAACCAATAGGAATTTCTGTCATTGGCACTTGCTCAACCTGAACAAACCAAGGATTCAAGTTCCAAGAACCAGAAAGCAATATCTGCTCTTGCAAGCCTCTGCGTCCACCAGCATCAATGAATTTCTGTCCGTTCTGGAAGTTGTCGTGTCCACCAATCGTCGGGCCTGCAATTTCACCACCAGGAATTGGCAGCCCATCTAGAGTAGTAACAATGCCAACTTTATCAGATGCGACGCTGTAAACCCGCAACTGTTCTGGATTCATGCCATGAGCAGTGGCATTAGATGCCATGATCACTTTAAACAAAGCGGTGTTGATGCGGTAAGTACCAGCCGTCAAAAAGCCCATTTGGCGACCTTTTTCCCCACCATGAGTCAGGAATTTCCGGGCATCTTGGAAGTTATCGCAATCGACAATTTTACCAAGGATGCGTTCTGGCGGGTTGGACGCACCATCTGCGGCGACAATCAAGGCAATTTCACCTTGAGGCACAACTACCACTGATTCTTTACGAACGGAGTATTGCCAAGGCCAATAGCCCCAATGCCAACCAGGAGCGAGGGTATCCGCTTGCAAACCTGCTTCACCATTCAGGGCAATTAACCGCCCAGCGGGGAGTCCACGTCCGGATAGGGTAAATTTTCTGACTACAATGCCAACTTCCCGTTCGCCAATTACCACCAAGCCGCCAAAGAACAAGGGGACAAATACGATCACACCACCCAAAAGAACAATTGGGATTAGTCCTCCAGGTAACAATTGCATTGCCTGGTATTGAGTAGTACTGGCTGGTAACTGAGCAATAACGGGTTGTTGCTGCGCAGGTTGGACTGAAACTGAGGCGATTTCGTTTGTTGTAAGTGTTCTTATGGTTGTTGCTTTAGCAGCATTGGCATAATTAACGCTGCCAGCTATTGCTAATGATGCGACAACAGATCCAGCAAAACGAACTAATTTATTTTGTTTGCGCTTACCAAAGGAAAATTGAAACCTATTCATAATGTGTGCCCTTCTGGGCAACTAATTATCTAAGTTATCACTTCACTTGGGCGGTGCAAGATTTCTTAAACTTGGTGTAATTTTTTTAGCGGAATGAATATATTTTTAAGGGTGGACAAATAGCCCACCCTCAGAAGTTAAAATCCAAAGTATAATTTTAGACCAAACCACCAGCAGCTTGAAACCGAGCGCGGGCGCGTTTGAAAGCTTGGTTTGCCTGGATTTGAGCTTGGCGATCGCCTGCTGTTACCTGATTCAGCTTTGTTTGTGCTTCGCTGTAAGCAGCACGGGCCTGTTCTAGGTCAATAGCGCTGCCACGTTCAGCACCGTTCACTAGAATTGTGACTTCATTTTCTTCAACTTCGGCAAAGCCACCCAAAAGAGCGATCGCTTGCCAATCTTGATTTTTGCTGGGACGTACTCGCATTACACCTGTATCCAGAGCGGTCAAAAGCGGTGCGTGTCCTGTCAAGATACCTAGCTGACCAGTGGTGCTGGGTAGAACTACTTCTTCAGCTTCGGCATCCCACACAGTTTTATCTGGGGAAATTACACGAACGGTTAATGTCATTTGTCTTTTGTCCTTTGCCTTTTGTCCTCTGTTACAAAGTTGAGGCAGTCTGTTGGCGGGGCTACCCCGCTTAAAGGAACTGCCGTCTGATGCTTTCGGCAACCCTTACCCTACGGGAAGGGCTACGCCCAAGGGTGTACGAAGGAAACTTCTGCTCAACGCCAGTTCGTTCAAGTCGGGGGACCCGCTCACACGACTGGCTCAACTTTGCGCTTTGTAATTTGCCATTAGTCACTAGCACTTACACTAATGACTAATGACAGATGACCAATGACTAACCTTTGATTTTTTGAGCTTTGGCGATCGCTTCATTAATATCGCCAACCAAGTAGAAAGCCTGCTCTGGTAAGTCATCCAACTCACCTGACAGAATTTTCTGGAATCCTTTGATAGTATCTTCCAACTTCACATACTTCCCAGGAGAACCAGTGAACACTTCCGCTACAAAGAACGGCTGGGACAAGAAGCGCTCAACCTTACGTGCGCGCGCCACAATTAGACGGTCTTCTTCAGACAATTCATCTAGACCGAGAATGGCGATAATGTCCTGTAGTTCTTTATAACGTTGCAGAGTTGACTGTACAGCACGGGCAGTGCTGTAATGCTCATCCCCAACAATGTCGGGCTGAAGCATGGTAGAAGTTGAGCCTAAGGGGTCCACAGCTGGATAAATTCCCTTAGCAGCCAAACCGCGAGACAGCACTGTTGTTCCGTCCAAGTGAGCAAAAGTGGTTGCAGGTGCGGGGTCGGTTAAGTCGTCCGCAGGTACATATACTGCTTGAATCGAGGTAATTGAACCCTCTGTAGTCGAGGTAATCCGTTCTTGTAAAGCACCTACGTCAGTACCCAGAGTAGGCTGATATCCTACCGCTGAAGGCATCCGTCCCAAAAGCGCAGATACTTCTGAACCTGCTTGCACGAACCGGAAGATATTGTCAATAAACAGCAATACGTCTTGCTTGTTCACATCGCGGAAGTACTCTGCTACTGTCAATCCAGACAGACCCACCCGCATTCTTGCTCCAGGTGGTTCGTTCATTTGACCATAAACCAGAGCAATCTTTGATTCGTTGAGGTTATCTTTGTTGATTACCCCGGATTCAATCATTTCATTATAGAGGTCATTACCTTCGCGAGTGCGTTCACCCACACCAGCGAAAACTGATACTCCACCGTGCTGAGTAGCGATGTTGTTGATCAACTCCATCATGATCACGGTCTTACCAACACCTGCACCGCCGAATAGACCAATCTTACCGCCACGGCGATAAGGAGTCAGCAAGTCTACAACTTTAATTCCGGTTTCAAACACAGAAGGTTTGGTTTCCAGATCGGTGAATTTGGGAGCCTCGCGGTGGATAGGTAAAGTTGCCTCAGCATTTACAGGCCCCTGATTATCTACAGGTTCGCCAAGGACGTTGAAAATCCGACCCAAGGTGGCTTTACCAACTGGCACGCTAATAGGAGCGCCAGTATCTACCACTTCCAGACCACGCACTAAGCCATCGGTGGAACTCATAGCAACAGCCCGTACTTGGTTGTCGCCCAGCAATTGCTGTACTTCGACGGTCAGGTTGATTTCCTGTCCAGCTTCGTTGGAGCCTTTGATGGTCAAAGCGTTGTAGATTTGCGGTAATTTCCCGCCGGGAAACTTAACGTCTACAACAGGACCGATGATTTGGGTAATGTAACCGATGTTTGTTTTTTCTGCGGTGGTGACCATGCTGAGCCTAATGATTGAAGCTATATTTCAGATAGGGTCGTAGACGACATAAGATGAAGTAATGTCACTTTTCAGATTAACACTGAACGACCCCATTCTCCGCCATAAATTGATTCTTAAGACTAGGGTCTCAGAGAATAAATTAAGCTAGTTTATCAATTGTCTTAAGTCAACTCAGAATTTTAAAAGCTATGTCTGGCAATGGTAGACACAGCACTTTTATAAGTATTGGTAACAATTTTATACTTTTTATACGTAGGTTTTTGTTGCTGTTTGCGCTTGCGCGCTGAAGTAGCACCAACCGCATCTAAAACTTTAGCAGGTTCAGGAACAGCAGTTAACTTTACATCATCGTAGGTATGCACCCAGACTATTAGAAGCTTCATCATATATCTTTACAAAGCAGATGATGTAGTTGTGCTTGTCGCAACTACATCATTTGCAAAAGTCTGCTACTTTGCCTGAGCTAGTCTAACTCCATTGGCACTGAGATTATCAATCAGCTTTTCTCCCGAAATGAGGTTTAATCTATTGTCTGCTCCTCTAGACGCAAATTTATGGCTAAAATAGCTGTACTACTTATTTATTAAAAAATATAATTATCAGGTTAATTATTGGGGTAAAAATCCTCATATCAACATATAGGCTTAGATTTAAAGGCTGAAATATTCATTTTATTTAAAGTAAAATTATACGAAATTCTTCTGTGTAATGATGTTCTGCTATGCCATTTAATTTCTAGATACGGGATCGATTCTCCACAATGCGATTTTCTAATATCAAGGTAATAAGCAGATCGTTTAGATTCGCGTAAATATTAGTCATTTTCATTAGAAGGTACAAGGTAAGAGAGTGGTAACATAGTTCATCCTTCTTTACATACTTGTTTTTATTTGTGCCTTTATCCTGAAATAGCGAAAACAGCTAGAAAATCAGAAGGTTAAGGGAAAAGGCTGATTGCTGACCTATAAAAACTCATTAAATAATCTTCATCCTTTAGAGATATTTAGTGCCTGCAACCGCTGTAAAAATTAAATTTTCAAAATCTTCTGAATATCCTTAAGATAAAGGTAGGTACGGGAAACTGCTATCAGTTGATCCGCTTCAACCTCATACTTTCACTGAGCAAGTGCTTATGAATTTCTCGTCAGCGCGACAATATTTTTACCAGGAGATTCAGCAGTCTGACGAGAAGATCGACCTGGTAAAAGCAAGTTTATATATTGCACAGGAAGAATATCCTGATCTTGACCCTGAAGAATACCTCAATACCTTCGATACAATGGCAGCGGAACTACAAGAACGTTTGCCTGACTCATGGTATCCTTTGCGGGTGATTCAAAGTATAAATCACTATTTATATGATGACTTGGGATTTGCTGGGAATAAAGCAGACTACTACGATCCTTGCAACAGCTTTTTAAATGATGTAATTGACCGTCGGTTAGGCATTCCCATTACCTTAGCTCTAGTTTATATGGAAGTGTCCCGACGAATTGATTTTCCAATGGTGGGGATAGGAATGCCGGGACATTTCCTGATCCGCCCAGATATTTCAGATATGGAAATTTTTGTGGATGCATTCAATCGGGGTGAAGTTTTATTTGCCCAAGATTGTGAAGAACGGCTATCTCAAATGTTTCAGCAACCTGTGCAGCTACAGCCAGAATTTTTAGCCCCAGTCAGCCATCGACAATTTTTGGCACGGATACTAACAAATTTAAAATTTATTTACCTCAAAAAGAAAGACTTAGAAAAAAGTTTAGCTGCGGTTGAACGGATTTTACTGTTGTTTCCTGGCGTGAGCTTAGAATTACGCGATCGCGGTCTCATCTACTATCAACTCGGTTACTACCCCCAAGCCGCTGACGACTTACAAACTTATCTAGCCAAGGTTCCTGATGCAGAAGATTCAGTCGCAATTCGACGCTTGCTGGCTGAGTTAGGGAGATGAAGGGAATGAGGGAGCAGGGGGAAAATACTTGACTATTGACTATATTTATTGTAATTTCTCAGCCACTTGTTTGAGTCGCTGCAATTGGGCTTGCATATCTGCTTTTGTCCAAGATGCGGCAAAGGTGTTGAAGCCCCAACTGATGAGGGGGTTGGGAATATCGAACTCAAAACGGTTTAATAGGTTCGTTCCCTTGGATATTGGTTGACATTCCCAGCGATCGCATCCTTGAAAAAATCCTTTAAATCCCCAAACAACTAAACCTGGTTGCCGTTCTACGACTACAGTATTTAAGGTAGGTTGAATTACAGGAATTTGGATAATAAAGCGACTTTGACTACCTACATCCGTACTCCAAACTTTGCCCACAGGTTCGCAACGTAAAACTGGGTTAAGCCATCGGTGCATGAGAGCTAAATCTGTAATACAGTGCTCTACCACCGTAGCTGTGGCATTAATTTGAATTGATTGTTCCAAAACTTGCGACATTCTACATTTTTGATGCGGCTGCTGCACTTAGAGTAACTCAAAATTGGCTATTGATAGCTAAGAGTTCGTCATCATAGCGGAGAAATTACCGCTTTGCGGATTTAGTTAAAAATTACTCTTGATACGAATGTCATATATGTTTTTACTGTTAAATTGTTAAGCAAAATACTCGTAAACTTACGGGGATGCCGGATTGTGCATAACAATCCACGCCAGAAGTACCTTAAGTGTTCTGGCTTAACAATTTACTCTTAATTCCGAAAAACCATGAACGCAACTTGGCTAGGAAGAATCCAGGTAATGGAAATTGGTTTGTCGATGAGGGTGCAGCCACTTTTGGCACAATCACCAAGTCTACCACCGGAACCACCAGCCGTAAGACAGGGAACTACCGATCTGCAAGGTATTTTTGACCAGATAATTCTGTTTACACCCCGCTTGCTAGGAGCAGCGGCAATTTTGGTAATTGGTTGGCTACTTGCTAAGTTTGTTGAAATAGCAACGAGAAAAGTCCTCAATCGCACAAACATAGATAACCGCATTGCTTCAGGAGTAACAGGTCGTGAGAATGTTCCTCAAGTGGAGCAGTTAATCTCCGGCTTAGTCTTTTGGAGTATCATCCTGTTGACGGCGGTAGCTGTATTACAAGCTCTAGGGCTGGAAGTAGCCTCTCGACCACTCAATAATTTTCTCGATCAACTTGTGGGCTTTTTACCAAAGTTGGTTGGTGTGGCAATTCTCTTGGGCGTTGCTTGGCTACTAGCTACGGTTGTAAAGATAATTACAGTCCGCGGGCTCCAGATTTTAAGGTTGGATGAGCGTTTGAATCAAGAAACACAGGATGCTAGATCTGGTGTTTCTCAGTTGTCTCTGAGTGAAACGATTGGCAATGCTTTGTATTGGTTCATCTTTTTATTGTTCCTCGTTCCCGTTCTGGATACTCTGGGGCTAAAGGAGGCACTACAACCAGTAAAAGCTCTGATTACAGAGATTCTGTCAATTCTACCGAATATCTTAGCAGCAATATTAATTGCTGCTGTCGGCTGGTTTGTGGCTAATATCATCCGGCGAATTGTCACTAACTTGCTGATTGCAACTGGAATTGACCATTTAGGTAGTCGGTTTGGCATCTCTCCCAGCGCGGGTGTGCAACCTCTGTCGAATATTCTCGGCACACTAATCTATATTTTAATTTTGATTCCAGTCGCGATCGCCGCGCTCAATGCTTTAAGAATTGATGCGATTTCTGTTCCCGCGATCGCCATGCTTCAAAAAATTCTCAATGCCTTACCCGCAATCTTTACAGCCATAGCAATTCTAATTATTGGCTATTTTGTGGGGCGGTTTGTTTCAGACCTAGTTACTACTATCCTCACTAGTTTGGGCTTTAACAACATTTTTGCTGTGCTGGGTCTGCCATCACCTAGACAAACAGCCGTATACACAGAAGCAGGCGCACCAGTATCTACTCCAACCCGCACTCCATCAGAAATTGTTGGGATTATCGTCTTCGTCGGCATTCTGCTGTTTGCGACGGTTGCAGCCGTAAATATCCTAAATATTGCAGCGCTGACAACGTTGATATCCGGCATTTTAATTATATTCGGGCAAATTATAACCGGATTAGTGGTGTTTGGCATTGGTTTGTTTTTGGCAAATCTAGCTTTTAGTATCATTGCCAGTTCTGAAAATCCCCAAGCACGAATTTTAGGACAGGTGGCGCGGATTGCCATCATTACCCTAGTATCAGCAATGGCACTGCGACAGATTGGCGTTGCTAGCGATATTGTGAATTTAGCATTCGGACTTTTACTCGGTGCGATCGCTGTTGCTATTGCCTTAGCTTTTGGTCTTGGTGGTCGTGATATTGCCCGGGAGCAAGTCCGAGACTGGCTAGACTCTTTCAAAAGTAAAGGGTAAAAGTTGATGTTTGATGGCGCAGTTGCTTGATTGCAATATTTGTACGGTGGGCAATGCCCACCAGCACTTCAAACGTCCATGAGATCAGATCTTGATGAGCGATACCCACTCTACGATGTGTAGTCTAGTTATTTGAAAATGCTTGTAAATTTCGCACAGCTTTACTAATCTTCTTTTTGCACAGTATTATCAATCGGCCTTTCTGCATTTATATCTGAATTATCTTCTCCCCAAGGATCATCTAATCCAGGAGAGTTAGAAACTATCACCAACTCAGCCTCTTTTTTAGGATTATGTCCCCATTCATCCAAAACATCTTTAATTAAAACTTCTTGCAACCAAATTTTAGCGACCACAGTCAGAGGTAGCGCTAAAAATAATCCTAAAAAACCAAAGAAAGTTACAAAAAATAACTGGGCAATTAATGTCACAGCTGGTAGTAAAGAAACTTGATGAGCCATGACAACTGGTGTAATAAAATTACTTTCAGCCTGCTGAATAAAAAAGTAGAGAATCAATACAGCAACAGCTTTCCAAGGGGCATCCAAAAGTGCGATCGCCATTGCTGGCACTACACTCATTGTCGGACCAAGGTTAGGAATCAAGTTTAAAAATCCTGCCAAAACACCTAAAGCCAATGCCGCCTTCACGCCTAAAATCGATAAGCCAATTACACTCATCAGTCCGACTACGCCCATAGCAATGAGTGCGCCTATTACCCATCCCCCTAATGAAGTTTCGCACTTATCTAAAATCCCATCTACTCGCCGCCGATAAAATGAGGGGAAAAGACGCACAAATACTTTACGGTAAGCCTGGGGATTGGCTAATAACATTCCTGTTAAAACCAGCACTAGTAAAATCTTGAGGACAGCTTCTAACGAGCCAGAAACAAATGCAAAAGAGTTTCCCAATACTCGATTAATAAATGGCTGCGCTTGTTGGATCAGACTGTCTAGATCTGGGATATAAGGTATGAGCTGATTAGGAACCTGTGTTTTTAAGGCATTAACCCAACTATTAAAGCGTTCCAAACCTTGGGGAACTCGATAGGTAAGTTCGTGAAACTGCGCTGCAAATGGCGGCACAATCAGCCAGAAAAAGCCTACAATTAAGGCAAAAAAGATCCCAACCGCGAGAATAACGGCGAAACCACGTCTGATTCCCCAGCGTTGGAACCATCGTGCTAGGCGATTTAAGGTTGTAGCTAATACAATTGCGGCAAACATCAGCAACAGTACTTCTTTAATTTGCCACAAGATATATAAAGAAAGGATGATGGCGATTAAGCCGATCCATTGACCTAGGTTCACAGGTAGACTCCCAGCAGTTGGCAAGCTGCATTCTCAAGATAATGCAGCTAGGTTAGTTGATTTTAGCAACTTCCGCCTACAGGGTTATCAGCTAATTTTGTTTTTGTCCTTGGAATCGCCCTAATAAAGCGATCGCCATAATCACAGCAGGTAACAGAACCATAACTAGGGCGATTGTATCTGTCCCCGGAATCATCAGACTCGGCGCTGCGTACTTAATCAAGAGCGAGAGCATCATCGAGAGTAGAAACACTTTCACAACCAATCCCAGCTTATTTTCCATAAAAGTTCGGCAATACGCATTGTTCTGTAGGGTATACCCGAATTTGGTCTACGCCATCTAGTTTCTAGAATAGACCTAACAGATACAAAACTTTGCAATTCACGTTCCGCACTTGCAACTGTCACTCAGCAATTTCTTGCGCACATTGGTATGTAACAGTCTTGGTGTGTTTGATGACATTGCTTTATGTAGTTTATTTGCTTTTCTACTAACTTGAAAAACTAGTTATTAATCATTTCTAAAAACCAAGAACAACTTGCCCTGAGCGAAGCCGAAGGGATGACTAATGACTAACGACAAAATCCAATTGAGGGTACATCAAAAATGCCTGTTGAAAATAATAACAAAAATAAATTGAAACCTTCTAGAGTAAGGCAGTTCGGGGGCAGCTTCCTGATATTACTAACTATATTGTTGCTGCTTAACTTTATTGTTCCAAGTTTTTTGGGACCACGATTACCGCAAGTTCCTTATAGCGACTTTATTGTTCAGGTACAAGCGGGTAAAGTTGAACGGGCGATGGTAGGTAGCGATCGCATTGAATATGTTCTCAAAACTCAAACCTCCGACGGCAAAACTGCTGAACAGGTATTAACTACTACACCAGTAGCTCTCGATCTCGATTTACCGAAGATTCTCCGCGAGCATAATGTTGAGTTTGCTGCACCAGCACCAGATCCAAATGGCTGGCTGGGTACTTTACTTAGTTGGGTAGCTCCACCATTAATTTTCTTCGGGATTTGGGGATTTTTAATGAATCGTCAGGGAGGCGGCCCGGCGGCGTTGACGGTAGGTAAAAGCAAGGCGCGTATCTCTTCTGATGGCAGCACAGGTGTAAAATTTACTGATGTTGCTGGTGTCGATGAAGCCAAAGTTGAGCTAGAAGAAATTGTCGATTTCTTGAAAAATGCTGACAAATACACCCGCTTGGGAGCGAAAATTCCTAAAGGTGCATTACTGGTAGGGCCTCCTGGAACAGGTAAGACATTGTTAGCCAGAGCGATCGCCGGTGAAGCTGCGGTTCCTTTCTTTAGCATTTCCGGTTCCGAATTCATCGAATTATTCGTTGGTGTCGGTGCTGCACGTGTTCGCGATTTATTTGAGCAAGCTAAAAAACAAGCTCCCTGTATCGTCTTTATTGATGAGTTAGACGCACTAGGTAAATCTCGCGGTGGTGCTGGTGGATTTGTGGGTGGTAATGATGAACGGGAACAAACCCTCAATCAGTTACTTACCGAAATGGATGGCTTTGATGCCAATACAGGCGTAATTATTATCGCCGCCACAAACCGTCCCGAAGTCCTCGACCCCGCATTGCGCCGTCCCGGACGCTTTGACCGCCAAATTGTAGTCGATCGCCCTGATAAAATCGGTCGGGAAGCGATTCTTAAAGTTCATGCGAGAAACGTCAAATTAGCTGAAGATGTTAACTTGGCTACCATTGCCATTAGAACACCTGGGTTTGCTGGAGCAGATTTAGCCAATCTGGTGAATGAAGCCGCATTGTTAGCAGCCCGTCAAAATCGGCAAGCGGTCATTATGGCAGATTTCAACGAAGCTATTGAGCGTTTAGTGGCGGGTTTAGAAAAACGCTCTCGCGTATTAAATGAAACCGAAAAAAAGACCGTAGCCTATCATGAAGTTGGTCATGCCATCATTGGCGCTTTAATGCCCGGTGCTGGTAAAGTTGAAAAAATATCTGTTGTTCCTCGTGGTGTAGGTGCATTGGGTTACACAATCCAAATGCCAGAAGAAGACCGCTTTTTGATGGTCGAAGACGAAATTCGCGGACGGATTGCAACGTTATTGGGTGGACGTTCGGCCGAAGAAGTCGTCTTTGGAAAAGTGTCTACTGGTGCGTCTGACGATATCCAAAAAGCTACAGACCTAGCAGAACGTGCTATCACCATCTATGGAATGAGCGATAAACTAGGGCCAGTAGCATTTGAGAAGATTCAACAGCAATTTATCGAAGGCTATGGTAATCCACGCCGTTCGATCAGTCCTCAAGTCGCAGAGGAAATTGACCGCGAAGTGAAGCAGACATTAGATAATGCCCATCACATCGCTTTAAGTATTTTGCAACACAACCGCACATTACTAGAAGAGACTGCACAAGAACTGTTGCAACAAGAAATCCTTGAAGGAGCAAAATTGCGGGAACGTCTCCAGCTAGCCACAGCGCCAGAAGAACTAAATGAATGGTTGCGCACAGGTAAGTTATCAGAAGATAGACCCTTGTTACAAACACTTCTGGTTTAAGGTTGTGAGATTGAGTTAAAAAAAGCGATCGCCCTCGTAATAGAGCGATCGCTTTTTTACCATAAAGTACAAGCAAAAGGCCTAGACGCATACTTCTACGGTGAAGCAAGCTACGCGTAGAGTCTCGTAGAGAAGCGGCTTGTCGTTAGAAATTGCACTAAAGTTTCCGAAATCTCATTAAGGGAAATACTTGTAAATATCTTTTCTTTGTAACGCTTGGACAAAAACAATTACACTATCAGAAATTGTTAACCCTATTCTGTAATCTCCAACTCTAACCCGATAATATATAGACTTTGCACTTCATACCCTCAAGTGCAACAAAAAGGCACTCGCAACTGGATAAAATAACAATACGGATTCCTATAATTGGGATGAATAGCATAAAAAAAGAGGGAAAATCCCCCTTTTTCAAAAACTTTCATGTTTTTAATTACAGACAAATACCAGTGTATTACTCTTCAATAGCTACTGGGATATCTTCTTCAATAGCTGCTGGGATGTCTTCTTCAATAGCTGATGGGATATCTTCTTCCACTAAAGCTTCAGCAGCAACAGCAGTAGCACCTTGTTGTTTCGCTAGCATTTGTTCCCGATACTTAGCTGCCATTTCTTCTGCCTTATCGTAAACCAAATCGCGGTTTTTAATCATGTCACCTGGTTCAGGTTCCAGCTGTTTGGTTGACAAGGAGATCCGACCTCTTTCTGCATCCAGGTCAATGATCATAACTTTCACTTCATCATTGACATTGAACACGCTGTGAGGTGTATCAATATGCTCGTGAGAAATTTCCGAGATGTGCAATAGACCGCTAACGCCACCGATATCAATGAAGGCACCATAAGGCTTGATACCGCGCACTGTACCAATCACAACTTCACCAACTTCCAGGCGGTTCATCTTGCGTTCAACTAACGCTCGACGGTGAGATAGAACTAGGCGATTGCGTTCTTCGTCTACTTCGAGGAATTTCAATGGTAGCTCTTCGCCTACCAATTCTTCTTTGGGTTTGCGAGTGCTGATGTGCGAGCCGGGAATAAAACCACGCAATCCCTCAATCCGCACTAATGCTCCACCACGGTTAGTAGCAAACACACCCGAACGGACAGTCGCATCTTCAGCTTGCAGCTGACGCACACGCTCCCAAGCCCGCATATATTCAATCCGACGGATTGAGAGGGTCAGTTGCCCATCTTCGTTTTCGTCAGTGAGAATAAAAAATTCGCGCGTTTCGTTAGATTGTAATACTTCTTCCGGGGCATCTACCCGGTTTATAGACATTTCTTGTATAGGTATGTATGCTGCGGTTTTCGCACCTATGTCAATCAGAGCGCCGCGCGGCTCTATACTGAAAACTGTTCCTGGTACAATATCGCCAGGGCTAAAGTGATAATCGTACTTATCAAGTAGAGCAGCGAAATCTTCGTGAGTAAATCCAATTTCTGTAGCGGTTAAATTCTGATTGACCATGCTAATTTGTTCCTGGTTCTAGTCTCCGTAATTTTTTGTCGCGAGTGCAATTATTAGGCAAGTGCTATCATGCCAGCCTAAACCTATTTCATCCTAGCGCAGAAAAGCTAGTAACAACACATATCAACTTCCAGATAGAAGATTATATCATAATGTCTGGTGACAAGTCATTTATCAGGGGTTGATGTTTAGCGCCAAGGGTTTCAACCTTAAGATTCATAATTTTTTATCAAATTACTCATAATTAAAGTATTTCACCCAGCCTCTAGCTTACACCAAAGTCTTCTCTGATTCTTTAGTATGGTTAGGATTTATCACTAATAAAAGTGATTGGAGTTAGTGTAATTTTTGACTAGCCAAATTAACTCAAGAGGAAGTAAATATAAATATCCGCTGTTACCAAACAGATAACAGCGGATATTTAAGTTTATATGACCTTACACGTTTGGTAATAGTCTTCTAATCATCTTTTTTCGCAATCCGGGGAGGTTCGCGAAATGCGATCGCAAAGAAGAGAACGCCTATACACAAGGTGAAAATTAAGATGTACGCAACGCTTTCCATATCACAACTTCCTGCCTATCCAGCGAGTAATTAAAGTTTTGAGTACTGAGGAGCCAGTGTGTTGCGGAGGCAGTGCCGTGGGCAGGTTTCCCGACTTGAAGCAACTGCCGTCGAGGTTCCCTCCGTTGTAGCATCTGGCGTTTCTGAGTGCTGAGTCAGAGGGTTAACTCAGAACTCGTTACTCATAACTCAGCACTGAATTAGAGAGCTTCCTTACGGCGGGTTGTCTTATCACCCACTTTCTGGAATAGACCCCACTCAACTTGCTCTTCTAGATCCGCTTCCACACCAGCAAATACATCTCGGTAGATTGTCCGAGAGCCATGCCAAAGGTGACCAAAGAAGAACAGCAGAGCAAATACAGCGTGTCCAAAGGTAAACCAACCTCTGGGGCTGGTGCGGAATACACCATCAGAGTTCAAGGTTTCCCGGTCAAATTCAAATATTTCACCGCCTTGAGCCTTCCGGGCGTATTTCTTCACTTCGGCTGGATCTGTAAAGGTCTGACCATCCAGATCGCCACCGTAGAAGCTAACAGTAACACCAGATTGCTCAAAGCTATATTTAGATTCTGCCCGACGGAAAGGAATGTCAGCACGAATGACACCATCTGCATCGGTCAAGATGACTGGGAAGGTTTCAAAGAAGTTGGGCAGACGGCGCACAGTCAATTCTCTGCCTTCAGCATCTTTGAATACTGCGTGACCTTGCCAAGACTGGGCAATACCATCACCCTTATCCATTGGACCTGTACGGAATAAACCGCCTTTGGCAGGGCTGTTGCCGACATAATCGTAGAAGGCAAGTTTTTCAGGAATCTGCGACCAAGCTTCCGAAAGGCTTGCACCATTGGCAACGCTGTTTTGTACGCGGCGCTCAATTTCTTGATGGAAGTAACCTTGATCCCATTGATAACGGGTGGGACCAAACAGTTCAATTGGAGTGGTAGCGTTCCCGTACCACATAGTACCAGCGACCACGAAGGCAGCAAAGAACACCGCAGCAATACTGCTAGAAAGTACAGTTTCAATGTTCCCCATCCGCAAAGCTTTGTAAAGCCGTTCGGGTGGTCTGACTGTTAAGTGGAATAAGCCTGCAATAATGCCGACGATCCCAGCAGCTATGTGGTGAGCAACAACGCCACCAGGATTAAAGGGGTTAAAGCCATCTGGTCCCCATTCTGGTGCTACTGGCTGAACGCTACCTGTGACTCCAAAGGCATCAGAAACCCACATTCCTGGACCAAAGAGTCCAGTCAAGTGAAAAGCGCCGAAGCCAAAGCAGAGTAGACCAGATAAGAACAGGTGAATGCCAAACATCTTTGGCAAGTCTAGAGCAGGTTCACCAGTGCGGGGATCTCTAAAGAGTTCCAAATCCCAGTAAACCCAATGCCAAACCGCGGCTAAAAACAACAGACCAGAAAGGACAATATGAGCAGCAGCAACGCCTTCAAATGACCAGAAACCAGGATCTGTTGCGGGGCCACCAGTAACGCTCCAACCACCCCAAGATTGAGTGACGCCCAAACGTGACATGAAGGGTAACACGAACATCCCTTGACGCCACATTGGGTTGAGAACTGGATCGCTGGGGTCATAAACAGCTAGTTCGTATAATGCCATCGAACCAGCCCAGCCTGCCACTAGAGCTGTGTGCATCAAGTGTACAGAAATCAGCCGCCCTGGATCGTTCAGAACGACTGTATGTACTCGGTACCAGGGTAGTCCCATCGACTACGCTCCTCCTCGATGAGTTAGTTTACAAAGCAATTTTCTTACGGAAGTTATGCGCGGCAGAAATCACCGCTGGGACTTCTCTCAGTTTTTTTGTTATTGCCAGGGTCTTTTTTACCACTGCTTAGTCTTATAAGTCAGACAGCGTGGGCGCTCTGGCAATGCTTACACGCTTAGCGGCCTTTACCCATAGGGTAGTGATCGCTATAAATATTGAACTACCTTAGAGTTCTCTTGCGAAAAACTTTGCCTTTTCAGGAGTAAGTAAACACCTTAAGAGGCGTTTAGGTAGTCAAGCGTGCTTGGCAATTGCCTAGCAAAAATGAGAATATTTTAAAAAGTGTAACTATTGATGGAATTGTTTGCAAGCGTGTAAATAGATGCGATCGCGTAGCATCTATGATATTTTTCGCTACCAATCCCTGTCTTACATCCAGTTTGCGTATTCTTATGGGGAATGATGATAAGACGCGGAGATAGGGAGACGCGGGGACGCAGAGAAAAAACAGAGAAATTCCCCGCATCCCCGCTTCCTTAAGTCTCCGTGTCTTCTTATGCTGCTTCTTTACTGCACCACCGATTGAATGTTTTGCAAATGACACTTGGCCTCGGCTGTACCCAGGCGTTCGATTACCTGTTCAGCTGTCATCAAACGCTTCAGCACTACTTGACCAATTGTAGTAGTTGCCAGTGCTGGTGTTGTTGGCTTTACTTCTACAGTTAGAACAGCCTCTTCAACTCGATAAAGCCACAACAATTCGTTATTTTCCATCAAACAAATATTCAGACGCTGAATATCTGGTTGGCGACGCCATGCGGTGATCTGCCAGAGTCCATCAGATGCCCAGACTCTAGATACTGTCCATCCTTCAGATAGAAAAAAATACTTCACGTTCTTAGTCTCACTATTAGACTATCAATCTGCTGTTTACAATATCGCGATCGCCTCAAGCGCTGATGTATATCGATTGATATATTGTTAGCAAAGCTAGGCAGCAAATGGTAAATTTTTGATTTAAACAACTTGAGCAACAGTCAAAGCTAAACTAACTTGAATATTCCTATTACTTATAAAATTTACGACAAAATAAGCTGTGTTGAGAATTTTAATAAATATAAAGTTTTCTATTATCTAAGAATTTCATCTCAAAGTATGTATTTTTACCTGATTTTTTTAATAAAGGTTGCTAGTTTTATATGGGAAATCAACCAACCTATAGTACAATGACTCACCGCTAACCTCAATAATCTTAATTTTATGAGCTGGTTTTCTTTATCGGTTAGACGATGGAGACGGATGATACAATTTCTGTCTTTATTCTGTCTATGTTTATTTTTAGTTGTAAGTTGTGCTTCTCGTCCACAGACAAATACACCAACAGGTTCAGCGAATACGGCTACAGGTGATGGTCGCATTACTGTAGGGACAACAGCAAAGCCAAGAACCTTAGATCCAGCTGATGCTTATGAGTTGGCATCGTTGGGTTTGGTGTTTAATATGAGCGATCGCCTCTATACTTATGAACCAGGTAGTACAGAAATTATGCCCCAACTGGCGACAGCATTACCCAAAGTCAGTTCAGATGGTTTAACTTATACCATTCCTTTACGCCAGGGAGTAGTTTTCCACGATGGAAATCCCTTTAATGCGGAAGCGATGGCATTTACTATCAAGCGGTTTATTGAAAATAAAGGCAAACCCTCCTTCTTACTAGCCGATACTGTAGACTCGGTGAAAGCTACAGGTGAATCTGAGTTAAGTATCAAGCTGAAAAAACCTTTTGCGGCGTTTCCTTCACTACTGGCGTTTTCTGGAGTTTGTCCAGTTTCGCCGAAAGCTTATGAATTGGGTGCGGGGAAATTTAAGCCAGAGACATTTGTGGGAACTGGGCCTTACAAGTTAGCTGCTTATGGTACTGATTCCCTGCGATTGGATGCGTTTGATAAGTATTGGGGAGAAAAACCCGCTAATAAAGGTATTAACGTCCAAATTCAAACTAGTCCGGTAAATCTATTTAATGCTTTCCGTACTGGTGCAGTGGATGTAGCCTACCTTTCTTTGCAACCAGATCAAATTCGCAGCTTAGAAGAAGGTGCAAAAAAAGGAGATTGGCAAGCGATTAGCGCTCAAGGTAGTGTAGTCAGTTACATGGTGTTGAACCGGAATCAGAAGCCTTTGGATAAACCAGAGGTAAGACAAGCGATCGCTTCTTTAATTGATCGTCCACTTTTAAATCAGCGAGTTTTATTTAATCAAGCTGATGCACTTTACAGCATGATTCCTACTACATTTGATGTTTCCCAGCCTTTATTTAAAGATAAATATGGTGATGCTAGTTTTGATAAGGCTAAACAACTATTAACTAGCGCTGGTTTCTCTAAGGAAAATCCCGCAAAAGTTCAAGTTTGGTATCCTGCTAGTTCCGCAACTCGTAGTTTAGTAGCGCAGACACTGAAATCACTTGTCGATCAGAAGATGGATGGCATACTGCAATTTGAAGTCAGTACTGTCGAAGCTGCTACCTTTTATAAAGAGATTACCAAAGGTTTGTATCCAGCGGCTTTGCTTGATTGGTATCCAGACTTTTTAGATCCTGATAATTACGTGCAACCGTTTTTGGCTTGTCAGAAGGGTTCTGTTGCTAAAGGATGCGAAGACGGCGGGAGTCAAACTCAAGGTTCTTTCTATTACAACGAAGCTGTCAATAAGTTGATTGATCAGCAACGCAAAGAACAAAACCCGGAAGCGCGGAAGCAGATATTTGCTCAGATTCAAACCCAAGTAACGAATGATGTGCCTTACGTTCCCTTATGGCAAAACAAAGATTATGTCTTTGCCCAAAAAGGTGTCAGCAACGTCCAACTTGATCCCACTCAAAATTTAGTTTATAAGCCAATTAAAAAGTAGTTTTGTCCTTTGTCCTTTGTCGTTAGTCATTTGTCCTTAGTTGTGTAAATGGCTAATGACTAATAACTAATGACCAATGACTAAATAAATATGTCGCGATCCAAAGCACTACAATATTACATTGCTTCTCGTTTACTCTTAGCCCCACTTCAGCTATTTACTATCATCACCATTGTATTTCTGTTACTTAGAGCAACACCAGGAGATCCAGCAGATGCGATTCTAGGTGGACGTGCGCCAGAAAGTGCTAAAGCTGAATTGCGCAAACAACTAGGTTTAGACCTACCTTTGTGGTTACAGTATTTAAATTATTTGGGAAACTTGCTGCACTTTGATTTGGGAACCTCTTTGACGAGTCGAGGACAGCACGTTGGGGACATAATCGGACAATATTTTCCTGCGACAGTAGAGTTAGCAGTATGTAGTATGGCTGTTGCACTCATTGTCGGAATTTTAGTTGGGACGCTTTCAGCTTCTCGTCCAGGGACAGCTGTGGATGCAGGGGGGCGCTTATTTGGAATTATTACCTATGCACTTCCCATGTTTTGGGCGGGAATGATTCTTCAGTTGATTTTCTCGGTACAATTGGGTTGGTTTCCCAATTCCAATAGGTTTCCCCCAAATCTTCCGGCTCCGGCTCATATTACTGGTTTATATACTATTGATAGCTTACTTGCGGGTAACTTCAGCCAATTTTTAACATCATTACACCATATTGCCCTTCCTAGCTTGACTCTAGGTATTTTGCTGAGTGGAATTTTTGAGCGGATTGTGCGCGTCAATTTAAAGCAAACTCTACAAGCAGATTATATAGAAGCTGCCAGAGCCAGAGGTATTCCAGAAAGCAAGATTTTGGTTTCTCATGCTTTAAAAAATGCTCTTATTCCAGTAATTACAGTTTTAGGATTAACCTTTGCTTCTCTGTTGGGTGGAGCAATTCTAACTGAGGTAACATTTTCTTGGCCTGGGTTAGCAAACCGACTGTACCAAGCGATTTCCGATCGCGATTATCCAATAGTACAGGGAGTACTAGTATTTTTTGGGGCGATCGTCGTTAGCGCTAGTATTTTGATTGATATTTTAAACGCTTACGTAGATCCTCGAATTCGCTATTAATGCAAAAAGCCAGTCCCAATGAAGAAGGGACAAGGTGAGACAGCGCTGCGGGAGGGGAGCCACTGCGTTGGACGGGTTTCCCGGCTTGAAGCAAGTGGCGTTTTCCCTCCGCAGGCGACTGCGTTCCCCGTTCGACGAAGTCGTTCCCGAAGGGTAGGGGTTCTCGAAGAGTACCCGAAGGGGAGACAAAGCAGGGGATCTGGGGGAAAGAAATGCTTGACTCTGGACTCTTGACAAATGACAAATGACGCTTAAAAATCCAGTCGTCAGTTCTCAGCCTTCAATCTTGTTTGTAGTGGTAGGGTAAAACAAGAGGAGAACAGAGGTTTTTCTATGCCCATCCATGTTTACTGGGGCGAAGATGATTTTGCTATAGAAAAAGCGGTGGCTGTTTTATGCGATCGCGTCCTCGATCCCCAATGGACAAGTTTTAACTACACTTCCTTACTCCCAGATCAACCTGATGCGGCGATTCAGGGATTAAATCAAGTCATGACACCAAGTTTTGGCGCTGGAGGAAGGTTGGTATGGTTAGCCAATACTACTCTGTGCCAACATTGTCCAGATAATGTGTTAGCAGAACTTGGGCGAACCTTACCTGTAATTCCGGAGAACTCATTTTTATTGCTCACCAGTCGCAATAAACCCGATGAACGCTTAAAATCAACGAAAATCTTGAAGCAATTCGCTACTGAGTTCCGAGAATTTCCGCTGATACCACCCTGGAAAACGGAGTTGCTTGTACAAGCTGTGAATCAAGCGGCTCAAACCGTAGGCGTAAAATTGGCACCCAAGACGGCGGAACTAATAGCTGAATCTGTAGGTAACGATACACGCCTACTCTATAATGAAATGGAGAAGTTGCGCCTCTATACGGCTGGTAGCACTCAGCCTTTAGATGTTGAAATTATTACTAAGCTAGTCAGAAATACTACTCAAAATAGTTTACAATTAGCAGCAGCAATTAGAACTGGAGACACAGCTAAAGCTTTGGCTACCTTAAGCGATCTGATCAATGCTTCTGAGCCTGGTTTACGGATAGTTGCTACATTGATTGGTCAATTTCGCACCTGGTTATGGGTAAAAATTATGATGGAAAGTGGTGAGCGCAATCCCCAAGCAATCGCTCAAGCTGCTGAGATAGGTAACCCTAAGCGTATTTACTTTTTACAACAAGAAGTTAAATCACTTTCTGTAAAGCAACTAATCTCCACTTTACCTTTGTTGCTGGAGTTAGAAGTTAGCCTTAAGCAAGGATATTCAGATATAGCAACACTTCAGACGAAAGTGATAGAACTTTGTCAAGTGTCTAAAGGAAGCTAACACCAAATCTAAAAATTTCATGGATTATATAAAAATTTCATGGATTGAGGAGTTTGTGGAACTTCTTACTCCTAAAATAATTCAAAGCCAATAACATATCCCTACTGTAGTTCTGTGTCACACACTATATGAAAAAAATTGCTGATTTGTTTTTCCAACGAAGCTTACAACAGATGCTTTCGCAAAGTTTATCTTACAGTGCTCTCGCCACTGTTGGTTTAGTTGCCAGCGCTCTGATAGTTAGTAGTAAAGCTAACGCTCAAACCCCACAACCAGTTAACACTAATGAAATTACGAGCTATGCTCAAGCTGTATTAGCAATGGAGCCAGCACGTCAACAAGCCTTTGACGAAATTAAAAAATTGATGGGTGAGCGAGAAATCCCTAAAATAGTTTGTAATGACTCCAAAAGCATTGGTAGTCTACCAAAAAAAGCTCAAGATATTGCAGTCAATTACTGTCAACGCTCTCAAAAAATAGTAGAAGATAATGGTCTTACTATTGAGCGATTCAATAAGATTACTGTAGACATCCAAAGTGATGATAACTTGAAACGGCAGATTTCCAATACATTAATACGTATCCAGAATCCTGCTAAAAATCCTTAGATGGAAATCAATGAAAGTTTAGGAATCACCAAAACCAAAATTTAGTGTATCTGCACTAATCTACTGAGTAGCTTATATCAAGTTTGGATTTACGTTCTTAAGAGCTAGGTGTCTCTTGAGCCTCCAATAAAATTACCTATGCGAATTTTGTACCAGGGATCTACATTTAAATTCTCTAAAGCAAATAACTATAATATTTGATAATGCTGCTGTGCTTTTAAATATGCTTGTCGTTTAGCATGGATATTTCTCATATGCTTCTTCACAGTATTGATGGTAATGTACAGTTTGGCAGCAATATCTTTATAGCTATAATTGCCTCTATATAGTGACCAAATTTCAGCTTCTCGGGGTGTCAAATCATATTTTTTTACTTCAAAAATCGTGACATTTTTTAGAGTTTTATAGCAATTTTCAATAGTTACTAAAAAATAAGGTATTTGGGTAATTTCAAACTTTAGATATTTTACCCGAATCCGAAAAATATTTGACTGATTAACTACAATTTCATCAGCTAAAATAATTAGCTTATCAGAATTCAAACTTTGATGATTAATTAAAGATTGGCAAAGTTGCGATATGATTGGATGGATAAATTTTTGATTCCCATATTCTGCCTTGAATTGAGTACATATATGATAGGCAGATGCATTAGCATGGAATACATTTCCCGCCTCACTCACAATTAAAATGCCATCTTCTAAATTTTCAATTACTAATTGTAAAAAATAGAGTTGTAGCAAGTCACAAGAATGGAATGTATTGCAATTCTGGATTGTAGTTTCGGTTTTTGCTGATGTTTTTTTGAGGGTTATCATATAGTGTCTGAATCTGCAAAATATTAGTCATTTAAGAGGTTTATTTGACTAGAGAGATCACTCTCAATTCTCTGCATAATCATCTTGAGCACAATGCAGATACAGTCAGATATTAGTGTTATTGATAACAGCAACAGTCAAATTGCTACTAGCACTTAGTTTCTAGAAATTTGTTGGCAACACCATTTATATACAACTCTGCGATTCTCTATTTCGGATAGAAATACTATTGTCTTTGCGTATTTTCTACAATATAGAGTTTATAGTGTCTTTACTGAAGCCTTTTTCAGGATTTCCGAAATAATCTGAATGATGTATTCCTCACCATTTCAATGAATAATATTACTTTTGCTAATTAACTTGTGAGCTAAACACAAACAGGTGTGAGGAAGCCAAAACACTATTCAATAAAACAATCATGAGCCTATCATTTGCAAGTGCCAACGACTTTTCTGTCGGTTCAAATCCTTCTTCAGTGGTAGTGAAAGACTTAAATGGAGACGGCAAACTTGACTTAGCGGTAGCGAACACTGCTGATAACAACATTTCAGTGTTGTTGAATGATGGTAATGATGGCTTTGGTACTCCTGTTAACTTCGCAGTCGGAACCAATCCAGTTTTCATTACCTCAGAAGATATAGATGGTGATAGCAAGCTTGACTTGGTAATAGCGAACGCTGATGACAACAACATTTCAGTGTTGTTGAACGATGGTAGTGGCGGCTTTGGTACTCCCACTAACCTCACAGTTGGGACAAAACCCACTGCGATCGCAATAGGAGACATAAATGGTGATGACAAGCTTGACTTGCTGGTAGCGAATGCTGATGACAACAACGTTTCAGTGTTGTTAAACGATGGTAGTGGCGGCTTTGCTAGTCCCACCAATATCACAGTTGGGACGAAACCTTCTGCCATTGCTGTGGTGGACATAGATGGTGATGACAAGCTTGACTTTGTAGTAACGAACGCTGAAGACAATAACGTTTCAGTGTTCTTGAACGATGGTAGTGGCGGTTTTGGTACTCCCAGTAACTTTACAGTCGGGACACAACCTACTGCGATCGCAGTAGGAGACATAGATGGTGACAAAAAACTTGACTTGGTGGTAGCAAATTATGCTTCTAGCAATGTCTCGGTGCTGTTGAACGATGGTAATGGTGGTTTTGGCACTTATACCAATTTCACAGTCGGGACAAGTCCTAATTCTGTTGTTTTGGAAGACATAGACGGTGATGGCAAACTTGACTTAGTGGTGGCAAAAAATGCGAATGCCAACAACGTCTCAGTGCTGTTGAACGATGGTAAGGGTGGTTTTGGTACGGCTACCGACTTCACTGTTGAAACATCTTCGGCTTATGTGACGGTGGGAGACCTCAACAGTGACGAAAAACCTGACTTAGTAGTAGCGAATGCTGATGGTGGTAAAGTCTCAGTACTGCTTTATAACTCTACTCCCACAGACTTAATGTTTAGCGCTATCAGCGATGATGAGGACAATGAAGAAAAAGCCATCTGTATCTTCAACACTGCTGATGCAGACAAAAACGACAAGTATACTTATACCTTAGTTGCAGGTACTGGCGATACTGATAATAATGCATTCATCATTGAGGAAGATAGCCTCAAAATTAAATCTTCAATAACCAAAACTAACTACAATATCCGCGTCCGCACTACTGACAGTGGAGGACTCTCCTTTGAGAAGGAATTGGCTATCAATGTTAACGAACTGGGGTTGGCTGCAACTAACCAAATCACCACGATTGTCAATTTCATCAATATTACGGAGAATATCTTTACCGTCAAAAGTAAAGTTAAAGGTGATAAAGCAA
>NZ_MTAW01000065.1 GCF_002154725.1 Nostoc sp. 106C | reverse complement strand
AGGCATTGGCGAGATTATTTTGCGTTGCAGCCCAATCAATAGGTAAAGCTTCCTTAGTGCAAACTTTTAGCACGACTTCATAACCAGTAATAGCAATTTCCATATTGCTGGCTTTGTTAGCCCAGGGGAATTGCTTAATAATATTGCTAAATTCGACAATAACTGCTGCTAAGTATTCTGCCTCATCTGCTTGGGCTTTCCTCAGTATATTTGTCCCCCAACAGCGCAATATTTCTGCTAACGCTCCGTCAAGTTTACCTATATTTTTTGCTAGTAAGGGGTAAACTACCTGGCAATTACCCATACTGTTTTCAGTTGCTTGTAATACCTCCATCAAGAATTGAAAATATGCTTTTATCTCCTCCTCACCTAGGGATTGCAAATCTACTATAGTATCTAGATTCAACGCTTCCATTGGTTGCATTGCCAAACTTTGCAACCAATTCGCTGTTTTTTCATCTCCCTGTTGCAAAAATATCTTTGTTACTGCTTCTACCGTCTGTAAGAAGCCAACATCTACTAATCCTTGGTTTGCTGCTAAAATCTCTCGGATTTCATCGTTACTACGACAATTCAACAGGCTTTGAATAAGGTTGATATGGGCTTGCTGACGCTTTTCGTTCATGGGTAAGGGAAGGGCGTACACATCACACTTAAATACGATGAAACTAATACAATACCGATATTCTAGATTCCAGAAAAGTACAGAATTTTATCACTTGTGATGAGTATTAACAAAAGCGATCACCCTGCATTTACATTCAAAGAAACTAGCTGCTGAAGCTTTTAAGATAGATAATCCCTTAATGGCGAATCAATACAATTGCTCTGCAATGCTCAAGATCGTGAAATCACACTACTTCAACGATAGAACTTTCCTTGCCATCGTTATCATTGGGCACATATTCCAAAAGTTCCCCAGGTTGACAATCCAATGCCTTACAAATGCCATTTAACCTTTCTGGGGTTAATCGTGGCATTTCATCAACCTTACGTAGCCTGTACACTGAATTTTCAGTTATTCCTAACGCCTCAGCTAAATTCTTATTCCTCACTCGCTTTCGCGCCATTACTTCATTTAATTTCCAGCGAATCACTTTATCCATAGGCATATTACTACATCCCCAGTTTAGTAGCTGTTAGATGTAGATTTCTCTACTCGTCATTATTTAAGTTGAGAAGTAGATTTATATCATTCTAAGTTTTATAAATCTACACTTGACGCAAATCTACGTCTGACGTAGATTAATGAATAGACAAAAACAAAGGCGATCGCCCTCCGGGAAGAGACTGCGATCGCCTTTTGTGAAACCCCATCGATGAGGTTACTTAGATGATTGTACAAGAAGAGTTTGATAACCAAACCTCGGCTCAATGCGAGTTTGAGGAATACATTGACCAGCTGGCTGAAACAATAGTGCCAGAGATTGAAATCGACTCAGTACCAGATGAACTCGGAGAACTGTATCGAGTCTGGAACAGCTATCATCTGCTGGGAACTTTTTATCAGAACATTGAAGGCAAATGGGTAGCACAACCCTGTAATAGCGATGATAGACCCTGTTGTGACACCCCTGAATTAGCACAGCTATTTATCATTGCTGTTAACGGGTTGCTGGTGGCTGATGTAGCGTAACCACTGGCATAAATTTTTTTCCATCACCTAGAGACGTGAATGAAAACACGTCTCTTTCTTGTTTAAAGTTATTTTAGGTAGAAAATTTAGCTGTCTAGTAACGTCAGTAACGCTTCTGACGCTTCACCATTGTTGCAAAAGGCAAAAAACAGTGAGAACATTCCCCTTGCACCCAATTAGCGGGAATTGGAAAGGGAGTCTGACAGTTAGTACATTTTGTTAGCAAACCCAAATTATGGCGATCGCATTTCATCTTGTCTTTGAATTGCCACTCCATACGGTGATAAGGTACTTCTGCATAGCAAGCACCACATAACCTAATTGGTCTGGGTTTCATAGTCACACCCTTTGGTGGCAGAATCTCTCTAAGCTTCTCAACTTCCACACCAACTATACCAGCCAAAGCTTCCAACTCTTGCTGTGTCGGAAACGGGTTGAAATAATACTTCTCCCACCTACCAATCACACCACCTAACCCCGTCAATTTACCAAGTTGAGTAGCAGTTAAATAATTCTCCCGACGAAAGCGTCCTAAAAAATGGCTTAAGCTTTCACCTTGGAGTAGTTCAATATCAAAAAATCTAGGCTCTTTCGTTATATTTTCCATCACTCAAACCACTCCAAAACCTCATCTAAAGTCGCTTTATCGATATTGCTTAACCCTTTTCTCAAAGATAAAATTGCTGTTCGTCTTAAAACCCTATCTACCAAACCAATCTTGCCAGCTGTTTTTTGGTACAACGGCATTAAAGTTTCTTTTCTAGTTAAATTTGATGGTACGGGTAAACACAAAACTTCATCTTCCCAAATTTGTAATAACTCAGCAAATTTTTTCTCAGACACTAATTGCAAACGATAACATTCGATGAAACGGTCATGAATATAAGGCTCCTTCTTGATGAGATTATCGAGACCATCAGTTCCCACAAGCACAATTGCAATTTTCAATAAATCGTAAATCCGGGCTATTTCACTAAAAGTATTTAATTTCAAAAAATTTGCTTCATCAATAATCAACATTTCGACTTTTGATTCTTTAATGAGCCGCAGTACTCGTCGTCGCAAATCAGTCAATTTTCCTGAAGTAGCATCATATTTCAAACTTTCCAAAATTAATGTTAGTAGTTCCCCGGCTGAACAATCTCCCGGAACTTGCATATACAAAACAGGTACAATATCCCGCTTACCTGTTCTTTTTTGCGGCTTATTCAAAAGTTTATAAACATCACAAGTAACTGATTTCCCTGCTCGTGGTGGCGCAACAATTCGACCGCATTGTTTGGAAAGACGCAAACTATCCAACCAATCATGAATTTTTTGAATATGGTCAAGCTCTACAACGCTGGGAGTAATTAACCTTTCAATTTGCGGCATCAATTCTTTTGGTATTGGATCATCTCCCCATAAATTCTGCACCCATCTACGCAAAGGTTCGTCTGTCATAATCTGTGATGGCTCAAATATTTTATTGGCTTAACTTCGACCGATTTTTATCAAACTAATCGTCATAATCTCGACGAAGTTGTTCGTAGTCATATACTCTAGATCGCCGTTTTTGTAGCTGAGGTTTTTCTTGTGTTTGTTCAACTGGTTCGTGAATTTGAGGAGGCTTGTATACCGAATGAACTTGAGCTTGTTCTTCTTTTTTACGTTCTTTTTGGCTCTTTTTTTTCTGCTTGATAAAAGTGTCTCTATCCCGCACTTCTGCCAAAATAGATTTATTACTGATCTTCTTACCAGCATCACGAAGTTTTCGACTTGCTGCTTTCGCTTCCTCCAAGGAAATCTGGTCAGTTTCTAAGTCAATCGCATGTGCTTGAGACAAAAACACTTCTTTACCCGAATCTTGACGATATACAAAAACAGTTGATATGTTTCTAGGATCAAATCGCAGTATTACACTCTCACCCGCATAAGCTGCTAAGTATTCCCCCCGGTAGGTAATGTTTTCAAAACTCACATACCCACCTTTGTAAATACTACGACGTGTCTTTTTCATCAAACAAATATCTAATTCCCGCTCGCCAATTAAACTTGGT
The DNA here is from genome assembly GCF_002154725.1 of Nostoc sp. 106C. Lineage (GTDB taxonomy): Bacteria > Cyanobacteriota > Cyanobacteriia > Cyanobacteriales > Nostocaceae > Aulosira. The sequence continues at coordinate 22,520 of NZ_MTAW01000065.1, read as the reverse complement.
AGTGCAGGTAAACCAGCTTCCCAGCGTTGAAACCGCGTTTGTCCGCTACGAGCATCAAGTCGCTGATTGTAGTTATCAACGATATAGCGAACAATTAGTAGATGCAATTCCCGCAGTGTAATACAAGCTTCTTCTTCGGCATTTTCTGGACGTTGCTGAATATTAGAACCCAAATAGCCATATAACCCAGATAAAAAATCTGTGTTGATAGTACCGAAACTCCGTTCTTCAATGCCACCTTCGCTGGGGCGATCGCGGAAATGGCATTCAAACCCCAGTTGAAATCCAATTTGTTTTAAATGCCCCGAATCAAAATCCTTTCCACCATCAGTAAATAAATTTTCTGGAATACCAAAGGTTCCCCACTCACAATGAAGTTTATATTCCGAAGGATACTTTTTTGGTAACACAGTATGACGCGTAGCCAAAGCTACAACTCAAGAACTTGGTGCATCAAAACCTAAATGCATACCCATAATGCAGCGCGAATAGCTATCCGTAATTTTTGTTAACCAAGGACGTGCTAAAGTTTTGCCATACTGGTCAACCAGCATCACATCCAATTCTGTATGGTCGCACTGCCAAGTATGGTTGCTGTATCTTGGCTCCAAAGTTTGTCCATCACGGGTTTGATGCGATACCCGTGAACCAAGCCAACCAATATTTCTAACTTTCTGTTTCTGCTCTTTGCGCTCAATAATGGGATTGAGAACCCGGTAAACCGTCATGTGACTGGGGTATCTTTCCAAACCCAATTCATCCGCTCTCACTTGAACTCGAATCGCAACTTGAGCGGGATTCATTTTTCTACCGCTTTTATTGCCTTCCTTATAGGTTTTGACAATAAAATCTTGCCATTCCTCATCAATACGGTAATTACCTTTATCAGAACGTTCTGGTTCGGTAATAGCCGATAAACCTTGTTCTTGATACTTTTTAACAAGTCGCTGCACCGTCCGAACCGTCTTACCAAGCTTTTCTGCTGCTTGCTTAAGTTTGATTCCATAGGTTTTGCGATCGCATGGCTCAATTAAACTCTGTAATACCTCCATCCTCAGCTTGGCTTCATCCGAGAGTTGAGTAATAATTGTGTTCGTTGGTTCTGCGTCCTCATCCTCCAAAATTTCGTCAAGCTCATCCGAACTATCAAAAGCTAAAGATGTATTACCGTCATCGGAGTTTAGCGTTTCACCCATAAGACAACTCCATTGCTTGAAATTTTGTAAATACCTAAAGCTGCTTCTCACACCCTTAACTTCGGTATTGAGATGCGATACTTAGCTAGCACATAGCTCCTCCGAAAAAACTTGTCTCCAAGTACTGTCCTTGCAACTATAGAGAATCAGGGTTTAGTAGGAGCATGACATAATTAGTATTTGTGTATTATTGCTCAATAAATATAATACTACTTTGTTCCAAAAAACGACATTTAATTTTTTATTAAGCGCTCTTCTTCTGGAAAAGGATAATTTGGCTTTAGCTTGTCATCGCTGTAATGAGCGTCACTATAACTTTACAACGGCTACTGATCCCAAAACCCAAGAACAAGTCCCTTTATTTCATCCCCGTCAGCAAAAATGGTCTGACCATTTTATCTGGACAAAAAACGGTATAAAGATTTTAGGGACAACTTCTACAGGGAGAGCTACTAGCGAGAAATTTGACTTCAATGATGAGCGTCGAGATGAGCCTTCAATTCAAGTGGCTCGTCGTTTTTGGGTAGAAGCGGGTTGGCATCCCCCGCAATCAGATCCACGTCAAGAATAAGATAAAATACCCTCCAGCTATATCGATTCATTGTTCAGTTTCTTCACAGTTTTCAGCAGTAAGGTGCGTTGCTTTAACGCACGACGCACTAGAGATTATGCTGGGTTAATGTCAAGAGTTTCTCAGCCGATGACTAAACCAAAGAACATAATCTACCTCGATTACCATTCAACTACTCCCGTTGACCCTAGAGTAGCGGAAAAAGTCATGTACTATATGACTACCACTTTTGGTAACGCTAATAGTGTAGATCATGGGTATGGAGACGAAGCAGCAAAAGCAGTTAAACAAGCCCGTCAACAAATAGCAGAATTAATCAATGCTTCTCCAAAGGAAATTATCTTTACATCTGGTGCAACAGAAAGCATTAATTTAGCAATTCAAGGACATATTGCTCAACAAAATAGCCCTGCAAAAATCATTATTTCCCCAGTTGAACATAAAGCGATTTTAGATACCTGTAAAGCATTAGCTACAAAAAGACTGGCGGAAATTATTTGGTTAAAAGTCAATCAACAAGCGCAGATTGATTTAGAACATCTAGAAAAAGTCTGCGCTGATGGTGCTACCTTACTCTGTGTGATGGCGGCTAACAATGAAGTAGGAACAATTTACCCAGTTGAAAAAATTGGCGCGATCGCATCCTTTTACAATATCCCTTTTTTATGTGATGCTTCCCAAGCGGCCGGGAAAATTCCCCTCAACTTTCAAGACTGGGGTATCACCTATCTGGCTATTTCTGGACATAAACTTTATGCACCCAAAGGCGTTGGTGCATTAGTCGTGAGAAACGGTTATTCTCTGCAACCGATGATTTATAGCGGTGGACATCAACAGGGACTCAGATCCGGTACACTCAATGTCCCCGGAATTGTTGGCTTGGGGGAAGCTTGCAAATTAAGACAATTGGAGATGTCAGCAGATGAAAAGGCGATCGCAATTTTGCGAGATACACTGCAAAACCTGCTTAAATCTACAATTCCTGGCTTAGTGGTTAATGGAGACTTAAACAACCGCTTATCAGGTAATTTACATATTTCTATGCCTGACATTCCTAATAGTGCCATGATTGCTAGAGTTCGCCACCAGTTAGCTATTTCTACAGGTGCTGCTTGTTCATCAGGCGTTGTTGCACCATCTCACGTTTTACAAGCTATGAATCTTTCGGAGAAAATAATTGAGGGAGCGTTAAGAATTGGTATTGGCAAATTTATAACCCAAGAAGAGATTGAAAAGGCATCTTCTCTAATAATCAGTGCAGTAAATGAAATTCATCAACTTCTCTAAGAGATAAAAAAATGAATTATCATCCGTTGTTTTCCATGTCTTAAATTCTCTTGTGATTTGACAATCGATATCCCGTGAGGTTTTTTAAAATTCACACAAGAGGTCTAATCTACTACTTTAATCAATCCTCTTTGCAAAGCATCAAAAACTCGGCTGATTTGCAACCTTTCTTGTTCGTTTAAATCTTCTTTAGATAGCAGTGCTGACATCAAAAGCTGCTGATCTTGGCGCGTAATTCTACGAATAGCAAATATATGCTCTAAGACTGTTTCTAACTGCATTGGGCTTGATGTGGCAGTAGTTAGCATATTCTTTAATAAAATTTTGTCGATTAATATAAATAACTTTTGTTAAAATAACAATTTTTGACAAAGCTTGACATTGGTAGCTATACGGAATCCCTGCTGTTCTGTAAATTCGGAAGTTTACATGGTGAGAAAGTTCTGCGTAGAAAAGTACCTTGTACGGATTCTCAAAGCACTCTATTTTGCACTTATCTGGCCGTGTTCCCGAAAAAGATGACGCTGCATCCACAGGTAAATCGTAGCCCACACGCTCAAGACTGCAAAGAGAAGGAATAGTAGATTTCCTGAACTGATACTACCCACGTACAGATCGCGAGTCCACGCTGATGTCAGACTATAAAACCATAGGATGTTCGCCATCTGTGCAGCAGTCCAACCCCAAGCGCATAAACGCCAAAGACCGGGGACGCTGATAATTAACATAGGTACTGCCCAAAGAATGTCTGCAACCATGAATCCCAGCGTCGAAGCAACAGAAGTTTTATCCAAAGCTATGCCTAGGTTCTCGCTACCAAAGAGTCGCTGCTGTACCAAAAACCAGAAACCAAGGGTAATAACGGTAGCAACTGAGTTGACTATGACGATGATGGTTACAGCTAAGGGTCTGAGGGAAGGTGTCTTCATTTCCCATCTTGTATCCCAAGACAATACTTTCATCTGTTTGATCCAAGTTCTAAATAGATTAACTTAATTAGGTCATCCAAGCATCTGAGGCGATCGCAACCAGAATTATGCGCTGTGAAAAATTGTGATTTTTCTCGTTGAGTAAAATCTAAAAGCTTTACCTTCAACAGAGCCGTCTCAATCCTTAGCAACTGTTCGACAAGAGTTGGCTTGAGCCATCGGGATGGAACTGGCTATCACAGAAGTGGCGATCGCGATTATAGTCAAAGCCTTACTCAACAGTCCACAAGTGAATTGAATAGATGGTGGTTGAATGTGGTTCATAAATACACACCTTTTAAATTATTGCGGGGAATTGGGATTGATTGATCAAAATCGTCCCTGTTGATGCCAGTCCAAACCATTCCCAAAGCGATCGCTGTGAATATTTCGGTGGTAAGCTAACCCGCCTTTAAGTTGCAGAATCCTTAGCCTCAGAAAGACGCGGCGACGCGGAGAAACGGAGACGCAAAGATGCAATTTTAATGATTATTAGCTTAAAAAGACTCCTCAATCCACATCCGTACTTCTTCTTCGGAAGCTAGACAAGCTGTGTGACCGCTTTTAGGATCGTAAAGCCACCACACATTCCCTGCACAGTTATTTTTCCCCTTGTCCCACCGAAGTTCTGATACCTGCGGCAAAGCTCCGCGTAGCTTGCTTCTTTGAAGGAGTGCGCGTCTACGGAGGAAGCCTCGCACGAGACTTGTCACCTCTGCTCCCTTGCTTTTCTCGCTTCCAGTCCCTAGTTCTTGTCACTACGTGGTAAGGTAAACCAGAAACTTGCACCTGCACCAGGACTACTCTTTACTCCAATTTGTCCGCCATGTGCAGTAATAATTTGGCGACAGAGGTACAATCCTAAACCAATACCAGTAGAACGAGCGCGATCGCCTCTAGAATAGCGTTCAAATATTTGCGCACACTGTTCTTCGCTCATACCCACACCATTATCTTCTACTAAGCAACGGATCATTTCTCCTTCTACACTTGCTTGGAAGGTGATTTCTAACCCTGGAGGATTGTGATTTAGGGCATTACTGATTAAGTTTTCAAATACCCGCCTTAATTGCAAGGTATCTGTATTGACAAGAGGCAAATCAGATAATATTAAATTATTAATGCTTGCTTTATTTTTTACTAATAGTGATTCTAAATCTTCAGCAATAAAAGTCACTAACTCACTAATTTTTACAGGTTCATAATTTAATGTAATTCCTCTGATTTCGCTAACATGAGTTTCTAATAACGAGTTAATTAGATGTAGTTGACGTTCACCACTCTCAATCATCCGCTCTAAAATATTACGAGGTAAAGAGATATTTCCCACAGGTGATTCTTGCCAGTGCTTCAACAACATAAGAGTACCTGTAATTGGGGTACGCAAATCATGGGAAACAGCGTGTAAAAATTCATCTTGGCGTTTATACAAATCTTGTAGTTCTATCATTCTCTGCTGTAATTGAGCAGTTCTCGCCTCTACTTTGCGTTCCAAATTAACATTAAGTGCTTGAATTTGTTGAAAGAGCTTTGCTTGTTGAATAGCAATTGCTACTTGTGTTGCTAACTGTTGTAAGAATTCAATTTCCACTTGCTCCCAATGACGTACTCTCGAACACTGATGCGCAACTAACGTACCAAAAAACTCATCACCTACTATAATGGGTACAGCTAAACAAGCTTTTACCTGATATTTAGCGAAGTAGTAAGCACGCCTGGGTGAAATTTGGGCTTGGCTGATGTCGTCAATTTGTTGTAAATCTCCTTGAGAAAATATAATTTTAATTTCTTGGATATAATCATTGTCTGTGACAAACAAATCTGAAATTGATTCCCAACCTAAGGATGCAGATTCAGCAAAAATTCTACCGTGCAGATCATCATTAAAGTTACTAATAAATACTCTATCAGCTTCGAGAAATTGACGAACTTCTGTAACTGTAGTACTAATAATTTCGTCTAAATTCAGACTCCGCAGAATTCGCAAGGCAATTTCTGCAATCAATCTCTCTCGTTCTGCACCTGCACGTAATTGGATTTCCGCTTGTCTGCTTTCTGTAATGTCTAGACCAGTACCGATTACATAACTTATTTGCCCAGCATTATCTAGCAGAGTAGTAGTTGACCAAGCAATTAATCGCTGTTTTCCATCCTTGGTTAACAAATATCGTTCGGATATTTTGGGAGTTTGCTCGTTGTGTAAGTTCTTAAAGTCAGATTTAACTAATTCTATTTCTTCGGAAACTAAGAATAGCTCCCAAAATAATTTATCTTCTACTTCTGCAAATGAATATTTAGTAATTTTCTCACAAGCCCGATTAAAGCGGATAATTCGCCCTTGGCAATCAACTACTATGACTAAAGCACCAACTGTATCGAGAACTGCGGAAACAAAATTGCGTTCTTGGCTTAAATCCTGAATTAGCTCGCGTAATTGCAAAGTCATTTGGTTAAAAGTTGCAGCTAAAACTCCCATTTCGTTACGCTGTGCAACTTTAATTTGAGTATCCAAATTACCTGTACTAATTCGCGCTGCTGCTGTTGTTAATCGCTGTAAAGGAAAAACAATTTGCCTTTGAAAACAGACTCCTATTCCTACAGTCACCACTGTTGCGATTGAGATAGATGCACCCATAAATAAAAGCATTTGGCGAATGGGAGCATAAGCTTCTGCAACGGGAAGTTCTACTACAACTTGCCATCGCAGGCTAGGAATAGGTGCTACAGCGCCTATTACTTCTACACCTTTTAAACCGCGATATTTAGCTAGAGATTTATCTGTATTTAAGCGCTTAAATTGTCCGATAAACGGCTGGTCAGATAAATCTCGCAGCCTCAGATACTCTAGGGATTCTTCTTTGGCTGCAACCAGCAAATTCCGGTTATCAATTACATAGGTATAACCAGTGTTACCTACATTCGTTTGATAGAGAAAGAATCGGAGAAACTTAAGATTGATTCGCGCTATTAATACACCATTAACTTCATCTTCTATATCACGAATTGGCACTGCTAAAGTAACAATTGGCAAATTGGTAACACGATCGATTTCTACTGGACTAACAAAATCTTCCTTTTGTTTGAGCGCGTATAAAATCCAAGGAGTTTGCGTTATGGTATCAACTTTGAATTGTCCATAAGGAGAAACAGCAGAAATCACTTTCCCTTGACTATTCAAAATAGCAACTGTTTCATAAGCGCTATGATGACGAGTTAAAGCTGCAAGCAATTTTTGCTGAATTTCCGGTGATAGATCAGTTAAACCTTGTACTCTAGCTAGGTAACTGAGTTTGCGCTGTAAGTCATCTAAATAAGCATTAATTTTCGCCGCCGCCGCTTGAGAAATTTCCTGCTGTGCAACTTCTAACTGTTGCATTTGTGCTTGAAAGCTGAGATAAGTTAATGTACCGGATACCAGCAGCATTGCAATGAATACTAGCAGGACTAAACCATACCGCAATTGGTTGGTGATGGAAAAAAATCCATATCCTGCTGGATGTGACGCATAATTGCGCTGCTGTTTTTTCATCACAACTCCTTAAGGAAAAATATCAATTTTGCCAGTGAGAATATCTTGTTTAATAGATTTGACAATTTCTGCTTGTTGAGGAGTTAACGAACCGTTAAATGGCGTTAAATCTTGAACTCCTTCTAAGAGTCCAAATTTATACTGCTTACCTTCCCAGCGCCCTTGCTGTGCTAAAGTTGCTCCTTCTAACAATAACTGTGGTACTTGTTGAACGACACGAGTAACTATATTATTAGCGGCTATTTGATACTTTTCCTGAACGCCGTCAATAGTATACATCCAGGTAATAGCAGATACTGATTTATTACCAAATATCGCTTGCAAAACTCCTAAATTTCCTAAATCTGCATCTGTAACTAAAATATCTGCTCCGTTGGCAATTTGTGCTTCGGCTATGCTTTTAGCTTTATCGGCATCTCGCCAACTATTCACCCAATTAATTGAAACATTTATATTAGTTTTAGTTTTCTGGACAGCGCGTTTTAATAAGATTGCTTCTTCTTGAGTAATTAATTGTGGTTCACCGCCAATAAAAGCAATTTTGTTAGTTTTAGTTTTTAAGGCTGCAATTACTCCAGCTAAATAACCAACTTCATTACTGCGAAATGCCAAAGCTCCAAAATTTTTGTTATTACCACCATAACTGGTAACAACGGCAAATTTTACCCGAGGAAACTCTTTAGCTACAATTGCAGATGAATTTAAATATTGACCGCCATGAATGATAATAAAATCAAAGTCTTGCTGAGCATATTGACGGAGAATTTTTTCTGCATTATTTGCAGTGACGTTAGGAGTATAAGCTATCTTAGCACCAAGCTGTTTTCTAATTAACTTCAGTCCTTCATAACCTGATTGATTCCAACTTTGATCGTTAATTGGCCCAGGTAAAATCATGGCTACTTTAAAAGCGCCTACTGCATTATTAGATTCAGGTTTAGTATGGCTATTTAGGTGAGAGCAACTGATGAGAAGTAAGGCAAAAAATACTCCCGTAAAAATTATATGTGGAAGTCGGATAGATCCATATATTGCTGGCAGCGATCGCATATTTATTAATTGAATTCTGCAACGGCCTAGTCAGGGACTCTGCTCAAAGCATACCAAGTGCCATTGCTCAGGGCAATGCGCTATTTTCAGCAGCCACTCCTTTTTGAGCGCGATCGCTCACAATCTCATCTACACAGTTGAAATACAATTGATTTTTATAATTCAGCCGAATCTAACACTGATAATTATCCAATAATTATCCCACCAAGCCCGATCGCAATGCAGCGACAGCTGCTTGCACGCGATCGTTCACTAGTAGCTTATTCATAATTCCTCGCACATAAGTTTTCAGCGTATGTTCGCTGAGATATAGCGTTTTAGCAATTTCAGGATTACTATAGCCTTCAACAATCAGCCGCAGCACCTCTAGCTCTCGCTCTGACAAGGTTCCTGCCAGAATATATTGGGTTGATTTAGTTGTAGTGGCATTCCGACATCTATCACCACTACATCTGGTTGAAGAGCGATCGCAGATTCTACACCCATATATCCATTCTCTGCTATATCCACAATTTCCAACTCAGGATAAGCAGAGAGTGTATGTTTCAGTCCAATCCGCATCATGGGATCATCTTCGACAATCAATATTTGCAGCATTAGTCGTTTGAGTTCCTCACTCCTAGAAAGTTTCGTTGATCCTATTAGCGATCGTGCCACGACTTTCTAATGCAATTAATTGATTAACTTGAGAACGGATGTGAGGATTATTTACTGAACAATAGAAACATTTCGGTAAAATAACTTGGCAGCTTTGCAACGAACAGGTGAGAAATCATGGCAGAGGCTAGAATTGGGATTATTGGTGGCAGCGGTTTATACAAGATGGATGCACTCAAAGATATAGAAGAAGTGCAAGTAAAAACGCCGTTCGGTTCACCTTCAGATGCTTTGATTCTGGGTACATTAGATGGGACAAGAGTAGCTTTTTTGGCGCGTCATGGACGCAATCACACGCTATTACCTTCAGAGTTGCCGTTTCGTGCCAATATCTATGCAATGAAGCAATTGGGTGTAGAATATTTAATTTCGGCTAGTGCGGTTGGTTCGCTCAAGGCAGAAGCCAAACCACTTGATATGGTGGTGCCAGATCAATTTATTGACAGAACAAAAAATCGGATTTCAACGTTTTTTGGAGAAGGAATTGTTGCTCATATTGCTTTTGGCGATCCAGTTTGCCACAATTTGGCGAATGTTGTAGCAGATGCGATCGCATCTTTAAATTTACCAGAAGTAACTCTGCATCGTGGTGGCACATATGTGTGCATGGAAGGGCCAGCATTTTCCACCAAAGCGGAATCAAATCTTTACCGCAGTTGGGATGCAACAGTGATTGGGATGACAAATTTACCAGAGGCGAAGTTAGCCAGGGAAGCAGAAATTGCCTATGCAACTTTAGCATTGGTAACAGATTACGATTGTTGGCATCCAGATCACGATAGTGTCACAGTGGAAATGGTGATTGGTAATTTGCAGCGAAACTCAGTTAATGCACAAAAAGTAATTCAAGAAACTGTACGCCGCTTGAGTGAAAATCCGCCTCCAAGTGATGCACATTCGGCTTTGAAATATGCAATTTTGACTCAGTTGGATAAAGCACCGACAGCGACAAAGGAAAAGTTGGGGTTGTTATTGCAGAAATATTTGTAGACTTACTTATAACTCAATACAGTTCAGTTAAGAAAATTCATTGACAACAAAGCTCACAAATAATTACTAAACAAAAAACCGAATAATTATTTTGGAGGGGGCTTGGGGGACGCAACCGTCCCCCAATCGGGGGTTTGGGGGAGACCCCCGAATCTTGGTTTTTGTCCGACAGATGAGAACTCTGATCACCTTAACTGAACCGTATTGACTTATAACTAGTGAATGAGTGACTACATTAGCTAAAGTCTGACGGTACACGCACAACAAAGCCTTCTGTATCATGGTTTTCAAGAGCCAGTCAATCTATGATTGATAACTATTTACGCAGGGCTACTTGGTGGAATATCCGAACCGCACAGACGCCAAGAACGTAGAGGATAAGAAGGATTGAAGGCTATGGAAATTTAGCCTTCAATTAATTTCTGAAAACGCTCATCTGCTCGAATCGCATCAAAATCTGAATTAGTTTTTGCCAATTTTCGATGTTGCTCTCCTCTTAATTTAATTGCCTGGGTGAGATTTTCAATTGCCAACTCACTGTCTCCTTGTAATGTATAACAACGAGCTTTGTGAAACCAAGCCCAGTGAAAGTCAGGCTGAAGCTTTACAGCTTGCTCATAACTGGTAATTGCATCAACATACCTTTGTAAGTTTCTTAAGCAATTACCGCAACCGAACCAAGCTATATAGTGATCGGATTGGATACTAATTGCTTTTTCATAGGATAATAATGCTTCTGAATAACGCCCCAATTTTCTTAGCGCCCAGCCTTGATTTACCCAAGCTATATAAGAATCAGGTTCTCTTTTAGTTACTTTTTCATAGCAGGCTAAGGCATCTTCATATCGACTTTCAAAAAATAAGGCATCTCCTTGTTTAAGATAATCATTAGCAGTAAAAAATAAGCGTGGGTTTTCAGACTTTAGAATTTCTAACTGGGTAGTCAAATCTTGAATTTTTTGTTGGATTTCGGGATGAACATAATCTTGTGTTAATGATGGTGAAGGCGTGAGTCCAGATAGCTGTTGCAAAATTTGCTCTTTTTGGCTTTGCGCATCTAAATATAAATTATTTAATTGAGATAATTGGCTTAAAAAGTCTGATTTTAATACTTCTAGCTCTTGCTTAAAAGCTGCTGTCTGATTTTTTAATTCTGCGGCTACTTCTTTTTCCAGTTGTTTTTCTACCTCTTCTTCTAAGCGTTTTTTAGTTTCAGCTACTACCTCGCTAATTACACTCCGGCGCAATAACCAAACACCAGCCGCCGCCAAGATGGGCAACATAGTCAGTACGACTAACAAAATATTGAGTAAGGCTGTAGTGTGATTAAAAGCACGGTCAACTTCCTCTTGCACCTGATTGTCTATTTCTAATTTTTCTCTATCTGACAATGTGGGAATGGATGTTGCTGGCTGATATACTACAGGTGTTGTACTTGCTTGGGGTGCAGCTATGGCAATATTGGCAGTTAGAAGAACTAGTAAAAATGCTAACGCAATTTGATTCTTGAGATTCATGCAACTCTGCTAAGTGTAAACTCAGAATCTATAGTAATCTATACAACGAAGATACTGGATTCCTTGTTTAAGCTACTTGAAAATTAAAGCTGAGAGTTGCCCAATTATTCACATCCAACACATAAGAGTCAGCAGCTGTACCGTTAATCTCTGCTTTGACTGGACTAGCGTTATGTAAATCCTGGAGTATGGCTTGAGCTACTTCTAAGGGGTTTAATACTGGGCCAATAGGTTGCTGATCTGTTGTGCTGTTCTTAGCAGTTTCTAAGGTAGTGAGGGTTTCGGTGAAAGGTGTGGTGCTGAAAATCAGTTGGTGTTCGCATTCATAAGCTGGCCCTGCAATCACCCATTCAGAGGCGGCAGCGCTTTGTGGTAAGGTGAATGTTTCACCTGGAGCAATCACCAATTGTTTAACCAAGGGTGTGGTTTGGGCACTGTCGGGTTCTGAGGGAGTTTGCCAAGGATAAAATGCGATCGCACTCCTACTATTCTTTAATCCCACTAAGATAAAATATATCGGGCGATTGCACATGTTTTGCAATCGGTACTGCATACGACTGCCAATCGGTACAATCGCAGTGCTGAGTGCTGAGTTTTGAATCCTGAGTGACTTATTAGTTGAAGTTTCTGAACTCACAGTCCGCATGGTTTCTCGTTGCATGACAACGCGAGGCGATATGCTGTTAATAATCTCTAGAGTTGCCTTGATTGCCAAGCGCGAAGAACCTTGATTTTCGGTAAGACGCCATAACTTCGCTGCTAACAAAGTGGGTAATTTCGGTGCTAACCTTTGTACTGCAACTTTTACTGCTTCCCCTACTTCCCCAGCACTGTTGAGAATTGGCTCGCCGCCAGCAGAAAATAGACCGTAGCGAGTCGGAGTTTGCAACAGTTTATTAAACAGATAGTCAGCTGGTTGTTCTCCCGCAACTACAGTTGAAACATGGGGGACTGTCGCAAAAGCACTGGTAGCGTCTACCCGTTCAATTCTTTCCAATGCCGTATCGAGGGCAACTATTAAATTAATGTTACGGGGTAACACTCGCACTGCTTCTTGGACGAGTTGCCCGACCTGTAAAGGAGTAGTACTATCAAGGCTGGAGAGTTGTGCTTTTGCAGTTAACCCAGTACGCGATCGCAATATTAGCTGTTCTCCGGTAACTAAGCTGAGTCGGGAGTTAACGCCATAGTATTCCAAGACTTGTGGTGGTAGCCCTGCTAACCACAAACTAACTGTTTTGCCATCTTCTTCTATAGCTGCGATCGCACCTTCGGCCCCAATCGTACTATCAAAAACAAAATTATCGGCTAGTAATGAATTTTTCTTGCTATTCAACAAAGCTGGCTGCTGCTTGCTACCCAGCTTACGCATAGAACTTTCCACTTGAGAAAGACTAACTTGAATTGTCTTTGCGGGAGTGGCTTCCCATAAATACTGAGTTAAAGCGTAGGTAAATAACCCAGCACTAAAACCTGACAGTAAAACTTCCCTAGATGATTGCTTCGGATCTACCGTTGCTGTCAATAGTAGGGGTGGGATAACTTCTCCCTTACTAGATGAATTTTGCGTTTTGAGTTGTTTGAGAAATTCTAGTTCTGCTGATGCTAACTCTGTATCTACTAATTCTGGACGGGCGCGAATTCGCAATCCTGGTGGCTGAATTGTCGGAGCATAGTAACTAGTATCTAATACTGCGGTGACAAGATCTGTAGGGAGCGATCGCAACAATAACAGTAGAGTTTCTTCTAATAAATAATTGACATTTTGATTGTTTTGTAAATCTGCTGGTACTAGAGCATTTTGTACTGTGTCGGTTCCTAATTTAATCCGAGTACCGTAACCACTAAAGTGAAAAACCACAACATCACCAGGTCTAGCTTGCTTACCGAGATGTTCTAAAAAAGCGGCTTCGATGAATTCTCGGCTAGCTTGTTCCTCCGTTAAAGTGAGGATATTAGAGGCAGGGAAGCCAAAGCGATGCATCAACAGTTCTTTTTGCAGTTCTACATCAGTCAAACAACCGCTGAGGCTTGGGTTTTGTGAGTATTGATTGATACCTATCAATAATGCCAATTTACGCGGATTGGATTGCGCTAAAGCTTGGTAATAGCGACTTCCCAAGGTCAACCACTCAGCCTCAGTTACACCTAAAACTGCAAGTATTGAGCCAATTCGTTGTAAAAAAGTCCGACGCTTCATAAATTCGCTATCAGCCCTCAGCCCATCAGCATAACAGCTTAAAGGGCTGAAGCCTGTAGTGTAAAGTTAAAGTTGGTACAATTCGCCTAAAGACGATCTTTCTAAGCAGAGACTTGCACTTGCATTGCCCTTGTCAACTCCGCCGCTACCTCAGGACGAGAAAATTCTGGTGGAGGTAGTTCACCCCGGCGCAGCATTTCCCGAACTTTAGTTCCCGACAGGTGAATGCGTTCTTCTGGCTTACTAGGACTAGTTTTAGTTGTAGCCATTTGTTTGGTGCGCGTGCAGTAAAAAGCGTGTTCAAACTTCATCGGCACAATGCCCAACTCATTTGGCTTAAACTCATCAAAGATATATTGAGCATCGTAAGTGCCGTAATAGTCACCTACACCTGCATGATCTCGCCCAACGATAAAGTGAGTACAACCGTAGTTTTTGCGGACTAAAGCATGGAAAATTGCCTCCCGTGGACCAGCATAACGCATTGCCGCTGGATTAATTGCCAAAATCACTCTGTCTAAAGGATAGTAGTGTTCCAGCAAAATCTCATAGCAGCGCATCCGTACATCAGCGGCGATGTCATCTTCTTTGGTTGCCCCAACTAATGGGTGCAAAAATAGACCATCTACTGTTTCTAAAGCGCACTTTTGAATATATTCATGGGCGCGGTGGATAGGGTTGCGAGTTTGAAAACCAACGATAGTTTTCCAGCCTTTAGTTCTGAACATTTGCCGAGATGCGGCAGGATCGATTTGGTAAGCGGGAAAATAGGGATGGGGATCGCGTTGCAATAGCCAGATATCACCTGCGAGATGAACTGGTTCCTGGTTATACAGTACTTGTACCCCAGGATGTTTAGCATCATCAGTGCGATAGACATTAATTGCTTCGCGGGTTTTATCGTAGCGATACTTTTGCGTTAGCTGTAAAACCCCAATATACTCGCCTCTGGGGTTATCTAGACGGATCAAGCCGCCTTCTTTGAGGGGGGAAGCTACTTCTTCGGCTACCGAGAGTGTAATCGGAATTGACCACACAAGACCGTTAGCTAGGCGCATTTCTGTAACCACGCGATCGTAGTCTTCCTGGTTCATAAAACCTGTGAGTGGACTAAAACCGCCGATCGCAATCATCTCTAAATCAGACACGGCTCTTTCGTCAAGTTGCACTCGTGGCAAAAACTCAGCCTTTGAGAGAAACTCTTCTCTTTGTTCTGGCGTAGCGATGCGATTAACCAACTGTCCACCGTGCGGCGCAATTGCATCTGGATGGTGACTCAACGTAATCCCCTCTTCGAGTTAAGGTAATTGTTTCAAACTATGTACTAACTAACTTATCAAAATGCTGGTACTGAGAGAAAAAGAGTTTGAATAATGGTGCATAAAGAATTAAGTTACGCTGAAGCTAATGCACCTTACAGCCGAGGAATTATGACTGCTGTATCCCCTGTGGTTAAACGTATTAGCTTGATGCGGCTAGCGCCTGGTAGTGTAGTGACTATTCAGGATGTGAGTTGGGAAGAATTTGAGTCCCAGATGATTCCCGTTACTATAGAACAAGCTTGGCAAGTAGGAAGCGTGCAAGCGTTAGAAGAGTTTGAGAACGAGATTAACTCAACTTATTTTTGATATGTTTGACCCTGTAAAGTATGCTCAAGAACCTACAGATTCAAAACAGGATAATGAGTTACTGAAGTGGATTCATCAACTTGATGACGTGCATAAATTTACCTTTGTTTGGCGAGTGTTAAACGCAAATGCGTGGAAAGGATGCAGATTAGCAAAGCGATCGCAACTTAAGCCAATTTTTTTAGAAGTGATTCTCGAAAAAGGGCTTATTTACAGCGATGCAAGTTCAATTAGATGGTGGATTGAAGCAGTTATACATGGTTTAGGTCATCGCCGCGTACTAAACATTATTAAGGCACATATTGATATTGCGCCATTGGGCGTACATAAAGCACTTTATTGGCTACCTATGTTTTATAACAATCAATCGGAAGAACTTCAAAATGAAGTGCGATCGCTTGAAGTCGAGTTTGAGGAAAAATACCCGAACTATCAGCCATCTAGAAGTATAGGAACTCATGCTTAACACTCTGGTTTGTGTCTAAGCAAGAGTTAATTTTACCTACAATAAAATCATCGCTATTCTGGGGTAAGAAATCAAAATTTATGACTGAAGATCAAAATCGCATCAATCGCATGGAAGACCAACTTATCGATATGCGGCTAGCAGTCAGCGCCCTGTTGGAAACAGTGACGCAGCATCAGCGTAATTTTGAAACAACTAACCATAGATTTGAGAGGATCTTCACGGAAATCAGAGACATCCGTACAGATATGTTGCAAATGCAATCAGAGATTCGGGGATTGCAAACAGAAAATAACCGCATTCTCGATATTTTACAAAATCGCAACCCTGAAGATGATTCCTCTACTTAGCTATCAGAACAACAAGATACCCGACTTGTCAAAAAAGCCGGGTATCTAATGTTCGCTAACTAAATTGTTCAATAATTCCGCCACCTAAGACTTTATCCCCTTCGTACCACACCGCAGCTTGTCCAGGGGTGATGCTGAATTGGGGTTCATCAAACACCAAGCGCACGCGGGAGTTTTCCAGAGGAATTACTGTTACTGGTGTGGGATAGGAACGATAGCGAATTTGCACTTCTGCATGAATTGGGGTAGATGGTTCAGCGATGGAAACCCAATTTACGCGATTAATAGTGCATTCTGGTTGAGTTGCCTTAGTGCGATCGCCTACTATCACTGTATTGTTTACCGCATCTAATTCAATCACATACAAAGGTTCTGGTGCAGCGATCCCCAAGCCTTTACGCTGCCCAATCGTGTAGTGATGGACACCATCATGCTGTCCGATAACTTTACCAGATGTATCGACAATATCGCCTTTTTTCGGGGCGAGATACCGATCGAGAAATGCCCGCATGGAACCGTTGCTTTCTACTAAGCACAGGTCTTGGCTTTCTGGCTTATCGGCGGTTGCCAGTCCATATTCAGCAGCGATGCGGCGGGTATCGGCTTTTTGGAGTTCACCTAGCGGAAATACGGTAGCCGCTAGTAAATCTTGCGACAAGTCATAAAGGAAATAAGACTGGTCTTTGTTCCGGTCAACAGCCCTTAACAATTGATAGCGGCCAGTAGCTTCGTCATAGCGAATTTTGGCATAATGACCCGTAGCGATGCGATCGCATCCTAGTTGTTCGCGGGCATACTGCACCATTGGCCCAAATTTCACAGTTTTATTGCACTGAGAGCAAGGCAGAGGTGTGATCCCAGCACTATAACCAGCAACTAGGTAATCAACAATATTTGTCTGAAAGACATCACGAATATCAACAACTTGATGGGGAATACCCAGTTGTTCGCAGATGTTAGCCGCGTCGATCATTCCTTCAGAGCAACACTGACCTTTGCCTTTCATCAGCCAAAGAGTCAAACCAACAACTTCATAGCCCTGATTGTGCAGTATGGCAGCGGCGGTGGAACTGTCAACGCCACCGGAAAGACCAACGACGACTTTTTTCATATCCTTAAATAATGCTAGGCTAGAGGCTTCTCCTGAAGCTAATGCTAAAAATCAAACGCAGGTTTTGAGGTATTAAAATTCATGCCATGCAGCCTGATGGTTTCAATTTTAGCATATATCCCTTCAAACCCTTGCTAGATAAGCACTTCAGTATATATAGGCAGTGATGACTATCTCCACTGCTTTCTGTGATGAAATCACATCAATATCTAAACTGTCAGTAGCAAGATATAAGATTTTAGCAAGACCTATGCAATGCCACTCAGCCCGATGGACTCATTCTAAGTTAACACTTATATAGGTGCTACAACAGACAGCTCTATTAGTTCCAAGAAGGAAATTGTCGAGAACTCCTGTTACTACTATGTCCAGACCAATACCAGATCAACTGATCGCCTTTCCGATAGTGCCCTTTTTCCTGGGAGGGTGCTTGGCGTTGCTCCCTGACGCTACTCCAGCACAAGCACAAGTTACCAAGAGTGGTTTTTTGTTGGCGGAACGAACGGTGGTTAATAGTTTACCACCCCCCCCAAGTCTTCAAACCATTCCTTCATCAAGGCAACAGACACAACCAGCAGTTTGGAAATCATATAATCAAAATTTTCAGTCTCCCCCAAGAGTAAGGGTTAATCAATATAATCATCAAAACTTTCGAGCTTACCAAACAGTACAAGCTAATTCCTATAGCTGGAGTGCTGAGCGCTACATAGTGTATGTTGATGGTAATAATTACCAGCAGTTGCAACGTGTACGCCAGTTAGAACGTAGTGCTTATATCCGACATTACAATGGTGGTTCTGTCATCCAGTCAGGAGCCTTTAGCAGACAAGCTAACGCCCAACAACGAGTTCGAGAACTTGAGTTAAGTGGGATCTATGGGGCCCGAATTGTCAGAGCCTCTAGCGGGCAACAAGTAAGCTATAGTCCTAGCAGAAATTCTAGACCGCAAAGATCTAGTTATTATTATGTAAC
Source organism: Nostoc sp. 106C (assembly GCF_002154725.1). Lineage (GTDB taxonomy): Bacteria > Cyanobacteriota > Cyanobacteriia > Cyanobacteriales > Nostocaceae > Aulosira. The sequence goes on along the minus strand of NZ_MTAW01000065.1, from coordinate 4,028 downwards.
CATTCCTGCTAGGTCACAAGATTTATCTGCTATTGCCAGTCGCATTCGCCAAAATTCTGGACGCTATGACATTGTAGTTGAAAGGCAACAACCACTAGGGCCCCATGTAGCTGTAGGACCTTTTGCTCAGCGTTCAGATGCTGAGCGATGGAATGACTATCTGCGAAAATCGGGATATGCTAACGCCAGAGTTTACTACGGCAAGTAAAAAAAGTGCTGATTGTTGAGCAAAACAAGCTCTAAAAACGCTCCAGTTTTGCTCAATATTTCTAAATTTAAACTTATAATTAAAAATTCTGAGTAAGCAGTACCTCTCTGGTTTGCAAATAAACCTCACTCTCATTTAAAAGATATTGATATTTTTCTTAAATGTCTTTTTGATGTTAATCAAATAATGTTTCTTTGTTTATCAATTCAGATACTATGGAATTCAAATAATATTCAGTAGAGGATAAATTTTTAATATTTACAAATTCAATATTATGAAGAATGTCATAAATTATCTTATATATAGTAAGAATATTACTTCTAAAACATCTGGGGAAATCTCTCCATTATCTTTCTCAGTGTACTCTGCGCCTCTGTGGTTAGTTTAATCAAGGTTCAGCTTTTGGTATTTGTGTTTACCACTAGAATGAACAAACAGTTTCATTGCTAAAACAGTAGATCAAATTTTCCGCATGATGAATCAGAATTGAGAAGTCACCTCAAACTTTGCAATTCATCACTCAGGACTTACAACTCATGCCTAATTTTCAGCATAGGGAAGAAGAAATTTCCCAAATCATAGTTACCGCAGCGCAAATGCGGGAGATTGAAGGGCGGATCTTTGCCGCAGGAATGCCTGTAGTAGCTTTGATGGAAAAGGTAGCGGGATTAATTGCTCGTCGCCTGAAGGCAATGATTCCCCAAGAAAAATCTCGTGTTGGGGTTTTAGTCGGGCCGGGACATAATGGCGGTGACGCTTTGGTAGTAGCCCGTGAATTATATTTTCAGGGATATGAAGTTTGGATTTATAATCCTTTTTCAAAACTCAAGGAATTAACTTCACAGCATTTGCAATATGCCCAGAGTCTGGGAATAGCCTATTATCAAGAAATTGCGCAGTTGCCAGATTGTGATGTATTGGTTGATGGCTTGTTTGGTTTTGGCTTAGAAAAGAAGCTTACCGATGCGATCGCATCTGCAATTAATCAGTTAAATACATGGAAGCAGCCGATTTTTAGTATTGACTTACCTTCAGGCTTGCACACTGATACGGGTGAAGTGTTGGGAACGGCAATTCGCGCTACTCACACATTTTGCTTGGGTTTATGGAAGCTGGCTTTTTTACAGGATCAAGCTTTAGATTATATCGGCACATCTGAATTAATTGATTTTGATATCCCCTTAGCTGATGTGCAAGCTGTACTCCAAGATGCACCCAAAATTACCCGCATTACCACCGCTAAAGCAATCTCAAATCTACCTCTACCCCGTCCCCCAGTCACTCACAAATACAAAGAAGGACATTTGCTGTTGATTTGCGGTTCCCATCGCTATGCTGGTGGGGCAATTTTAACTGCTTTGGGTGCCCGTGCTAGTGGGGTGGGGATGCTCTCAATTGCTGTGCCAGAATATCTCAAACCCATTTTGGTGTCGCATTTGCCAGAAGCACTAGTTATTGGGTGTCCAGAAACTGAAACAGGAGCCATCGCTAAACTAGAATTACCAGAAAAAACCGATTTAAGTTCCTTTGATGCGATCGCTTGCGGCCCTGGTTTAACCACAGATAGCACTCCGATTATCCAAGAGGTACTCAACAGCGAACGCCCTTTACTTCTTGATGCTGATGCTTTAAATATCTTGGCCCAGATGAGAACCATCCCCACCTTACAAAAACGCCAAGCGCCAACGGTACTTACACCCCATACTGGTGAATTTAAGCGGTTATTTCCTGATATCCCCGATGCTAATCAAGATAGAGTCAAAGCTGTGCGATCAGCAGCAATGCAAAGTGGAGCTATAGTTTTGTTGAAAGGGGCAAGAACTGCGATTGCTAACGACCAAGGTTCAGTTTGGCTGAATCCCAAAAGTACCCCAGCATTAGCCCGTGGTGGTAGTGGCGATGTCTTAACTGGATTACTTGGCGGATTATTGGCGCAAGCAGTCAAGAAACAAATTGCTATTGAAGATATGGTAGCAACGGCTTCTTGGTGGCATTCTCAAGCCGGAATTTTAGCAGCCGAAGAGCGTACAGAATTAGGTGTCGATGCGTTTACTTTGACACAATATTTGATGAAATCTCTCACTATGTTGTAGTTAGCACTTCAGTGCTTTTCAAGTTAGGTTATTCTTCTGCCTGCAACAACCAAAAGCCACTATAAGTCATTCCCGAATCATCTGGCTGTACTAACAAAAAGTGTAATCCTCGACTTAGCTGTTGGCGCTGTTGATAAACTTTAGCAGCCGCTGCAACTTCTGCATCGTCAAAGGTGGCGACAATCCACCTATCCACTAAACCTGCTTCTAAGATCAAGCCATCTGGTGCACCAGCAATATAATTTAACTCCACGGGACGGGCTTCATGCAACCACCGTGATAAACGCATTGATTGCCGTCCTCCGTAAATCACTACACCAGGAATTGGCGCTGTTGATGCCAAACCGAGATTGAGAGGTTTGAGAGATTCTGGCAGATGCAGAATCGGAATAGGGCGATCGCTAAATGCTGTTTCCACATCACCAGCACTCAGAGTGGCAAAGCGCCATTGTTCTCCCCAAAGGTTTTCTGGCAAAGGTGTAGGAGGTGGTTTATCTATAGCTGTGGGATATTGTTTTTCTTGTAACCACTGCTTCAATGTCAAAGTCCGGCGCGTAGGTTCGACACGAATACCTAAATTGCGTCCAGCCGCCTCAATTAAACTTAAAGATTGCGGACGAAATACTTGAATCGCATCAGGCAGATGTTCGCTAGCTGCTAGCTGAATTTGATCTGTCAACCAACTGGAATTCGCCTCTGACTGGGGACAGCTAGCTACATACTCTAAGCTACGAGTTGCATCACAAATCAACAACTCCCAAATATTTTGTCCAGTTGGATTTTGTTGTGGACTCCGGTAAAAATCAGCTTGCCAAATTTTCATGAATTAAAACCACAGATGGAAATAATTTCCCCTCTGTACCTCTGCTGCCTATTTCTATCAACCTTAAAGTGAAACGTATCATTCTAGCAACCAAGTAAACAAGCCGTCTACAGTCAGGTGGACATCTTTGGCAAATTCTGGCACTGGCAAATTTGTTCCTGGTTCATCGTAAAAGGTGGTTGCTCGATCTGGCAAATAAACAAACACAGATTGTTCTTGTGGATCGATCAACCATCCCATCTGAGTACCATGCTTGAGGCAATGCAAGATATTTTTGGTAACTTTAGTTTGACTTTGTTCGGGAGATAAAATTTCAATTGTCCAATCTGGAGCAATTGAGAAGACATTAGCAACTCCGCCATTTTCCTTACGTGGAATTCTATCCCACAAAAATACAGAAATATCAGGGACAATTGAGCGTCCACCAAATGTACAGCGCAGTTCTGAAAAAGCCCGTGCAATCTTTTTGGATTTTACAACCAAGTTGATGGCAGGTGCTAACTCAGTTTGAATTACGCTATGTTCTCCTTGTGGCATCGGTTTTTGAACGATCCGCCCATCAATATATTCGCTGGCAGGTTCCGTTTCTGGCAGTTTCAGGAATTCGTCTAGCGTCAGGGGTTTAGCAGGAATCTGTACCATTTAACCTTTCCCGAACAGGAGTAAGTCGCACTGCTTCTATTTGTTATTTTACGCAAGTGCTATAAATTTCTCGCTTTTGGCAGTCAATAGTTCAGAGTCTATAATCCATTGACCATTGACTGTGGACTTTTTGCGACCCTAATCTTTATCTATAAGTCAATACAGTTCAGTTAAGAAAATTCATTGACAACAAAGCTCACCAACAATTAAGTAGGTGGGCACGAAAAAAGTCAGCTATATTAAGATATATAAATACGGAGAA
>NZ_MTAW01000170.1 GCF_002154725.1 Nostoc sp. 106C | reverse complement strand
CGAGGGCTTGACCTCATCAACAATTGATTTCGCGTTACTTGCAGTCTTCAGGGTTGTGAACAAGGGAAAAGGTTAAAGGGCAAAGGTAAGTTCTTTCCCTTTTACCCTTGCCCTCAAAGTTTTCCTGGTGTCTATTGCGCGGTGGAACCACACTGACCCCATCCCGAACTCAGAGGTGAAACGCTGCTGCGGCCACGATAGTTGGAGGGTTGCCTCCCGCCACAATAGCTCGATGCCAGGTCTATTCATTACACACAAAGCCTTTCTGATTAAATTTCAGAGAGGCTTTTGTCATTGCTATGATACTTTTGATGATATTAATGTATTAAGCTGTCGATTGGAGTTTAGACTAAATGAGCGACAAAACCAAAAAAACAGGGAGTGTGATTGAACACAGACCCCCTATTAGCAGAAGCACCAGAGTTGAACCACCAACTCTCATCTGCCAATATGAAACTTGCCTTATTAGAAGAATTTCGTCAAGCAGCGTACAGATATCTAGGTAGAGCGCATGATGCAACTTTCGAGCTGACAGATGCAATATTGCTGACTCGTAACGCCTACAGTTTGGCAGAATTATCGCTATCACCAGTATTTAAACGTAAGTGGCCAAGCATCTATATTCTGGCAAAGGGCGACCCAGGAAACATGGTGATCAATTTAAATTGAATGAAACTTCTAGATGCAGCCAAATTGCTCAAAGTATAGAACTAAACCATGAAACATTGGGACGGGTCAAGGTGAGCTTGTGGTCAAATTTACACTTTCGTCAAACAGCTACAGGTCCCATGTCTCTCATTAGAGTTGAACGTCTAGATGAACAAGGCAATTTGAGGGTGTCAAAACCTTTGTGGTTGGCTTGGGTGGGAGAGGAAATGCTTCCACTTGAAGAAGTTTGCCAACTCTACCTCCGACGTTTTACTGTTGACCACTGGTATCGTTTTTTGAAGCAACGCTTGCACTGGATATTGCCTAAGTTGAGTAAGCTAATCAGCATTTAAGCTGCAATATAACGGAAATTACCTTTATTTTTGATTTTTCGATACCACTTAATTATTAACTCGCCTTGATTTAATAGCTTATCTAGCAGTGTTTGTAATTTATCTACTGATTTAAATAAGCGATGAGCAATATATTCTTTACATGAATGCCAAACTAATTCGATAATGTTGTAGTCAGGGCTGTAAGCAGGCAAGAACTCTAAAATAAAATTCGGAAATTCTTCAGATATTTTAGCTAGAATATCTTTGCGTTTATGAAAACTAGCGTTGTCTAAAATTAAAATTATCTTCGGCCCATACTTGGAGAAATCTTGACTCAGATTTCCTTTATTTACCCACTCTTGTTTAATTAGTTCATTCAATTGGTGTAATTGCTCATAAAAATATCTGCATTACCTTTTTTAACAAAAAAACATACTCGTTTTCGGTCTAATTCTCGGATTGCTCCCATTACATTTACACGACCATACCGCCGTTGTCCTGGGACATTTTTACGTTTTCCTTTTTCGCTCTCCCAGACTAGATATGATAAATTAGTAGCAAAAATACCAATTGAGTAAAATTCTTCTTCTAAAATTATCAAAGTTAGTTAAACCATAAGCTCTTCTTTTAATCAGCTTAATCTTCTGATTAATTCCTTCAACAATTCCTTGAGTAGTTCGGCTATCAAAATAAGCGAGAATCTCATCTATCCATCTACTTATTGTTCGACAACTTTTCGGGAAGTATTTATAAGCTGTTTCTGTCCATTCTAGGAATTTATATAAAGCTTCATCACTGGTTATTGGACTGTCAAATATATCTCTAATTCCTTCTTTAATTCGATACATTTTTCCTAATTCAGGGGCAACTTTCTCCACTGATTCTATCTTCGCTTTTTCCTCAGAGTTCAGGTTTTCTTTTTTCTTTAATAAAGGGTATTTACTCTGAGTCAAACCCGCTAATATATTTTCTCTCTCTTTCTTGTTTTTAATTTTTTCTGCTGCTCTTTTTTCTTTCTTTCTCTTTTGATCTAACTCCTCATTTATTTGTTTCATGACATGGAATCTATCGGCTACTATTTGAGCATTTGGCATCATTTCTTGGATTAAACTTTTATATGGTATCCATAAATCTATACTAACTTCTTCTATTTGGCTTAAAACCTCTAAACCTAGACTCGATATGTATTCTGCTATTACTGCCTTATTTCTTTTCTCCAATAATGCTATTGGTTTTCTTGTTTCTAAATCCACCAGAACTGCCGCATAATTTTTTCCTCCTTTTAACTGGGTGATTTCATCTATCCCCAACTTTTTTAACTTCTTGGGTTTTTCTGCCAGTAAATCAACTTCCAGTTCTTTTAATAGTGTTTCCACCTCAGAGGTTGTCATTCTATTTCTTCTGGCTGCACTTTCTACATTAGTTTCTAATACTTCCTTAATTACTTTCATCGCCAGTCTTTTTGTATAGGTTCTTCTGGCTTTGATAAAATCTAACTCTTCACTGAATACTTGATGACATTTTTTACATTTCAATTGACGACGATTTACTTTTAACAATACTTGATAATCACTCAGGGGTATATCTCTGACTCTATACCAATGATTTTGATGGATTTTATCGGAGGTATTTCCACAGTGAGGACATTTAGCAACTTTCAGCTTATTTTCAATTTCTATTACTATTTCATCATCTGTCAGAAAATGGTAATTAATAACCTTGACATCTTCAAGATTAATAACTTTAGTAATAAAATGAAGCAAGGGATTAGATGGCATAGTTATTAAAACAAGGGTTTTAATATCAATATTTTTGGATTTTTATGTTTTTAGATTGGTCTATAATTCCATTTATAGCTTGGGTTGGCTCTATTAACCAATCTAAATTATCTAAGATTTATTTAATTTATTTATATTATTTTAACATAGTTACTCTGGGAGAGCCTCCTTTTTTACCCCAATTTTTCCGACTCTTCACACGTAAACTAAAACCGCTCTCGTCCCAAAACCAAACCTGTAAATGCTCTGGCTGTTCTCTTGCAATTGTTAAATATTGAGTAAGCTTCTCCTTGAACTTGGCTCTTTCAATTGGGTTTTGTTTCTCTTCTAGGTCATATTTAGCCAGCCCTTTCAACGCGTTCATTTGTACTATATTTTTCGCCAAAAATACACACCCTTTTAATAATCACCATAAAACTACCGGAAGAACCGTCTTATCTTACCCCAAATCAATAACCAAATCGGAAAACTTATTTAGAATTTACTTTTAGGAATCGACCCTTCAATCCCCTCAACATACCAATCCATTTCCAGTTGTGCTTTATTATCCAGCACTTTGCCTTTTGGTATTCGTACAACTCCCTTTTGGTCTTTTACTGGTCCATCAAAAGGATGGGCAGTACCCTGAATAAACTGTTCGCGTTTACCATTGACGAATTGCTGAACATCGCTAGGAATCACTGGATTCATTAAGGAAATATCTACCATGCCTTGACCGATACCATGCCAAATTTCTTGCGGCTTCCATGTGTTGTGCATGACAGCCAAGGCTGTATCTATATAAAATTTTCCCCATTTATTAATTGCTGATGTCAGGTGTGCTTGGGTACCAAACTTACTCATATCGGTGTTGTAGCCAAAAGCATAAATACCTTTTTCTGCTGCGAGTTGAATAGCAGCCGCCGAGTCAGTATGTTGGGTTAGCACATCTGCACCTAAATTAATCAAAGCTTGGGCAGCTTCCCTTTCTTTTGCAGGCTCGTACCAATTTTGTACCCACATCACCCTGACTTTTGCTTGAGGATTTGTTGTTCGCAGTCCTTGAGTAAATGCGCCGATCCCGCGAATTACTTCTGGGATTGGATGTGCCCCAATAAAACCAATGACATTGGATTTGGTCATCTTGCCCGCAATCAGACCGGTTAAATAGTGCGGTTCTTCAAAGCGTCCTGAATAAGTGCCGACATTGGCAGCAAGTTTGTATCCTGTACAATGTTCAAATGCAACACTGGGAAAGTCTTTGGCAACTTTAATTGTGGAGTTCATGTAGCCAAAGGAAGTTGTAAAAATTAATTTATTACCGTCTAATGCTAGTTGCCGAATCACTCTCTCAGCATCAGCACCTTCATTAACATTTTCTACAAAGGTAGTTTTAACCTTATCTTGGAGATCCGCTTCCATTTCTCTGCGACCTAAATCATGGGAGTAAGTCCAGCCAAAATCACCGACATGTCCTACATACACAAATCCTATTTTTAGCGGTTCGTTGACTACCACAGGGGAGGCTGTTGGCACTACTTCGCTTTGTGATTTGGAATTTTTACCTTGAATACAGCTAGTCAAGGCAAAGCTAGATCCTGCTAAAGTCGCATACTTGAGAAAATTCCGACGATCCATTGTTAAGCAATTTAAAATTCAACAAGGGTCAAGAGTTATTTGATTACTGATAACGGTAGACGTAGCCCAGTACCGCTTGGCGGAATTTAATGATTTACTGATGATAGCAATTACCTAGTAGAGTAGGCGATCGCATCTTAGTCTCCCTACTCTCACAATAAATCTCTAAACAGGAATTTCTAAAGAAAATCTAATGTAGCAAATGGTGCCGACTACAAAACCGGATAATGCATTAGGATTTGCCAAACTATCAACCTTAAAATTTACACCTATGACATATACACCTAAAATTCTGACCTTTGCAGGCAGCACCCGCGCAGATTCTTACAACAAAAAATTGGCTAAAATCGCCGCGAATGGTGCTAAGGCAGCAGGTGCGGAAGTAACTTATTTAGATCTGCGCGATTTACCCATGCCTCTTTACGATGAGGATCTAGAAAAACAAGAAGGGCAGCCAGAAAACGCAGGTAAATTTAAGGAATTGCTAATTTCGCATCAAGGATTACTAATTGCTTCGCCTGAATATAACAGTTCGATTTCAGCAGTTTTAAAGAATGCGATCGATTGGGCATCCCGTCCAGCGCCAAATGAAGCACCACTGGTAGCTTTTACAGGTAAGGTGGCTGCGCTGATGAGTGCTTCTCCTGGGGCACTTGGCGGTTTACGGGGGTTGGTTCACCTGCGCAGTATTTTGGGAAACATTAGAGTTTTGGTGCTTCCCGATCAAATAGCTGTACCTAAAGCATATGAAGCGTTCAATGTCGATGGTACATTAAAAGACGAGAAGCAACAGCAATCTATTGAAAAGCTGGGTGAAAGTTTAGCCACAATTGTAGCAAAGCTCAACTAAACTTTTCAGCGGTTGATTAAATAGCGAGCACCTAGGAGTAGCAAAAATATCCCATACAGTTTTTTCATTGTCTCGCTGCTAATAAACGGCTGATTTGCAAACAAAGCTCCAAATAAATTGCCCACTACTAGACCAACTGCAATAATCACAGCATATTTGATATTAAGCTGACCATTGCGATAGTAAACTGCGGCTCCTAAAATACCAATTGGTAATATTTGTGCAGCAATGGAAGTACCTGTGGCAAACTTCTGATCCATACCCATCAGTAATACCATTGCTGGCACCATTATTGCTCCGCCACCAATACCAAACATACCTCCAGCGACACCAGCAACTAAACCAATTAGCAATAGTTGGATAAGAATATTAGACATAATCAACAGTTTCTAGATGTGTGGTTATAAACTAACTACCTGAGACAAAATTGATTTAGGTAGCATAGCATGAACTCCTTTTTGCGGACTGTTCACAACTTGAGTAATCCGAAAGTTCACTGCTAAACTACAAAGTACATATGCATCTTCTGGCGATAAATAGATGAAGCGTTCTAAGAACTCAATCATATTTTTCAACGCTTTTTCTAAAGCTTCATCTAAGGTTTGACCAAAGCCCATTGTGATGATATCAGTATGAGTTTCTCCAATTGGTGTTGTTAAATGCAAGTCTTTACGAACTGTAAGTTTAATTGTACCGTTCATAGAAGTTTCAATAGCAGTAACATTCACTTCACCATCTCCTTGTGCTGCATGACCATCACCAAGAGAAAATAACGCACCTGGAACAAAAATCGGCAAAAATAACCGAGAACCTGCTTGTAGTTCTTTGTTATCAATATTACCCCCGTAACTACCAGGAGGAATAGAAGTTCGAGATACTTCCGGAGTAGCAACACCAAGGATACCAAAAAATGGTTTGAGGGGAATTTTGATGCCACTACCTTGAGGAAATTCAGCAATCTTGTTTTCTAAATCCAGGGGAATAAATCTTAAAGCAGCTTGATGAAATCTTTGTGGTAAAGCTCCCCAACCTGTACGAATTGCATTGAAACCTACAGGTAAACTCGGTGCGATCGCTTTTAATTCTACTTCTAAAACATCTCCTGGTTTCGCATCTCGCACATAAATTGGCCCTGTTAGTAAATGCGGCCCCCCGGCAATTTTACGTTCTAAGGATAAATTTTGGCAGATATCAAGAAATTCTTGGTTAACAAACTCAGGTGGCGCTTTATCGTACACATAATAACCACTGTAAGTTTCCACTTCAATCGTGTCACAAGAATCAACAGTGAGCACGGGTGCTAGCAAATGCGAAAAACCACCGAGATGAACTGTTTCTTTGGTTGCTTTTAAAATGTGATGGGTCATCTGAACATCATTCTGATTTAGCAGTATTAGTGAAATTTAATACAATTAACACCAATTTGTTGGAAAAATGATTGCATCAGATGAATTCGCACCCTGCCAATTCAAAATCTAAAATAGGAATTCTGATTGACTCAAATAAATAGTTTTAATCCCCTTGTGGGGTAATGGTTAAAACAATTACTCGTGGGATAAATCTAGTTTTATCGCTCTACCCTTACCTTACATCGACATAGATAAGAGCGATCGCATTGCCAATTCTGACACGTCTGTATTGTGTGGAAGATGCATTGCGTGACAACGCACCATACATTACTACTCAGTTAATTGGCAGCAGGGAAGTAGAGGAGAATTTGTTGAATAATTATAGTTTTTGATCAATGTTTAAAGAAATATAAAATTTAATTGCGGTATTGTAAAAGAGGCTTTTCGTTAGATAAGTTATGAGCCAGTCAGAAGACAATACTGCCCAAACTGCTTCTTTGACTAACCACGATCGCAAACCAATTCATATTCCTGGCTCAATCCAACCTCATGGTGTACTGCTGGTTCTTAGCCCCCAGCTAGACATACTGCAAGTTAGCAATAACACCCTGGAATACTTGGGCAAAACTACTCAAGAATTACTTAGTCAACCTCTAAACATCTTGCTAGGTCAAGAACAAGTTGCAGTTATCAGACATTGCTGGACAAAAAAAATTGGTAGTACAACTAGTTATAAAGTATCAATTACAACTTTGAACAGAGAGCGATACTTCGACTGTATTGCCCATCGTACAGAAGATGTTGTAATTCTTGAACTAGAACCGATTGACTCTAAATCTGAGCTGAGTTTCTTAAGTTTCCATGCTTTAGTCAATGAAGCGATCGCCCAAATGCAAAAGACATCAAACCTGACAGAATTTTTGCATCTAGTGGCAACAGAAATCAGAGAAATCACAGCTTTTGACCGGGTGATGGTCTATCAATTTGATCGTAACAAAGCAGGTTCTGTCGTTGCCGAAGCCAAACGCGAGGATTTACCACCATATTTAGGGCTACATTATCCCGCTACAGATATTCCTGCACAGGCTAGAGATTTATATACGCGTTCTTTGCTGCGATTTATCCCTAATTTAACTGCTCAACCAGCCAAGCTGGTTCCCATTGAAAATCCCATCACACATCAACCTCTTGACTTAAGCCTATCTGTACTCAGGAGCGTTGATTCATGTTGTGTTGAATATCACCAAAATATGGGCGTGGCGGCACTGTTGGTCATCTCACTGATTCAAGAGCAGCAGCTTTGGGGTTTAATTTCTTGCCATCATCACACACCTAAGCATATTTCCTACGAACTGCGTCAAATCTGCGAGTTTTTGGGACGGATTGCGTCGTCAGAGTTAACGCACAAAGTTAATCAATTGGAATTAGATTATAAAGTCAAACTTAAATCTCTACAGTCTGAGTTTATCGAGTCTATTTCCCAAGCAGATAATTTTATTGATGCTTTGATTAAGCCAGAACTCCGCTTGCTAGATGTTGTTAGCGCCTCTGGAGCAGCAGTTTGTTTAGATAATGAAATTACACTTGTAGGAGCAACACCCGATATTGAGCAAGTTAGTGCCCTAATTGAATGGGCAGATACGCAAGTAAAGGACAACCTATTTTCTACAAATTCTCTACCGCAGCTTTATCCTGATGGTATTGCTGTTAAAGATACTGCTAGTGGTCTATTACTACTACGGATTTCTCAAGTCCGACGCTATTACATTCTCTGGTTTCGTCCCGAAGTTATCCAAACAGTAAATTGGGCAGGTAACCCCAATGAATTTATTCACCTAGCAGATGATACTCTCACCCTGAATCCGCGCAAATCCTTTGCCAAATGGCAGGAAACGGTGAGATTAACTTCCTTACCTTGGAAACCATGTGAACTTGATAGTGCGATCGCTCTCAGGAATGCGATTGTGGGTATTGTACTTTCTAAAGCAGATGAGTTAGCCAAAATTAACCTAGATTTAGAACGTAGCAACCGCGAACTAGCCTCTTTTGCCTATGCTGCTTCCCACGATCTCAAGGAACCTTTGCGGGGTATCTATAATTACTCAACGATTCTGTTGGAAGATTACGGCCAAATTTTAGATGATGACGGGATTGATTGCCTAGAGACAGTTGTGACTTTATCAGTGCGTATGGAAACTTTGATTAATGCTCTACTGCGACTCGCGCAGTTAGGAAAAGCACAACTGCGCAAGCAAGCCATCGATTTCAACGAATTGCTCAACCAATTAATTGATGTTTTTCGTGCTAGCCGTCAAGATTCTCAGCTTTTAGATATTCGCATTCCTCGACCTTTGCCAACAATTCAGTGTGATTCAGTTCTCGTTAACGAGGTCTTTAGTAACCTGATTGGCAATGCGTTCAAATACAACGATAAGGCAGAGCAATGGGTTGAGATTGGCTATTTAGTTTCCAATGAGCAGCAGACAAAAGGCCAAGCTTCATTAGCTTCTGTGTTTTATGTGCGAGATAACGGTATTGGCATTCCCGAACATCACCGCGAAACCATCTTTCGACTTTTTAAGCGACTCCACTCCCAGGAAAAGTATGGTGGGGGAGTAGGTGCAGGGCTAGCTATTGTTAAGAAGATTGTAGAGCTGCATAACGGCCGGATTTGGGTTGAATCTACCGTAGGCATTGGCTCGACGTTTTATTTTACTCTGGAATAGTTTAAGATAAGTAACAAAAATCTTTTAATTATTACATTTTGTTAAGACAACTGATGACAAGGAAACTTCATGAACCTCTGCTGATAGTTGAGGACAGCAATGAAGATTTTAGGATATTGCAACGCCTAATGCGACGCATGGCTGTCCAAAACCCCATATATCGCTGTACAAATGGGGACGAGGTTTTAGACTTGCTGTATAAAGAGGGCAGCAATGAAAATTCTCATGTAGCGCTCAGACCCTCTGTTATCCTGCTCGATCTGAATTTGCCGGGTATTGATGGTCGTGATATTCTAGAGCGACTCAAGCAAGACAGAAGTTTCAGAGAAATCCCTATTGTTGTTTTCACTACATCATCTAACCCTAGGGATATTGAATTGTGTTACCAAAAGGGCGCAAATGGCTATCTTGTCAAGCCAATGGATGCGCAAGAACTGCAAAAGACGATTCAAGCATTTGTAGACTATTGGCTTGAGGCTAATACTCCGCCAGCCTAAAACTGATTTGTGTCGTTCTTGTAGATGCGGTAGTTGGAAGAAAAGAAGGCCGTGGAGCGCAACACAGGAGTAGACTGTATGCGTCTGTTGAGGCTGGGTTTTGATACCCATATGGCACAAAGGCTCTCAGCGAGTCTGTTTCTCTGCGTCTTCGCGATCTCTTCGTTCTCCGCGTCACCTCGTATCCCCCTGTTAGTGTCGATTTCTAGATTTTCTTTGCTACTAATTGCTTACGACTTAATACTGACGTGGTTTTTCGGGCACGTTAGTCAATCGCTTTAAGTTGTTTCAATAAATTTTAGATTTTATTTATATTTATTTTAGATTATTTTTAGAATTATGCAATAGATCGCAACCTGCTCAAAAAATCTATATACTCTCCTGCTCCTCATACTTTTATGCTGGACATATCGACGTTACTGATAATTGATGATTGTGCAGCGGATCGGAAAATTTATCGTCGATATCTTTTACAAGATCCGTACCAGTCCTATCAGATTTTAGAGGCAGACTGTGCAGAGAATGGACTCGCTTTGTGCCAAAAAAATCATTGCCATGTCATTCTGCTGGATTTCTGCTTACCTGATATGAGTGGATTGGAATTCTTTGACAAATTAGAGCAAGAAACATTTGATACTCCCCTAGCAGTGATTATGCTGACTGGGCGGGGTGATGAAGAGGTCGCCGTACAGGCCATGAAACGGGGTGCTCAAGATTATTTGGTCAAGCAATACCTAAAACCTGATGTACTGCAACTAGCAGTCCGCAATGCAATCAAGCAATCTTGCTTGCAAGCCCAGCTATGTAAAAATCGAGAACGACAGCGCTTAATTGCTACGACTGCTTTACGAATTCGTCAGTCTCTCGATTTGGAACAAATTTTAAATACGGCGGTGGTGGAGGTACAGCAACTTCTCAAGTGCGATCGCGTCTTGGTGTATCAGTTTGCCCCAGATAATGGTGGTAAGACTGTAGCCTCCTCTGTTGAGTCATGGGAGACTGTGGCAGCACACAATAATATCCAAGATATTTGTCATGAAATAGGAGGCGAAAATCATCATTGGGGATGCAAATTAGCCATTCCTCAAGTTTACGAAGCTGGCTTGAGTCATTGTTACCTCAACCTATTAGAACAATTTAATCCAAAAATAAATTTAGTAGTTCCCATTAATTTGAGTAATAATGGCAAGCCAGAAGATCAGATCTGGGGCTTGTTGATTGCTCACCACAAGTCGGGAGAACGACAGTGGCAAGCTGATGAAGTAGAAATACTCAACGAATTATCAGTACAACTAGCGATCGCTATCCAACAGGCTGAATTACTTGCCCAAACTCAAGCGGCACTTGTGAAAGAAAAGCAACTTAATGCATTTAAATCTCAAATCGTAGCCACAGTTTCCCATGAGTATCGCACGCCCTTAACTTCAATCTTGGCTGCTGCATCAACTTTGAGCAAACATGGTCAGCGATTGGATGAGATGAAACAACAGAGGTTACTAGGAATTATTGAGCAGAAAGCTAGGTCTATGTCGAAACTCGTGGATAACATGCTAATGGTTAACCAAATTGAACTAGACAAAACCAGGTTTAAGCCAATCCCACTCGATTTACTGCAATTTTTTTGTGATCTCATGGACCAAACACGAGAAACATTAACTGAGCGCCATGAACTAATTTTTAACACTAGTGGAAATAACAATGGCTTTTGGGGCGATCGCGGGCTTTTGCAGCAAATATTTGTGAATTTAATCTCCAATGCAATTAAATATTCTCCACAGGGTGGTAGCGTAGAAGTTTACCTTGCTGGCACAAAATCAGAGGTGATGTTTTACATCAAAGATGAGGGTATTGGGATACCGATGGCAGATCAACAAAAGTTATTTCAATCCTTCAGTCGGGGAAGTAACGTTGGTACAATTCCAGGAACAGGTTTAGGGCTAGCGATCGCTAAATCTTGTGTAGAGTTACATGGAGGCAGTATTACTTTGTCTAGCCACATAGGGCAAGGAACTAAAGTGACAGTCAGCTTACCCAAGCAACCTCCTTTTGGTTGTTATAAGACAGCGTCTAATCAAAGTTAGAAATGATATAAAGCCCGATAGATTAGTTCTAATTCCCACATCTATGCAAACATTGGAAAACTCTTTTTCTCTCTGCTTTCCTGCGGTCTAAATAATCACTCTTTCACCAGACAAGATATTACTTCCCTTGCAGCAATTGGGCACAATTTTAGAGAATTTCTCCTTCCGCATCAATACTCAACTCAGGTTATCCAATTGCTTCTTTTTGAGCGACAACTCCCACCGTAGCGTGATAGATAGCCCAAGTACTTGCATCATCTGCAAATTGGCAATATTGCTCAATATCATGAGCAGTTGCTTGACCAGTTGCAATATAATTCTCTGCAAGTTGAATAGCAGACATTTTCATCACTGTTGCTATTCCAAAACCACCATTGGCTAGAGGTGTATCGTTCTCTACAGATAAATTTTGTAATCCTAGCCTTTGGAGGATAGCAGGTAACTTCACACCAAGAGCATAATCAAGTCCTTTATTTGCAAACATCCGCAGGATAGCTTGATTAACTCGATTCACAGATTGGAGTGCTTCTGAATTTCCCACAATTGCCCTCGCAGCAGCAAAGTCAGGCTCCTCAAGCACAATCCATCCACCTGGTTTTAGCAGACTCAAAATTTGGGATAAAGCAACTCGAAAGTCAGGTATGTGGATGAGAACGAAACGTGCATGAATCAGGTCAAAAGATTGATTCTCCAGCACCAGATGCCGAATATCCTCTTTTAATACTTCAACATTAGACGGCTGTGGCTCTGTTAAAAAACGAGTATCTACATCTACAGCAACAACACTGCCACTTTTGCCAACTATGTCTGCCATCCACCTCATGACTGAGCCAGCCCCCGCTCCTACTTCCAGACATCGCCAACCAGCTGTCAGGCCTGTTGCCAAAATTCGTCGTCGGCTTGCTGGATCAAATACTTTTTCAATTGTTTGAAGTCTTTCAAGCTCTCTGAGATGTTGGGAATTAGCAAAAACGTAGCTAGACTCTGGCACACTCATGTTAACCTATTCCTTATTCCACGTAGCCTTAGCAATCTCAAGACTCAACCGATCGACGTAAATAGCCAGAAAATACGTCACCAAGACTGAAGCAATCCGTTCGATACTGTAATCTTTTAGACTGACAATACTTTTTTAACACATAGATTATAAATGAGTCTCAGCGAACATACACTTAATCTGACAGCCACTTTTATTGTTGGATAAGTTCACTAGCTTAAAGATAAAGTTGAACCGCGCTTTATCACTTAGAACTCAGCGCTACTATATTAGGTAACCTGAGTTCGGGATAAGAAATCCTCAAAACCCCTGATTTCTCGTTGTTCGGTCTGAAGCTCTGTTTTAATCGGTTCTCAATAAGGCATATTGTTGATATTTGTCTCATTTGTGAGCCTTATTGACAAAATGATTCCACTTTAATTGCTTCTTTCATCACTTAGAGCTTTGCTTAATCCTTACAGAATCAGCTTTTTAGCTTCTGTCTTAACCCGAACTCAGGTTAGGTAATATCCCATGCTTCTCGGTTGATGCCATAAATTAAAGCTTCTCTACCAAAAACTGTGGTCTTTCCTTCAAGTTTCTCTCCTAACCGCTTAGCGACTTGGATCGATCTGATGTTATCAGGATAGATGAGGCTAATGACATGCTCTTGACCTAGCTCGCTAAAACCATAATTAAGTGCGGCTTTTGCCCCTTCAATCGCGTAACCTAATCCCCAATAAGCTGGCTTCAATGCCCATCCAATTTCAAATCCAGGCCAGCCTTCAGGGTAAAAAAATCCGATGCGACCAACTAAAATTCCACTTTGAGATTCTTCAACCGCCCACATTCCATAGCCTCGTAGTTGCCAATGTCCCAGCATGACAGCCAAACTACGCCAAGCTGCAAAGCGTGACAAGGGTTCACCATCGCCTAGATAGCGGGTTACTTCAGGATCGCTAAATATCGCAGCATAATCATCGAAATCTTCTTCACGGAACATTCGCAGCAGCAGACGTTCTGTTTCGAGAGTTACCATATACCTTAATCGTTTATGTAAAACTGCTATTCAACAATACTTAGCCCCGATACTTTAATATAAAACTTCAACGCTGACTTGATGTATTGATATTTTGGAGAGCCATCAAGCTGAGTGAATATCTCTACTACATCCCCCCGATCTTCAAACCTGATTTTATACATCACAGTACTTTCCATAAGGTAATCATAGAACTCTTGCCAATTATGGAATAACTCTTCTGGGGTTATAACATTTCTGCTAATTGCTGTCGGTATTGCTGAAAAAACTAATTTTCTATCATCCCTGATTACAAAAAGCTTTGATATCACTTGTTGTTTTGTTCCAGCAATTTTCATTCCAACAGCCATTGATAAGCCCCTATCTAAACAGGTTCATATTATTTTAGTTAGCGAGGAGCCTCAAACAACTGTTACTGTGCCAAATCACGATGAACTAGACGAGGGACTCTACGTGCAATCATCCGACAAATAGACTTGACCGTTGAAGATTTTATTGCACTGTTGTAGTGTAGGCAGAAGCGAAAGGTCAGATCGCACTAGTAAATTTGACAGTAGCCTCAGGAGTTTAGAGTCAAATTTTTGATTCTCCAATATTCATCGTGCTAAACTAAATAAAACCGATCGGTCGGAAAAGCTTTAATGTCTAAAGGCGAAGAAACAAAAGCAAAAATTCTCCAACAAGCAGCCGAACTGTTTAACCAACAGGGGTATGCTGGCTCGTCGATTTCCGACATCATGCGTGTTACTGGTTTGCAAAAAGGCGGAATATACAATCACTTCCAAAGTAAAGATGAACTAGCATTACAGGCTTTTGACTATGCGATCGCCTGCGTTAGTCAGCATACCAGAGCTGCATTGCGTAGCAAACATCATGCGATCGAACGTCTGCAAGCAATAATTGGGGTATTTAGCAGCTTTGTAGATCACCCCCCGATTAAAGGAGGCTGTCCACTACTGAATACTGCTATTGAGAGCGACGATGCGCATCCAGCATTACGGAAACGCGCTCAACAGGGGATGGATTCTTGGCGTCAACTCATTGGTCTAATTATTGAAAAAGGAATATCTAGGGATGAAATTCGTTCTGGAGTTGATGCAGATGAAGTCGCCACGGTCATAATTGCAACTTTGGAGGGAGCCATTATGATGAGCAAGCTATATGGAGATTCGATTCATATGCAAAGAGCAATTAATCACCTGAATCAATATATAGGAAGTCATCTTTGAAATTTTTTTGATAATTAACAGACCGTTCGGTTTTATTTTTGAAATTCAGGAGTAATTATGTCATTAACTGATAACTTGCACAGACCACTAGAAGTAGAGCTTGCTATACCTGTGAGAACCTATGATATTGATTTTGCTGGCATTGTCAGCAATATAGTTTATATCAGATGGCTAGAAGATTTACGCTTGAAATTCTTAAATGAACATTTACCTATTGAGACACAAATCGATCAAGGATATGCGCCTATACTTGCAGGCACTGAAATTGAATATAAACGTCCTGTCAAATTGATTGACCAAGTGATTGGCCGTTTATGGTTAAGTAATTTGGGACGGTTAAAGTGGACTGTACAAGCAGAAATATTAGCTAACAATGTTATAGCAGCAGTAGCTACACAAAAAGGTGCATTTGTGAGTTTTCGGAATGGTCGCCCCGTGCCAGTTCCCGATCAATTACAACAAAAATATGTGAATTCCCAACCAGTAGATCAATAAATTTGAATTGTATATTTATTAGGATGGTCATTTGTCATTTATATTTACAAAAGACAAATGACCCTCTTCAAAAAAATATCTGCGATTTCGACACGCATTAGCTTAAGACTCGCTGGCTTCTCCCAAGCGATCGGGATTTTGCACACCAGTCAACCGATTCCAAAGCTGATAACCAACCTCTGTCTTCGGTACATACCAGTTGTAGGGCCAGCTTCCATTCCACCGATTGCAGTCAACTCTCTGCGCTCTGGATCATTCAGGTCAATGTATTTTGCACCTTGTTCTAGACGACTTCCGGAGGGTAGCACTGTAATTTGCTTGAGTTCGTCATCTGTATAATCTGAGAGTTGCTGATGCAGTTCCTTAACCTCATAAGCATTCAGCTCTGCTTTCTCTGGATGCGGTCCCTCAAGACCATGATTTCGTCCAGCCATAGGTTGCGGATTTAGGTCTTGTTGCCACTCATCTGGCTTAGCATCAGTTGGTCGGCCTGGTTTTTGAGTTTGAGCCATTGAAGTTTTCTCCTTTGGGCAATAGAAATTCTGAAAAAGTAATGAGTAAATCTACCAAGCAGAGCGAATCATACTTTCGCTTTACTATTAGTACGCCTCACGAAAATTAGAATGCCGACTGCCAAAAGAAGGAATTAAAAAGTTTGAACCAGTTATTCCACAATTTCCTCTAAGACTTCTAGTCCCTCAAAGTTTTCTAATTCCACTGCATCTTTAGCACTGACTGCATATTCTTTCGCTAAAGTTGCAAAGCGAAATGGAAATGGTAAAGAAACATGATCTGCGAAATAAGGCCAACGCTTTCTCAGATTATGAATAAAACAAGCCAATTTATAGGGTTCAATTTCTGGGTGATGTACAATAGCTATTTCTAAGAGTTTGCGACTTCCAGCTTGTAAACTGCCATTATCAAGCCGAGACTGCTTCCGTTGTAGTGTGTTTTTACCTTGTTCAGTATTTAATGCTTTCCTAATGCTGAGGTAAAGTGTTGTTTCCTGACTATCGCACACATTTTGCCAACAGAATACGCTACTTGTGCTGCTAGCTGGAGAATCTTTAACAATAGCAACTGGAACTTCGCCATTTTCAGCAACCCGTAAACGCACAAACCACAAACGATTAATTTCAGATTCTGTCATATTCTGTTTTAGTTCGTTGGGTAAGTCGTTATTTGGTAGGTTGGGATTTTGTAGCCAAGTTAATATCCTGCGTGCATTTTGCGCTTCTGCCATAAATAGTACACGAGGATTTTGTTCCTGTTCAATTGGGGTACTCAAGCAATCGCGTAAACATTTGGTAACGAAATCATTAAAAAACTGTTGTTCTATTTTGCGATCGCTAGACTTTTCTTCATCATCAATATCAGCAGCAATATATGGTTCAGTATCCCATTTCTCGCTTATAAGGTATTCAAGTGCGGCTGGATAAGATAGCCATGTAGGAAATAGACAATGAGTAGTAATTTGTACAATTCCTGCCACTGGGTTAACTCTTACCATCAGTGCGCCAGTAGTAGCTTTATTATAAGCTGTTGTTTTTTTTGTGCGGCGTAAAACATAAAAGCAAGTCAACCATATATGCGGATCTATGTCATCTTTTTGAGCATCGATTAACTGAGGAGGTAAAACGCCAAATTGCCGCAATAAGTCTGATACGGCTCTTAAAATACGATTTCTGTCACTTTTTTTACGTCCAGTTAATGCATGGAGATGCTGATTAACATAACCAGCTTGCATAACTCCAATTCGTAAAGCTAATTTAGGGTCAGACTCGGCTGGAAAGAAAGATTTTTTCGGTTTTATTTCAATTAATGCACCGCTTAATCCCTCTGATTTAGGTAAAGAAGCTTGAATCTGTTTTATTCGCTCATCCATAAATTGATTGCGTTTTCCTTGTCTATCTTTAACCTTTGTTGAGGGAGGAATATCAAATCTTTGGGTTAAGTCTTGAACGTGCTGAGTTTTGATACAAATAGAAGCAACTTCATTGCTATAAATATTTGCTTCTCCTTGTAATGCATTATTATTTTTGTAAGTTTTATTTTTTCCAACTTGATGTAAAGAAAGTAATTCACAAATAGCAGCAATCAAAGCATCTTTGCATTCTCTAGTTTCCCACAGGATAAGTATTGTAGTAGGAGCATTATCAGAAAGACAAAAAGTTGCGTGTGTAGCAATCTCAGAACGCAGCATTGGAGTTTTTGGACTTATTTTAAATTTCCAAAAGTCTCGCTGTTTATCTTGTATTTTTACTGCCTCCTCACCAATGCGCTGAATCATCGAGAGACGCTCTTGAATCGCACAATCAAGGCTAGCTAAATCTCGTGGACTGACACCAGCAAGACATGGTGGCTTGCAACGATGGCGAGTATCGTAAGCAATAGCAGCTTGTATTCCTCTGGCATTTTCATTGATTTCAGACCAGTTGTAAGCTGGTGTTGAAGTTAAATTATCAAGTTCAGGCAATGGTGAATCATTAATTGTTAGTAATTCGCTAATGGCTCTTGACCATCGTGCTTCTGTTCCCAAACGCTTTATTTGTAGAGGAATAAAGCAAAATGGTTGACGAGTTCCATCTAACCATCGGCGATTATCACCAATATAAGCTGTAGCACCTCTGTAAGGGATGCGTTCTAAAGGCTGAGTTAACCAACGGCGAATCGAAAGCTCATGGTAGACTATCGGTTCCTTTCGCCAAGGAACTGTTTGCAGTTTGAAAGATATTACAAATGAAATGTTTGCTGTACCTAAATGTTGATTTCTCTCAATCAACGGCACAGGATACGGAGGCCAAGACATTAATTCGGAGCCTTTGCCTAGTCTAACTACCCGATAAAATTTCAGTTGGTATTGATTATCATCGCCAAAACAAACTGGTTGAGAATTTTTCAAAAATTCAATAGCTAAGTAATCAGGAATTACCGGAAAACGAAAGTCAATTTTATGTTCACTTTTGGGTAAATTCCACACAGGATTGGTAATTGGTTTATCGTCCCATTTCCAATCATCATGGTTAAGCTGATCTAAAAGAGAATTTACTTTTTCTTCTCCTAAACACCAACAAAACTCTTCTCTTAGCCAATCTTTGATCAATTCTGGTAGGTAGTCCAAGTCAACTTTTTCGGTAGCAAATAGCCAAGGAACACCTGGACGTTGCCAGCCTCCACGCTCTGTTTTGATAACTTGGGGAAAACTAGCAGCAATGATGGGGTCAAAAGATGAAACTGGAACTGATGGATATTTGCTATAACCAGCTTTTGAACGCTGAATAGCAAGAGATTTGGCTACTTGCTGATATGTATTAGCAACTTGCAGAGAAAAAATCTCATATTGCAGATTCTGAGTCAGTTCCCAAGCTCCAGGAAGAATAATATTAAAGGTCATGATGTAATTCCTTTGTATTTTTGAGTGTATTGAAGAAAGCGCCGTAGAGCGATCGCGTTAAAGTTGTTTCCCAAGGTTGTTTTCCGGGGGCTTCTAATTCCGATTGCAGTTCCTTGAGAATGCCAACTAACAAGGAGGTATATTCTTTATCAACTTCACTGATGGCTGATTGTGGTGCAAATTTGACATCTAAGAAATGGACAATACAAGGAACGCCGCCCCGCACTAAGCGTCCGATAACTTGCCAAATACTTACCAATTGAGTTGAACAAAGAACACGACGTTCTCTATCGTTTAATGACTTGAAAGAGGATGGCCTACTGTTCAACTCCACCATCTGAGCGATCGCGGCTCTATAAAATATTTCTTCGGCTTTTATCAAGGTAAGAGTTTCGCCAGAAGCCAGGAGCGACTCGTAAAAAGAGGATTCACAAGCGTGTTGTAACGCCCAATCGTTGAGTTGTTGGACAGTTGTTTGCCAGTCATCGGGAACTGGCATTGGTCGGCTGAGAAATACAGCAGCCCCAAATGCTGCTATCCTTCTATCGTTGAGGATATTGTGACCTCGCTCCAATGCCATTAAAGGAGCAATAACAATTTGAGTAGGAAGGTTTTTTAAATCTCGAATCTGACTGCGGCGGATACCCTTGAGGTCAGCCGGAGCGTTATCGCGTCTAAGAACAGCGATACCTTCAAGATTTTCGACGCGGTATAACGGTTTCAAAATCGATTCAACTAACGCTGCTTCGTCATAACTATTAGTCAAAAGCAATAAACGATTGCGATCGCCCCATCTTTGTGGGTCTAGCTGTTCTTTTTCTTTTAACTTTTCAAATAACTTATCCAGAAAACTTTTGGGTTGTCCGGCTTTAGAACCTATTGCTTTAACCATCTCCTGGGCTGCTTTTTTTCTTGCAGCAGGTAGCTTACCCGATAAAGCAATATACTCTCCTGCATGATTCTTTTGGGTACTGAAGAAAAATTCACTTTCCCCAATTCCGGCATCGCCAACAGTCTGATTATTTCTAGCAGATTCTAGTAATACTTTAGGTCTTTCTCGAATGTGATAAGCAGGTGTACCAGGAGCATAACTTGTGCCAGAAATTAGTACTGTATGCGGGCCATCCCAATCATCAACAGCAAATAGATACGGAAAATTTAGCAGTAAATAGCGACCGACTCCAACATAACGGAAATATTCTAATTTACCGCCTTTATTGTTGCTGCGATCGCGCCTATATCTAAACCCCAAAATATTACCTACAGGAGCAGTCGGCACAACTGGAAGATAATCGCGGGGTGGACGATTGACTAAAGCTTGACTTGTATCGTGTAAATCTAAAAAGCGATGAATAGTCCCAAAATTATCTACTAAAAAAGTCAACCTATCATCTAAAACTGTCACAATAATTGCAAAGTAAGTATGCTGCTTTAGTTGCTCAAATTTACTTTCATCAGGTTGTGGTAGATTTTGCGCCTCCAACCATTTTTGCCACCAATTACCAATTTCTGTGAAAACAACTTTTTCACTCTCAGCACTTAATAAACTTAACGCTATTGCTGAGAGTTCACCTCCACGAAGGCGGCTAAGAGGAGCCTGTATAAATTGCTCCAAATCTTCCATTAATTGTCTTTGATATTGCCTTTGTTGTGGAGAAGTTAACCCAGGTAGAATCTGCTGTTGTCGCGTTGCAATACGTTGAGTTCGAGTTAGTCCAGTCCGTCTATTATTTGGGAGTATCTGAGAATTTTCTTTATCCGGTTGGTTTACTAATTCGCGGATCATACGAGCAAACAGAGAACGACCTGTAAAAGGATCTTCTCCTAACCATTCCACTAGTTTTTCTTGCTTATAGAGCAATGGACACATCCGGTTAATCGCTTTTTGAGCGTCATACTGTGCATTTGTCCAAGCTTCAAACCAAGCCGCTGTCATGCTAAGGCGGTTGGAATTGTAAATAGGTGCAATGTTCTGTCCCAATTTGTTCAGAAATGAACTGTCTGAGTTATCTAATAAGACTTCATCAGGCGCAAAAGCTTCATCTAGTTGCACCTGTATCCGATCGGCTTCGTCACTAAACAGGAAATCACAATGATGGTAAACGGCTTCTGCAAAAGTTTGTTTGTACTGAAATCCTTGTCGAGGAACGGGGGTATGAATAAAGCTAGCCGGAGTTAATATCCATACCAATGCTTCGGCGATGTCTCGTTCTAATTGGTGACGAGGGCATTTATAGTAAAGAGGACAGGTATATTTATCTTCTGTCTCCTTCTCTTCTTCATCGTCATCATTTACATCTTCACCGCCTTGTTGAGTAATTGTGATTTTTTGATATAAATTGTGGCAAGGTTCGTTACCAAATTCCCATTTCTCTTCTGATTGCACTAAAGCTAATAAGGGACAAACAGGACTGAACCATCGCCAAGCAGGATGTGTTGCTCCTTGTTCAATTTCCTCTCCTTTATTGAGCAATAGAGGTTCAAAAACCTGTTTTAATTGTCTAGTGCGCTCACTATTTCCCAACACAGGAGCCGCCGGAATTCCCAATCCTTCCCTAAACAAAGAAGCTAGGCGCACTGCTGCTACAACATCATTAACTAATAATGCACAGCGTTTTTTTCGTTTAGCAAAGTGATAAATTTTAATTTCCAGTAATGTTGATTTACCGACATTTAATAAACCAACAATGTGAATTAGCTTTTCTAAGTTTATTTCTATTCCCGATTGAAAATCTTGTGTGTCTGCATCGTATAACTGTAAAGCAATTCCTAGAAGACGCTCATAATAATTTTCTGCATCATATCCAGCTTGATGAAGTTTCTCATCCATTTCTTGAGCATCTTCTAGCAACGCCTCTCTAGTAACGGTATAGTTTGGGTTAATAGCTTGACGTGTTTGTAGAAAAGATATTTGTGGTACAGGTGCGATATTAGCAACAGCTTCTGGAATCTTAATAGGAACTTCAACAGGGCTATTTCCCTTATGAGTGATTCTGGCGTACCAATATCCAGCAGTTGCCAATTTAACTTTGTTTTCTTGAGGTTGGGGTGTTTGATTAAGAGTTTGGCGATATAATTCTAGACGACGGGGAAAAATACTAGTAGGAATTAACTGCGGAACACTGTTAATATCTTGCAAACTAAAAATTCTCAGAATTGCAGGTATATCGCTATATTCTGAAATGGAGCGTTCCCATTGTTTTCCTTTACGACGCACTAAATAAAAACGAGCTTTTTGTACAAGTCGCCAGTTTTCATCATTTTCGAGTGTTTCCAGAGGGAAGCGATAACCTAAAAGAAAAGCTGATACAGCAATAGCTGGTTCTTGTGGTGCTATTTCTCGTAGTAAAGTCAATCCCAATTCTACGTCGGTAATTAGTTGAGCAAGACGCGATAATTCTCGTCGTTTCAGTTTTATATCTGCATTAGGTAAAGCCTCATCCACATCAGCAATTAACTCATCTGACTTGCGTAGTGTCTTTCGCAATTGCTCACCCCAGCTAGAAATATCACGCATGATTTTTCTTCCTTAAATTTTGTTCAGCTAGGTTAATAATTTCGCTAATTAACATCAGACGCACACCCCCTAACTCTGGTTCTAATTGTGGGCGGCGCACTTTAATTCGTAACAAATCATCTCGCTCATGTGGAAACACCACAAAGGTTTCAGCCATATCATGGCGATAATCCACTTTTTTTAAACGTTCTTCATCTAAATACGACCAATCTTTAACATCAATTGCCCAACGGATTTTTTTACTAAACTCCACAAGTAAATCAAATTCATCAATTTCTGGCCAAAGAGTGACACGTAATCCAAGCTTGGTAAGTTTTTGTGCTAAGTCAAGTTCCCAAATCCCTGGTATTGTGCCATAACGATGTACACCAGGGGTAACAACCTTCAATTCTTCAGCATCTTCTTTAGATATAGTAGGTAAACAAGAAAGGCCTTGTTTTGCACTAATTTTTTCGCAGGTGTGACTGCGACAGATATAAGTGTTTTTATATTTGTGCATGACATACTTGCAGCGTGGACAGAAATGATAGGTTTTATCTTCAACTAAATCAACTAAATCAACATAGATTTTTAGCAAAAAATCGCGCAGTGGCCTAAGTTGCGTTGAAGATATGATGCGACGGAATTCAGTATAAGGAAGAACTGGAGACTCAATAATCAGTTTCCGTAAGGCGCGATAAGCTTCTTCTAGTTGATTTGCTCGACAGTGTTCTAAAACATCTTGCAGAACTTTCTCTTGTACCTGATTTTCTACATCAGAACCTGTAACCTGCCACTGTAGAGCAAAGTCGGAAAGCAAGCCATCTTCTATGAGCGTAACTTCTGGTGAAAGATGGGGAATTTCTGTGGTTGCTTCCCACTCAACAACTGGCTTTTTTGACCAGTCAAAAAATTCTGGAATGTTCGAGGGGACTTGTTCATTTCCTTGCAGTAAAGATGTCAAGTACATTCGAGACATTCCCAAACGTAGGGATTGTGGAATTTGCGATCGCTTTTTTGGTTCTAGTGTCCCCCAATCGGATAAACCAGTCGCTAAATAGCGCAATGTTTCCGTCACTGGAATATTTAGTCCAGGTTCACCTTCTGGATCTAGATTCAGCAAGCGAAGACTTCGCGCAACATTATCATCCCAATCCACATCAATACCTCGTATCGTCTGCAACCTTCGCTGAAGTGTAGCTTTTTGCTGTGGTTTCATTTCCAGTTCGACACACAACTCTTCTAGAGTAGGTGCTTGTTTATGGATGCGGAACCATTCTCGTAATGCCTCCAGAATCTTGTCTCGATGTTTGGTAACTTTCATATGGTGCCTTTTTATTCTTTTTGTTTGAGCAATTCTCACACCCCCTCACTGATAGGTCAAGAATTTTTTTCGATGTTTCCACTATGTTTCCGATGTTTCCATTTTTAGTTAAAAAGGCTATGCTTCCATCTTGAGTCAGGATGCTTGCTGTGAAAAAAAACTAAGTAACTGGTGGTGAGTTAATGCTCCATAGAGGCAAGCTGAGTCAATTGCTATGTAGTAATGCAGAAAAAATATTTGTTGTAGTACATGTATTCTTAAGCGGTTGTTTTCTACAGCTTTCACCAATTGAATCAATATGCTCTATACATGAAGTAAAAGTTTTGCTATAAAAGACTTTGAAAATAAGGGAGAAATATATTGCACTTTCTAGTCCTTATCTTGTAGTATCACAAGATGTATCTGTACTACTAGAGTCAATAGGGTTAGCTTTATGACCTCTTCCCAGTCAACAAAACAATTGGAGTTGATTAATTTTATGGCTTCACCTGAACCAGCAATAACAAAGGTAGCGGAAGAAACATTGCCTTATAATACTACGGAGGAAGATATTTTAAGCTTAGTTAACGCTGTAAAGAAGAAGCAAGGCAATAACCAAGCTATCAAGGAAGTTTACGGTAAAACTTCTAACTTTGAGACTTCTAAAAAAACTCTGGAAACTGTAGGTATCTTAGATGATGCTCTAAATTTTACCTGTGAAGGCAGAGAATTTGCTTATGAAGAAAATCAAGAAAAAAGACAATTTCTTCTGTTAAGACAACTTTTAAAGTATGCTCCCTACGGGAATTTTCTGTTACACATCTGCCATCGTGATGATTTATCAGAAACAACTTTGGAAACTCTTAAGAACTATTGGGGCAAACATAACTATGGTGTCTCTGCAAATAATAGAGAGGATGCCGCTGTAGTATTTGGTCATTTTATGACATTAACTGGCTTAGGCAAATTAACATTTGGAAGAAGAGGAAAACAATCTCGTATTGAGTGGAATCTTAATATAAAAAGTAGAATTGATGAAGCGAATGAAGATAATATTGACGATAAATCGGCAAAATATAGTGAGAGTAATGTAGTTGTAGAAATTCAAAATCAACCTGAAGATACAGTTATTTTTGATCGTCAGTCTTCTATTACAAAATCTCAAACAGTGGATTATTGTATATTGCCAAATAACGATATATCAGAGAAAAGTCATAACTGTAATGACGATAATGCTCATCAAGTTAGTAAATTAACTACTCTTCAAGAGCAAAATATAAAAATCAATATCAATATTGATATGACTACATGGGATATTGATAAAATCAATGCTTTTTTTAAAGCTACTCGTGGAGAGTATCAAGATGAAAACTGAATATAAGTTACCAAAAAACAATGTTTCTATCAGCTTAACTATGGATGTAGTTGTACGTTGCTCTCATAGTGGTTCTGATATCGATTCATTGATTATTTATACAGGTAAGACTAAGCAATCTGTAAAAAATGCTATTGATACAGCACTTTTGCTTCAAATGCTTAATGTTAACTCAGATGGCAGTTACTCAGCTATTAAGGAATGTGCTGAAATTCTAACTTTTCATCCTTCTGAAAAACTCAAGGTATACACCTTTAGGAAATGGCTTCAGATGTGGTATCCATTTATTTTGTTTTTACGATATCTAAAACATGGAGATACAGCAGAAATCGCAGCAAGAAAGCTTTGTTCACTTTTTTCTTTAAATAGAGATTCCAAAACAATTACTAATTTACTATTCACCTGGTCTAAAAACTGTGAATTAATAAACTCCAAGGGAGAGTTTTTATTTGATAATTCTGAATTACAAGATTATCAATTGCTTGAATTGAGTGATCTTATAGATGACGTTAAAGCTAAAATGTATATATTAAACATCCTTGGTGATGATACGTTCATCTGGCTTAAACACGATGAAATACAAGAATTAGAAAATGCGATTCTTAAATACCAACAAGATCCAAGGAATGCAATAGCTTGCGCTGGTAGAGCTTATGAGGATGTTTTAAAGAGAGTCTCGACAGAGTTCGTAGGCATAGATACTAAAAACTTAGCTAAGATGAACGGCATTTCTCAGCTTGCTAATAATCTTCATTCTCTTAGCTCCATCCATCCTAAGCAACAGCATGTTTCGCTGGCTATAGGTACTATTCGCAATATGGCAAGCCACGGTAAAGACTTTAGTTCTATGGATAAGTGGGAACTAAGCTCAACAGCAGCTATAAGTAATATATTGATGACCTTGGTTTCTATAAAAAGTATTTTTCACTATGTAAAGTCAAAGAAATATTTATTTTAGCGCTGACATTTGATTCTCAACGCAGAGAGTCCAATTTCATATGGTAAATGCCGAGGTATGGGGAAGCTTATCCTGCTAGCCTCGTTATCTCTAAACACTGTTTACAACTACATATATGCACTGTATGGTTGTAAAAATTTTCACAGGAACTGATTTGAAGCAAACAAATTCTTAGATTTAGTAGTTGTTAAATAATTTCCATAATCACAATTTCTATGAAATCAGGCACTAAAATATTTGCCATCTCACTGCTACTGACAATTTGTTGTAATGCTTTTGCGGTTCGCGATCGCATCTTAGCAGACCAAGGCGTTGGTGAAGCGATCGCACAAATTCCATTTAGTCCCAAATTTTCAGCTATTGAAACTGTGCAAGCGGCTAATCCCCCAACAGTAGCTACAAACAAATCTTGGCAAAATGCCCGCCTAGTTCGGACTCTACCCCCAAGTTATACCAATTCACGAAAAGCCTGATACAAATAAAGCGTCAAGAATAAAATCCCAAC
>NZ_MTAW01000048.1 GCF_002154725.1 Nostoc sp. 106C | reverse complement strand
AATTTCTCATGATTTATTTATCTATTTCAGGAGAATAAAAACTGGGATGCACCCCAAGTTTCAATCCCTAATAGGGATTTTAGTTAATTGCAATCCTACTCCAAGGATAAAAATGGCTCTAATCGATGTTTCAATCCCTAATAGGGATTTTAGTTAATTGCAATATTACATATCGAATCTTCAGCACGCGGTTTGGAGAGTTTCAATCCCTAATAGGGATTTTAGTTAATTGCAATTGAAAATAGACGAAGAAATAGGAAATTTTATTATCTATTGGGTTTCAATCCCTAATAGGGATTTTAGTTAATTGCAATCGCCCGGAGTTGAAAGCATTGATATATTTGGTTTTCAAGGTACAGTTGCGTCAACCTGCAATCAAATTAACGTTTGGGGCATTGAGTTGTCAAGGGTGACATGAGTAAAATAAGCTCAAAAGCTTGTGTAGAAAAGGTTAGGGAGTTTGCGTCAATCTCTAACTCTGTAGAAAAGGGTTCAAAACCGCCAAGAGTAAGCTTTTGGGACGCAAAATTTGACTCTTGTTTTCAAACACCTACTGGTTGACGCCAGACTCTAAGGACAAAGGACAGATGACAAATATCGTGTAAATGTATCAGGTTACGCTATGACAACTAACATTACTCCAAACCAGAGTTCCCCAGCGCCTCCTGTCCCAGACTGGGAACCTACCCCACCACCAACAGATTTAATATTTGATGACGGAGAACCTTTGGAAAGTAATCGCCACCGCATTGGGATGAATGTTTTAATTCGGTCGTTGCAACAAGCTTGGTCAGACCGCAATGATTACTTTGTCGGCGGTAATATGTTTGTTTACTATAGTCGTACACAGGCACGGAATCGGGATTTCAAGGGGCCAGATTTTTTTGTAGTTCTCAATGTTGAGGGAACTGCTTCTCGGCAAGGTTGGGTTGTATGGGATGAAGACGGACGGTATCCTGATGTAATTGTGGAATTGATGTCTCCCTCAACAAAAAATGTAGATATAGGCGAGAAGAAGAATCTCTATGAAAGCGTTTTTAGAACTAGAGACTATTTCGTTTTTGACCCATTTGATTCTAACTCCTTACAAGGATGGCGGTTGGATGTGAATTTTCGCTATCAGCCTTTAGTTGCTAATGAGCAAGGTTGGTTATGGTGCGAAACCTTAGGATTTTGGCTGGGAACTTGGGACGGAACAATAGACCGAGAAACTGCCCTTTGGCTACGATTTTATGACCGCGAAGGAAATTTAGTTTTCTTACCAGAAGAAGCAGAACATCAACGGGCTGAAACAGAATCCCAACGGGCTGAAGCCGAATCCCAACGAGCTGAAGCAGAATTCCAACGGGCTGAATCCGAACGCCAACGGGCTGAATCAGAACGCCAACGGGCTGAACGTTTAGCTGCACGTTTGAGGGAATTAGGAGAAAATCCAGAGGATTTATCATAAACATACAAAAAACTCTCTATCACCCGATTAACAAAGTTGGCTCACCTTTGCTGCTAGTTCAGCGGGGTTCATATATTCATAGGGTTCAAAAGGTTGGTGAATCCAGGGGTTGTCGGGCAGGTAGTCAACATAGTAATCAGGTTTTATAACAGAGCAAGCTTTATACCAAAGTACAGCAGTGCGAATTTCTGCGTACGCAAACTCAAGATTTTGCTGTAGCCAAGGAATAGTCTCTTTGAGTGTGACTCCAGAGTCTACGAGGTCATCCACTAACAGAATCCGCGAACCTAAATTTTCAGTGGTCATTGTTAAATGCCGAGAAAAGGTTAACGAACCCCTTTCTTGCTTGCCTGGGCCACTGTAAGATGATGTTGCTAAAATTGCCAGCGGTTGCTTATATATACGGGATAGAATATCTCCTACTCGCAGTCCGCCTCTGGCAAGACAGACAATCTGGTTGAATTCCCAACCCGATTGATAAATCTGAGCAGCCAGTTGTTCAATTTTTTGGTGATAATCTGACCAAGAAACGTAAAGGTCTGGCATAAGGGAAGTAATTTTTAGCTAATACTGAAGGCAAATGCAAACTTTCTATTTTAGTATGAGTGCAACATATTATGAATGATTCTGCGGCTGATGGCTCTGCTGGTGACACTCCTCAAAGTGAAAAACTGCAATTTCAAACTAAACTGGCCTATGGCGCAGGGGATTTAGGCCCAGCTATTACTGCCAATATTTCAATATTTTTTCTGCTGGTTTTCTTCACGAATGTCGCTGGTATCCCAGCGGGTTTGGCTGGCAGCGTTTTGATGATTGGCAAAATCTGGGATGCAATTAACGATCCGTTTGTGGGGTTTTTGACTGATAAAACGAAATCTCGTCGCTGGGGTCGCCGTCTTCCTTGGCTATTGTATGGCGCGATTCCCTTTGGAGTTTTCTTTTTCTTGCAGTGGATTGTACCGCCATTTAGCGTTTGGGGTTTGTTCTGGTATTACGTAGCGATTGGGGTGGTGTCTCAGGTGTTTTATACTGTGGTCAATTTGCCTTATACGGCAATGACACCAGAACTCACGCAAGATTATGACGAACGTACCAGCCTCAACAGCTTTCGCTTTACCTTTTCTATTGGTGGCAGTATTCTATCGCTGATTTTGTCCAAAATAGTCTTTTCTGTAATTAGCGATCGCCAGCAGCAGTATTTAGTCTTAGCCGCTATCTGTACTGTAATTTCGGTATTAGCATTGTATTGGTGCGTTTACGGCACACGCGATCGCGTTTTGGCATTTGAAGCTAAACGCATCCAACTAGAAGAACCCCCATCTATCCCCTTCATCGAACAATTAAAAATTGTCTTTACCAATCGACCTTTTCTATTTGTTATTGGTATATATCTTTGTTCTTGGTTAGGTGTACAGATTACAGCCAGCATTATTCCTTATTTTGTAGTTTACTGTATGCGTCTGCAAGAAGCGGACGTACCTACAGTCATGATTGCAGTCCAAGGAACAGCCCTAGTAATGCTGTTTTTTTGGAGTAATTTAAGTAAAAAAGTTGGTAAAAAAGTTGTTTATTTTCTAGGAATGAGTCTCTGGATCATAGCAGCAGCCGGACTCTATTTCTTACAACCTGGTCAACTAGGTTTAATGTATTTGATGGCAGTAATGGCAGGTTTTGGTGTGTCTACAGCTTATCTAGTTCCCTGGTCAATGATTCCAGATGTGATTGAATTAGATGAACTCCAAACCGGACAACGCCGAGAGGGAGTTTTTTATGGCTTTATGGTGTTACTACAAAAATTTGGTTTGGCTTTTGGGCTATTTTTGGTAGGAAACGCCTTACAAGCATACGGTTTTAAAGAAGCTGTAGCTGGACAAACTGGACTACCCACACAACCTGATTCCGCATTACTAGCTATCCGCCTTGCAGTTGGGCCTTTACCTACAATTTGTTTAATTGCTGGTTTATTTTTAACGTATTTTTATCCGATTACCCGTGAAATGCACGCTGAAATCATGCTGAAACTCAAACAACGGCAAGAAAAGATTGAGTAATTCAGTGGCGCGATCTGCAAAAACTATAAATGCGATCGCGATTTCAGCAAATGTTTATATCGAAGTTATTCTCGATTAAACAGACCTTATGAATGCGATCGCAAAAGCTGCAAATGCGATCGCAATTTCAATAAATACTATTAAGATACACACCAAAAGTGTTTTAACTTGGCAGATCCCTATTAGAGGTAAGAAGCCTTTGATGTGGAAGACGAGCATAACCAGCGATCGCTAAGAGAATGATCAACACAAATGCTGGGATACTCTGCGGGGCTTCGCCTGACTTGAAATGTAGAAACACACAACCAGCCATCAAAACACCGAGTTCTGCTGCTCCTATTGTCGTCGTCCGGGGAACGATCAGAAGTCCTGCCCCAGCAATTTCCGCCACACCCACAAACAAACGAAACCAACTAGGTAATCCAAACTTGGTAAATTGAGCAACAAGTTGTTCAGCACCCGTAAGCTTTAAAGTTCCAACGAATAGGAAAAGCGCTGCCAAGATTGTTGTGAAACTCCACAATGCAATCTTTTTAGCTTTGCTAAACTTTGTCATAAAAGCAACCTCTTATTTAAAATTTTCTCTGTGTCTGTGTTTTAGAAAGTTCTGAACGCTGGCTTCCGGCGCTCAGACTTTCCGTTGTGTCTTCGTTGTTAAAAAATGATTTATGACCCACAGAAGAGCACAGAGAAATTTGAGCGGAGGAAGTCTCCGCTGAGAACTTCGTTGGAACGCGGAGTTAAACTGCCAATTTCACACCGCGAATAGAATAATCCAACAACTCCATCGGGTGGATTACGGAAATTTCCTTACCCTGTAAATGCAAATGCTTAGTAATCTGCAATGTACAGCCAGGATTAGCAGAAGCAATTAAATCAGCACCAGTATTGAGCAGATTCTGTACTTTTTGCTGACCCAGTTCTTCAGCAACTTCCGGTTGCAACATATTATAAACACCTGCACTTCCACAACACAAAGCAGCATCCAAAGGTTCTTTTAACTTCACCCCTGGAATTTGCCGCAATAACTGACGCGGTTGCACGCTAATTTTTTGTCCATGCAATAAATGACAAGCATCTTGATAAACCATATTCAAAGGTTTATCTGTGATTGGCAATAGTTTCGCCGTTAAACCCACAGTTGCTAAAAACTCTTGAGCATCTTTCACTTTAGCTGCAAATTCTTTCGCCTTTTCCCGATATTCCGGGTCATCTTCTAAAATGTGACCGTACTCTTTCAATGTATGCCCACAACCAGCAGCATTGATAATCACAAAATCCACATCTGCCTTTGCAAAACTATCAATCATCTGTCTAGCTAAAGCTTTCGCCTGTTCGGTTTGTCCTTGGTGTTCGGGAAGCGCCGCACAACAACCTTGCGATTGGGGAATTACAACTTCACAACCATTCGCTGTCAGCACCCGCACCGTTGCTTCATTCACAGGAGAGAAAAATAGCCGTTGCACACATCCCAAAATCATCCCGACTCGGTAGCGCTTCTCACCCTTTGCTGGGATAACCGTCGGCAAATTATTTTGAAAGGTTTTCAAAGTAATTTCTGGCAGAATTGATTCCATTGCTGCCAACCGGGGAGATATTTTTTTAAGTAAACCCGTAGCGCGAATTAATTTAGAAAAACCTAGCTTTTGATAGGCCATCAACGGTACAAGTAATATTCTCAAAATATCGGGGTTAGGAAATAGAGAAAATATTAGTTGACGAACCAATTGATCTGGCAGGCTGCGCGGATAATTACGTTCGACTTGGTGACGCGTTGCAGAAATTAACTTGTCATATTGCACGCCAGAAGGACAAGTTGTCACACAAGCCAAACACCCCAAACAAGAATCAAAATGTTCTACCGTTGCCGTATTTAGTGCAATTTCACCTTCGTTAATTGCATCCATTAAATAGATGCGTCCCCTTGGAGAATCCATTTCTTTACCCAGCACCCGATAACTGGGACAAGTCGAGAGACAAAACCCACAATGCACACAACTATCAATTAACTTTGGATCGGGTGGATGATTTCCATCAAAACCCTGCAAATTCTTCACACTCGCCGTATTATTAACAGAATTATCTGAAACTTGCATAATACCTCTATCCCCTCGCTTTGCGTCCTTCGCGTCTTTGTGGTTCGTTTAAAACCTAAATCCCACCCACAAACCGACCAGGACTTAAAATATTCTTGCCATCAAACTGTGCTTTGATCCGACGCATCAACTCCAAAGCATTACCCGTATATCCCCAAACATCAAATTTTTCTTTTACTGTGGCTGGTGCTTCTAAAATAGAGAGAAAACCACTATGAACCTGGCAAATATCGCGGATTTTTAAAGTTTGTTTATGACTATTTAAACACAACAATCCTAACCCACTACTAATATGAATCAAACCCATCTCTACTTGATTTAAAACCTCTATGGCTGCAATAGGTAATACTCCTATTTTGCAAGTAATGGGATTTGTTGCATTAGAATGTAGTTGTTTTGGCAATCTCTGCCACAGATTATCCTCATCCTGAGCTAAATAAATTGCTCCGTCTAATCCTAATTTTTGCCCAACTTCTAACAAGCGGTTTGCCTGTTCGTTGACACTTTCGCTAATACTTTGAAAACGAGCGACTAATCCCAATCCTTTACCCAAATCTAGACTAGATACCAGTTGCGTGGACAGTAAATCAGCTTGGGTTGGTGTTAACGCCGAACCTCGCAAAATATCAGTTGCGTTAGATATAGCCTCTGCCGTGCCAGTTAGTGCCACCGTTGCTGATGCTTCTTGCTGCGGGTAAACTCGGAATGTTACTTGGGTGATAATTCCCAATGAGCCGTAAGACCCAGTAAACAATTTCATCAGGTCATATCCGGCAACATTTTTAACCACTCGTCCCCCAGCTTTGGCAATTTGACCATCAGCACGTACAAAAGTAATGCCTAGCAATTGGTCACGCACACCACCATAACGTTGTCTTAAAGAACCTGTATTAGCTGTAGCTACTATACCGCCAATAGTTGCAAACTCTGGTGCAGTCGGGTCAAGGGCCAGAAATTGGCGAGAACTGGCTAAAATAGCTTGGAGATCAGAAAACTTCATTCCAGCTTCTACCGTAACAGTCAAATCGCCAACGGCGTGTTCAATGAGTTGATTGATGCGTTCTGTACTAACTACCACATCAATTTCCTGAGCCAAACCGCCCCAGCTAAGTTTACTACTACTACCGCAGGGGAGGACACGCCAATTTTTTCGATATGCTTCTGCAATAATGGCGGCTAATTGTTCTTGGGTGCGGGGATAGACAATACAACTGGGATGTTTGCCAGTAGCCATTGCCTTTTGGATAGATTCTTTACGTGTGGTTTCAAGATTTTCCCAAAGATAGACAGCATTTTCTTCATTGACGATAGATGCCAGATCGGAAGCGATCGCTTTCATCAGTTTATTTTTTACGCCCTATTTCTAATTTACTGGCTAATCTCCCTAAAAAATTGCTGAGTGCCTTTAGTTATTGCAACTTTTCAACGGGATTAGAACATCCCCATCCTTAAAAGTTCTGGATGTGAACAGCGAAAAGTCTGTAAGAGTGTTCCAAACAATAAATGATCCAAAACCTGTCATTGCGAATGAAGCAAAGCGGAATGTTCGCGGAGCGTTCCCGAAGGGTAGCAATCGCAGAGTTTGAGATTGCTTCGCTACACTCCGTTTCGCTCGCAATGACAATTGGGCATTTTTTTACTTGGAGTACTCTAAGTATCCGATTCTGTGGACAAAATTTTATCACGGTTCCCCGTTGCTTTCCTCAAAAACTTGGTCACCTAGCACTTTTGAAAAGCCTCTGATACTCAAAAATACTGCTAATACCGCTAAAATACCGATTTTAATACCAATATGTGGCAATTCCTTAATATCAAGTTTCTAATTTAACTTAATTCTCAGTAAAACTTTTTAAGTAATAATACTGAAGAAATAAGATTAATGATGACTTAAGCTGACTATAGGAAATTGTCATTTAAAATCTATATTAGTCATATTTGGCTAATATAGACTTTATATGACCAAAAATTGTATATTTTTTCTCAGGGTAGCAATGTCATCAATCTATTATCTTAAAACATCAGACTTATCTGATGTAATACAATGTCTACACTTATATAACAGCAATATCTTCACCACTAGGCAATTATCTCTAAAATTGCCATTAGCGTTATAACAGTAAAGATTGTTTCGTGCTTTTCATTCATCTTTGCACTTTTTAATGAGAGCAGTTGCACTCTTGAACTGCCAGAATTTCTATTAACAGTAATATTTCAGAGATAGCTTTTACTGAAAACGCTATAATTTTTAATTCTTGAAAAATTAAGAATTAAATTCATGGTAACTCCAGATTTAATTTTATAATCCTTTGAAGAATAATTGAGTCAAACAATAATTATTCTTTACAATTTTAAATTCAACTGAATGATTTTCTACAGCATTAATGTAGTTATTAAAAGTTACCTTATGTCCATATTAGACTATGTCATTCAACACTCTATCCTAACTTTTGCTCCTCACACGCCTTTAAGAGAAATTATTATTTACATGGGACAATTAGGGGAAGATATTGACATACACAATGGATCATTTGTAGTTGCTCAGAGTTTGCATACTTATCGCAGCCAAGTCAAAGTAGTTGCAGGAAAATCAATTCCTACGTTTAAGCATATTTTTATTAGCAAAGAAACTTTACAAAACAATCAAGTTACTTTGCCTATTGATTGCATATATGTTGTAGAAGAATCGCAATTATTAGGCATATTAACACTTGTAGATATTATCAGACTTCTTAATTCTGGAACGAATTTGGCAACAGTTAAAATTGCCGATGTAATGAAAGAACCTGTTATTGTTTTAGAGCGAGATTTTGATGTTAATAAAACCTTGCCTTTCATGCAGCAGTATGGTGTACGTCATCTACCAATTGTTAATGACAAAGGGCAATTATTAGGTATTATTACACCAGAAAGTTTGGCATTGGGTTTACAGAAAGAATTGTCAATAATAAAAGAAAATTTGCAATTAGAAATTGCACAGCGTTGCTCATTAGAAATGAGTTTAAAGAAAGCTGAAGAAGAGTCAGAAAGGCGAATTTATCAAGCAACTAGGGAATTATTACAAGCTAATAAGCAGTTACAAAAAGGAATATGCGATCGCATTGCTACAGAAGCACAACTCTTACAAACAACTTCTGATTTACAAGAAATATTTCAAGCATTTCCTGATTTATATTTTCGGCTGGATAGTGATGGGACAATTCTTAGTTACTATGCTAAAAAAATCTCAGATTTGTATCTACCCTCGGGAGGTTTCATTGGAAAAAAAATGCAAGAAGTTTTGCCAAGAGATGTCGGTGATAAATTCCTTGAGGCTATTCTTCAACTACAACAAACAAACTCTCCCGTGGCAATTGAGTATTTTTTATCAATAGCAGGAGAAGAAGAAACTTTTGAAGCACGGTTACTACCATCAGTTCAGCAGCAAATTATTGCTATTATCCGCAATATCTCTGAAGGGAAGCAAGTACAAGAAGCGTTAGAAAAAGCTAAAGCAGAATTAGAAATTCGCATTGAAGAAAGAACAAAAGAATTAAAGGATACTAATAGCCGTTTGCTACAAGAAATTAGTGAACGCCAGCGGATCGAAGAAGCCCTACGATATCGAGTTGAATTTGAAAAACTGATTACTGCTATATCAACCCATTTTATCAACCTTGCTCCTGATGAGATTGAGAATGGTATCAATCAAGCATTGCAGCTAATCGGCGAAGTTACTAATGTGGATTGCGCTTATGTATTTGTGTTTGCTGAAGATAATCAGATAGAGAATACTTATGAATGGTATGCCGAAGATATAGAACAGCCAATTCCCCAGTTACAAGATATTAGAGATGTAGTTTTATCCTGGGGACGAGAAAAACTAAGTAACTTTGAAACCATTCATATTCCTAATATTAATGACTTGTTAATTACAGCAGGTACCAAAAAAGAAAAGTTAACTACACAAAATATTCAATCATTAATTATTGTGCCTATATTATGTAGTGGTTTACTGATTGGGTATCTTGAATTTGACTCAGTAAAAACTACAAAAACTTGGTCAGAAGATAGTATTACCATGTTAAGAATGGTAGGAGAAATTCTGGGAAATGCTTTAGAACGCAAACGTGCAGAGCAAGCACTAAGAGTAAGTGAAGAAAGATATATACGAGCCATTAGTGCTGGAAAAGTTGGGATATGGGAATGGAACATTAACACTAATGAAATTTACATAGATCCCAATTTACAAGCAATGCTTGGCTATACGGAACAAGAAGCACCTAAATATTATGATGATTGGCTAAAGTTTGTTCATCCTGATGATGTTGATTCAGTAAAAAATGCCCTAAATCATTATTTAGCAGGGATGACTCCAAAATATGAAATTGAACATCGAATGCTCAACAGGGATGGTAGCTGTATATGGTTTCTCAGCCGTGGTACTTTCCTGTGCGATATCCAAAGCAATCAGTGTTTTATAGCTGGTTCAAACACTGATATTACTGCTCGTACACAAGTGGAAAATAAGCTTAAAGTATCGCTAAAAGAAAAAGAAATTTTATTAAAAGAAATTCACCACCGCGTTAAAAATAATTTACAGATTATCTCTAGTCTGTTGCGGCTACAAACAAGATATATTAACGACGGACAAACCTTTGAAATTTTTCAAGATAGCCATAACCGTGTCCGAGCTATGGCAATAATTCATGAAAATTTATATCAGTCTCAGGACATAACAAAAATTGAGTTTTGTGATTATGTAAGAAGCTTAACCAATAATTTATTGCGCTCTTATGGCGTTAACTCTGATATCAAAATTCATTTAAATATTAATAAAATTTCATTGAAAATTGATACTGCTATTTCCTGTGGATTGATTATTAATGAACTAGTTTCTAATTCAATAAAACATGCTTTTA
Organism: Nostoc sp. 106C; assembly: GCF_002154725.1. Classification (GTDB taxonomy): domain Bacteria; phylum Cyanobacteriota; class Cyanobacteriia; order Cyanobacteriales; family Nostocaceae; genus Aulosira. The sequence continues at coordinate 113,778 of NZ_MTAW01000048.1, read as the reverse complement.
AAATTAGTAAGCAAGGTGATATTTATGTAGAACTTGTGGAGATAGATAAAAACCAATATTCACTAATTGTTAGTGATAACGGTGTAGGTTTATCTAAAGACATAGAAATCCATAAGAATCAATCGCTTGGATTGCAATTAGTTTGGAACTTGGTAGAACAATTAGAAGGGATGATAACATTCAATACGTCGTTCGGAACTTCATTCACAATTACTTTCAGCGAACAAAACTAAGGACACTCTAAAAAATGAAGGAAAAAATCCTGGTTGTTGAGAATGAAATAATTATTGCTTGTGATATCAAAACTTGTCTAGAAAAAGCTGGATATACTGTTCCAGCAATTGCTGCTTATGGAGAACAAGCAATTGCAAAAGCCGCAGAATTACGTCCAGATCTAGTGTTGATGGACGTAATGTTAAAAGGTAAGATGAGTGGTATAGAAGCTGCTGCTGAAATTGGAGCTCGCTTTAATATCCCAGTGGTTTACCTTACTGCTTACTCAGACCAGAGCAACTTACAAAAAGCAAAGACTACGCAGCCCTTTGGCTATATACTTAAACCATTTGAAGAAACTCAATTAATTACTACTATTGAAATAGCCTTGAACAAATATCAGACAGAAGTTCTGATGCGTGAAGCTTTAGAAAAAGAGAAAGAACATCAAAAAGTTAAAAGCCAATTTTTTTCGATGATGAGCCATGAATTTCGTAATCCTTTAAGTAATATTTTTACTTGTGCTGAGTTGCTGACAAATCATAGTCAGCAATTAAACGAAGCTAAAAAAGATGAATATCTTACTCACATTCAAAATTCTGTACAACACCTTGAGAATTTATTGGGTGATGTTCTGTTAATAGGTAAAGCAGAAATAGATAAAACTCAATTTAAGCCAGAGCCATTGGATTTAGAGAATTTCTGCAAAAATTTAATAACAGATACTCAACTTACTGCTAGCGAAAATCATAAGATTATATTCACAGTGCAAGGAAGCAGTTCTACTACAGAAAGTTCGATTATTGCGCAAAATTCACAGTTGATCAGCTTGGATGAAAAAATGTTACGCCATATCCTGACTAATTTGCTGACAAATGCTGTGAAATATTCACCTCAAGGTGGCACAATTAATTTTGAAATCTTTTATGTACCAGGAGAAGTAATTTTCCGGATCAAAGATGAAGGTATTGGAATTCCAGAAGCCGATCAAGAAAATTTGTTCAATTCTTTTCACAGATGTAGTAATGTAGGCACTATTCCAGGAAACGGGTTGGGTCTAGCAATTGTGAAACATTATGTAGAATTACATGGTGGAGAAATTTCTTTTGCTAGTAAACCTGGAATTGGGACGACGTTTATTGTTAATTTGCCAATTTGAATAATTAATTGTTCTGTTGTTAGAGTAATATATTGTAGAGACAAGGCATTAGTAAAATTATTTTATGCATTGAAAGATTGTAGATACCGTCTCTCTATAATTCCTCTTAAATAAACCTGATTGAGTAATGAATCAGTGAACAGGCTGGTAACTGTTCACTGTTGCTTGAATACTAGACGTTAACCGCTTGCTTACTTTGATCTGACGAATAAAAACTATTACTATCATCAACGTTGATTGGGATGCGTGATTCTTCTCCTGTAATCAATCTTGCGCCCCGATTGCGAGTGATATAGTTCCACGCCCACTGAATCATCACTATTAATTTGTTGTCAAATTCAATTAAAAAGTATATATGCACCAACAGCCAAAACAGCCATGCAAAGAAACCTCTAAGTTTGATAAAACCTAAATCTACCACAGCCGAATTTTGCCCAATCATTGCTAAACTACCACGGTTAATGTATTTAAAAGGTGGCAAAATATTACCTTGAAGTCGTTGTTCAATTACTGTGGCAACGTATTCTCCTTCTTGCTTGGCTACTGGTGCAACACCAGGTAAAGGTTTGCCATTTTGATGGGAAAAGTTAGCTAAATCGCCAATTACAAAAATATTGGTATATCCTTTCACACTTAAGTCAGATTCAACAATAACTCTTCCTGCACGGTCTAGTTCAACTCCTGTTCGTTCTGCTAAAACTTTCCCCATTGGGGATGCTTTCACACCTGCTGCCCATAATATTGTTTTTGAGGCAATTTCTCTGACTCCATCACCTTGTTTAAGGGTAACAATATCATCTTCAATATTTGTTACCAATGTTTTTGTTTGGACAATAACGCCCAATTTTTTGAGAGATTTCTCTGCTGCTTGTGATAACTCGGGCGCAAAAGGTGACAGGATGCGATCCATACCTTCTAATAAAAGAATTCTGGTTTCTGATGTGTCAATATTGCGAAAATCTTCTTTTAAAGTTTGGTATGCTAGCTCTGCGATCGCACCTGCTAATTCTACCCCTGTGGGACCGCCACCCACAATCACAAAGGTTAACCAGGCACGGCGTTTTACTGGATCAGTTTCTTTTTCTGCTGCTTCAAATGCTGTAAAAATCTGGCGACGCATTTCTATAGCATCTTCCACCGTTTTTAAACCAGGTGCAAATTCTTCCCAGTCGTCCTTACCAAAGTAGGAATGCTTCGCGCCTGTAGCCACAATCAACGTATCGTAAGCTATTGCTTCGCCATCAACCAGTACTTTTTGCGCTTGGGGATCGATATCATTTACAGATCCCAGCAATACTTTGGTATTTTTGCTTTTACTCAACACCGATCGCAAGGGTGAGGAAATATCAGCAGGTGATAAAGTCCCTGTGGCTACTTGGTATAGCAGTGGTTGAAATAAATGAAAGTTGCGTTTATCTATAAGCGTAACGTTGACTGGAGCTTTGGCAAGTGCTTTTGCCGCATACAACCCCCCAAAGCCGCCACCAACGATCACCACTTGATGGGGTGGGTTATTGTCAAGCGAATTTACCATAAGAAATATTTCCTTGTGTTAAGACTAGTTTAACTATTCTTAATAATATGTATCAAACTTGGCAAAACTCTTTCTGTTCGCCCTGCACAGATGAAAAGATCTTTAAAGTGAGCAAAGGTACATTTTGTTAATAATAAAAGTGGCCTGCGAGCAAGTAGAGACAATGGGCCGCGGGATGTGGGAGATGACACTTTATGTGTTGGTAAATCAGGACTTAGTCCCTTCATTATTCCGAAATACCGCCTTCACCATAGAATGCTGCGGCTAATCAAACAAAGCCTGCGGGCGGTATCGTAGGTGTATAAAAAAATTATTTGTGGGGGCACTGAGGATGTAAAGATTTATTTTGTTACCTTCCCTGCGTTGCCGCTTCCCCATCAATAAGACAAATCTTCTCGCAGCAATGCCCGAAATCCGGCCTGTAGAAAATGTTCGTTGGCAGTTAAAGCTTCTGTAATTCCACTATATTGCATGACAATAAAAGATACGCAATCAATAAACCTCCACTCTTTCTCAGAGCGATCGCAATATAGTTGGAAAGCTCTGTCATAGAGTTCTTGAGATAGAGGTACAATTTCTACCTTAGAGTCTGCTGCTAGGGCATTTAATAACGTGACTGCCCCATGACGTAATGGTTGTTTAGATAAGATATTACCAATTTCCAACATCACTGCCTGTGTTGTCACTAAGCGAGTGCCTGCTGTTTCTAAAAGTTCAGCTAGATGGACAGCGCGCCGATGCAAATTATCTTGCGGTGCAGATAAGGCGATCGCAAATGTTGTATCAAGAAAGACTTCAGACCTCATGCTGAATTTTTAGACCCTACAGATATTTGTCAATTTTGGTAGACCAATCAGCTGGCCCTGAGAGATTGAGCGATCGCGCAGTCATTAAAAATGATACACTCTCCTGCTTCTCTGGCGGTAAAACTTCGATACTCAGCCGTACAAGAGTATTGGCTGGTAAGGCTATTGATTCAGTCGGATAGAACACCCTGCCATCAAATACAGCTGTGATTTTTTCTGCCATAATTTTCCCAAAGCGCTGCAATTATATCCTAATCTGCTTGTGGCGCTGCTAAGGCGTTAATTTTGATACTTACAAATAGATGGGAATTTGGTCTTTGGTCATTGGTCATTAGACTCTTGACTCACAGCTTACAAGATACCCAGATACCACGCCCATTTTTGGCAAATTCATCGATAGTTTGCAGCGAGAGTTCATGAGTGGTTATAGCTTGCAACATACTCAAAGGTAAGGTGAGATGCTGCGCACCTGCTTGTAGGGATGCTACTGCTTCTTCTGGAGATTTGATACTAGCTGCCATAATTTCTGTACTGCTATCTGCCACCACATTGGCCATCTGCTGCACCAAGGCGACTCCATCACCTAAAAGTTTAGTAGCTCGATTCACATAAGCGATCGCATATTTTGCACCCGCCTCTCTCGCTACAACTGCTTGGGAAGCACTATATATTCCTGTTACCGCACAGGAAATTTCTCCTGCTAATGCTGCAACCACTTGAAAACCAACCAATGATGCCGGAATCTTCAATACAGTCTGATTGCCAATAATTCCAAAAGCTGCTCGCCCTTCCGCCAGCATCTCATCAAAATCAGAGGACATCAGTTGGTAAAATACGGGGCCTTTAGTCAACTGTGCCAGCCGTTTGAGTGTAGTCTCTACTGGTAAATCGCTTTTTGCCAAAAGAGTTGGGTTGGTCGTGATCCCCTTTACCCAACCCAATTCCTGAGCCGCCTGGGCTTCAGCGACAATTGCCGAATCAAGATAAATGCTCACGTGTCTCTCCTGAGAAAGGTGGTGTCGCTGTCATTCTACAGCTGATAGAGAATAGCTTCCTTTGCAGGCAGTATTCTCTATCAAAGAGAAAATACGCGAGTTATTGCAACTGCAATTGGAATGATACTGTCTTCTGTATCACAATTTTGAAAAATTGCTGCTTCTTAGATGTCTTCGTTTATTGGTCACACTATTCCTGCAATTGGTCTTTACTTTTCTAGACGCCGACAAACATATTCATTTGTCTGGCTAATTTGGTTGATTTTAGTAGCCTGGTTTCCAGATATCGACTATCTAAGTTCAGCCCTAAGACCAGATGGCATGAGAATTACTCACTCAATTTTGTTTTGCTCAATTTTGCCTTGCTTGACAATAATTTTTCTCAAATTTTCTAGGTTCAGAGAACCTGAATTCAAATTCATGAAAATTCAAGTTATTTTGACTGCTTTTTCACATTTGGTGCTGGATTTGCTAGTTGCTGTTGGGGCATTACCACTGCTCTACCCCTTCAGCTTACAAAGATTTAAACTACCTTTGGGGTTATTGCCTAGCGCAGGGAAAATAAATTTATCAAATTATTATTTTTACCGTAACTTGTTGATTGAAATGGGGGTTTTATTACCATTATTATTGAGTTATTTTATTTTTATTCAACAATTGGAAATAAACATTAATAAAAAAATAGCTATCACTCTTCTCCTGACAATTTCAGGTAGCTTTATGCTGTGGGCGTTTTCTTTACCTCGATAAAAATAAAAGCGCACTCTTGAGTATCCAAGCGGCGCAGAAAGTTTGCTGATGTCATAGGTTGAGGAATGTTATGGTACTACTGCGAAGTTTGATAAGCGTGGGAAAATAGCCTAGTACTAAAGATTTATAGTTTAAAATCCAAACTCTAAAATTAAAAATTGGGATGAGTGATGGCTGAACACTATACATTTAAGAAAGTCAAAAAATCCCTGCACGAAGCTGGTGTCAAATTTGTTCGCATTCTTTGGTGCGATAACGCCAACATTATTCGCGGAAAAGCTGTTCATTTAGAGATGTTGTCTCACTATTTTGAACATGGTGTTGGGATTTCCGCAGGAGAACAGGGAATACCTGTCATGTATGATGCGATCGTTCCTAATAGTGGTTTGGCACCAGTGGGTGAGATCCGCTTAGTACCAGATTGGTCTAGCCTCACGCCTTTACCCTATGCTCCTGGTCATGCCCGTGTCCTAGGAAATATGATACTTGATGGGCAACCTTGGGCGTTTTGTCCGCGAAATTTCTTGATGCAGATGATAGCGGCGGCAAAACGTGAGGGTTTGGAAATTCAAGCAGCATTTGAAAACGAGTTTTACTTACTACGGCAAACATCTGAGGGAATTGTTCCTACAGACTCCACGGTTTTTGCTTCTACGCAATCAATGGATATTAATCGTGAAGTCATTGATGCTATAGCCGATGCACTCATTGCCCAAGGAATTCCTGTAGAGCAGTATTACCCTGAATCGGGCCCCGGTCAGCAGGAAATTTCTATGCGCTATACTGACGCCTTACGAGCAGCTAACTGGCAGATTGGATTTCGTGAAACAGTAAGAGCGATCGCTCGTCACCATCATCTTACAGCTTCTTTCTTACCCAAAATCTTCCCTGATGCTGCTAGTAGCGGTTGTCATATCCACCTTAGCCTTTGGCGTGATGGGCAAAATCTCCTACCAGATCCTCAAGGTGTCTGCGGTCTTTCCCAGATAGCTAGAGCATTTATTGCTGGGATATTGCATCATCTACCAGCACTGATGGCATTAACTACCCCTAGTCCTAATTCTTACCGCCGCATTCGTCCTCATACCTGGAGTGGTGCTTTCCGTTGCTGGGGATTAGATAACCGTGAAGCCGTTGTTAGAGTACCTAGCGACCCGGGATTAGAAAGTTCTAGCCATTTTGAGGTGAAAACCGTGGATGCATCAGCTAATCCTTTCTTGGCTTTGGGTGCAATAATCGCTGCCGGATTGGATGGTGTACAGCGAGGTCTAGAACCCCCAAATCCTGTAACAGAAGACCCCGGAAACTTGCCAATTGAACAACGTACAGCCAATGGTATTGATGCCTTACCCACAAATCTGGGGGAAGCATTAGACCATTTCAAACAAAACAATATCTTGTTAAATGCTTTAAATCCAAAGTTATCACAAGCTTTTTTGGCAGTACGTCAAGCCGAGTGGGAAGCAATGAAAGATTGGGAATTAGATGCCGAAGTAAAGTTGTTATTAGAGAGATATTGATTTGTCATTAGTCGTTGATCAAGGTCGAAATGTTAGTTTTAAAGATGCAACTTTCAGGCTCAAAGGTGCAATTTCCAGGCTCAAAGGCTCAACTTCCAGGCTCAAAGGTTCAACTTCCAGGTTCCAAGGCTAAAGACATTATAAGTTCACAACGCCATTTGTCCTCCTTGTCTCCCCTGTCCCTCGTGTCTTCCTCTTTCCCTCATCTCCCCATTACCCACCTAAACCGCGTCTACTTTGAAAACCATAGTTTTTTCTAGATTGGGTTTTGTCCCCAAATCCTCTACTCTTCCCCGTTCACTGTTCCCTGTTCCCTGTTCTCTTTTGAAAAACTCCAGTTCTCAACCTGGACGAGGTTTAAGTGAATATGCGAATCAATCTTGCTGATATTCCTTTAATTGACCAACACGCCCATAACTTGCTTCGACCGGAAGTAGCTGCGCGTTATCCTTATGCAGCTGCTTTTACAGAAGGATACGACGAGGATATAGTTAACAATCATGCCCGTCACACTTTATTTTATCGGCGTAGTCTGCGGGAAATTGCGGCTTTACTGGAATGTGATGCAGAAGAAAGTGCGATCGCAGTACGTCGAGAACATTTAGGATTAGAAAATCTCACACGACTTTATTTCCGTACTGCCAACCTGGAAGCAATTTATTTAGATGACGGATTGGAAGTTGAGAGTATCCTACCCCTCTCATGGCATGAAAAACTAATTCCCGTTCAAAGAATTCTGCGGTTGGAGGTAATAGCAGAACAGCTAATTCCCCAAATAGAAGATTTTGCAACTTTCCTCGCAAGATTCACTAGTGAAATTGACCCGCCACCACCTGGGGTTATCGGCTTCAAGAGCATTGTTTGTTATCGTACTGGTTTGGATGTTCAGCCTGTGACTGTTGAAGTTGCAGCATCTCGCTTTTACGCAATCAAACAACAGCTTACTAATCAGCCACTACGTCTGGTTGATAAACCTCTGATTGATTTTTTACTGCAACAAGCGTTATTGATTGCTGCTAAATATCGGCTACCAGTGCAATTACACACTGGCTTTGGCGACCCCGATCTAGATTTACGATTAGCTAATCCTCTACACTTGCGATCGCTCTTAGAATTGCCTCAGTATCGTCATGCGCCCTTAGTACTACTACACGCTGCTTATCCTTATATGCGCGAAGCTGGATATTTAGCTTCTGTCTACCCCCAAGTCTATTTAGATTTTGGTTTGGCAATACCATCTTTAAGTGTATCGGGGATGCGAGAAGCAATCAGGCAATTACTAGAGTTAGCTCCTACTAGTAAACTCATGTATTCCTCTGATGCTCACTCAATTCCAGAGTTGTATTATTTGGGAGCAAAATGGGGCCGCCAACTATTAGCAGAAGTTCTAGACCAAGCAATTCAAGATTCAGATTTAACAGTGAATGAAGCGGAGGCGATCGCTACTGCAATTTTCCGCGAAAATGCCTTATCTCTGTATTTAAAAAAATGACATACTTTTAAAGCTTCATTCTAGTAGGGTGGGCATTGTCCACCATATCCGGATTTTCGTGAGCATTACCTAGATCCGTGTATTTCAAAAATTAGACAGTAATCCTATATCCAGATTATCAAGAAAATTTATGCTTAGTGAAACTGGCTCAATTTTATATCTTTTTACTAAGCTGGAACGTGGTCTTAGGATGAAAGAAAGTACCAAAATAAACTTAAAATCTGGTCATGGTATAAAGGAAGATATTAATGCTAATCCTATCAGTCCTAGACAAGTTTTAATTGTCAGGTATGAAGATATTGCAGAACTAGCAATTCCTCCTGGTGAATTACGAGAAAATATTGTTATCCAAGGCGTAAAAGCTGAAAATTTTCAGCCTGGTTCTCTCATAAATTTTGAAACTGGTGCTGCGGTTCGTCTCACTTTCCACTGTGAACTATGCAAGCGAATCAAGCATTTAGTCAAATCACTAGCTAGCATCCAAGCTAAACGAGGAATTTTAGGTGTAGTTATCAAATCAGGACAAGTTCAAGTTGGTAGTAATTTTCAGATTACACCTCATCAATTTCCAGCATTATCAGAAAAGCCCTATGAGCGATTTCTTGAATTACTCCTAAAACTTCCATCTGGAAAAGTCGTGACTTATAAGCAAATACTTCAAACAATAGGAGTAGATCATAGCTATATGCGAGCTATTCCTACATACATCAAGAAAACTTCTGCACTTGATTATCCAATACATAGAATATTAGACTCTCAAGGTAATTTAATATCCCATGTTCCCGAACAGAAAAATAAACTAGAAGCTGAAGGTATTAAAGTGTTATGTGAGACAGGGTTATTGCCGAAACAAAATAAATGCTTTGTCGCTCTCAAAAATTATCTGTGGAAAGACCAAACGATTTATTTATAGTATGCATATATAGTTATTTATACTCAATTGCTAACTAAAATTGATTTATACATGAATTATTTAGCTTGGTTTTCAGCGTAGAGACTATCAAGGTAATTATACTACTGTGCGATCGCGCGCCTAAACATCATCAAATAATAAATGAGTATTCAGTAATTCTCTATTAAGTGCTAAGACTTCTATGCTACAAGGTTTCTATTGACACTCTCTTTTTTTACAGGTTAAAGATTGTTGGTTCAATGACTCATCCAGTGTTGCAAAATTTTTATAAGCAGATATACTGAAGATAACAGGGTTAAAAAACTTGCGGGTTCCTAAATGAAAGTGAGAAGCTAGCTACCACAAAAGCAGCTAGCTTCCAGAGTATCTACCGTTTCTTCGTCTTCAGCCGCTTACTGCTCCATTTCCCATACTAGGCTTGTCATTTTTTTTTGTCAAGCTGTCATTTAAATGTGACTCACAAAAATGTCTTGCATTTCAGACTTCATGAGAGAAAATAAATACAAGCGTAATATTCAGGATTTCGGCATATGACTGACAGAAGGCGTTCTGATGATTACAAGCAAATCAGCGGCTATATCCCGCTAGATTTAGCCCTAGAGTTTAAAAGCATCTGTGCTCGCTTAGGCATTTCCCAAAGCGACGTTATAGAAGAAATGACTCAAGAGTGGGTAGCCAAAAAAACTGGTTCTCATTCCCCCAACTCTCAAAAAGATGCTCCAAAAACAATTGCTGATTTGGTGCGAGCCAACATAGCAGAACTGAAGCGCTGCGGTATCAAAAATCTACCAGCATTGGCAAAAGGTGAAGTTTTACCAACACCAGGGGATTTTGCCATCATCACATCGGCTTTAGACATCTCGGAGGAAGAAAGAAAAAAAATTTGGGAAGAAACTTTCAAAATTTCCGTGTATCACGATGCTAAGGGTGTAAAAGTATATAAAGATTCTGGAGGTGTCAAAGAAGATGAGTGTGAGTATTCTTAGAATCCTCAACTTACCTGGATGGAACTATAAAATGTCTTATGAAGGGGTTTCAATTGTTGCCCCGACAAAGCGTGATGCTACTGACTTAGCTCAAAGCTACGGTGAAGCTCTCAGCGAAACTGCATGTAAAATTAATGGCAAAGTCAGGATTCAATGGAGAGGCTGTAAGCAACCGATTGAATTTTTTGGGTGGATGGCAACTGAACAACCACCTACATCGTCGGAAACAGCCGAACGAATATTGCAATCTGAGGGTGGAGTGTTTTGCAGCCAGCTACACATACCATCACAGTTGTTGTACCGTATGGTTGCGGCTGCGGAAAATGAACGTCCTGTGAGCATCGTTAGACAAGATACTCGCAAGCAAATCATTGTAAATCAGCCAATGGCTGAGATGCTACAGACACCACCAGAAATTGCCACTCAAAGGATCATGACCCAGTTTTGGCTACCTGAGGATTTAGCCGAACTAGAACAAAGATTACACAACGATAGGCAGTTCACCTGGACTTATTCCGCTGGGCTAAATGAGCGAGCTTGGGCAATCTTAACCACTCAATTTGAGGCTTTTGAGGTTGAAGGCATTTGGTACAGACAAGGAACCAGCTTGTCAACTCCTCAACTTGTGCCCATACCACCAGGGGTGCTCGAACAGGCTTAAAAGAACGATTTGGCTCCTTCACGAATTAGAAAATTATCAGGTGCGTCAATTATTTTTCTATTTCGGGGTGCACTCCTTAAATCATTTATGAGTGGATATAAGATTTAGGTTTTCAGTTGAATTGAAGCAGTCACAGCCAGACTGTTGTATTGATCTCTTTATTCTTTTCAGGACTTCTACTAATTCTCTGTTGCTGACTGTGTGGTGGCTTGAAAGCGAAAAAACGTAGCGGATTTAAACGTTGACACTCCAAATGGAAATACCAGCGTATTTACAGGACTTCTAAAACCGAAAATATATTAATTTAAAATTGTTGGTCTAAGGTGGGTCAACTGCCTGCTCCAGCCATGATAGTTACGTGAGACTGAAGGGCATGATTGCCCAGGTATATTACATTCAACCGATAACCGTTATCAAAGGTTGGGTATTTGGTAAATGCACCCTTGACACTCCATTGCACTGGATAAATTTACCTTGACTTTTACCAAAAAATAGTATCCATCCTTACACTTTAAAGTAAATTTTTTGCAGCTAACACCAACAGATACGCCGTAGTGCAAAGTATCACTGACGTTTTCACTATTGCCTCTACAACACGAGTTGACTGATCTTGGGGTGAAAGTATGATATTTTATATCTGTCTCGATAGGCGATCGCCCTGGATTACTCCGTGCCTGCAACAAGATTACCTATATATTCTCTTCCTTCGTATCTTTGCACTTTGTCAAAAAATTTAGCTATTATTGCTGACGAACAGGCATAATACTATCTTGCTTTTGCATCAATTGATCGCAGATTCTCGAATACGCCTGAGAAGAGTTGCATCATAAGAGAAGGTAAAAATCTCAAGTAATCACATATCTGCTCGTCAGAATTACACAGTATGTCATGATGCGTCGCTACATTATTTTTGGTCTTAGTGCGGTTGCTCTATTGTTAATACTCAAACCTTTATACAAGCCTAAAACTCAAGAAAAGCAAATAGCAGCAACTATCGAGCAACCTCAACAATCTCTGAACAACAAAGATAGTTCAGCTTCACCTGTTATAACCAATGTTTCTGCTAACTCGGAAGCACAAATCTGGTCTCGTCTTCGCCAAGGAAGAGGTTATGTAGTGATTATGCGTCATGCCTTAGCACCAGGAATTGGCGATCCACCTGATTTCCGACTTAATGATTGCTCGACGCAACGCAATCTTTCAAATGAAGGCAGACAACAAGCAACAAGAATTGGAAAAGCTTTTAGGAGTAGGAGAATCCAAGTTTCTAGGGTTGTGTCAAGCCAATGGTGTCGCTGTTTAGAGACTGCGAAACTGATGAATTTGGGAAAAGTAGAGCCTTTCCCAACTCTAAATTCCTTTTTTAGTAATTACAAAACGCAATCTCAGCAAACTGCACAACTGCGTCAGTTTATTTTGAATAACCGTAACACTCCTGGCGTCATTGTGATGATTACTCACGAAATCAACATGACAACACTCACCAGCGATATTTATCCAAAATCTGGAGACTCAGTGGTGTTGCGAGCTAACGAGCAAAACAAAATTGAAATAGTGGGACAAATTAAAGCCATCTAATGCTTGTTGCGATCGCTTATCGTCAGCTTCTAGATGAGAGACAAATATAATAATTTCACGTGGCAGCTATATTGCTCCACAATTAATATATGAATTCGCTACATTTAACATGCGAACAATTGCGGAAATTAACGAGAAAATCAGCTGCCAACGTGCGGTGGTGTTGACAGTTGAAGAATTAAAAGCACGAGTTGCCGAAGTTGGTGTTACTCAAGTTGCTCAGGAAGTTGATGTAATAACCACAGGCACTTTTGAGCCGATGGAATCAAGTGGTGCGATTATTAATCTGGGACACACCGATCCGCCAATCAAAATTCGCCGTTGTTGGTTAGATGGTGTTCCAGCATACTCTGGCTTTGGGGCAGTAGATTTATACCTTGGTGCTAGTTGTCCGGTTGATGCGATCGACGGCGAAGAAGTTCGCGAACGTGGCGGTGGTCATGTAATAGAAGATTTGATTGCAGGTAAAGCTGTACAAGTACGAGCACAAGGACAAGTTACAGATTGTTACCCAAGAGCCACATTTGAAACCACAATCATGCGGGAAACGATAAATCAGTTTTATTTATTTAATCCGCGTAATCTTTACCAGAATTTTATTGTGGGTGTAAATGGAGGCGATCGCCCACTTTTTACTTATCTTGGTCCTTTACAACCACGTTTAGGCAATGCTGTTTATTCTAACCCTGGTGCAATTTCGCCTTTACTCAACGACCCAGATTTACAACTAATTGGTATTGGGACGCGGATTTTTTTAGGCGGTGGTGTTGGCTATGTCGCCTGGGAAGGTACTCAACACTTTCCCTTACAAAAACGTTTAGCGAATCATACTCCGATTGGGCCTGCTGCCACTTTAGCTTTAATCGGTGATGCCAAGCAGATGGACGCTCGTTGGGTTAGAGGATGTTATTTCAAAAGCTATGGCCCTTCATTAATGTTGGGCGTAGGTGTACCACTTCCTGTCTTATCCCCAGAAGTAGTTGAACATTGTGCCGTGCAAGATAAAGAATTAGTAGCGCCAATCGTAGACTTTTCCATTCCCCGACGCGTTCGTCCTACGTTTGGGTTGGTGAGTTACGCCCAACTTAAGTCTGGGCGTGTCACCATTGAGGGTAGAACTGTGCGTGTTGCACCTCTAGCAAGTTTGTTTTTATCTAGGCAAGTTGCCCTAGAGTTGAAACAGTGGATTGAAGCTGGCAAATTTACCCTGACAGAACCAGTTTCCCCAATTCCGATGGAGCGATCTTTTCTACCTCAAGACCGCTGGACCGAATTTTGATATTGGAAACTGGGGATTGAGGACTAAGGAATCAAAGAGGCAAGGAGGACAAGGAATAAAATGCTCCTTTGTCTCCCCCCTCTGCCTTGCCTCCCTTAATCTTGGGGCGGTTTCGTTCGTTTGATCGGCTTAGGCGCTGGTATTTTCGGTACAGGTTTCGACACAGCAGAGGAGTCGCCGCCTATTTTCTTGATTGGGCGTGGGGTTTCGCCATTTCGTCTGGGCGGAAATGGTTTTCTGCCACCACCCATACCACCACGAGGGCCACCCTTGAAAGGTGGTCTGCGCTTTTTGGGTAGATCGGCGATCGCTTCAGCAGTTTCTATTGCCAATACATCAGCTTCCCGCTTGACTTGAAAGTCCCAGAACTTACCTACAGCTTTGGTAGTCAGAACACCGGTCAGTTTCAACTTAAAATATTTGGGTTTGTCAGTTGGTTTGCGCGGAGCCTGCTTGATTTTGACTACTAAGCTCTTAGCGTCATAAGACTGGTAGACTACTTCACCACGAACAGAGAAACCACCATCAGGAATGTCTGATGAGGGTTTAAGGGTGCTTGTAATCTCGTCGGAACTCTCAGATACACTATCATCTGGGATCTGTAATTCTTCTGACTCCAAATCTTGCTCGTCCTCTTCTGTCAGATGTTTAGCCAGTTTTTCTGGCTCCCAAACTCCGACAATTTGGAGGTGCAATGTATCATTTTCTTGTCTTGTACGCGGATAAACTACCCACAGATGTTCTTGTTCTAAATCCAAGTGATTCTTGACTAAACTCATAATCCGTCCTAGGAGCACGGCATTGAGCTCTACACCATCTGCGGTCAGCAGATTACCTTGAGTAAATTGTTCGTCGCTGGCACGGTAGCGACCTCGAACTAACCCGATAGCGCGGTACTGCATCGGTTCACTGGGAGGCGGAATCGGTTGCTGCCGATTAGCGAAGTTCCCATTTGAGGCAGTCTCACTAGGGTTAATAGTTGAATTCTCAAGTTTAGAGGACTGGGCTGCTACTGTAGGAACATTAGCGGCTGCCTCTGCTTTAGTTGGGCCCTGGTTAGAGGCAGAAGAGTTGGACGATTCAGGCGACGGCATCAGGTCGGAATTCATAAAAACTCCTTGCGGCGGAGACACATCCCATTGTGGGATTTTACGAAGGCAGCTGAAAAGAGCGTTTGTGCGGCTGATGAAAGTATATTTGCTTTCAACAAACCACGACTGAGCGCTCTATAGCATTCTAAATACACTTTTGGATACTAAATGTGTAATTTAGCGTCTTTAGACTAGTTTCGGGAAGCATATCATAGGTAGAATTCTGACGGTTCCTCCTAAAGTCATCACTTACTTTAGCAGCGTGGATAGTTATTTGTTATAAAATTCACAGGCAATCGACGGTATTCCGCAAAGTTTTGGAAATTTTTAACTTTCGGATTTATGTAAATGATAATGTCATTAAAGTTCAGGAGAAATAAGTCTTGTGTCTCAACCGCGCAGCTGGATAGTTAAGGTCGTATTGGCTCTGGCAGTTCTTGCTTTTGTGGGAATTTCAATGGTTCCCCTAATTTCTGCATTTAATAATAATAATACACAACCCCCAACCCAGAATAACGCCAGCACCAAGGGCAATTTACCTTCCCCTGACCAAAAATCAAAACTGCAAGATGAAGCCCGGGGTTATCAACTGGTTTTGCAACGGGAACCTGAAAATCAGACTGCTCTCAAAGGACTGCTACAGGCAAGGCTAGAACTGTTAAGTATCAAAGAAGGAGACATTCAGGGAGTAATTGAACCTTTAGAAAAGCTAGCCAAACTTAATCCAGAGCAGACAGAATATGCAGTACTGCTGGCTCAAGCAAAGCAGCAAATTGGTGACAAGGAAGGTGCAGCCCAAGCTTACCGTTCTATTTTGGCTACAAAACCAGGTGACTTGAAAGCTTTACAAGGAATGGTTTCTCTTCTTTTAAGCCAACAACGCCCTGAAGCAGCTATTGGTTTATTGCAAGATACTTTGTCTGCCGCACCGCAAGCAAATAAAATTCAGCCTGGAAGTGTAGATACAGTTGCTGTGCAGGTACTTTTAGGCACTGTTCATGCCTCTCAGAAACGTTATACTCAAGCTCTCTCTGCATACGACCAAGCAGTCAAGAAAGATCCCAAGGATTTTCGCCCTATTTTGGCTAAAGCGATGCTACTGAAGCAACAAGGCAAAGTTACAGAAGCTAAACCTCTGTTTAATACAGCCTCAGCTTTAGCACCTGCTCAGTACAAAGACGAAATTAACAAAGCAGCAGAGGCTACGCCAACTCCTATTCCATCTGTATCTCCTACAACTTCACCAGAAACTAAAAAGTAAACAGGTAAGCTAACCCGCCTTTAAGTTGCAGAATCCTTAGCCTCAGAAAGACGCGGCGACGCGGAGAAAGGGAGACGCGGAGATGCAATTTTAATGATTATTAGCTTACAAGAGCAATCAACTCCGCTTTGTTCTTTGATTAGTGCTAAGTGTAACCCTATAAATAAATTTAGGGGATGAACGTAGAGGCGCAAAGCTTGCGCCCCTGCTTGTTTCTTTTTATCCAAGACTGAAGTCGCTTGCTCTTAGATCAAATTGCCGAGGACTGGGTAGCAATAGGCCTTTTGCATGAATATTTGAGAGCAGGAAAACTACCCAATAAATAAACATTGTGGCTTTGTCCTAATTTTAAAAGTTGATTCTGCCCTCGGTGAGTAATTTATATCCGGCTGCTAATGCTGTAAAAGCAACTAAAAAATTCCACAAGCTAGTTGGTCTTAAAATAACTCCACCGCTTAAGAAAACTAGAACTATTCCTATCCCTAGAAAAATCCATCCTAGGTTACCAGTTACTCTGCGAAAAAATATTAATGAAATTACACCAGCCATGATGGCTAAAACTGAGCCAGTAGCAGGTATCTTGCTGTAAAAATATGAATAATAACCACTAGCAAATATGATATCTTGCCCAAAAAAGTATAAGCCTAGAAAAAGTAAAAATAAACCTATGAGTTTGATTAACAGCCTGCTCATATTTTTTATATTAATTTTAATATGATTATAATTTAGGTTTTTAGTTATTAGGAAGATAGCAGTAAAAATATTGAAAAATATATAGTTTATTCTGAAAATACACGTATAATAAGCAATATTTTCCAAGTTGATATGAAGTTTTAAACAAAATTTGGCGTTGCATAATTGCAGGATGATTTTAGAATTTGTATCTAAAATAATCACCCTTCGGGTTCGGCAGTGACGCTCCTGCGTCGCTACCGCTGCGCTAACGCAATCGATGAGAACCGCCAAGACTGCGACTGCCTAACCGTTTCACCGCATCTTCCCGTCTTTGCGTCAGCCTCAATCATCCCCATATTCAGCAACGCCAAAAATTTGTACCTAGTTTAAGTGAGATAATGCGGTTTGAAATTTTTGTAACAGCCTAGTGCCGTTCTGTAGAAATTCCACGATCCTTCAAAGGAAGTGAAAATTTAGAATGAAATAACTTTCGGCCTTAGAGCGTTCCAAACAATAAATGATCCAAAACCTGTCATTGCGAATGAAGCAAAGCGGAATGAAGCAATCGCAGAGTTTGAGATTGCTTCGCTACACTCCGTTTCGCTCGCAATGACAATTGGGCATTTTTTTACTTGGAGTACTCTTACAAAGTCAACCTGAAAGATCAGTCTGCAACTAGATTGTCAAAGAACCTATCTTTACTCAGGATTAAGCGCAATAGAGAGAGCTAATTGATAGATTTGACGACGTGGTAGCGATGTGAATTTTGCTAATTGACGGCTGGCTTGCGATCGCGATATTCCTTGACGAATTAATTGTTCGAGTTCGGCTTTAATTTCCGTTTCTGTCAGTTGAGGTTGAGTTAGTGGAGTTCCCGCTACCACTAAAGTATATTCACCCTGGGGTTCGCGCTGACTGTAGTGAGCGATCGCTTCGGCAATTGTGCCGCGCCAAAATTCCTCGTAAAATTTGGTGAGTTCTCTAGCGAGGACAATTTGGCGATCGCTTCCGAGTGTTTCTTCTAAGTCTTGTAAAGTATCGCGTAAACGGTGAGGCGATTCGTAGAAAATTAGAGTGCGGGATTCTGTTTGCAGGGATTCTAAATATTCTCGCCGTTGTTGACTTTTAGCTGAGAGAAAACCTTCAAACACAAACCGATCCGTTGGTAATCCTGATGCACTTAAAGCCGTAATTGCAGCACTCGCACCCGGAATCGGAACTACCGATATTCCCGCTTCCACACAAGCTTTCACCAATTCATACCCTGGATCGGAAATTCCTGGCATACCCGCATCACTGACTAGAGCAATTGCCTTACCATTAGCTAAATGCTCTAACAATTCCGGAGTTCGGCTGGTACGATTGTGTTCGTGGTAGCTCACCTGAGGAACTTTAATTTGAAAATGTTGTAGCAGTTTCCCTGTGTGGCGCGTGTCTTCCGCAGCAATCAGATCCACCGTTTGCAAAATTCGCACTGCCCGAAAGGTAATATCTTCAAGATTGCCAATTGGTGTACCTACAACGTAAAGCGTTCCTGGTTTAGGATCGGTCTGCATGATTGAGAAATTCAGCTTTTTAAATAAGTTGGGAATGCGCTGCTCGAATTGCTGATGCGATCGCACTTTCTACCATAGCATCAGCAATTTGCTGTCCTTGCTGCACAACAAATTGCTTAAAAAATGGATCTTTTTTAGCCTCTGTGAGAATTAGTTGTTCAATTAGTTCAGCTTGTTTATCCACAGAAGTAGCAACACTTTGCTTCTGAAATTGCTCTAAAAGGTTTTGAACTAACTTTTGCGATTGCTCTGATTCGCTGCAATTAGCAACAAAACTGCAAATTTTACTAGTAGTTTTAGTTCTGAAAAGATTCAAAATTTTATTGATCTGTTTATTAATACAAAACAAAAAGAGGCTGAAAATAAGGCTACTACTCAGTCACTCCCAGCAAGTGCTTATTAAGATTATCTCCATTAATCTGTCATTTTTGTTTGGGAGATTCGTTATAGATAATTTGCCCTGAACCAGTGAGGTTAGTAATGCTGCTGTTAGTTATATTAAATTCATTGCTTGTAGTTTGAACTGGTTGAGTTGCAGCAGAGCCATTTCCCAATTCAGCTTCGTTCTTGGCAGAAGAATGCTCTTTAGCTAAATGAGATTGAGCAATTACCTCACTGAGATGAGGATTCTTAATCAGAATTGGGGTTAGTTGTTCTAAAATACCTATTAGCCGAATTGCATTGCAGGCATATTTATAAGCAAACTCAACGGGTTTTCCTGCTGCAATAGCATCATAAAAAGCTACTGCAAATTCAATTGCTGCGCGATCGCCAATCTGCTTGCTCATACCAATAACATAGTTAATGTGTTGAGCGATCGCCTCTGCTTGAACCCGTGAATAGCAAGCATTGAGAACTACACAATCTACTTGATCGGTAAATAACTCAAATAGTCCTGCTAATCCTTCTGCATCGACAAATTTCTCTCGTCCTGTATCATCCTCAAAAACTAATCCTTCATTCTCTGTTCCATGACCAGAGAAATGTATAAACTGCGGCTCATAATTCAATATCGCCCGTCGCACATCTCTCGGACGTACTGCCCACTTCTGCTCTAAGATAAAGCGATCGCGATTTTTAGCAAGCTGTAACCCTGTTTCTATTTCCCGTAGTTCTTCATCCAGCCGCAAAGGTATAGTGCCTTTTGGATTTGCTGCCAGAAATAATATTTTGTTAACTTGAATTTCCTGATTCATTTGACAGTATGAGATAGCTATTCTTATTCTTGTTCAGCACTTGTCAATTCAGGGGAAAAGGAGGACAAGCTTTAACCCTTAATCTTAAACCTTTTCCCCAAACCAAATTCCGAGTTGAAAATCCTCTGCCTTGTAGTATTGGGATATTTCCAATTCAAGAATTTACTATAGTTACAGATCTGCTGCATTAATTAAACCAAAACCCCATTTACTGTCAAAAGTTCCTTGGGGTTTACCAGGGATAGAACTATTTTTGCGTAGCAATTCTTTTACAGTAGCCGGATCGAGTTTAGGGTCGCGTTGTAGGAGCAATGCTACTAAGCCAGTAACGAATGGTGTTGCCATACTTGTACCAGCCATCACTACAAATTTGGAATTCAGCATCATTGAGCGATCGTAATTAGCATTGCTAGATAAAGTAGAAACAATCATCGCTCCTGGTGCTGCTACATCTGGTTTCTGACCATCATTACGCAATGGTCCTTCACTACTGAACTCAGACATGGTATCCAACTCTAAGCCCATGTCTCGCACTTGATTATCAATATCTGTATACTGAACTTTTGTGGTGTAGGCGGCAACTGTAACTGCACTGCTAGCTGCTCCTGGTGACCCAATTTTTACACAGTCCTTGACACTTTTACCCGTAAAAAATACCGAAGAGTGATCGTCAAGAGTCCACACATCTAAGCGTGTGTCAGTTGAACTGGTATTGCGTACCCGCAACTGCCAAATACCTCCCATAACTGGAGAAGGATCGTTACCACGAATTTGCACGAAGAAATTGTGGTCGCCGTTGCCTTTATCTGGGGCTGGTGTCACAATTTGTACCCGCGAATCTGGTAATTGGTAATCCTGAGAGGGATTGCCATCAGTAATAATTTTTTGGAAGGGGGTAACGAAACCATTTGGACTTCGTAGTGATATTTCTAACTCACTGTCACCAGCATACCAACCGTTTAACCATACTATGCCCACTTGATTCAAAGGTACATTGAAGCGGATACCGCGTAACTTTTGAGTAGGTATGGTTGCTTGACTGTGAATATTGTCGTTCCCTTCGTTACCTGCTGCGCAACAAACAATCCTTCCTGGTCCAGTTTCAGCGTCAATAATTCTCGAAAGCGAGTCGCTACCATCGTGGGCATCAGCATGTCCACCTAAGCTGAGATTAAGGACTACTGGTTTTTTTAATTCCTCGGCTATCCGAAAAACGTAGCGGACAGCATCGGCAATGTGAGCATCTTGTAAGTCGGATTTGACAATGACCAATTCTGCCTCTGGTGCTACTCCTGAATAGTTTTCATCTGCACCAGCAGCAATTCCAGCAACATGGGTGCCATGACCTTCAGTATCTTGAGAAACTGTCAGTTGTTCTCCTGTAAATTCAGCTCCATAATCACCTTCTTTAACTCCTGGGCCTGGCAGAGTTTGATCCCAAATGTGTAAAATTCGTCCAGCAAAGGCGGGGTGCTTGGGGTCAATGCCACTGTCTATAATGCCAATGATTACTCCCTTGCCAGTCAATCCTGTTTTGCTTTTAAAATCTGGCAGTTTTACTTTTCCTAGTGCAACATCCATGCGCAGATTGAGTTTGCGTGATGGTTTGATGCGCTGAATGACATCTTCTTCAGATAAGGCATCTAAAGCTTGTAACGGTAAGAAAGCTGTTCTTACACTCCCGGAGTTCTGATTGACACGAATTCCATATTGTTCTAGATGACTCAAGTCTGCATCAGGTTCACAGTAGAGAAAAACAATACTCTTAGTTGGCTTGACAGCGCTTTTAAACGCAATTAGACCAAGCGATCGCTTGTGCGTTGTTAAAGCTTGCTCTCCTTCATTTTGATAATCTTGATATGCCAACAGTAACCCAGGAGAAAGTTTTTCTGGTCTCATATTTGTCTCCACGTCTATGTGATTTCCCTAAATAAATCTATCGATTTTAGTAGTATTAGTTGTTCTAGCATAAATACTAAAAAGGTAATTTTTTAGCTTCCATTCTTAGTTGCGAGTATAGTTATCTAAAAGTTTTATCAAAAAGGAGAAATAAAATTAGAAAGTGCGAATAACTTCTCAAAAACACAAGGCAGAAGCCAGATATCATACCGGAAATAACCAAGAGTGTGTTGTTGCTAGCAGAAGAAATTGGCTAGTTGCAGGCTCATATAATAATTTTCAATGGAATGAAACAAACATAGGTATTGGTAATTATGATTAGCAGTCAAAAGTATTGTTAGCAATGCTTTTTATTGATCCAGTACCTACCTCAATTATTACGGACAAAGTTCAATAGAGAAAAATAAAGAATTATTAATTAATTCATCGATTGCTAAACAGACAAGCATTCGGAAAAATTATATGCAGTAGTTAAATTAGTGCGGATTTCAAGTTAGTGAAGTACAGATTATAAGTCTCAAACCCAGGCATAAAGGCTGCTTGACCTCTGAATTCTGCTGGATTTTCTATGCATAACATTTCCCCGATCGCCCTGAGGGGGCGTAACAATTAATATTTGAGATTTACATAATTCTCTACCACAAGTAAGAACCGCAAAGAAGCTATTATTTGCAACGATCGCTCCTAGTAGGTATAGAGAGTCATTCATGCAAATTCAAACACCAGACTGGGTTAAGCACGCTGTTTTCTACCAAATTTTTCCAGATCGCTTTGCTAGAAGCAAACAGCCTCGCAAACGACTATTGCATGAGGCCCGTTGGGAGGATTGGGAAGCTATGCCAACACTCCAAGGTTACAAAGGCGGAGATTTATGGGGTATCGTAGAGGGTTTGGATTACATACAGGATCTAGGGATTAACGCTATCTATTTCACACCAATTTTTCAATCAGCTAGTAACCACCGCTACCATACCCATGATTATTATCAGGTTGATCCACTGTTGGGAGGCAACGAAGCTTTCAAGGAATTGCTAGACGCAGCCCATCAACGCAATATCAAAGTTGTTTTGGATGGAGTATTTAACCACTCTAGTCGCGGCTTTTTCTTTTTCCACGATGTTTTAGAAAATGGTCCCCATTCCCCTTGGGTGAATTGGTTCAAAGTCGAAGGTTGGCCTGTCTCACCATACAATGGTGAGTTCCCCGCTAACTATGAAGGTTGGGCAGGAAATCGGGCTTTACCAGTATTTAACCACGACAACCCCGAAGTTAAGGAATATATTATGGAGATTGCCGAATACTGGATTAA
The DNA here is from genome assembly GCF_002154725.1 of Nostoc sp. 106C. Classification (GTDB taxonomy): domain Bacteria; phylum Cyanobacteriota; class Cyanobacteriia; order Cyanobacteriales; family Nostocaceae; genus Aulosira. The sequence goes on along the minus strand of NZ_MTAW01000048.1, from coordinate 90,905 downwards.
ATTCGGCATCGATGGTTGGCGCTTAGATGTGCCTTTTGAAATTAAAACACCTGGTTTTTGGCAAGAATTTCGCGATCGCGTGAAAGCGATTAACCCCGAAGCTTATATTGTGGGCGAAGTTTGGGGAGATTCTCGCGAGTGGCTAGATGGAACTCAATTTGACGGCGTGATGAATTATCTATTTGCCGGACCAACTATCGCTTTTGCCGCAGGCGATCGTGTAGTCTTAGAACAAGTGCAAAGCCGCGACTATAAACCCTACCCACCTTTATTTGCTGCTGAATATGCTGCCCAAATCCAAGAAGTATTACAACTGTACCCTTGGGAAATTCAACTTACCCAATTAAATTTGCTGGCGAGTCATGATACAGCAAGGTTAATGACTATTTCTGGGGGCGATAAACCTAGTGTAGAATTAGCAACCCTATTGTTACTGACTTTTCCTGGTGCCCCCAGCGTTTACTATGGTGATGAAGTCGGTTTACCTGGTGCCATAGATCCCGATTCACGCCGTGGTTTTCCCTTAGAAGCTAGCTGGGATCACGAAATTCTCCAAACTCATCGTCAACTAATTGCCCTCCGCCATACTTACCCATCGTTACGTATAGGCGATTACCAAGTCCTCTATGCTCAGGGAGAACTTTACGTTTTTGCCAGAACTTTAGGGACTGAGGAATTGATTATTGCCGTTAATGCTGGTACAGCATCGACAAAGGCAAATATTGCTATTAGCAGTTTGCGTACTCAACCTGACAAACTGTTATTTGGCACTGCTGAGGTGGAATGGCATGATGAAGGAGAAAATCAGCAGCTTTCGTTATCTCTTGAACCACGCGTTGGCTGCATTTTGGGTGTTAGCTGATACTGTAAATTGCTCAACAATTTAATTCTGACAAATCTGTAAAGCAAAATGGGGATTGGCTTTTAGACAATTCCCCATTTCCATCACCAACTCTTGAGACAAAACTCAACCTCTTGCATAAGTCAATGTTTTGAATATCAAACCATAGATAAACACCGATAAATATCGGTGTTTATCGGGAGGACACTGCGTTGGGCGGCTCTGCCGACTTGTAGCAAGTGTCCGTTGTTCATCTGTGGTTCCTTTTATTCTTCAGATTTTTGCAAGAAGTCTACTGTAAACTCACATATTTCTAACACTACCGATTTACCCAAGCTAGAGGCACATTAGACGATCAGGAACTAGTACCTCCAGCAACCATTGCAGGTACTAACACTTTATCAATCACATGGATCACGCCATTATCAGTCAGAATATCAGTTTGGATAACATTGGCATCATTCACCTTAATTGCACCATTAGCAGACTCAATTGCTAAAATTGACCCCTCAAGAGTCTCAGCCTCTTCAATCTGTACCAAATCATCAGACCGAACATCCCCAGAGGCTACATGATAGGCCACAATCTTCTTCAGCTTGGGAATATCTTGGAGTAGCGCATCTAAACTTCCCTCTGGCAGCTTAGCAAAAGCATCATCAGTAGGTGCAAAAATTGTCAAAGAACCAGGACTCTTGAGAACTTCTGTGAGTCCTACAGCTTTAACAGCCTTCACCAAGATGGTGAAATTTCCTGCTTTAATCGCAGTTTCCACAAGATCGGCCATGAGGTTAGGTGACTTTATTAACTTACTGTTACAACATACTTATAAAATGTTACAAAGCTCCCAACCTCTATCAATAGAGAGGTTACTAACAATTGAGTACACAGCAGCAGATTTATTAGTACTGCTAAACTGGGGAATGACCCCAAGAACCACTAACTATGCTAAAGCGTTCTAAGTTCGAGACAACCCAGTCTCAGATTATGCACCGTGCTGAGGATCTAATTAGTGCAGCCTCAAATCGGTATCGCATTACGGTTCAGGTGGCAAACCGTGCCAAGCGTCGCCGTTATGAAGACTTTGAAAGTGCGGAAGATGCAATGATGAAACCAGTACTTAGGGCAATTATCGAAATGTCCGATGAACTGACTCAGCCAGAGATTATCGGCGAACTATAAAAATAGTACTGAGTTGAAAGTGCTGATTGCTGAGTACAAAAGTAATCGCATCACACTTTTAACTCAGAATATTCGCTATATGAAAAAGAAAAAATTTCTACTTTGGTCAATTCTTCAACTTTTAGCTTTGAAGTTGAACTCAACATTCAGAACTCGCCACTCAGCAATGTTTTTAATGGTGGTAAGTGTGATTATGTTGGTTTCAGGGATAGTTAACTCAAAATACACAACTTTTCTAGGCATCCAACCAGCAATAGCGCAGAGAATAAGTCCTAGTGATGTTTGGCAACAAGTGTATCAAAAATTGCCTGATTTTCCGAAAGAAAACAAGTATATTAGCAAGGAAACTGGGAAAGTCGCCGAAAATAATACCTTAGTTGGTCGTTTAATTCAATATCATATTTATGTGAAAGAACGTTCCCCAAGTTATCGTCTAGATTGGAAGCTGACTCTGGCTGATTATCTAAATGCAAACGAAACTATGTACGACATTACCTATCCAGGGAATGATACATTACGAGAAAATCCTATAGAAGGCGATCGCGCAGCCATTTCCAAGCTTACCCGCAGCCAGCGAAATACCTTAGTGCAAGCATTGACAAACATCTTTAATTCTAGTTATTCAGCACAACCCCAACCATAATTAGTTGATGGAACGTTTAGTAAAAAGCGGCGCTGGTTGGCGTATTGGTTGGAATCCGAATGCACCTGTATTTAAAGGTCTATTGGGTACAGATGATTGGGCGATCGAGTTAACAGAAGCCGAATTAAACGATTTTTGCCGTCTCATAGCAAAGCTAGCAGACACAATGAAACAACTGGCAACTGAATTGATGGATGAAGAGAAAATTGCTTGCGAAGCCGAAAGCGATTTATTATGGATGGAAGTAGAAGGCTATCCCCATGCCTACAGTCTGCGCTTTATCCTGAATACAGGGCGATGTACAGAAGGTCGGTGGAATGATTCTGCTGTTCCTGGTCTGTTGCAAGCTGCTGGGATGCTCAAGGTTTTTTGAATTTGCCTCTTGATTATCCTCAAGCTTATTGCTAAAATGATAATTCTGACCGGGGCGTAGCGCAGCTTGGTAGCGCGCCACTTTGGGGTAGTGGAGGTCGTGGGTTCAAATCCCGCCGCTCCGATTGATAAAATCCCTAGTCCGCTAATCTTATCTGAAGATTAGCGGGTTTTTTCATGGCTAGAACCGTAAAAAACTAAGTAAATAGAAACTACTAGGCTAATAATGTTCATCTACGTAGTGGATTAGTAAGTAAAACCAAAGAAGAATCCGAATACAGTACCTATTAATGCACATACCTTTATCACTTGTATAGGCTCTACGTATTTATCTATGTATCTATTGATTTTAAAATGCGGCATTACTAAAGATAAAAATGTACTCAGTACTAAATAAAATATTAATGGAGTAATACCTCCTAGAAGAAATCCTTGAAAAGCCCAAGCCAAACCAAAAAAAATAGAAGACATAATTTCTACTAGTTTTTTATTTGAGTACTTATACTTATTTACCATAAAAATAAGCTTATAAATACTTCACATATTGAAAAGCCAAGTAATATCAAGTTACTTGCATACGACTTATCAGTAGTTAGATAATTTCGTGAACCTCATTCTCCTGCTCTCCCATTACCGCCACGTTGCAATAGATATTCCCAAATGCGTCGAATCTCTGCTTGGAATGTTTCGCGGTCAGTCTCGGCATTTTGAATCACTTGAGTGAGGTAATCAGTGAGTAAGACAACATCTTCATTTAATGACCCTACAGACTCTGTAAGATTGTCCACCTTGAGGGTTAGCTGATCGAGACGCGCAGTAACCTGGGCTATGGCGTTAGTATTTACCTGCTGCTGCCTTGCTATATCACCTAATGCGGTCGTGGTGAGTAATAGTATTTGCTCAATTCGATCAAGTCTACTGGGTTGCTGATCGGATGCTTCACTCATAGAAATTTTCGCTAGAAATTAACCTGGCAGATATATTTCACAAGCTGAAATGCAAGCATGATAAGGGTCGTAGTCATCGCAGGTCAGTTACATTTGATAAAAATTTATGCTGGTCATAGATGAAAAAACAAGTGTGATGACTGGCTTTTTGAGTTTGGATCTGGGAATTATCAATATAAGCAATGATATCTTCCTGTTTCACAGGCTGATTTTTTATGAGATTAATCCTAGCAGCTTGCATAATTCGGATATCACCTGAGGAGGGAATCATAGCCAGAATTCTCTGCTCACGTGATTGACACTCTATGCCTTATCAATTCATTCGTCAGCATAGTGAAGAAGATTGCGGAGCAGCTTGTCTAGCTACAATCGCCAAACATTACGGACGCAATTTTAGCCTTAACCGTGTGCGTGAAGCTGTAGGAACGGGACAACTGGGTACTTCTCTATTGGGGCTAAAACGTGGCGCGGAAGTCTTAGGGTTTAATGCTAGAGGAGTTAGAGTCGCACCAGAAATTTTAGATAAATTACAAGAACTATCCCTACCCGCAATCATTCACTGGCAAGGTTATCACTGGGTAGTTTTGTATGGTTGTCGAGGTAAAAAGTATATCATTGCCGATCCGGCTGTTGGTCTTCGTTATCTTTTGAAGCATGAGCTCATGGAGGGTTGGGCAAATCGGCTCATGCTCATATTAGAACCAGATAGTGTTCGCTTTTTTGCACAATCAAGCGATCGCATTCACAATTTTCGGCGCTTTATCCAGCCAGTCTGGAATTATCGCGCTATCTTAGGCGAAGCGTTGCTTATCAATATTTTTGTGGGACTGCTGTCTCTAATTTCTCCTTTTCTACTACAAATTCTTACCGATGATGTGCTAGTTCGTGGAGATACCAAGCTGCTAGTAAATGTTGTACTGGCAGCTATTGTGATGAATTTTTTTAGCAGCAGCCTCAGACTTGTTCAATCTAACCTGATTACTCATTTTGCTCAAAGACTTCAGTTGGAACTAGTATTAGAATTTGGTCGGCAAATTCTTCGTTTACCCTTGGCATACTACGAATCTCATCGCAGTGGCGAAATTGTTACTCGGCTGCGAGATATTCAAGAAATTAATCAGTTAGTTTCCCAGTCAATAATTGGGCTGCCTAGCCAATTTTTTATCGCGGTGATCTCCTTAGGGTTCATGTTGTTCTATAGCAGTAAGCTGACCTTACTTGCTCTAATTTTCTCTGTGTTAATGACATTATCAACATTTATTTTTCTACCAATATTGCAACATAAAACGCAAAATTTATTAATTTTAGAAGCTGAAAATCAAGGAATTTTAGTAGAAACTTTCAAGGGAGCAATAACGTTTAAAAGTCTAAGCGCTGCTCCACAATTATGGGAAGAATTTCAGAGCCAATTTGGACGAGTTGCCAATTTGGCGTTCAAAACGATGCAGATTTCGGCTATTAATAATATTTTTTCAGGACTGGTGTATGGAATTAGCAGCATTCTCCTTTTATGGTTTGGTAGCAATCTAGCGATCGCTAGAGAAATCACAATTGGACAATTGCTAGCTTTTAGCAGCATGAATGTAAATTTTCTCGGCTTTATTAGTACAGTAATTGGTTTTGCCAATGGGCTTGTACAAGCAAAAACTTCAATTCAACGATTAACACAAGTGCTCGACGTAACTACAGAAAATCAAGGAGACGAACAAAAACCTTGGGTAGAATTTTCTTCTAATTCCCATATCGTCTGTATTAATCTCAATTTTCATCATGCAGGCAGAGTTGACCTCCTGAAAGATTTTTCACTAAAAATCCCTGGTGGTAAGATAGTTGCTTTAGTTGGTCAATCAGGCTGTGGTAAAAGTACGTTGGCAAAACTAATTGCTGGATTGTACTCGCTACAATCTGGCAATATCCGGATAGGTGATTACAATTTGCAAGATATATCTCTTGATTCACTGCGTCAACAAATTGTGCTAATTCCTCAAGAAGCCCATTTTTGGAGCCGTTCAATTATGGAAAATTTCCGTTTAACTGCTCCTTATATTAGCTTTGAGGCGATTGTTCATGCTTGCAAGCTCACAGGTGCGGATGAATTTATCAGCCAGCTACCTGATAAGTATCAAACTGTTTTGGGTGAATTTGGTGCTAATATCTCAGGAGGCCAGCGTCAGCGTCTAGCTATAGCTAGAGCGATTGTCTGCAATCCGCCAATTTTGATCATGGATGAATCTACTGGTGCTTTAGATCCAGCTAGTGAATCGCACTTACTAGATCAACTATTAAGCGATCGCTCTGGTAAAACTACAATTCTGATTAGTCATCGACCCCATGTGATTCAACACGCAGATTGGATCGTTGTCCTGAATGAGGGGCGATTAATTGCTCAAGGATGTTTCGAGGATTTGCAAGCTCAACCTGAAAATCCTCTGTTTTTCTTAAATTTCTAATTAGCAAGTTTAATTAGTAACCGTGGCAGGTGTTAAGGGAATACTAAGAGAGAGACAAATAGCCAAAGTTGACTAATTTTAATTATATGAGTTGGCACTATATTCTCAGTATTGCTGGATTATTTACTATTTGCAATCTAGCATTTGCTAAACCCTGTGATGCTCAGGCGATCGCGGCAGATGGGACTCTCCCTACAAACGTTGCCTCTCCTGATAATCTCAATTTCACAATTACAGGTGGTAGCCAAGTAGGAGGTAATCTTTTTCATAGCTTTAGCCAATTTTCTATACCAACTGGTGGTGCTGCCAATTTTAATAATTCTGCATTTATTCAAAATATTATTAGTCGAGTGACTGGAAATTTACCTTCCTATATCGATGGCAAAATTCATACTATTGGTAATGCAAATCTGTTCTTAATTAATCCCAATGGAATTATCTTTGGACCCAATGCAAAATTAGATATTGGTGGCTCATTTTTAGCCACTACAGCCAACAGTTTAAAGTTTGCTGATGGCAATGAGTTTAATGCATCTCCAGATAGCACTACACCTTTATTAAGTGTAAATGTTCCTATCGGATTACAGTATGGTAGTAACTCAGCAGCGATCCAATTACAGGGAGCTAATCTCGCCGTACCTACAAACCAAACACTGGCCCTCATCGGTGGTGAAGTAACTCTAAATGGCGGTCAGTTGATTGCAGATAGCGGCCGTATTGAATTGGGTGGATTAGCAGGTGCAGGTACAGTTGGGCTTTCATTAATAGGAAACCAGTTTCAATTAGGTTTTCCTAGCGATTTGGCTTTAGCCAATGTATTACTTAGCAATAATGCTCTGGTCACAACCAGTGGTGATGGAGGTGGTAGTATCCAACTCACAGGAAAGCAATTAGCAATTGATAACTCCCGTGTAGAAGCAGTAACACTAGGCGCTATTTCTGGAGCAAATTTGATATTAAATGCTTCAGATGCCGTCATCGTATCAAATAACAACACGACTGGAACTTTTGATCGGGGATTATTTGCTGAAAATAGTGGTAGTGGAACCAGCCTAGGAATCACAATAAATACTGCCAAACTTCAGGTTGAAGGCGAAGCTCGCATATCTACTGCTACCTTACCTGGTTCCTTAGGAAAAGGAGGAGATTTAACCATCAATGCTACGGATGCAATTGAACTAAGTGGTGTTGATTCAGTAGATACTTCTTTATTTACTGGATTATTGGCAGATACATACGGTAGTGGTTCCGGGGGAAATTTAACTGTAAATACGGAGCGATTATTTGTTCATCACGGAGCGCAAATATCGGCTGCAACCTTCGCTGATGCAAAAGGTGGAATTTTGACAGTAAATGCTGCTAATAGTGTGGAATTAATCGGAGTCACACCCTCTGATCTTCTAGCAAGTGGTTTGTTTACAGCAGTTCAACAAGGTAGTGGACAAGCAGGAGATTTAATAGTTAACACAAGGGAGTTAATTATTAATGATGGGGCACAAATTTTCGCTGGTACTTTATCAACAGGAAATAGTGGCAATATGATTATTAATGCTACCGATTCTGTCAATGTTAGAGGAGTTTCACCTATTTATCAATTTCCTGGTGGTCTTTTCAGTGGCACAAATCCAGATAGTACAGGCAATGCAGGTAATATAACAATTAATACTAAGCAATTAACAGTGCAGGATGGGGGTAATATTGCTGTTGAAACTCTCGGTTTCGGTAAAGGAGGAATACTCACCATCAATGCAACTGAATCTATTCAGTTATTAGGGCAAGGTCCTCTTAGAGAAGACCCATTAGACTCAACCCGCTTAATTCCCACATTTAGTAGTTTATCTGCAAGTGTTTTAAACACAAATAATATTAATAATGCTGGTAACTTAGAAATTTCTACTGGGAAATTCTTAGTAGAGAATGGTGCTAGGTTAAGTGTTGATAATGAAGGCTTAGGTCAAGGTGGAAGCATTAATATTCAAGCTAATTCAATAGTGCTTGATAATGCAGGCAATCCTCAACCAGACTCAGGAGGAATTCAAGCTACAACCAAATCAGGTGAAGGCGGTAATATCACCTTACAAGTTAAAAATATTTTATTAATGCGCAACGGCAGTAAAATTACTACTAATGCTATAGGTGGTAATGGTAATGGTGGTGATATAAATATTAGTTCCAATTTATTAGCTGCTGCTGAAAATAGTGATATTACAGCTAATGCAATTCAAGGAAGAGGTGGTAATGTTCAAGTTACAACTCAAGGAATATTTGGTATTGAATTTCGTCCTGAACTTACTTCTGAAAGTGATATTACAGCTAGCTCTCAGTTTGGATTGAGTGGCGCTGTGGAAATTAAAACTCTGGCTGTTGATCCAAGCAAAGGAATTGCTGTTTTACCAGTTCAACCAAATGATGCTTCGACATTAATTACTCAAGGTTGTGGACAGTATAATCCAGAAAAATACAGCCGTTTCATTGTTACTGGAAGGGGTGGGTTACCACAAAATCCAGAGGTAGTGTTGGGTAGTGACACAATTTTGGAAGATATCCAAACAGTTCCAATTTCCGCAAGTAGCGATCGCTCTAAGGTGGCTGTTACTTCTGCAAATTTACCATTGCCTACCTCTAATGAAATTGTAGAAGCTCAGGGACTTGTAGTTAGCCCTCAGGGAGAGGTATTTTTAACAGCGCAAGCACCAGTTATCACGCCTCATACTTCTGGACTGTCCCCAGCTAGTTGTCATACACATTAGATAATCTGAAAATAAATTTCCTAGGAGATAGATAGCAGAAAAATTATTAGAGATTGCATAAAGTTATAAAATTGATAGCGCCGTATTCTTACTGACTTAAAAATTCAATAAACTTTAAAAAATAAATTTCTTCTAAAGAGTATATAGATATTGATACATTCATAGAAATCAACATAAATCTAGTAAATTCGGTGCTGTAGCTCCTAATAGAAGTTAATCATTTTGGTAAATAGGGAAATTTACGTAAATCTTTTTAAAGATTGAATAAAGCAGATAAATTACTATTCGCGTCCTCTTACTATGTCTTTTTTAAAGTTGATTTTACAATAGGGAATTTACATTGAGCCAATTTCCGCGAACAATGTGATTAAATGACAGTCTATTAATTGGGAGAGGATGCAGCAAGAACAAAAAATTATCAGCACAAGTAAATAGCTTGTCGCGGATATAAATGCTCAACAACTAATTAAATGTATTCTCAGATTTCCAACTTAGAGATAAACCTGACTAGTCTTTGGTGTTAATCACTCTACACGATAATGGTTAAATGTATGGATTTGAATTCTAACAACTTGCCTATTACAGAAAGCTTGATTGAAGATTTGAGCGATGAAGAATTAGCCGCTTGTGTTGGTGGCTGTGACATTCAGCTGACTACTGGCGAACAAAAGGTTACAGAAGTCCCATTAGTTGAATTGCCATTGTTGGGGGATGTATCTGCCAATGTTATTACTGATATCACTACTATAGGAATTAGATACAATCCTAATGGCTCAGACCGCTTCAGAAGCGATCGCAATGTGAAAGAAGAAGTGGCCGAGGTCGATGTCCACGCCATTCTCAAAGGAATTGCCAGTTTACCCATCACCACCTGGAAGTATAAAAACCAAGATGAGACAATTCGCCATATTGGCCCAATGGCACAAGATTTTGCTGCAACTTTCAATGTTGGTGAAAGCGATCGCTTTATCGAAGTTGTAGATGCCAATGGTGTAGCTTTAGCCGCAATTCAAGCACTTTACCAAGTGATGCAACACAAAGAATCCCAAATCAATGAACTACAAACACAGGTACACCAACTCAAACAACAACTAATTGAGAAGTAAACTCAAGTTTCCGCTGCTATGCCAGTACTTGTCCGATTTTAAATAAAAACTCAACTTGAATTCTCAATTAATCACCATAGCTTTCTTTGAAATCTGTGCCAATTCTTGGAAGTTAGAGAAAAGTGCATCTATCTAACAAACAGATTGGTTCCGTTATTGTACAAATCAAATTTAATTCAATTTTCATAAAACTCTATGTACACTAATGACCAAACACCCGTAACTACGGCCAGCCTGATTGAAGAATTATCTGATGATGAGTTAGCAAGTTGTGTTGGAGGTACCGGCTATATTAATCCCGCAGGACAGGAAGTTCCGGGAAATTCTGGAACACTAAAGGCTCCTGGGCTAAAAAATAACTCAAATATGTATCTAGACCCCAATGGTTCGGCTCGTTTCACAAGCGATCGCAATGTCAAAGAAGCCGTGGCTGAGGTTGATGTCCACAATATTCTCAAGGGAATTGCAGATTTACCTATTACTACCTGGGAATATAAAAACCAAGATGAGACAATTCGCCATATTGGCCCAATAGCACAAGATTTTGCAGCTATTTTCAACGTTGGTAAAAACGATCGCTTCATCGATGTTGTAGATGCCAATGGTGTAGTTTTAGCAGCAATTCAAGCACTTTATCAAAAGTTGCAAGCACAAGATACCCAAATCAATAGTCTTAATATCCAAATTAGTGAGATAAAACAACAACTTCTGCTAAATTCGCAATAGATCATATCCATTGCAAAATAAGCTTCACTGCATCTATATTTAACTGCCACAATTATGCTGATTCAGCCGAAGTTCAAAGAGCATTTTCATGTTGAGGTATCTCCTCCTAGAACTGTATTTCTCTTGAGTGAAAAGGGGCATTTTGTCTTGAGTGGGCGTCTATACTGCCTACTAGCACCCCTACTTAATGGACTTTATAGTGTAGAGGAAATTGCTCAACAACTGCAAGGACAAGCTTCGGCTGATGAAACTATCTATGCTTTAGAGCAGCTAGAACATAAGGGATACATCACCAATGCCGATAACACTCCACTGGCGGAATCGGCTTTTTGGGGACTGCTTAATAGAGATGCAAAGCTGGTAACTCAATGTCTCCAAGACGCTAAAGTTGCTATTCATACTTTTGGTAGCGTCAAATCTGAGCCATTAACTGCCATCTTAGAATCTCTCAACATTGACAGTGACGTTACTGGCAAGTTTGCTGTTGTGCTCACAGATGATTATCTCCAACCTGGTTTAGCAACATTTAACGCAGAAGCTTTACAACAGAGGTGTTCGTGGCTGCTAGTTAAACCAGTGGGAGGCGTGATTTGGATTGGCCCCATCTTTCGACCTGGCCATACAGGGTGTTGGGAATGCCTAGCACAACGTCTGCGGATGAATCGTGAGGTTGAGTCTTTTCTGCAAGAGCAAAAGCAAACCCTAAATCCGTTTCCAGTTTCTCGTGCTGCTTTAGCTTCAACTGTACAAACTGGGCTAAATTTGGCAGCAACTGAAATTGCTAAATGGTTAAGTCACCCAGGACAGCATCCTCTAGAAGGAACCCTACTAACTTTTGATATTGTCAATCTCAACCTGCAACGCCATACCTTAGTTCGTCGTCCGCAATGCCATTGTTGTGGCGAACCCACCATAAGTCAACGGGAACCTCAACCATTGCTGCTCAATAGCCAACCCAAGCAATTGAGCGATGATGGAGGCTATCGCAGCTGCTTACCCGAACAAGCTTTTCAAAATTACGAACATCACATTAGTCCGATTACTGGAGTGATCAGAAGTTTATTTCAACCCTTCCAGCAGAACGAGCTGATTCACGCCTATGTTGTTGACCACAGCTTTCCTGGCGAAAGTAGACAGTTAGAGGATTTACGCAATAAAGGTAAAAGCTTTGGTAAAGGGAAAACAGCAGCCCAAGCAAAGATGAGCGCCTTGGGAGAAGCAATTGAGCGCTACTGTGGAAGCTTTACAGGAGAAGAACCAAGGGTGAAAGGGACTTATAGCAACCTCAGAGAAGAGGCAATTCATCCCTATGAGTTCATGCACTATAGCGCAAATCAGTACCGCGATCGCCTAGTTTGGAATCAGCAACACCACATAATTCAATGGATACCCGATCCCTTTGATGACAGCCAAGAAATTGAATGGACTCCCATCTGGTCGCTTACCCACCAACAATTCAAGTATCTGCCAACAGCATATTGTTATTATGGCTATCCTTTGTCTGAGGGTCGCTGCTTTTGTTATGCAGACACCAATGGGACTGCGGCTGGAACTAATAAAGAAGAAGCTATTCTTCAAGGATTTATGGAGTTAGTAGAACGGGATGCAGTAGCAATATGGTGGTACAACCGTTTACATAGACCTGCTGTCGATCTAAATAGCTTTGATGAGCCTTATCTACATCAATTAAAAACATACTATACATTTATCAAGCGTGATTTTTGGGTATTAGACCTGACTACCGATTTAAATATTCCTACCTTCGCAGCAATTTCCCGACGCTTAAATCAACAGCCAGAAGATATTCTGTTTGGGTTTGGGACTCATTTCAATGCAAAAGTTGCCATCTTGCGTGCTGTTACAGAAATGAACCAGATGATATTTCTTTCCAATGGAGGAAATCCTTATTCGCCAGCGAAGTTCACCCGTCAGGATATGCAAAGTTGGTGCAAAAATGCAACATTAGCAAACCAAGCTTACCTGGTTCCCAATGCCAATATAATTCCTAAAGTGTTCGCAAACTATCCTTTTTACCACAGTCATGACTTACGAGAAGATGTGCTTGCTTGTATTGATATAGCTACTAAACATGGGCTAGAAATGTTTGTTCTCGATCAAACACGTCCAGATATTGGTATGCATGTTGTTAAAGTTGTTGTTCCTGGTCTGCGTCACTTTTGGGCGCAATTTGCTCCAGGTCGACTTTACAATGTACCTGTAAAAATGGGGTGGTTAAGAAAAGAATTAACAGAAGATCGGCTTAATTCCATTCCAATGTTTCTTTAAAGCTTAAATTCAAAATTGCTTAAGAATAAGTAAGATTTTTAATAAAAATTGCTTTCAAACATTATGATTATATTTCAATAACCTATACTTAACATATGAAACCTAGAAATACTAGTTGCAAAGCTGGTATGTTTGATTCCAGAATAAATCAAATAAAAAATGATTATTCTCAAGATAATTTTATAAAAGTTATAGATTATTTTCCCGATTTAATTTTAATAACAACATTAGGTAAAGGATATTGTGTAGAAATTAATAAAACCTTCTTAAAGGTAACTGGATATAGTAGAGAGAATGTTATTGGTTACCCAATTACTTTATTAGATATGGGATTTACCATTGAAGGATATTCACAAATTCAGAAAAGTTTAAAAACGCAAGAACATATTCACAATCTAGAAATTGAATTTTGTTTAAAAACTGGGGAAAAACGCACAGGCTTATTATCAGTAAAGCTTTTAGAATGGCAAAAAAAAACTTATTTACTTAATATTATTCGTGATATCACAGATCGCAAACAAATTGAGGAGGAATTACGTTATATTGCCATGCACGATCCTCTAACAGGTTTACCAAATAGAGCTTATTTCATGCAGCAGTTGGATTACGTGTTGGAATGTCAGCAATATTATAGCCAATATTTTTCTTCTATCCTCTTTCTCGATTTAGATGGATTTAAAGCAATTAATGATAATTTTGGACATGACACAGGAGATAAATTTCTCATTGAAATTAGCCAGAGGCTAAAATCTCTTCTGAAATGGGGAGATTTTATTGCACGGCTCGGTGGAGATGAATTTGTAATTTTATTAGAAGATGTGAAAGATTTTCGTTGTGCCGCTCGTACAGCTAATCAAGTTATTGCTGCGCTCAAACAACCTTTTGTATTGAATGGTCAACAAATATCTTGTTCGGTGAGCATTGGTATATCAACAATCTCAGCAGATACTAAATCGCCTGAAGAAGTATTACGCAAAGCAGATATTGCAATGTATCAAGCAAAAGCATTTGGTAAGAGCCGTTATCATATCAGTTAATCAGCCATGATTTGTCATCGGTCTGAAATGCGATCGCTCAAGATTATTCGTTGCTGAAAACAGGAAATCATCAATATATTTCAATAAAAAAATCCCCCTCTATGCTGTCAGCTTAGGAGGGGAGAAATGCAAAAGGTCAGAGGATATCAAAAATTTTTAGCCAAATTTACCAGCGGTTGAAGAGATTAAGAATGCTGCAAAGGTAAGGATGTAGCCAACCGTGAAGTGAGTTAGACCAACTAACCAACCTTGGACAATGGAAAGAGCAACAGGCTTATCCTTCCAGCGAACTAGGTTAGCCAGTGGAGTGCGTTCATGTGCCCAGACTAGAGTTTCAATCAACTCTTGCCAGTAACCTCTCCAGGCAATGAGGAACATAAAACCAGTAGCCCAAACCAGGTGACCGAAGAGGAACATCCAATCCCACACAGACTGATTATTAACGCCGTAGGGGTTGTACCCGTTAATTACTTGAGCGGAGTTAGCCCAAAGGTAGTCTCGGAACCAGCCCATGAGGTAAGTAGAATTCTCATTGAACTGAGCTACATTACCTTGCCAAATACCTAGATGCTTCCAGTGCCAGTAGAAAGTCACCCAACCAAGGAGGTTCAACATCCAGAACGTAGCTAGGAAGAAAGACTGCTCCCAAGACGAAGTTTGACAAGTACCGCCCCGACCAGGACCATCACAAGGGAAAGTAAAACCGAAGTCCTTTTTATCGGGCATCAGCTTGCTAGCACGGGCATCTAACGCACCCTTGACACAAATCAGGGTGGTGGTATGCAAACCGAGAGCGATCGCATGGTGAACCAAGAAATCGCCTGGTCCGATGGTTAAGAACAGAGAGTTTGTGCCGGAGTTAATTCCATCTAGCCAACCTGATAACCAGACATTACCGTAGTTTGGCCAAGCCGTGTAGGCAATACTATCTGGATTAGATAGCAAAGCGTTCATTCCATACAGCGCTTTACCGTGAGCAGATTGAATGAACTGAGCGAACACTGGCTCAATCAGAATTTGCTTTTCAGGAGTACCAAAGGCAACTACGACATCGTTGTGGACGTATAAACCAAGAGTATGGAAGCCCAAGAATAGCGATACCCAACTGAGGTGGGAGATGATCGCTTCTTTATGCTTTAGCACGCGATCAAGGACATTGCCCCTGTTTTGTTCTGGGTCGTAATCACGTATCCAGAAAATGCCAGCATGGGCGAAAGCACCAATCATCAAGAACCCAGCAATATATTGGTGATGAGTGTACAACGCTGCCTGTGTTGTGTAATCCTTCCCTATGAAAGCGTAAGGAGGCATCGAGTACATATGCTGCGCCACCAAAGATGCTGCCGTACCTAACGCTGCCAAGTGTATGGACAGCTGAAAGTGCAGCGAGTTGTTGTAGGTGTCGTATAGCCCGTGGTGTGGCAGGTTAAACTGACCTTCAGTTCGGACGCCAAAGAAATTTCTGGCGTTGAGCATCTCTTTAATGCTGTGACCGATCCCAAAGTTAGTCCGGTACTGGTGTCCGGCAATAATGAAAATCACAGCGATCGCTAAGTGGTGATGAGCCATATCGGTCAACCACAGCGATTCTGTCTGGGGATGGAACCCACCCAAAAAAGTTAAAATTGCAGTCCCTGCACCTTGGGATGTACCAAATATATGCCCAGGTGTATCTGGATTTTGAGCGTAAACACCCCAATCACCTCTCCAGAATGGTGCCAACCCTGCTGGATGGGGTAATGTGGTCAGGAAATTTCTCCAACCAACGTGAACACCACGAGATTCCGGAATCGCAACGTGAATCAAGTGACCTGCCCAAGCCAAAGAACTGACGCCAAACAAACCTGCCAAATGGTGGTTGAGGCGAGGTTCAGCACTTTTGAACCAAGAAAGGCTGGGACGATACTTGGGTTGTAAATGTAACCAGCCAGCAAACAAAAACAACGCTGCCAACAGTAGGAGAAAAACTGAACCCATGTACAGGTCATTGTTTGTCCGCATCCCGATGGTATACCACCAATGGTAGACCCCAGAATAGGCAATGTTAACTGGATTGTTAGCGCCGCCTTGGGTAAACGCATCAATCGCAGGTTTACCAAAGTGGGGGTCCCAAATCGCATGGGCGATCGGGCGAATATGCAGGGGATCTTTAATCCACTGTTCAAAGTTACCTTGCCAGGCTACGTGAAACAGAAGGCTAGAAGCCCAGAGAAAGATGATTGCCACATGACCGAAGTGAGTAGCGAAAATCTTTTGGTAAAGATTTTCTTCGGTGATGCCATCATGGCTTTCAAAGTCATTGCCCTGAGCCATCGCGTACCAGATTCGACGTGTAGTCGGATCTTGAGCGAGATCCTGGCTAAATTTAGGATATTTTCTTGCCATGTATTTTAATCAAATCCTCCCTAAACGCTATTTCAAGTTGCTACTTCTTTCGAGTTAGCAACACGAAAGCAATTGAATAAATACCCTTTCTGGCTTAAATCGGAGGTTAATCGAATAGCAAAAGCTGGTGAGCATCAGGATAAAACAGGCATAATCCCTAGGCTTATATACCTAGGCAATATGATGGTGCAACTCATGCATATAGGAGTAATCAAAAAATTATTAGCTACTATTTCCATCACACTTAAGATGTAGATTGATATTAAATAAGCTTGTAGTCCTGAATACAGCTAATCTGTTGCACTTCTTAATAGAATATTTGCTCAAAAGACAGTGCATAAGCATAAAGTTGGCAAGTCTGTTGTTACAAATATTTAAGTGTAAATATAACTGTACTATGTCATAGAAAGCTATTAACAATTAACAACCAAAGTCAGGGTGGTAACTCTCTGGCTTTGGTTGCTAAAACTACGGGTTGATAATGCCGTAGTAAATGGCGGCAACAAATAAGAAAATGGCAAATATTAATACGGGCAAGCCATAGCGAACTCGACGGTCTGGTAAATCTTTATTAGTAATGACATTATCTGCTTGAACCTGAGTCACAGGCTCAGATTTCCCTGGTTTTTGGGGATTCATATAGTCAGGTGTATTCTCGATATCTGAATAATTATTTTCTGCTGTTGTTGGAGTTTCTTGGGAATTCATAAACTTTATTACCATGACTTTGTGACTAAATCTGCTGTCATAGTTCCAAATATCTACTTACATAGGCATCATTCTTGAGAATACATTTATTTGATATTTAGTTATGCAAAAGGGATGACATAATGTGAAGCTTAACTGTAATTTTGAATGCATCATTTTAGCTAAATTAGCTCCAAATAAACGATATCAACCCGCATTATTTAGAGGATGTTGGGCAAGTTTAACCTCATACTTGCCTTGACGATTAGTACCATACTGTTGATTAGTTGGCGATGTGCCTTACCCCCTAAGTCATATACATTACTTATTCGCTAAGTTGTCAGCCCGTTTTGAAATAAAGTTTTTTATGGGAAGCTGCGCGAACGAGCTAATAGCTTGTGGATTCATTTCTAGGGAGTTATTGAGACTGGTGTAAAATCTTAGCTTCAACGGACTAAATATAGAACTTGCAAGATGTTGGAAAAATCTGAGATAGTTCTCAAGTATCATTAAATACAATTAGCTAATAAACCTGCACAATTTGGTAGATTACTCATGCCCAAAGGGCTAAGCCACCGTAAAAGTAAAAAAATAGTAGTCTTAGCCCTGATTTTTCTGCTAACTATATGCTTTACGCTGGTAAGCGTGCGTTCTTTTGGGCAAACAATCATGACATCAGCGCCGCAATTGCTGACCGATCCATTTTTGCAACTGCCAACTGAAACCTCAGTGCGAGTAGTTTGGTTTACAGAATTTGACGGTATTAAACATGTAGTCAATTATGGAGAAAATCTAACTCAGACTTCTTGGGCAAGCACAACTAAACTCAGTCGCGCAAGGGAAGATCAGCGATGTCTACGGCGGGCTACGCCTACGCGCTTCGGAAACCAAACTGAAAATGGACAAGTTGATCAAAAACCTGTTTGGCGTGATATTTGGCGACACGAAGCTGAGGTAACTGGGTTAACACCTGGTGTGCGGGTGAGTTATCGGATAACGAGTATGCGGGAAGATGGCGAAACTGTTAGCAGCGATGTTTTTACCCTCGCGTCTAATCCTAAACCAGGTACACCATTAAAAATTTTACTGACCTCTGACCATCAACTTAAGCCGATGACAGCAGCAAATCTGCAAAAAGTCGTAGAGACAGTGGGACGAGTAGATGCAGTTTGGTTTGCTGGTGATTTGGTTAACGTTAGCGATCGCGCCTCAGAATGGTTTGACGATTATCGCGGTGGTGCGTTTTTTCCGGCTTTGCAAGGTCGCGCTAACTATAAAATCAACCACAACGGCGTGCAGACATCCTATACTGGCGGTCAAATAATTCAACATGCACCATTATTTAGTTGCATTGGCAATCATGAGGTGATGGGGAGATTTGCCAGGACTGAAAGCTTAGACGATGAATTTAATGATACGATTCCCCGTGCGATCGCCCAGAAGCTTTATAGCGGCAAATCCTTAAAAGATAATTCTTTTAATACTGATACCTATGAAGAGATTTTCACCTTGCCAGAAAGTAAAGAAGGTGGAAAAAGATATTATGCAGTCACATTTGGTGATGTGCGCCTGGTAGTACTATACATTACGAATATGTGGCGGACTCCCACATTAAATGCACCGTATAAAGGAAGGTATCTGGAAGTAGTACAAGATTTAAATAATCCTGAAAATTGGGGCTATGGACAGCTAATTTATGAACCAATTGCTAAAGGTAGCCAGCAGTACAATTGGCTAGAACTAGAACTTAATAGTGATGAGTTTAAACAAGCAAAATACAAAGTTGTAATGTTTCATCATCCACCCCATACTTTAGGTGATAATATCGTCCCTGCCTACACAGATCCAGTTCAGATAATTGAACGAGATGATGTTGGTAACATTAAAGCAGTGCGTTATGAGTATCCTAAAAACGCAGATTATATAATCCGTGATGTTATCCCTTTACTAGAGGCGGCTAATGTGCAATTCGTCTTATATGGGCATTCTCATTTGTGGAATCATTTTGTTAGCCCTAGCAGAATGCACTTTCTCGAAACATCTAACGTTGGTAACTCTTATGGTGCGGCTTGGGGTGATAAAAAGCGAGAAGTGCCAATCGGATATCAAGAAGAATATGTTGTACTAGGTGACCCAAATGGTTTGGAACCTGTAGTGCCGACAATTGCCCCATTATTAGGAGAAGATGGTAAACCAATGCCATATATTGCAAGTAATGACATCACAGTTTTTAGCATTTTTAACACTGAGACAGGTACAGTTAGCAGCTATTATTTTGATACTCGCAAGGCGGATTCTCAGGTAGTTAAGTTTGATGAATTTGAGTTGAAATAATCTAGTCATCACTGAAGTGCTGGAAGGTAAATATTTAATTCTGTTTTGTCGCTCTGGTAGTAGTATAAGTTGGTAATTACGAATTATAAATTCAGACAAAATTTAGATTTCTAGATTTGAATCTGATGCTAAATTTTAAAGAATTGGTATTATTTACCAATGCAGAACTTACTAAAAATTCGGTCAAGTACTGATTCTGTAACTTCCTCGCCAGTAATTTCTCCTAATGCATAAACTGCATCTCTTAAATCAATTGTCCAAAAATCAAGGGGTAGTTGTTGAGCAATTGTAATCTGCACTTGCTCTAGAGACATTTTCGCTTTTGTTAAGGCTGCTGCTTGCCTTTGGTTTATTGCTAAATCCATATCAGCAGCTTGAACTTTCCCGGCTTGAACTATCTCTAAAATTGCTGTTTCTAAATCTTCAATTCCCTGATTCTTTGCTGCTACTGTAAAAATTTGAAATTTAAAATTTGGAATCTTCGATTGAAGCGTATTTCTTACACTATCTTCTACTAAATCAATTTTGTTAATTACAAGAATTAATGGTCGATGTTGTACTTGCTCGTAAATTTCTTGATCGCCTGCTGTCCAACCTGCTGATGCGTCGATGGTCAACAACACTAAATCAGCTGCACTGGCGGCACGGCGCGATCGCTCGACGCCAATTTTTTCTACCTGGTCTGTTGTTTCACGAATCCCCGCCGTATCCAGCACCTGTACCGGAATACCACCGACAACTAACTGGGATTCCACAACATCGCGGGTTGTACCAGGTAAATCTGTGACAATGGCGCGATCGCTCCGGCTCCAAGCGTTCAGCAAGCTCGATTTACCAACGTTCGGTCGCCCGACAATTGCTACTTTTAAACCTGTGCGTAGTAGTTCGCCTTTGTCTTTAGTTGCCAATAATTTAGTAATTTCTGCGGCGATGTTCTCAATTGCTGATATCATCGCTTTATCATCCAGCGGAGGTAAGTCTTCCTCAAAATCGATCCGAGCTTCGATTTCTGCCAAAATATCTAAACAGTTAGCGCGTAACTGTCTGATTGGATGAGCTAATTTACCCTGTAAACCGACTAAGGCAGTTTGGGCAGCTTGCGGCGATCGCGCTCCCACCAAATCAGCAATACCTTCGGCTTGTGTCAAATCTAATCGCCCATTCAAAAAGGCACGGAGCGTAAATTCTCCTGGCTGCGCGAGTCTTGCACCATTTTCCAAACACAGTTGCAATACTTGTTGCACCGCCATAATTCCGCCGTGGCAATGGAATTCCACCACATCTTCACGGGTGTAAGAACGGGGTGCTTTCATAATCAACAACAAAGATTCATCCACCAGTTTTTGCGTCTTGGGATGGCGGATGTAACCGTAGAGAATGCGGTGACTTTCCCAAACTTGATGCCCAGGTGCATGAAAAAGACTATGGGCGATCGTGATCGCTTGGGAACCTGACATTCGCACAATGCCAACGCTACCCTGTTGAGGGACAACAGCAGTTGCGATCGCGGCGATGGTTCCGGTAGTGGCAAATATTTCCGACATGAGCGCCCTTTTCAGCAAAACACTGCATTTATATTATGGTTAGCGTAACAGCCACTTTGCATGAGGCGGGGAAAGGTTTTAAGGGATTAAGTTTTCTGTTGTTCTTAACCTTTAGCCTTTCTCCTACTGTGGACAGAAGTCTAAGGATCAAGGATCTCTATACTAAATTAAATGGTAAGTATTTAAACTAATAAGAGAGCAATTAGCAAGGTAAGATTTATCTGAAGAGTAGATAAACGCTCTGGTAGAGAGGAATTGACTGTGGAGCAAAAGATTAACTGCGCTGAGGCCTGCGTTAACGGTTGTGTTTTAGGGGATAAATGCCCCAATATTGAGTTTAGAGAAGCAGCAGCACAATTTATTGAGGATACTTCTCTAGATCAAATGCTGGAAATAGCAGAAGAACGAATGCGGCGAAGAATGACGGAACCGCCAAAATGGGTTTTTCCTGACGATCAATAGGATTTAGCTCGGGGAATGAAAGAATAGCGTTGGTCGCAATTCCTAAATTTTCGCATTTTTGCCGCAAGCGATCGCCTGAGGTTGACATTCTGTTTGGACAGCTGATTGTGGTATTTCAATGAGCTGTTCTTTCACCATCTTTCGCTACCACTGTTGAGTGTAGGAGAAAGTGAAACTAGAGATTTGGTAGTTGTAGCATTGTAAAACAGTTGGGGATTGATTTTGGATTACTTTGGATAGAAATAGTGCATTTGTAGCAACTTGGCTGTCAAATTAACACAATTATCCGAAAAATAGTTAATGGTGATTGATGTTAATTGATGAGACCGCATTTGATGCAACCAATTTACCCATGAATCAACGAATAGTTCTAATTGTTGCAACCGCTACCCTGTTGATTTTAGGATTCCTATCTTTAGCGAGCTACATGGCTTGGTTCTGGCCGCTAGAACTACTCGCTCATTTTCGAGTTCATTATTTGGTTTTATCGTTAATAGTTACTTTTATCTTAGGCATTCTTTGGAGAAAGCGCTATCTCAAGAGTAAAGTAATATTTCTCGCAGCTTTATTAATTGTGGGTTTAAATTTAATTGAGGTGCTTCCTTGGTATTTACCTTACTCGCAACAGTTAGCTGGGAATGCAACTAAACAAATTCGGCTTTTATCTTTTAACATTAACATTCAGAATAATGATGACAAAGGAGTGATTAATGTAGTGCAGGATAATCACCCTGATGTAGCGTTATTTGTTGAAGTTAATCGCAGTGGTTTCGACAATTTAAAAACTGGTTTTAAAAACACTTTGCCTTATACGTTTAGAAGTCCTGGTGGTGGACTGGCAATATTTAGCCGCTTACCAATTCAAGATGTAAAAGCAGATAATTTTAATAGCAAAGGAGGTCATAATCTCATAGCAACCTTAACAGTAGATAAACAATCTATTAAGTTAATTGGAACTCATCCCATAGTACCTGTAACACGCAATAATTTTCACAGACGTAATCTTCAGCTAGCAGCACTTAGCGATTATATTAAAGAACTTAATCAGCCATTAATTTTAATGGGAGATTTTAACTTAACACCTTGGTCGCCCTATTATCGAAGATTTATCAATAAAACAAAATTGCACAACTCTCGCTTAGGTTTTGGCATTTTACCAAGCTGGCCACGGCCAGCAACTCACGTAAATCTACCAAGCTGGCTCATCCCGTTGATGAATATCCCTATCGATCATTGCTTCGTCAGCAAGCACTTTAGTGTGGCTCAAATTTCTACAGGTGCAAATGCTAATTCTGACCATGCGCCGTTAATTACGGACTTAGTTTTACGTTAGCTACTATCGCTCTCCTAAATGGGATAATAGAACCTGCTACTTCACCAATGTCATCACTGTCTCAACCCAGAACCTAGCTTTTAGCTGGCGAAATACAACTATCACTTAGCTTTATCTTGAGTTCTTAAAGCTTGGGCGACAAGATAGACTTTTGTCCATTCACCCAAGACTTGATGAGTTTTGAGTTTTAATTCTTTAGCTGTGGCTTCAATTGAGTTGCCAGCTTTGCGTAAATCTAAAATCTGCCGCCCCATTTGAGTCAATTGTTCATAGAGTTGCTGCCATTGGTTTTGTGTTAGCCCCAAGTTATGTTCTTGCAAAGAAATTGCCAGCCAGTTTTCCACTAGTTCCGGTTTCCCTTTAAGAGCAAACACACGCACAGCATGATAGCTAACTTTTTCCCGCAGTCGGTATACTTCTTTAATTTGTTTATTTAGTTTCTTGGCGATTTCATCTTGGGACTTACCTTGCAGATACAGGCGTAGCCACTCTACGGCTTCTGTGCCGAGGTTTTCTTGTAAATATTCTTCAAATTCTTGTTGTACAGCTTGACGCAATACCTGTTGCTCTTCTTGTTCCTGTGCTTCTTGATATTCTCCGATCGCCTGACTATCAACCAAGTTAACTCGATTATCGCTGTCATCGGTGAGAATTTCTTCGGAAACTAGCCTAATCAAGTCGCTACCAGGCACTTGAGTTAAACCACCCCGTTGAGTACGGCGCAGGTAGTTGACAAAGCGGTAAACCAGCAACGGCTGATTGCGTACTGGGCGCAAACAATATTCTTCTATACTGGCAAATAGTAGTGTATCTCGCAGCCGCCTGTCGCTGGTAATTTCAGCGATACAAGCCATTTGATCTTGGATGTAGCTATCGCTTTGCAGTAATTCCTGGATGATTTCTTGTAATATATCAATTACACTCCGCTGGCGATCGCGGCTGAGAGAAACCCAAGTCTGAATTTTATTCCGCAATGTCATCAAACTGGCCAGCCGCGTGATTAGGTTGCGATAAGCACGTTCTCGTGCTATCCCCAGGTAACGTTGCAGTAAAATCCGATAGCGATATTCCATTGCTTGCTTGGCAATCTCCAGTTCCTTAGGGTTGAGCAAATCAAACCGTTGGGAATCACGTCCCAATAACCAGAGAATGATACTTTCTTGAGCTACTGCACTTTGTTCTGGACACTCCGCTAATAGACGAGTTCGCCAATATTGCGCCAGTTTTTCTGCTTCCGTTGCTATAGGGAGATTCTGTTCCCCGAAACCCTGTCTTAGGGTGGCGATTCCCTGTCTCCTAGAACCAGCATTTATATATCTAACAACAATTTCTTCTGGTTGCGAGTTTATAGTTACTCTTCCCAGTGGTATGCTATTGCTTTTCTGTTTCAACGAAGCGACAACTTGCACATCCTGGACTGGAATTCCAAATATTTCATTCAGCTTTCCTTCTTTTAGTAGGGTCAAAATTTGCTCCAGGCCCTCTTGGGAACCTTCTAAGACTAGTTTTACACTACCGACCTCAATTCTCTGTAGTGTCAATGATGCATCTCCAGATATTTGACGCAAATGGGCAACAATAGCTTCTGCTAGTGGCTTGTTAACTTCATCAATAGTGGCGCTTAATACCAATATATATTTAGCTGGTTCTAGGTTATTCTTAGCTGTTTTTTTTTTCGTAAAGAACAGGAGTTAAATGCTCTGAAATACCTTGTATGTTAATTTCCACACAACCAAACTTGTAAGCTTTATCAATGGAACGATTTGCTCCTAATGCTTTGTAAAAACCAACAGTAAATGCTATAGCTGCGTTATCTTCAATTGCTTGATTCATCCCAATTACAAATTCGATGTGTTCTGCAATTGCTTTCGCTTGGGCTTCTGAATAACAAGCATTCAATATTACACAATTTATTTGGTCAGCTACTTCTTTAAATAGCGCTGCTAAGGCATCGAGTGTTACAGGCTGGGCTTTTCCTAATAAATTTTCAAAGTAAATCTCGCCTGTGCTTTTTCCATGTCCAGAGAAATGTACAATCTGCGGCTCAACATCAAATATTGCTTGAGTGATATCTCCTGGACGCACAGATTCACGAGACTCTAGTACAAATCTATCTCGGTTTTTTGATAATTGCAGCCGCTCACGAATTTCACGTAACTCTTGCCCTAAGCGTAGCCGAGATTCATCGCTGGGATCGGATGCTAAAAACAGGATTTTAATTGGATGATCGCTGTTCATGCAGGATCGTATAGTGTATGTGATTGCTCTAATTATAGGCTTTAAAAGAGTTTATAGACGCAGAGGCTAGGCATTTAGTCATTCTAGATTAAATCTATCTCTAAATGTCTAAACCAATAACTGTTAATTCAGGTGTATGCTCAACATTAAATTGATAATATATCTGTCGTTTTTCTTGTGCTGATAGAGTTAACTCCCATTCCAAAATTCCCATTTCTCCCAATTGAATTTGAGGGTTGGTACGGGTGAGGCGTACTTTAATTTGCTCATTGCGGCTAACTGGCAATTGTTCAGTGAGTGTGAGATGAGTTTCTCGATCGAGCAAGTTAGTAATTATCAACCGATAACCATAAGTAATGCGGCGCTGGTTACTCATCAATTTTTTATCAACTTGACGCTCAACTAAGTCCCGCTCTATTTTTAAACCTTCATCAATTCCTAAATTAATTTTGAATTCTTGTCCTGGTGCAATATTCTCTAAGTTGGTTGTACCGACAAATATATTGTCACGGAAAATATTCGCTTTGCCTGGTAGAAAAGTTGCACCATTGAGGCTATTTTTCACTTTAGCTTGTAGATAAGCAAAGCTCACTAAGCGTGGCATTGCTACATAATCGCAGCTACTAGGATAATCATCGTTAAAAATTGTAGTTTTATGGGGTGCTCCATCACTGGGAATGTTACCCCCACCATTGAGTTTAAAGGTGACTACACTTCCTTCTTTGGATACTTCGGCAACAACAGTTTCAGCTTCTATAAGACTGTCTTGTGCAACCTCGTCCTCTTCTTCATTCATTGCACCAGCAGGCGCTGACTGAGCCGCCATCATGGGCATTTTTTGTGTACCTCTTCGCCTCGCAAATTGTACTGTCGGGCTAATGGTATTTATGTACCAAGGTTCTGGTTTTGGTGGAAGTGTACCTAATCCTGGTTTAGCTGTAGAAAGGGTGAGAGCTACCCCTATCCAATCTTCACCTGTGCTTTGGGTGACTTCTGCCAAGTAGCTCAGATTGACAATATTGCTGGTATTGCCAAAGCGTAAGTCATAAAGCGGAGTCCAACTGGCACGATTCACAACGTAAGAAAGCTCTAGCTCAAAGTCGCCTGCACCAACAACTTCCACTGCTACAATTAAGCTCAAACTTTCTTTGGGGTGGGGTGTTTGAATTTTTTGCAGTGAGGCGCGCAGTACTTGTAACTGCTTTTCGAGTTCTTCCTGTTGGCTTTTGCATTCCCCAGAAGCGATCGCATATTCGCTATACTGGCTTCCCAGAAAGTTGAGAAAATCTAGAGTTTCGCTGAGGCTGAGGTTTTTCCGCGCCAAACTATGGGAAAAAGGTTCCTCTGTCTTTTCCCGTAACCCAGCGATAAAGCTAGACTGCAATGCTAAAGCATCGATTTGGGCTTGCAGATGGCGTTGTTCTGCTTCTAATTGCTGAATCTGCCTCGTTAGTTGTGCTACACGTTCTGCAACTGGTTCTGTAGTATAAGTGCGATCGCTGCTGACTCCCAGCAACCGTACCCCGACTGTACCTGTACCGCCAACTCTTACAGAATCAGTTTCTAGAGTCATCGGCAGTGAGGTAATGACTAATTCCTGTTCCTGTCCCGTTAAGGAAACTATACCCCGTCTTGTGACTAGGGCTTTATCACTGTATACCGTCACGGCTACAATCTGGCTTTGTACTGTCTTGCGTAAAAATGGTATTTCCGGGTTAACCACTGCCAGTTTTCCCCCATTTTAAATGGTTCTGCTGGTTAATTGTTAATGCTTGCAAGTCTAACCGTCAAGCTTTTGGGCATAGATTCGCTTACAGTGCAGCGTCTTTGACAGAAGAAAAGTAGAGTACGTCAATAAAAGCTGATAAAAATCTGTCTTTCCCTAGCCCTTAGCCCCTGATTCATACTTGACTTTTCTCAAATGTACCCCAGGAAAAAGAAGTATTTTGCTCAATGAAATTCTTTGCCGCATTGATCAGGTAATCATAATAGGTACGAGCGACAATCGATAGCTGCTTACCAGAAGGGTAGACCATATACCAAGTTCGCTTAATCGGAAAATGCTGTACATCCAGAATACAGAACTCAGACGATTCGACAATTAAGGTATGACGAGATAAAACAGAGATTCCTAAGCCACCTGCGATCGCTTGTTTAATTGCCTCATTACTTCCCAATTCCAGCTTCACGTTCACTGTGATTTCATGTTCGTCGAACAGGCTTTGAACAGCGCGGCGTGTTCCTGAACCTGGTTCCCGCATGATAAAAGGTTCTTGGGCAAGACGTTGGATGGGGATATTTTTCTCTTTCGCCAGTGGATGATTATGAGGAGCAAAGACAACCAAGGGATTATCTAAAAATGGCTGGCAAGTCACATCAATATTTTCTGGTACTTGGCTCATAATATACAAGTCGTCCAGATTATTAACCATTCTCTCTAAAATTCGTTCATGGTTTGTGACTTGCAGTGAGATATCTATTCCTGGATAAAGCTGGCAAAATGGCCCCAACAAACGCGGTACAAAATATTTTGCGGTTGTAATTGCTGCTAATTTTAATTGACCTTGTTTTAGCCCTTTTAAATCTGCTACTTTCATTTCAAATTGGGCTATAGTTTCAAAAATTTGCCGACAAGTAGCAAATAGTTCCCGTCCAGCCTCTGTCAAATAGAGGCGCTTACCCACCTGCTCAAATAAAGGCAAACCGACCGATTTTGTTAATTGCTTAATCTGCATGGAAACGGTGGGTTGGGTGAGAAACAATTCCTCAGCTGCACGAGTAAAGCTCCCGTGCCGTGCTGCCGCCTCGAACACCTTCAACTGGTGTAGCGTCGCTTGGTTCAAGGGTGATTCTCCTCTAATAGCGATTCATAGATATAAATCTAGTATCACTGAACACTTGCATTAGATATACCACTGCTCATACAAAAGTTATGATTCATAAGTATAGATATAACTCTATGAACCCTATTACAAGTTAGATATTTTATTTATAGGATTGAACAGTTATTATGAGAACAACAAAGCAAAGCGTAAGATGCCTTCCAGTTTAAGATGAATGCTGAATATTGAATCCTGAATGCGGATTGCCTACAATCCATCGTTTCTAATTCATCATTCACCATTCATCATTCTTCTAAAATTTTGACAGGTAATTGAGTTAAATCTGGCAACTGAAGCATCTCAATTTCGGCAACTTGTTCCCGTTCCCTGATATTCACTGGTAAATTTAATGGTTGACGTTGTTCTATCCAACAACTTGCTAATGGCAATGTCTGCTCCAATTCATCCAACGGTCGCGGAATCACCATTACTGCGTTCAACTCCCCAATGCGTTCTGCCTCAAACATCCCCGCTTCTACTGCTACCGCAACATTAGCCACTGAGCCACGAATAATGGCTGTACACAAACCTGCACCAATTTTTTCATAGGCTGCCAAATGCACATCAGCCGCTTTGAGCATGGCATCACAGGCTCCTACCATCGCCGGAAATCCTCGCGTTTCCACCAAACCAACTGCTTGATTACTCAAACGGCTGTAATTTCCTTCTTCCATCAGTTTGCTGAAACGATTAGCGATCGGCAGGACTACCTCCAGATTGGGATAAGGACGGGGAATCACCAAGCTAGAAACCAATTGACCAAACTGTTCAGCAGTTTGTACGCCAGCTTCTACGGCTAGACGCACATCCGCAATCCCACCCCGCACAATTGCTGTACAATGACCACCACCAATTTTTTCATAACCAACTAAATGAACTCCTGCCGATTTCAGCATCATGTCCGCTGTCCCAACGATCGCTGGAAAACTGAGGGTAGATACTAAACCTAAAGCAGTGTCTTTGAGGTTATCTCGATGGTGGGATGACTGAACAGTGTTAATGGCCCGTTGATTTGATGTTTCCATGTAGAGTCTCCAAGATACTCACGAAACTGACAACTTACAATTAACACTTATTCAGACTGATCGTCAGAGATTGGTTCATTAAGTGATTGGCGATGGGGAAACAAGGTGACTAACAGCCTTTGGATGCTTCCTGTACCATAAATCTGAGTACCAATACTGTTAGGTGATTCAGTGGCATTTGGATTGGTTTGTAAGTCTTGGCTCAGTTCATTTGAGGCTTCTGCGGCTTCCTCTAGGTTGGAACCAGCCAACGCGGGGTTTTCTGGAACGACAGGAGATTCGTCTACCGGATTAGTAGCAGGCTGAGGTTGGGAAGTAGATTTGTGTTCTAACTCTAGGAAAACTCCAGCAGAGAGGCTTGTTGAGGAAATAGTCTTGTTCTGATCTCTATTGATCCCGTTGTTCCTTTGTCTGCCGATCAAATTTTTTCCTTCCTTTGCCACCTGCGTAGCTGTAGAAGCATTAGTTTTTGATGGTTCCGATTTTATAGCACCAATACGCCGACTGGTGTCTCCCAAAATTGAACCAGGTGGAACTACTTGTCCCGGTGCAACCGAACAGTTAAATACTGTAGTCGCTGAACCAATACAAGCATTTGTTCCTATTTTACCTTGACCAATCATGAGAAACCCGGCTCCCAAGTTTGCTCCTGCTTCTACTTCTAGGGTTCCTTTATCGACTTGGAGAATAGACCCCATGCCAATACAAACCCCCGGTCCGATGATAATCTTGCCGTTTAAAGCCGCTTGGAGTATCACCCCTGGTGCGAGTACCGCACTTGGATGAATAGTCACCTCGCCACTAATATAAGAATCAAAGTTATTGCTGAGGCGCAGTGGCGGCACAGACATGAGAATTGTCACCTCGGAAGCCGGAAAATGAGAGTAGTTTTGAGTACTGAGTTGTGAGTGCTGAGTAATAGTCATAGTATGGCTGGTGTCCACAACCGATTCAACTCAGCAACGCTAGTTGATTCAATTCGGACAACTAATTTGCCAGTCCTATACAGTACTGGCTCCTCAGCACTTTTCACTCGTACTGCTATGGGCGTTGGATAATGGTTTCGAGTACCCGACGCTTGGCTTTGGGGTCAATCCCGATTAAGCGCACATATTCTCCTTGGTATTCAGCAAGGTGTGCTTCTAAGGCCCTGATTGCTTCTCTTTCAGAGTTTGCTTGAATAGGACCGCTGCTCGTCCAAGAACCTGTACGGAATCTTCTTTGATCTACGTGTTCAACGCTAATTTTATAGCCACCACTCAGTAATTGCCGTAGTTGTTCTACTACTTCGCCACTCAAGCGGGTGTTAGTTGCTTGTGCTGTTGCTGTTGGTGCACTAGTAAATGATTTTTGGCTGCTAGATGTAGATGGATTGACCTGACCATTTGGACGTTGGATGATGGTTTCTAATACCCGTCGTTTGGCTTTTGAGTCAATACCAATTAAGCGCACGTATTCACCTTGATGGTTATTGATACAATCTTCTAAGGCAGCAATTACGTCATTGGTAGAACTGGCCTTAATCGGCTCGCAACTTTGCCAGGAACCAGTGCGGAAGCGTCGCTCATCTACATGTTCTGTGCCGATTTTATAACCACCTGCCAAAAGTTGGCGGATCTGTTCTACAGTTTCGGAACTGATTTGCCCATTGCCAGCACCGCTACCGTTACCGTTATTATTAGCTCTGTAGCTGCCATTAGACTGAGCAGCAGGAGCTTTAAAGTTGGTAGGTGCTGAAACTGTGCCATCTGGACGTTGGATGATGGTTTCCAACACACGCCGTCTATTTTTGTCGATGCCAAACAACCGCACATACTCGCCGCTATGGTCTCTTACGCAACTTTCTAAAGCTGTGATCGCTTCACCAATAGATCTAGCATCCAGTGGTTTGCAACTAGTCCAAGAACCAGTGCGGAACCGTCTTTCGTCTACGTGTTCTGTACCAATTTTATACCCCTGCTCTAACAAATAGCGCACCTGCTCTATTGTTTCTGCACCCAAGCTCTTGCTCGCCACTTCACTACTCCTTTCTAGCTCTAAAACTGTAATGCCATTACTTGTAGAAGATTTTTTTAATTCATTCCGGATGGGTGTAATACATTTACTATCAGCAACACAGAGATAACCCGCTCGTAGTGCCTGATTAATTCCCACAACGTGATGGGTGAATTCCTGATCCTGCGCTTGTACATCTGGTAGGCGGTCAGCTTGCTGTTGATTGGTAATGATCGCTCCTGAAGGCACATACTTACCAGGAGGAATTTCTACATCTTGAATCAAAGCGTGCATCATTACAATGCAACCTGCACCCACCCTGGCATTAAATACCGTAGAGCGAAAGCCAATAAACGAATTCTCTCCAACATAAGCTGGCCCATGAATCAGGGCCATGTGGGTGATAGAAGCATTTTTACCAATCCATACCGAGTATTGCTCTTGGTCATCACCAATTACTCGACCTTGCTCCAAGCCATGAATTACTACACCATCTTGAATATTAGTGTTTTCACCAATAAAAAAAGGCGTACCTTCATCGGCCCTAATGGAAGTTCCTGGAGCAACGATTACATTTGCACCTATGCGCACGTCTCCAATCACGTTGGAGAACGAATGTACAAATGTTGTTTCATGGATTTTTGGCTCAGCCAAGCTCCTCGACCACGGGGTTGGGGGTGCCACCGTGCTGCTGACTGCCATCGCGAGATTCCTCCTAAAATTGTCAGTTGTCAGTTGTCAGTTGTCCTTTGTCCTTTGTCCTTTGTCATTATTCCTTTGTCTTTTGTCCTTTGTCCTTTGTCTTTTGCGTAATGACTAATGACTCATGACCAATGACCAGTAACTAATGACCAACGACTCATGACCAATGATCAATGACTCATGACTATCTATATTGGTCTTTTTTGCTGTAAATGAGACGATCTTCAACATGAATAGTATCAATTATCGCCACCACTGCTGCATCTAACGGACGATGTTCGTTTCCAGGAACTTGACGAGCAGCACTACCACGACTGAAAAGTACCCACTCATCTACTCCTGCACCAACGATATCTGCTGCTACTTCGTATTTTTGCAGGAGGTTTCCTTCTTCATCTACTAATTGTAATAACAGTAGTTTCACGCCTCTAAGACTTGGCTCTTTTTGCGTGCTAACTACT
This sequence comes from Nostoc sp. 106C, assembly GCF_002154725.1. Lineage (GTDB taxonomy): Bacteria > Cyanobacteriota > Cyanobacteriia > Cyanobacteriales > Nostocaceae > Aulosira. Next base: position 58,520 of record NZ_MTAW01000048.1, on the reverse strand, counting down.
GTGCCACGAACTTTGGCAATTTGCATTACAAATTATGGTCTTCTGCCGAAAGGACGAATGGCGTTGACATTTTCCCGGAATTGCTCTACATCTTCTGTATAACGAATTGGCAGGACGTATTCCAGGTTTTCGTGAGGACGAGCAATGATGTGAGTAGACAGCACTTGTCCACCATTGACTCGCTTCACTGATTCTACGCCTGCGGCTACGGAAGCTTGTACTTCCGAAACATCTCCCCTAACGATGACTGTAACCCGACCACTCCCGATTTTCTCGTAGCCTACCAAGGTGACACGAGCAGCTTTCACCATCGCGTCTGCTGCTTCTACTACTGCTGGAAAGCCTAGCGTTTCTACCATTCCTACTGCGATCGACATTAGTTATTACCCTTATTTAAAGTTTTTAGATTTGGAAAACAAAAGCACTCAAGAAGGCAACCCCGTTAATTACTTATGTTTAACCGGCTTTTAAGTGCGGAACTGTTCTACGGCTTCGGTATAACGAATCGGCAAGACGTACTCTAGGTTTTCATGGGGACGAGCAATGATGTGGGTGGATACCACTTCACCACCATTTACTCTTCTGGCTGCTTCCACCCCAGCTGCTACTGAGGCTTGCACTTCCGATACATCACCCCGCACAATCACTGTGACTCGCGCACTACCAATTTTTTCATATCCAACTAATGTTACACGAGCGGCTTTCACCATCGCATCAGCAGCTTCTACTACTGCTGGAAAGCCTTTAGTCTCAATCATTCCAACTGCAATTGGCATCGCAGAACTCCTACAAAATTAATCCAATCAGTACTGAGGTTTGAAATTGTTGACGGGGAAGCTCATCTTGAGCTAAGAAAACACTTCCAAAATAAGCATAGGAAAGCTTGGCGTTCCTGGCAATATAAATCACTATAATAGTTTATGATAAAAACGTTTAAGAAAACTTAACATAAATTAATGCTGTCATTTGGTTAATGAAATTTCACGGATTGCTAGAGCGGTCAATTACGCTTTATAATTTTTTAATTACATTTGTTAAACCTAGATTAATAAACTTTGTAATTTAATCTCAGTCCCCAGAATAGGAACCTAGATACATTATCTGAAAGGGTTTTCCTAAAATTTTCTTGTTTATACAACCATAGTCTAAAAGTTATATAAGTTTTTATAATAAGCGTTATAAATTGGCAATGTAGAAGTAGGAATTCCAATGTTATAAGTAAAGTATAGAGTAACAATTAAATATTTTTATTTTGCCATTACAGTTTTTATCACTGTGTAATGTCAAGCTAAGTTATAAAGAATATTTTTTAAAAAAGCTGATTTTAAACAAGGTATTCCATCCTGAGCCGTCAAAGGGAATTTAAATGAATCAATCTTTCTACATCACAAGTTGGTTTGTGCCTGTTTATGGTTTAATAGGTGCTGTTTTAACCTTGCCGTGGGCAATGGGAATTATTCGGCGAACCGGGCCAAGACCTGCGGCATATTTCAACTTGTTGACAACGATTGCCGCTTTTGTCCATAGCTTATTCATATTTCAACATATCTGGGATAAAGAACCAGAAAATTTGTTGATTAACTGGTTCAAAGTAGCAGATTTAGATTTGTCCTTTGGATTGGAAATTTCGCCTGTTAGTATTGGGGCTACGGTTTTAATTACCGGTTTAAGCGTACTAGCACAAATTTACGCCCTAGGTTACATGGAAAAGGACTGGGCGTTAGCGCGTTTTTTTGCGTTGATTGGATTTTTTGAAGCAGCTCTAAGTGGTTTAGCCATTAGTGACTCTTTGTTTCTCAGCTATGCTCTTTTGGAAGTCTTGACGCTTTCTACTTACTTGCTAGTAGGATTCTGGTATGCACAACCGCTAGTAGTGACAGCAGCACGGGATGCATTTTGGACCAAACGGGTAGGAGACTTGTTGCTGCTGATGGGTGTAGTGGCACTTTCTAGCTTGGCGGGTAGTTTGAACTTTTCTGATTTATATGAGTGGGCGCAAACAGCTAACTTAGATTCAGTCAGTTCTACCTTACTGGGGTTAGCATTGATTGCTGGTCCAGCAGGTAAATGTGCTCAATTTCCTCTGCATCTGTGGTTAGATGAAGCGATGGAAGGGCCGAACCCTGCCTCAGTATTACGGAACTCACTGGTGGTAGCTGGTGGTGCCTATTTACTATATAAAATGCAGCCATTGTTGGCTCTGTCCCCAGTGGCGTTGAACGCCTTGGTAATCATGGGTACAGTGACAGCAATTGGTGCAACTTTAGTGTCTTTAGCGCAAATTGATATTAAGCGGGCACTATCTCATTCTACCAGCGCATACATGGGGCTAGTATTTTTGGCAATGGGGTTGCAGCAAGGCGGTGTGGCCTTGATGCTGCTGTTAACTCATGCGATCGCCAAAGCACTATTATTTATGAGTTCTGGTTCCATAATCTATACTACTCACACTCAAAATCTCACAGAAATGGGTGGTTTGTGGTCGCGGATGCCAGCCACTACCACTGCCTATGTTGTCGGTTCGGCGGGAATGGTAACACTGCTACCACTAGGAAGCTTTTGGGCAATGCTGTCCTGGGCTGATGGCTTTGTTAATATTAGCCCTTGGGTAATTGGTGTATTAGTAATAGTCAATGGTTTGACAGCATTAAATTTAACGCGGGTATTCAGATACATATTTTGGGGTACACCGCAACAAAAAACCAGACGTGCACCAGAAGTGGGTTGGCAGATGGCATTTCCAATGGTAGCTTTGATTATTCTGACGCTGTTACTACCCTTGATGCTACAGCAATGGTACTTGCTACCTGATTGGGAAAGTATTAATTGGTACGTAGTGGGAATATTATTGTCTTCGACTATGGTAGGCGTAAGCATTGGCTCTACCATGTATCTGGAAAAAGCTTGGTCGAGGTCTAGAATCCTGGTCTGGAGATTTATGCAAGACTTATTGGGTTACGATTTCTACATCGACCAAATTTATAAAGTGACTGTGGTAAGTGCAGTAGCGTTACTTTCTAAAATTTCTGCATGGAGCGATCGCTATTTAGTTGATGGTCTTGTTAACTTGGTTGGGTTTGCAGCTATTCTCAGCGGACAAGGTTTAAAGTACAGCATTTCTGGGCAATCCCAAGGTTATATGTTGACCATCCTCGCAGTCGTCAGCGTACTGGGCTTTTTCATCAGTTGGTCATTAGGACTATTAGATAAGCTGCCTTTCTAGGAGCCATTTGTCATTTGTCCTCCTCATCTCCCTTCCCTATCCTTAACTAGTTCTGTGTATGCTAAGTGCGTTGATTTTAGTGCCATTATTTGGTGCGGCTTTGATCGGTTTTTGGCCCACTGGCATGAATGGTAAACTTTCCCGTGGGATAGCTTTACTCGTTGCTAGTATCGCTTTTGTGTGGTCGGTCGTTTTAGCTATTCAATTTAACCCAGGGCAAGTTAGTCAACAGTTTAGTGAGTTCATACCGTGGGTAGATACCTTAGGTTTGAACTATAATCTGGGAGTAGATGGTTTATCTTTGCCTTTGCTGGTTTTAAACGGATTATTGACCTGCATTGCTATTTACAGCAGCGATGAATCTCTGCAACGTCCTAGATTTTATTATTCATTGATACTGCTGTTAAGTGCTGGGGTAACTGGAGCATTTCTTGCTCAGGATTTGTTGCTATTTTTCTTGTTTTATGAATTGGAACTAATTCCCCTGTATCTGTTGATTGCAATTTGGGGTGGTGAAAGACGAGGTTACGCAGCTACGAAATTCCTAATTTATACTGCTCTTTCGGGAATTCTGATTTTAGCAAGTTTCCTTGGTCTGATATGGCTGAGTGGTGCGCCTAACTTTGCGCTAGCAACCTTAAATGCCAAGTCTCTACCGTTGGCAACGCAACTTTTGTTACTGGCAGGAATTTTAGTCGGTTTTGGCATTAAGATTCCTTTGGTTCCTTTCCATACTTGGTTACCAGATGCTCACGTGGAAGCTTCCACGCCAATTTCAGTTTTATTAGCTGGGGTATTGTTGAAATTGGGAACTTATGGCTTACTGCGATTTGGTATGAACTTGTTACCAGAAGCTTGGAGTTATTTAGCTCCTTGGTTGGCGACTTGGGCAGTAGTAAGTGTAGTGTATGGTGCATCTTGCGCGATCGCCCAAAAAGATATGAAAAAAATGGTGGCATACAGTTCCATTGGACACATGGGCTATATACTTTTAGGGGCAGCGGCGGCGACACAGTTAAGCGTCTTAGGTACTGTCATGCAAATGATTAGCCACGGCTTAATTTCGGCCCTACTGTTTCTGCTTGTAGGTGTTGTCTATAAAAAGGCTGGGAGTCGCGATTTAGATGTCGTCCGAGGACTGCTAAATCCAGAACGCGGGATGCCAGTCATTGGTAGCTTGATGGTTTTGGGAGTCATGGCCAGTGCTGGTATACCTGGAATGTTAGGATTTATTTCCGAATTCGTAATTTTTCGGGGCAGCTTTCCAGTTTTTCCAGTCCAAACCTTGCTATGTATGATTGGTACAGGGTTAACTGCTGTTTACTTCTTGATTCTGGTTAACCAAGCCTTTTTTGGGCGTCTATCTGCACAAGTTACCAACTTACCGCGCGTGTATTGGAGCGATCGCATTCCATCTATAGTTTTAGCTGTGCTGATTGTGATTTTTGGTATCCAACCCGCTTGGATAGCGCGTTGGACAGAACCAACAATAACAGCAATGGTAAATACACAAAACGTAGTGGCAACGGTTGCCTTGGATAAAGCAAGTAAAAATTAAAATATGGAGATTGGGTTTGTAGTAATGCATCATCCTTACTACAAACATAATCTCCAAGCTGGTAATTAATAACTAATTAATCGCCGATAATAAGCAATTACAAATAATATTTTTACTGTTTTGGAGAAAAAATAATGGTAACGATACAAAATAAGCCGTATAACAATCCCTTAGCTGAGTATATCAAACGCCTACAAACAGGTGAAGCACTACTTGCTGATAGCTCACAGAATGTTTTAGAAGTAGTTGGCATTCTCAAAAGCTATGGTGTAGTTCTAGATGCATATTCAAACAATCTTATCTACATTGCCAATCATCAATTCTTAGTATTTTTTCCCTTTTTTAAATACTTTAATGGTAAATTTTCTTGGCAAAAATTATTCCGTCACTGGTGGCATGACAGAATTAATTTTGAATATGCCGAGTATTGCATGAAGTCCATGATGTGGCATGGTGGCGGTGGACTAGATACATATTTAGATACTAAAGAATTTCAAGCAGCAGCCCAAGCTGTAATTGCAGCCAAATTTAAAAATAATCCCTTAGTGCAGGTAGTAAATAAACTGTTTCCCGATTTCTTAATTGAACAGTTGCGTGTTTCTACATACTACAGTGGTTTGGGGCAATTCTGGCGTGTTATGGCTGATATCTTTCTAAACCTATCAGACCGCTATGACCGAGGCGAAATTCAAACAATTCCCCAAGTTGTAGATCATATAAAAGCAGGGTTAGTAGCAGATGCAGCCAAGCCAATTACTTACGAAGTAAAAATTGATAACAAAGTTTATGAAATCCTGCCTAAAAAACTTGGTCTAACCTTCTTAGCAGATACAGCAATACCTTATGTAGAAGCAGTTTTCTTTCGGGGAACTCCTTTCTCTGGGACAGTTACCTACAACGCTCAAGCATATCAAATTCCCCCCGATCAAGCTCGCTTTCAATATGGTGCATTATATGCAGATCCTTTACCCATTGGTAGCGCTGGTATTCCTCCCACCTTATTAATGCAGGATATGCGGCATTATCTGCCAGAGTATTTGCATGAAGTTTATCGTCGCACTCCTCGCGGTGAAGATGATTTACGAGTGCAAATTTGTATAACTTTCCAAAAATCGATGTTCTGTGTAACTACAGCCGCGATTTTGGGATTGATGCCTTATCCTTTAGATAGTGAAGATCCATCTGAACAACAAGCGAATCAAGTTTATTTAGAAAAATGGATGGAACGTTTCCAAACTTCGCGTTTGCTGGATGTTAATCAGTAAATCAGCACATTTTTTCAGATAAACGACAGAATATGCTAATCTACGAAAGTAAGTTTTTAGGCGTCTATCCCTAACTTTACTTTCGTTTTTTTGCTGACTATAATTAATAAACTTTGAGCGCCAGATTCACCTCAGATGCTTTTTAATCGCTACAAAAATCTCCATCTGATTCAGCAGCTAGATCCTGAGAGAGACCATTACCAGATTTATCGTCTCATGTTTGGTTACGATTTCCCTTGGGAAATGATGCGATCGCTCGAAGTTGCCTTAATGCGAACTTACTGTATTCCCAGCATTTCTAAATTATTGGATAAAACAGGGGAATTTTATCACCGTTCGCAAAAACGGTATGACGATACAGGCATAATTGTAGGGGAAATTGGCAAGTGGGGTTACGATAGCGATCGCGGCAAACAAGCCATGCAACGTATGAATGCAATCCACGCTCGCTTCAAGATTGACAATGCCGATTTTTTGTATGTACTTTCGACATTCATTTACGATCCAATTCGCTGGAATGCCAGTTTTGGTTGGCGGTTGATGTGCGAACAAGAGAAATTAGCAGCTTTTTACTTCTGGCGGGAAGTAGGGAAGCGGATGCATATTCAAAATATCCCCGAAACCTACGAAGAATTTGAACGCTATAACCGCGACTACGAACAGGAAAACTTTCGTTATTCAGATACAAATCGCCGAGTAGGAGAAGCAACCCGCGATTTGTTTTTGAGTTGGTTTCCTGGTTGGATGGGTTCAGGTTTAAAACCTTTAGTATATGCTTTACTTGATGATACAATTCTCAATGCCTTTGGGTTTGAACATCCTTCCCCATTCCTGCGATCACTGCTTGCAAATATACTCAAACTCCGAGCTAGATTATTGCGTTTCTTCCCACCGCGAAATCAGCCACACTTCTTTATTGATTATCCTATTCGTAGTTATCCAAATGGTTATGAGATAGCTAATATAGGTCCAGCAGAAAATGGTAAAAGATGAATTTTTGACAATTGGAGAAAAAGTGCGTAGACGCAAAGCAGTGAGGGGGTCGCAGTCTTGGATGCCACTTGCTTCAAGCTGGGGAACCCGTCCAAGGCAGTGGCTCCGCTTTCCGTCGATTGCGTTAGCGCAGCAGTAGCGACGCAGGAGCGTCACCCCCGAACTCGGAGGGCTTGTCCTTGGACATCGCTAATTCCAAGAAATTAGACAGAACTCTTGCATTCTCCTCTGCGCCTCTGCGTGAGAAGAAAATCCTTATAACCCTAAAGATTCAAATTTAATAGCTTAGATATTGCAGGCAATAATTGATTAGCAGTTCTCACTAATGTTGCAGAACTTGGTAAACCTGCAAGTGTACCTATCAAAATCTTCAGCGAAGTTCTTGCTAACCTCCGCATACGCCCTTCTTCAGGATTTTTTCCAGCTTCAGCTAACGCAATTACCTGCTCCAAAGCTTCTGCTTTATCTTCAGGATTTAATTCTCTATTGGTGACAATTTCTGTTTGCAGCTGTTGGAGTAAATTTGCCAATCTTGCTGCTTCCGGATCGTCTAAATTTTGCAGTTGAGCAATACTACTATTAACTAAATGAGTAGCATCACTAAATGTCACATCACCTAAATCGATGCCTTGATTTATATTTATGCTTTGCTCACCTACATTAATTGGGTGACTGATAATTATTGAGTCACTCAGTTTTTCAACATATTTGCCGTTCGTAATTACAACTCTCTCACCGCTTCTAAAAATCTGTGTCTCATGTTGGGCAGCAACTAAAGCTGCCTGTATAACTTTATTATCAGGCTGAAGTATTAATGCTTGTCTAAATTGTTCTTTTGCTGCTTCAAATCTATTTTGCTCCATTAGTTCTTGTCCATAACTGAGCAAAGCTTGAACAAATCCTTCCTTATTGCGGATTGGATCAACTTTATAGGCTCGGGCATAGAGTTCTACTGCTTCGTCAAAATCTTTGACATCTATGCATACCTCAGCTAGCCTAAACAGAGCATCAAAGTGGTTGGGATTAATCTGTAATACTTGTTCATATAGCTTGAGTGAGTTTTGGATATCATTATGTTGATATAGCTTTGTTGCTTGTTGATATATGCGATCGGCTTGCCGATCAAGTTTCTCTAGTTCCCAAATTTCTCTTCGCAAAGGATACCGCTTAATTAGCCAGCGACGCACTAACTCAACTGTAATTTTGTAAGTATTCAGGTAATATAACTCTGGTATCTCAGAAACCCCTAATTGCTTGAAGAAGCCCCATTCTAGCAATCTCTCCTCTGCCGTATGAAATGGCTCAGTCAAAACAACACCGCACTGCACAAGCTGTGTTAAGGGTTCTCCTTTAACTACTGAGTTTTTCTGCTGTTGGGCTTGTGCTGCTGTTGAGAAAACTACTCGTTCAGGAATTGGCAATCCATCCCGGAACCATGCTAAACCAGCCTCGCCAATCTCGATCGCCTGCTCTACAATATTTTCTACATCTTGGCGATTCGCTTGCCAGCGTTGCTCATCCCTAGCCTCTGAGAAAAGCGCAAAGCAGATCACTTGCGTAAAATAAGGATGTCCTGCTGAAAGTTCCCAAATTGCATCTATAGCATCAGGTTTATATCTAAGAATTCCTTCAGCAGGTTTAACAATTAGCCGTTCTGTACTGTGTCTATCCAACAGACCAATTTCTCGATGGGGAGCTTGCCTAAATAGACTCAGTAAATTAGGCATATCATCTAATTGCCGCCCCACAACTGGAATAATAAAAAGTTCCTTGTGCCAATAGACAATCGACTGGAGACAAGGAAAGAAGTGAGAAACAGCTGAATCTTCGTTAGAATCAGCCAAAACATCAAACTCATCCAGCAATAGTACTAAATTCTTCCCGTCTATTACTTGATAAATTTGGGGCAAGAAATTATTGAAAAATATTTGTGCATCTTCTTCCAAATCTCTTTTTGAAGGTAAGGCAACTTGGAGGTAGGACAATTCGAGGTAATCAATAATATCTCTTGCCAACTCATGGAGAACTTCACTTAGGGACTTCTGACTTTTACCTTCTAGGGACAAAGGCACGAACAAGAATTGCTCTAGAGTGATAAAGTTAGGAATTTGGGATAGTACAGACGACTTGCCAATCCGTCGCTGACCATGCAGCAAAATCACCTGTGCCCTTTTATTGAGATTGTCTTGGACAAAATTGAATAGATCTTCACGGCCAAAAAATAGCTCTGGTTCGTAAATTGGGCGACCAATAATGTAAGGATTATCTTCCCAATCGGTTGAAGAAACCATTCTTGCCAAGCCCTCCCCGGAGGAAGTAGATCCATCTATACCTTAAGCATAAGGCAGGTGACAATTACTTCTCAAGTAGGGTCGCCCCCAAGTTTACGCACAATCCATACTAAAGACTGGACTACATCTCGATGTTGCCATACCCAACGGATAGCTTTTTTGACTGTACCTGCTTGTTCGCGGCTCATCAAATTGAGAAAAACTTTCTCCCGTCCTTCCAGTTGCGCCTCATTAGTGTTGTAGATTTCTTGAATCACCCACCACTCCATCATCGATGAATTAAAAGTGTAAACGGTTTTCCCTTCATCTAACGTGCGCAGAATTACGCCTCTTTCCTCCAAATCAATTAGTTCTCGACTCCGTTGGCTGAAAACTAGGTCAATGTCACCTAAAGCGTAGCGAGTGTTTCTGTTTAAACGACCTTGGAGACGCACAAGGGCAATTAACATCAACAGAATCTGCTCTTCCTCAGTAGAAAATCTCCATGTATCTCGAAAGTATTGCTCGGTAGCGCTTTCAAAATCCCGTGTGAAAGACTGAATATCAGGGATTTGTCCAGCTTGGATAGTGTCATAGAGCAGATAACCTGCATTTTGCAGCAATGCTGGGTGTCCATCTATAATTTCCAAAACTCCTGCTCTCAAATTACCAGGAATGGGAATGCTAAGTCGGGCATTCACTTCATTAGCAGGTAATGGTCTTAGGAGACGGAAGAGATAATGGTTATACCAAGGTGAACCACCTGGTGTAATTGTCGGGCCAAGTTCGTTGAGGCGGCGAAAAGTTGTAACAATAGTTGAGAGGTATTTACCTTCATTGCTATGAACTGCTAAATCGCGGAACTCACTTAAGAAGGTGAGCATTTGGGCTTCAGTATATTGGTCATTTGGATGCAGAGCAGCATCATAATCATCTAACAACAGTAACAAGAACTTGTCACGCTGCCCAATTTTTCGCAGCATCCGGCGCAAGTCTCCTTTCTCTACCCTTTCTTCCTGTAACAACTGCTTAATATCAGCTTGTAGAGAGTCATCACCTTCAGCCTCATCTTGCAACAGACTGAGAATTTCTCGCCAAAAACCAGAAGGAGTGAAAGGACTTATACCTGTACAGTTGATTGAAATAATCAATGCTTTCGTTGCATCTCGTCCTCGTGCTTGCCAGACTATCGGTGAAGCTAAATATCTTAAAAGCGAAGACTTGCCCATACCAGGACTACCATAAATAGCTAAGTGGGCACGTCGGGAAATTTGATCGAAAGCGATTCTAATTTCAGAATTGCGACCGAAAAAGTAATCTGGAGGTACTGGACCACCAACGTAGAAAGGATTTTGTGGCATTAATCTAATCAGGTCAATAGTTAATAATCAATATAAAACTCGGCTTTTGGCTGAATTTTAGCTGTATAGCTTATAGCTTAATTACATTATTAACTTGTTGACGCGATCGCATCTTCCTCACGCTACACTCAGCGATCGCACAAACCAGATTACGCTTCCGGTTCAATACCAAGCGATCGCAATTGAGCAGTTAGGCGTTCCGCTCTTTCTTCACCAGTTAATAACAAATTACCTTGCTCATCCCACCAGCGCAGCCAAGGTAATTCCATATTCTGATATTCTCCCTGCCAAATACCTAATTCAACTCCCAACGGGGTAATGGAATAATGGCTGCGTTCATTGGCTGACATTGGCTGATATTGTCCATGAATTAATTCATAAACTTCGATGCTGGCTTTATCGACTTCATAAATGCCATAAAAAGCTGAATTCAATACCTGCTCATAAATCCAAAATTTACCTTTTCTAGGAGTTTTGTCTCTTTCTGCTGTACCGTCGCCAGTGACGAATTCTAAGACAATCAACGGCGCAATAGACTCTTGCCACAGCATATAGAATTGTCTTATATGTCCATTGAATATTGGCGGCACATTCGGCACGTAGAACCAACTAGGGGTTACCGCATCTCGTTCTGGAGGATCAGAGCGCCAGTAGATGGGACAATGTTGACCAGTAAAGTATTGCCTATCAGAATGGCGTTTTCGCAACACCTGGCCAATAGAGTCTGTTAATACAAAGCTTTGGGTATATTTTTGGAAGTGTTTTATAAGTTTACTCTCAGCTTCAGGCAGTTGGGTGTGCTCTGTGAGGGTAGTTTCATCTGTGGAGGTGGAGGGATTAGTTGCAGAGGTCATAAGGCTACCTTTGCACTCGGTAAGGGTTGTTTTTTAGTTTAGCAATCAAAGGTGAGGTGAGGCGATCGCACTTCTGAGAAGAAACTAACTCAAGTTTTCAAGAGTCTGGCGTGTGAAAATTAATCTATGTATTTTGGGAGTTGCAACGATGGCTTGGGTAGCAGGTGATCAATTGCAAGGTGGCAAATACACGATTGAAAGGGAGTTGGGAAGGGGACGCTTTGGCATCACTTATTTGGTAAAAAACAAAAATGGCGATCGCCAAGTCATTAAAACCTTAAATGATGACTTGCTAAATTCCCTTAATCAATTGGAGCGCGAACGGCTAAAGACAATGTTTTTGCGGGAGGCTTTAAAGCTTCAAAAGTGTAAGCATAAGTATATTGTGGAGGTTTTAGACTCCTTTGAGGAAGCAGACTGTTTGTGTTTGGTAATGGAGTATGTGGATGAAGCGAGTTTGGCTGACCTACGCCCACCAATACTTTCAGAACCAGATGCATTACATTACATTCAGCAAATTGGGGAAGCACTGATATTTGTACATGAAAATGAACTGATTCATCGGGATGTGCATCCGGGAAATATCTTGTTGCGGAACCGAGAGGGGCAGTTAGAAGCAGTATTAATCGATTTTGGTCTAGCTTTAGATTTCGACCATATCTTAACCACAAGCCGAACTAAGGAAACTTCTGATGGATTTACGCCTCCTGAACTTTATACTAGAGGTACTATAACTCGTGCATATAGCGATATTTATTCACTGGCAGCTACTCTGTATAAACTTCTGACAGGAAGAACACCTGTCGATGCAATAAAGCGCAAAGTGGACGGTGAGCATTTAGTATCTCCAAAAGAATGGAATCCTCAGATTAGCGATCGCACCAACCGAGCAATTTTAACAGGGATGAAGCTAGACCCCAAACAGCGATCGCAATCAATGCGAGAATGGCTTGACTCTTTAGGGTTGACTGGGGAAACTAGCAAGACGGAGATACCTATACCTCCTAAACCGGAATCAAAAATTAATTGGATTGCTGTTACTGCCATTGCAACCTTAATTGCAGCTATTGGAACCTTTTTTTCAGGTATGGCTGGGTTGATTCCGATTTTTAAACCATCTCCGTCTCCTAGTCCAACATCAGTGTCTCCCAGCCCACCATCTAGTAAAACCCCGTAGAATTAGCTAAACTTTCATTAGGATGCTGGCATTAAAGTAATTTTTTAAGTATTTTCTCCGATTTAGAGGTTTTCATGCCTTGGAAAGCAGAACAAAGATTACAAAATGGCAAATATGTAATTGATAAAGTCCTGGGACAGGGGGGATTCGGGATTACTTATAAGGCATTGCATGTTGAACTAAAGCGGATAGTTGTCATCAAGACACCCAATGAACGTCTCAGCAATGACCCAGAATATGAGAAGTATATAGAACGATTTATCCAAGAAGGGCGGACACTAGCACGTTTATCTGAAGACCCACATCCTCACATTGTAGGAGTGATTGACTTTTTTAAGGAAAGTGCTATCCACTGCTTGGTGATGAATTTTGTAAAGGGAGAAAATTTGTTTGAGGCAGTAAAACGTAGAGGGGCGTTACCACAAGCAGAGATTGTACCCTGTATCCGCCAAATTGGAGAAGCTTTAATAGTGGTGCATGAAGCAGGGCTAGTACACCGAGATGCTCACCCTCAAAACATAATGCTAGCGAACAATAGTAAAGCGGTTTTGATTGACTTTGGTATAGCCAAACAAGTAGTTCCTTCATCGGATACCTCAATCAATAAGGATGGTCATAGGGCTTTTGCACCCTATGAACAGCAGACTGGAGGCAGTCGGGAGCCAAACGTCGATATTTATTCTCTAGCTGCCACACTCTATTATGCGGTGACAGGTAAATTCCCTACAAATTCTCTGGATCGCAAGCTAAACAGTACTTCTCTGACTCCACCTAAACAAATTAATCGAAAGATTAGCGATCAATTAAATCAAGCAATTCTCAATGGTATGGCGCTGGAGGCAGAAGACCGCCCTTACTCGATGCAAACATGGTTGGCAATGTTAGAAGCACCAAAAGCAACCCCTCCACCATCTGTTGAGCCAGCTCATAGAAAAGAAGTTATTCGTTCCAAACCCAAGCTTAACTCAGAGGGAATTTCTAGTAAATCAGTTAGAATTATTCCCTGGGGCAGGCTGATTGGTGTCTTATTCAACTACTTATTGATAGGCTACTTCTTAGCCGCGTCTAACACTCCGTACATATTTTGGATTGCGACTGCTATAGCTGTGACTGTAGCTGCGGCTGGGGCTGAGGCTTGGGGTGTGGCTTGGACTGCGATTATGGTTATGGCTTGGGCTGTGGCTTGGGCTGTGGCTAAGTCTGCGCTTGGGTCGACCAATGCTAAGGTTAACGCTGACCCTATCGCTGTGGTTTTCTCTTTGCTTCTTGCTGGGTTTGCGGCTGCGTTTGTGGGTTATACTGTGTTTATCGCTGGGGAAATACTTGAGAATGTGGTTGGAGATAAATTACAAGGTTTTAACAAGGTTAATACTTTTCTAATTTTAGCTAGCACTTCTGGTCTAGGCTTGGGTTTGGGATGGTTAGGACATAGGATTTTTTAATACAGGTTGATAGCTTTATCATTTGAACTTAACTGGTAAAAAATTAAATATTAAATTTCCGGCTCAATACCAAGCGCTGGTTTTAAGAGCGTTGTTATGGAAGATAAGCTAGGTAAATAAACTGATATCTACATTAAAATAGTCCGCCAACGCTTCTGCTTGAGTTTTACTAATGGTGCGTTCGTGAAGCGTCTCCGAAGGAAAATCGCCATGACATATCGTAGTTAACCTGAGCTCGGGATAAGAAATCCTCAAACCCTTTGATTTTGCGTTGTCCGGTCTGAAGCTTGGTTTTCATATATTCTCAATAAGGCATGTTGTTGATATTAATCTCATTTGTAAACCTTATTGACGCAACGATTCCACTTTAATCACTTCTTTTACGACTTAGAATTTTTCTCAATCTATACACAATAAGCTTTTTAGCTTCTGGCTTAACCCGAACTCAGGTTAGTTAACTATGCTAATTTTTCTCTAACCCAAATACGAAAAGATTTCAACAAAGCAACCTCACCCATGCTTTGACTTTGCTGAATAAATCTACTCATCTCATTCACTGAAATCAGAGGAAAAGCGATGCTAGATTTACACTCAACATATTGCCCTGCTTGCAACTGATAAAATTTCAAATTTTGCCCATCATATCGCCAAAGTTCATTTATAGCTAACGCTGCGTAAATATTAAATTTATTAATTGAACTATTAGTAATATCAATTTCAATTGCTAAATCAGGTGGTGGATCTGTTTCTAAATTTAGACTTTTCTTACCTCTAACTCTTGGTTCATTTTGTATATAGTAGCAGTTATCTGGCTCTATCCCTTTTCTTGCTAATTTGCGCTTCAATGTTGTAGAGCCAGCACTTTTAATTTCTTTTCCTATTTCTTCAGTCAAAGCAAATATCAAGCGATCAAATTGAATTTTGGTATTTTCATGTTCAAAAAGTGGTGTCATGATTTCTAAAGTACTGCCATCATAAGCAAACCGAGAGTCTCTATCCTCACCTGTGTCTTTTAGCAAGGCTTCAAAGGTTTCCCAGCTAATGTTATGTAGTACTGTTCTTTGTTCTGCGGGTGTTGACTGGACTAGCATATTAAAATACTTCTTTCATGACAATATTAGATAAAATTCCTAAAATCTTACCTATATTATTAAGATAATATTCACTTAAGTCAATTTCCACCACTTGTCCCTTCATCTGCAAAAACTTTTAGTTATAGCAAGGGACTAAGAGCGTTGTTATGGAATATCAGCTAAGTAAATAAACTGACATCTACATTAAAATAATCTGCCAACGCTTCTGCTTGAGTTTTACTAATGGTGCTGCCATTAACAATTTGCAAGGCAATTTCCAATGAACCAATTACCTGTGCTATTGCTTCAGTTGTCATATCGCGTGCGTCCATCAGATGCATTAACATCAACATCGAATTGGGTGTACTTGGGAGGATTGGGTAATGAGTTTCTTCAAACTGTTCAATTAATGTCACCAACAGTTGCAACAGCATCTCTTCTTCTGGTGTACGATTAGGACGATGTTCTAAGGTTAATGCGAGTGCTATAGCTTGTTCGTTTTCTGCTTCCGTGGTAATTATTTTTGGCTGATACTCGGCTAGCAATTTATTTTTCTTCACACAGTTTGGTTTTATTGTGCTGACTTACTTATCTTGATTTAATACTAAGTAGATCGGACTGCTTAGTTGTTAGTTGTTGCGCTCGCCGAAATAGTAATTGTAGTATCGGAAATAGCAATTGTAGTGTCCGAAATAGCAATTGTAGTGTCCGAAATAGCAATTGTAGTGTCCGAAATAGCAATTGTAGTGTCCGAAATAGCAATTGTAGTGTCGGAAATGGCAAATGCGAAGCTGAAAACCCTCTTTTGTGGTCAGAATACTATCTTTGCAGGGGTAAGGGTGGTTTTTTAGTTTAGCAATCAAAGGAGCGGTGAGGTGATCGCACTTTCTTTGGCAATCAGTAAAGTAAAAATGCGATCGCCTCTTTTATTTACTTAGTTAATACCAAATTAACTGGCGCTACTCCCGCCAAATCTAAAATTTCGGGAATCAAATCTTCTCGCTTCACTGCCATCATGTGGACACCATGACACAATTGCCGTGCAATTTGCACTTGTTCGGCAGCGATTTTCACTCCTTCTTCAAGTGGATGTTTCGCTTTTGCTAACCGATCAATAATGTGTTGGGGAATATTTACTCCCGGAACACATTTATTAATAAACTGGGCATTTTTTGCCGATTTAAACAGAAAAATTCCTGCCAAAATGGGTTTTTTATAACCAGCAGCGATGGTGTCCATGAATTTTTCTAAGCGCTCAAAATCTGTGATTAATTGACTTTGAAAAAATTGCGCTCCGGCTTCGATTTTGCGTTCAAATCGACTTTGTAAGCCTGATAAACTTGCACATTGTGGGTCAACTGCTGCACCAGTAAATAAATCTAGTGCGCCATCTGTGAGGGACTGTTCATTACTGTCAAATCCTTGATTCATCTTTCTAATCAGTTGCAGCAGTCGCACGGCTTCTAAGTCAAACACACTTTTGGCATCGGGGTGATCGCCTGCTTTCACAGGGTCACCAGTCAAAGCTAAAATGTTACGGATACCCAAAGCATGAGCACCCATTAAGTCACTTTGTAAACCAATTCGGTTGCGATCGCGGCAAGCAATCTGACAAATCGGTTCAATTCCATGTTGTAATAAAATTGCCGAAGCCACTAACGAAGACATCCGCAATACTGCTCGGCTACCATCGGTAATATTGACGGCATGAACTCTCCCCTTAAGAGTCGCCGCCATTTGAAGCATGTGTGTTGGATCTCCGCCTTTAGGAGGTGCTACCTCGGCAGTAACTAAAAATTCGCCTGCTTGCGCGGCTCTGCGAAAGGCATTCAAGACTGTCGTACTCTGGGTATCAGACATAACATTCAAGATTTCAATTTTCTTACAGGGTAAAACAAATTACCCATAAAAGCGAAATCTTTAAAGAGGCATAGAGTAACCCAACGCAGCTTTCACTTCTGCTAGAGTTTGGTTAGCAACTGCTTGAGCTTTTTGCCGTCCCTCTCGCAACACGTTGTCTAGATAGCCTTTGTCATCCATCACAGCGTGATATTTATCTTGGATCGGTTTTAGGGCTGCGATCGCTGTTTCTGTCAATAATGGCTTGAATTGCCCCCAACCCATATCCTGGCACTCAGCTGCTACTTCTTCCTTCTTTTTGCCAGACAAAAGCATATATAGTGTTAACAAGTTGTTACACTCTGGACGCTCTGAATCGTCAAAAGTTAAACCACGAATCGGATCGGTTTTACAGCGCTTAATTTTATTGGCAATCTGTTCTGGTGTATCTAATAAATTAATCCGGCTTAATTCCGAAGGATCGGACTTGGACATTTTGCGCGTACCATCAGTCAAACTCATCACCCTTGCGCCTTCCTTGCGAATCAAAGGTGCTGGTAGCTTCAGCACTGGTTGATCTGGTTTAGCAAATAAGTGATTAAATCGGTTGACAATATCCCGCGTCAATTCTATGTGTTGCTTTTGGTCTTCACCTACAGGAACAAAATCTGCTTTGTATAGCAAAATGTCAGAAGACATCAGCACTGGGTAGTCCAATAAACCTACGCCTACATTTTCACCTTGTTTGACAGCTTTTTCCTTGAACTGGATCATGTCTTGCAGCCAATTGAGCGGAGTAATGCAGTTGAGCAACCAGGTAAGTTCGCTGTGTGCGGAGACGTGAGATTGTATGAAGATAGTGGAATCATTTAAATCGAGACCACAAGCTAAATAGAAAGCAACGAGGGTATACGTATTCGATGCCAACTCTTTAGGGTCGTGTGGCATCGTAATCGCGTGCAAATCCGCTACAAAGAGGTAATTTTCGTATTCACTCTGGGTTTCTACCCAGTTACGAATGGCTCCCAAGTAATTGCCTAAATGCAAACTCCCAGTTGGTTGAACTCCCGACAGAACACGCTGCTTGCCCATAAATTTCAAGTTAGTTATCTCAAATCCGCGCTATGTAAAGCGGCGGTTACAAAACTCATTTAATTTTGACATTTTCTAGCTGCATTGGGCATTTGTCATTTGTCATTAGTCATTTGTTCTTCTTCCCCTCATCTCCTCCTTGTCCCCCTTGTCTTCCCACACTCCCTTGTCTCTCAAAAAGTATGTACCTTCAGTTTACAAAAGTCGATAAAAGTTAAAGTCGCGTCAGATCGAGTAGCAGTAATCTGGGAATAAGTAACTTTTCTACTCCGGGGTATGTGCTGATGAGAGCCTTACTACTCTGGCCGATAATGCCCAATTCTTTTTGGTCTTACCAAGAGACACTTGATCTGGCAGGTTTACGTTCTACCAATCCACCACTGGGTTTAATAACTATAGCAGCAATGCTGCCTAGTGATTGGGAAATTAGATTTGCCGATCGCAATGTCTCTCTAGAGACAGATGAAGATTGGGATTGGTGTGAGATGGTAATTATCTCTGCGATGATTATCCAGAAACAAGATTTTAGAGAGTTAATTCAAAAAGGAGTTGCTTTAGGTAAAAAGGTAGCAGTAGGTGGTCCATACCCTACTTCAGTACCAGAATTTGCTTTAGAAGCAGGAGCGCAATATCTAATTTTAGATGAAGGGGAATGCACTATTCCCATGTTTTTAGAAGCTTTGGCACGGGGAGATGAACGGGGAATTTTCCGTTCTCCAGAAAAACCCGATGTCACCCAAACGCCAATTGCTCGGTTTGACTTACTCAATCTCGATGCATACTTGGCAATTACATTACAATTCTCCCGTGGTTGTCCGTTTCAATGCGAGTTTTGCGACATTATTAATTTGTATGGACGCAAGCCCCGCACCAAGACACCAGAACAGATGTTGCGGGAATTTCAAACTATCTACGATTTAGGCTGGCGACGGTATGTGTTTGTTGTGGATGATAACTTTATCGGCAATAAACGCAATGCTAAGATCTTTTTACAAGCCCTCATCCCCTGGATGGAAGCACACAATTACCCCTTTATCCTGCTAACAGAAGCTTCACTAAATCTAGCTGAGGATGATGAATTAGTTGAGTTGATGGTTAAAGCTGGCTTCACCCTGGTATTTATGGGTATCGAAACCCCAGATACAGATAGTCTTTTGGGGATTCACAAAGTCCAGAATACACGCAAGGACTTAATTGAATCTTGCCACAAAATCACACGGGCAGGATTGCAGATTATGTCTGGTTTTATCATCGGCTTTGACAATGAACGTCCTGGTGCGGGAGAAAGAATTCGAGAATTTATTGAGGAGACTGGCATTCCCCAAGGGCAGTTTAGTATGCTGCAAGCATTACAAAATACTGCCATGTGGAATCGTCTCCAGCAGGAAGGGCGATTGGTTGATGGTTTGGGAACCTTCCACCAAGGCGCAATTATGAACTTTAAACCAACACGCCCAGTGGAGGAAATTACAGAGGAATACATCCAAGCATTTTGGAACATCTATGAGCCAATGCCTTACTTGAAACGCACATTTCGCCACTTTATGATGATGAACGGGTGGCGGGGGAAAACTCAGCGGAAAATAACTTCACATGAGATGAGACTGTTTACCGCAATTTGCTGGCGACAGGGTGTAGTGCGTTCCACAAGGTGGCGATTCTGGTGGCAATTGGTAGCGATCGCCTTTGCTAAACCGCGTTTACTATATGATTATCTAACTACCTTGGGTGTTGGCGAACATTTCTTCAACTACCGCTATGAAGTGAGAGCACAGCTACTAGCTAAACTAGCAGATTTAAAGCAGAAGCAACAAGAACAAAAAGCCAGTTATCAGCTAGAGCCTGTTAGTTAAATCAGCGATTTTTGAGGCGATCGCCCTTGAAGTGTAAGATGAGAGCGATCGCTTTCTTTTGCTGTACCTGTTCTGTCTGGTTAACACCGCCGATGGCGAAAGAGTTTTCAGGATGTTCCACAGAGGTGGGAGCCTTGACTTTAACCACACTTGAGATCCGATTTTTAGTTCACAGAAAACTTGTGGTTGAGTATTAAGCTTTAGGGATAATCTCTCAGATTTTCACCGACAAAGTAGAGCAAAAATCAATTTATTTACATTATTGGCTTTATATTTGTTGCAAAAGCAGCGTCCGCTACGTACCAGGTTAGAGATAGTAGGCAAAGAGCAGTCTTTCTCTTTTACTCTAACCAATCAATAATATGTTCCAGAAATTGGTATTATTAGCCCAGTTTACATCTTAAATATTTTCTTTTTTGAAATTTTATACCAAAGCTTGAGTTAGATTTTAGTTTACCCAAGCTATGCCTTGCAAGGGTCTTCGCCAAACCTAAACTCTTACCCCAGATACATATTTTTTGGTTGACGTGCTTTAAATTACATGATATCTTTCTAACAAGAATTTTACTAAAATTTAAATTTATTCCTAAAAAAGCATACCAATGTAATTAGTAATCAGCTAATTATATCGGAGCAAATAACAACTTATTCTCTCAAGAGATTAGTAAAAATTCCTATTATCAAGCAAGTAACCAGGAATTACATAATCCTAATATTCGCTTATTTGAATTTCTGTAAATCCTTGTTCAAAGTTTGGTCTTTTGAATAAAAGTTTATTGGCTTTTTTCTAGTATTTAATAATACCTTTAAAGGTGTTTTTCACTAAATGCGAAACATAGATAAAAAGGCTCATTTAAGTATGAGCGATGACCTCCGAACAAGTCACATAGAAGCTATTGCAAATGATCATACAGTATCACTCAACTGGATACTAAACAGTTCAGATTCTGGCAGTCTCTTGGACTTAAATAAAACTAATGTAACAGTAACATCGGACTATACCAGAGATAGCAGCCATTTAGTCGTGGCAGGTGTTGATGATCATCACCTTAATTTAGCTGCTCACCTCTGGACAAATTTCAAACAAATAGCTGGAAATGAAATTAATGGCGTTCACAGTTGGGACTTTGGCAATAAAGATAATTATCCAATAGGCGATCGCTTACTTAGAGAAAATAGAATTAACGTTTTAGGTAAGCTTGCTACTTCAGGCAAAAATAGCTTACGTGCGGCAAGAGTCAGCCCGAATGTCTCAAGCATTGCTAACAATGACTTCCAAACAAATCAAATCAAGACGGATGCAGATAATGCAGTAACACCCGACTGGACACCCAACGATACATATTTTGACAGTCTTTGGGGTTTAAAAAAGATTGATGCGCCAGCCACGTGGGACCATACCACAGGTAGTAGGAGCGTAATAGTTGGCGTTGTTGATACTGGTGTTGATTATACTCACCCCGATCTAGCTGCTAACATTTGGACGAATACCAGAGAAATAGCAGGAAATGGAATTGATGATGATAAGAACGGTTATGTTGACGATATCCACGGTTGGGACTTTGGCGATGGAGATAACAATCCCACAGACGATCACCCACGAGGAGGTCATGGAACTCATGTTTCGGGTATCCTTGGTGCGTCAGGTAATAATAGCCTAGGTGTGATCGGGGTAAGCCCGAATGTCTCAATAATGCCTACAAAGCATTTTAGCTCAAGTGACACAGAAGGATATTTGTGGGATGTTCCGCAAGGTATTTATTATGCAGTAAATAACAAAGCCAAAATCATCAACCTCAGCTTTGGCTCAAGCTCTTTTGACCAAGAGCAATATAATGCTCTGAAGTATGCATACGATCGCGGCGTTTTAGTTATAGCAGCAGCAGGTAACAGCAACCAAAATACTGATACCACTCCCCACTATCCAGCAAACTACGATCTTCCTAATATAATTTCCGTTACAGCTACTGATGAGAATGACCAGTTAGCCTATTTTTCCAACTATGGTGTTAATTCCGTAGATTTAGCCGCACCTGGGGTAAATATCAAAAGTACCCTTCCTAATAATCAGTACGATGAGTGGAATGGCACGTCAATGGCTGTTCCCTATGTTAGTGGTGCTGCGGCATTACTTTTAGCTACTAACCCCAATCTCAGTGTTTTAGATCTGAGATATGCCTTACTTTCAAGTGTTGACAAGCTTGATTCTTTGCAAGGCAAAACCAACACTGGTGGTCGCTTGAATGTGCTGAAAGCCTATCAACAAGTTGCTGGAAATAATAACCCGCAGCCTGATAGTTTAACAACCACTACTGTTGTTGCGTCAGACGCAGCTAAAATTCACATTGAAGCAGAGAACTACAACAATGCTTACGACACAACATCTGGGAATGCAGGTGGAAAATATCGCAGAGATTTAAATGTAGATATCGAGAATACTAGTGATATTGGAGGAGGCTATGATGTAACTGCGATCCAAACTGGGGAATGGCTAACCTACAATGTGAACATATCTGAAAATGGATTCTATGACATGCAAGCTCGGGTCGCTACTGGGGATATTGCTCAAAAACAAATCAAGGTTTCAATTGATAATAGCCAAGAGCAAACCCTCAGCTTTGGTTATACAGGAGGCTATCAAACTTGGACTAATGCGAGCTTACAAGGAATGAACTTGAGCGCAGGTAGTCATGAACTACGCTTAGATATCCTCACAGGTGATTTTAATATTAACTACATTGATTTGATTCCCACAAACATAGCTTAGGGAATACATGGCAATCTTTCTGGTAATGCCGATCATCTTCCACTTATAGTGATGTCAATACTTTTCGGTTAAGGCCAAAAACAGGTAGATTGAGAGTTGTAGTTAAAAATGCACACAGCTAATGCAACTCAAGAAATTTTCGTTGGTATCACTTTTAATAGAATCAGGGGAAGTGCTAAAAGCGATAGAAATAGCGATACCGAGGAAGCAATTGAGCAAGTATTAGAGCAGACAGAGAGTAGGGAAACAAGAAAGCGGAAACTGCCATCACACTTGGTAATCTGTATGGTTATAGCGATGAATATATGGTCATCAGATTCAATGCGAACTGTCTTGAAAAATCTGGTCAAAGGGCTAAGAACTCAGTGGCTAAAATTAGGGAAATATTAGCGTATCGTGGCACTGGTACTCAACGTCAGCCACTCAATTTCTCCATTATTAATACTGCTTAATTCTTAACCGAAAAGTATTGATATTTTGACGCTGTTATTCAGTCTTGTTTCCAGAAAGATTTAAGCGGCTGGCGATGCAGCCTAAAATAGCAATATATTCAATCGCCATCAACCTATGACACCAGCAGTAGTGAAACCCTCATCCTGGCTAACGACTGGTATCCGAGTCGAAAAAGTCAATAATCTGAATCTGTTTAAATTTACAGACGAATTGGGTTTGCGGATGCAAGAACTCTTGGATAAGAAAAAAGCAGATTCTCTGACACCAGAAGAAGCAGCACAATTGGAAGCAATTGGAGAATTAGATGTAATTTTTAGCTATATCAATGCCATCATTGCATCTCAGGCATGACAATTCCTAATCATATTCAAGAGCTTGTCCGTAAACGTGCTGGCTTTCGATGTGAATACTGCCATTATCCTGAATCATTAAGCACGTCTCCTCTGACAATTGATCATATTTATCCACAATCTTTAGGTGGCTCCGATGAAGTGGATAATTTGGCTCTAGCTTGTCGTCGCTGTAACGAGCGTCATTATAATTTTACGGTGGCAATTGACCCGGAAGCTAACCAGGAAGTAATCTTATTTAATCCCCGTCAGCAACAATGGTCTGAACACTTTGTTTGGTCAGCAGATGCTACAAAAGTTATTGGTATCACACCTACAGGTCGAGCTACTTGTAATAGATTAGATTTGAACGATCAACGTCGTAGCGATCGCTTCATTCAAAAATCCCGGCAACTTTGGATAAAAGGAGGTTTTCATCCTCCCTCTGAAGATCCACAACAGGAAAAGTAGAGACTTTGCGCTGTTCAGATCCCCGACTTTTGTTAAAAGTCGGGGATCTAAGTTTAGATAAGGGTTATTGCCTCAAAATTTGGCGGCTTAAAATACTCATTACCTCACCAGGGTTGGCGGTTGGTAGCAGTGGACTCCAGTCGCCTACACTGGCATAGCCAATTACCTGCAAGTAGTGAATTGTACTGCTAACAGCTTTGGGAGAACCAATCAGTAAATGTTTAATTGGTTCTCTATGG
This sequence comes from Nostoc sp. 106C, assembly GCF_002154725.1. Lineage (GTDB taxonomy): Bacteria > Cyanobacteriota > Cyanobacteriia > Cyanobacteriales > Nostocaceae > Aulosira. The sequence goes on along the minus strand of NZ_MTAW01000048.1, from coordinate 34,261 downwards.
GGAAATGTCTGTGCAGTTGCTTAGCGGGTGACAAGGCAACTCTAAGCTATACGGGACAAAACTTTGAGAAAATGGTGAGGACAAAAAATAGGGAGCATTTTTGTCGCTCCCCGCTCATAAAATGTTTCCTGTATCTTACCAAACAACCCTGCGTGCCCATCTGAATGAAAGCCAGTATCTAACCTTACAGCTTCTGTTGTTATTAATACAGGCTCATCGACAGGTAAAACTCTCCATAGAGCGCCAGTGTCTTTCCACAACCGATTCAATATCAAAGTCGAAAACGTAACTTGCAACGCTTTTTAATATTGCCTCAGATCAGCATCAAAGTCTTATGGTTTCCATTGATTAAATATTGGATTCGACAAGAGCAAACTGGAAGAGGATTAAATCGAGAGCAGCGTCGGCAATTAAAAAAACTCAAGCATCAGAAATATGGCTATTGGATCATAGCAATGGATCGAACCCAATGGAAAGGTCGTAATGTATTTATGGTGAGTATCCGGAAGGGGAACACATGCCCTTCCCTTATATTGGGAGGTCTTAGACCATGAAGGCAACAGCGATGTGAAGACCCAAAAACGTCTATTGAAAGCGGTGCTTCATCTGTTTAAAAACTATCCAGTTCTGGTGTTGGGAGACCGAGAGTTTCATAGCCCCAAATTCGCTGACTGGCTTGAATCCAAGGGTGTATATTTTGCCCTACGTCAGAAGAAAGATCTTCATTTCCAACAGGCGTGCAATCAGGAGTATCAGGTACTCAAAACTCTTGGATTTAAACCAGGAATGTCCCAATTTTATCAAGGCGTATTGTGCAATAAAGCTGATGGATTAGGACCATTTAATGTGGCCGTCTATTGGAAACGAAAATATCGTCATAAGGGACCCAAAGAACCCTGGTATATTTTGACTAATCTGCCCACTCTTCAACAAGCATTGGATGTCTATTGTTGTCGATGGGGAATCGAACAACTGTTCAAAGATTGCAAAACGGGTGGCTATAATTTAGAACAAGCAAAAGTGAATGAAACTCGGTTTTTAGCCTTAGTATTATTAATTGCCATCGCCTATAGTTTGGCAACTCTCCAAGGACAATGGCTGAAGAAATTAGGCATAGATATTTACGCCGGACGTATTAAAGAACACAAAGATACGACTCCTAGACAGAGTGAGTTCAACCTTGGACTATATGGGCAACGATGGAAATATGGGATGGAATTATGGGCCGATTGGGTACTGAATCTGATTGCGCTCAAACCTCATAAACGCCTCTATTTTCAGCGAGGCTTTTATGCTCTGTCCCTTATACAACAGGCTTTGTAGCTAGGTTGTCACCCGTTAAGGTGCAGTTGATTGATTACGGGCGGGTGTATCTAAATTTTCACCCAAGTACTGTTCTAATTTTGACTGGGCGGACTTTTGTAATTGTGCCATCATTGTATTTGTCTCCTGATATAGGGGCTAGATAAGGGCGATCGCATTCTTCTTTCCGGGATTAGGCGATCGCCTTTATCATGTCATTATATTAATGTATAATTTTATACCTGTCAATCATAAATGCAAAATTTATTGTTAATAATTCCCAAAATTTAATCTGAATAAATTAATACAAACTCCTAATTTTAAAGGCGTAATTCGTAATTAATAAATACAGAGTTTATGAATCCTATACAATCTGCTGTATATGGCTAAAAAAATTGCTAGATTTAGCAAATTTTTAGCTAATCTAGCAAACCTAAATTATTTGTAAAAAACAATATTTCTGACTTTCTAGAAGAATACCACTAGCGAATTAGGGGTCTTAGCATTACATATATTGACTCCTTAGCAATGAACCGCTAGTACAAGACTGCGTGAATCAACCACCCATTCCAAACACCGCAAAAGCCCGGAATAAAATTCTTTTGACTTTTGACTTTTGACTTTCGCGTAGCGGTACTAGCTTGGCTTCACCACTACAGAATTGCCCTCAATTTTAGCAGCGTAAGTTTTGAGTGGTTTCTCGGCTGGTCCTTTTAGCACCTTACCATCAGCTCCATATTCTGAACCATGACAGGGACAAGCGAATTTTTTGGCTTGGTCTTTCCATGCTACCGTGCAGCCTTTATGAGTACAGGTAGGGTTAACAGCAATCAAATTTTCAGATTGAGATTTACCTACTACCAAGACAGGCCCAACAGGTGAATCATTGGCAACCAACTGACCAGTCTTATCTAATTCTGCTGTAGTGCCTACCTTTTGCCAATCTCCAGATGCAGAAGATGTTGGTTTTGGTGTCGTTGTTTCCGAAGAACAAGCGGCAATTGCTATCGGTAAAGAACTTGCTATCCAGCCTAAACCTACCCAACTAATAAAGTCACGACGTTTCATAGGCTACTTTATTTCAAATAACTTTCCAGTTTGGATTAATGGCGATCGTCTTTCTCAAGGACTTTATGTAACTTCAGTAACGCAGATTATGCAGAAAATGCATCATAGTAATACATTTTTGGACATTAACCCAAAATTTCGTAGCAATTTATACGATTTTAGCGGAAATCCGCCTTTAACCTTAAGAGTATGTAAATCGTTACACTGTCAGTACCAGAACAGCGCTTACACATTTCCAAATGGATACACAGAAATATTTTTTCTGAAGCAGTAATTTCAGCACCAAATATACATTATGAATGCATTTGCCCTAGTAGACAGAAAAAATGCTCGTCGAACTACGGGTTAATTGATATTGGGCAACAACTCGCTTTGGTTCTCCGGGATTAAAAATTTGCAATGAGAGTCAGCTCATGACAGACACAGCAACTACCACTACAGCCAGCCTCAACAAGTTCGAGAAATTCAAGGCAGAAAAAGATGGACTTGCCATTAAGGAGGAAATCGAAAAATTCGCCTCCTTAGGCTGGGAAGCAATGGATGAAACAGACCGCGATCACCGACTTAAGTGGGTGGGTGTGTTTTTTCGCCCAGTCACCCCTGGTAAGTTTATGATGCGGATGCGGATACCAAATGGTATTCTCACGAGTGCCCAAATGCGTGCTTTGGCAGAAGTGGTGCAGCGTTACGGTGATGATGGCAACGCCGATATTACCACCAGGCAAAATATCCAACTGCGGGGGATCGCGATTGAAGACTTGCCTGATATCTTTAATAGATTTCATGCAGTGGGTTTAACCACAATCCAATCAGGGATGGACAACATCCGCAATATCACAGGCGACCCAATAGCGGGGTTAGATGCGGACGAGTTGTTTGATACGCGAGAGTTGGTGCAACAAATTCAGGATATGTTAACCAACAAAGGCGAAGGTAACCCAGAGTTTACTAACCTTCCACGCAAATTTAATATTGCAATTACTGGTGGACGGGACAATTCAGTTCACGCCGAAATCAACGACTTGGCTTTTGTTCCAGCCTTTAAGGCAGCAGGGGAGCAAAAACTCTTCGGTTTCAACATCCTCGTCGGTGGCTTTTTCTCTGCCAAACGTTGTGAGGCGGCGATCCCCTTGAATGCCTGGGTGCCTCCTGAAGATGTGGTTGCGGTATGTAGAGCGATTGTGGAAGTTTTTCGCGATCGCGGCTTACGTGCTAATCGCCAGAAATCTCGCTTGATGTGGTTGATTGATGAGTGGGGTTTAGAAAAATTCCGCTTGGAAGTAGAAAAGCGTTTGGGTAAGTCATTTTTACCCGCAGCACCAAAAGATGAAATCGACTGGGAAAAACGCGACCATATCGGCGTATACAAGCAAAAACAACCAGGATTAAACTACGTAGGCTTGCACATCCCTGTGGGTCGATTGTATGCGGGGGATATGTTTGAAATTTCTCGTTTGGCGGAAGTTTACGGCAGTGGAGAAATTCGGCTCACGGTTGAGCAGAACATCATTATCCCCAATATTCCTGAATCCAGATTGACAACATTGTTAGCTGAACCTTTATTAGAAAGGTTTGCTGTAGATCCTGGTTTACTGACGCGATCGCTAGTTTCTTGCACAGGCGCACAATTTTGCAACTTTGCCCTCATCGAAACCAAAAACCGTGCTCTGGCAACGATTCAAGCCTTGGAATCAGAATTAATCCTAACTCGCCCTGTACGCATTCATTGGACTGGTTGCCCTAACTCCTGTGGACAGCCACAAGTTGCAGACATCGGCTTGATGGGAACTAAAACCCGCAAGAACGGCAAAACCTTGGAAGGGGTGGACATCTATATGGGCGGTAAGGTCGGCAAAGATGCTCATTTGGGAACTTGCGTTACCAAAGGCATACCTTGCGAAGACTTGCAGCCAGTCTTACAAAATTTACTCATCCAACACTTTGGGGCAAAACTCAAGCAAGAAGCCTTGGTCACTCATTAAATAAGTAGTGAGTGGATAAAAAGCAACAACCAAAAACAGAGACAACTAAGTAACTAACAAAGGAAAAATGACAAATCTCTCGCGTAGAAAATTTATTTTCACGACCACTGCTGCGGCTGCTGCTTCTATCTTGGCTCATGGTTGCTCTTCTAGTAATTCCAATTCAGCTACAACAGGTGAACAAGCACCCTCGGCTGCCCCAGCTGCGAATGTCTCTACAGCAGCTAACGCACCCAAAATAGAAACAACCAAAGCCAAGCTAGGATTTATCCCACTCACTGACGCTGCACCTATAATCATTGCTAAAGAAAAGGGCTTCTTTGCCAAGTACGGCATGACTAATGTCGAGGTGATCAAGCAAAAATCTTGGCCTGTTACCCGTGACAACCTAAAAATCGGCTCTGCTGGTGATGGCATTGATGGCGCGCACATTCTCAGCCCTATGCCTTACCTGATGACTATCAACGATAAAGTGCCGATGTATCTCTTGGCGCGGTTAAATACCAACGGCCAGGCTATCTCGGTCGCTAATAAATTAAAAGACCTAAAAGTCGGTTTAGAAAGTAAGGGGTTGAAAGAGGCTGCTGCAAAAGCCAAAGCTGATAAAAAAGCCATGAAACTGGCAATAACTTTTCCTGGTGGCACCCACGATTTATGGATGCGTTATTGGCTAGCAGCTGGCGGGATTAATCCCGATCAAGATGTGGTTTTGGAACCTGTACCACCACCACAAATGGTGGCGAATATGAAAGTTGGTACAATCGATGCCTTTTGTGTGGGAGAGCCTTGGAATGCCCAGTTGGTAAACCAAAAATTAGGTTACTCAGCGCTAGTTACAGGTGAGTTGTGGAAAGATCATCCAGAAAAGGCCTTTGCTATGCGCAAAGATTGGGTTGATAAAAATCCCAACGCTGCACAGGCGCTATTGATGGCAGTTTTAGAAGCTCAACAGTGGTGCGATAAACCAGAAAATAAAGAGGAGATGTGCAAAATCTGCTCTGACCGTAAATACTTTAACGTTGCTGCCGCAGATATTTTAGAGAGAGCTAAGGGCAATATAGACTACGGCGATGGACGCAAGCAGCAAAACTTCAGCGATCGCATGAAGTACTGGGCAGATAATGCTTCCTATCCTTACAAGAGCCACGATACTTGGTTTTTAACTGAAGAAATTCGTTGGGGCTATCTGCCAAAAGATACCAAAGTTAAGGAAATAGTCAATCAAGTAAACAAAGAAGACTTGTGGAAACAAGCAGCTAAAGCAATTGGTGTACCTGATTCTGAAATCCCTACCAGCACTTCTCGGGGAGTTGAGACTTTCTTTGATGGGGTGAAATTTGACCCAGAGCAACCCGAAGCATATCTCAATAGTTTGAAGATTAAAAAAGTTTAATAATGGCTGCGATCGCTTCTTTTTAATTTAACTAAACTGTAACAGGAGAAAGAAGAAAATGACAGCTATTGTCGGAAGTCGTCCTACTAGAAAAAAGTCTCAAAAGGCTCTTAATAAATTAATCTGGAAAAAAATTATACCGCCATTAGTAGCATTAGCTATTTTTCTAGTGATTTGGCAACTACTTTGTTTAAATCCCAACTTTAAGTTACCTGGACCAATCGAAACATTTTCTGAAACTTGGGACCCTTTTATTATCCATCCATTTTTTGATAATGGCGAAAGTGATAAAGGTTTGGGCTGGCAAATCCTCAGTAGTTTAGGCAGGGTTGGTTTAGGCTTTTCGTTAGCGACAATTGTAGGAATTGCATTGGGAATTATTATCGGTGCAAATCAATTAGTTTATAACGCTGTCGATCCCATCTTTCAAGTATTACGAACTGTACCGCCTCTAGCATGGCTACCAATTTCGCTGGCAGCATTTCAACAAGCTAATCCATCAGCAATTTTCGTAATTTTCATTACATCGATTTGGCCGATTATTATTAACACCACAGTCGGCGTTCAACAAATTCCCCAAGACTACATTAATGTGGCTAGGGTGTTACGCCTCAAAGGCGGAAAGTATTTCTTTAAAATTGTGTTTCCTGCCACTGTTCCTTATATATTCACAGGGTTACGCATTGGCATTGGTTTATCTTGGTTAGCAATTGTCGCTGCAGAAATGTTAGTTGGTGGTGTAGGTATTGGTTCGTTTATTTGGGATGCCTACAACACAACTACAGAAACAAACCTGAGCGAGATTATTTTAGCTCTCATCTACGTTGGTTTGGTTGGCTTACTGCTAGATAGAATGGTGGGTTTTATCGCTAGCAAAGTTGTAGCAGAACAGAAGTAGTCAATAATCCAAAGTCAATAATCAAAACGAGAGTATTGACTATTTACCAATGACTGTTGACAAATGACTAAGGACTAAGGACTAATGGCTACTTTTGTAGAAGTTGATCACATTGACCGGATATTTGACCTACCAAATGGTGGCAAATATATTGCCCTGAAAAATATTGAATTGAAAATCCAACAAGGAGAATTTGTTTCCCTCATTGGACACTCCGGTTGTGGTAAATCTACTCTGCTCAATATCATCGCAGGTTTAGATAGAGCTAGTATTGGCGGTGTAACTTTGGAAGGGCGAGAAGTCAGAGATCCTAGTCCCGATCGCATGGTAGTTTTTCAAAACTACTCATTGCTTCCTTGGTTAACTGTCAGGGAAAACATCGCCCTAGCTGTAGATGAAGTCTATAAGGATCACCCCAAGGGTAAACGTCGGGAAATTATTGAAGAACACATCGACATGGTGGGGCTGCGGCTAGCAGCGAATAAACGTCCGAGTGAGTTATCTGGAGGGATGAAACAAAGGGTAGCGATCGCTCGCGCCTTGGCTACCCGTCCGAAGTTGTTACTGTTAGACGAACCTTTTGGGGCGTTGGATGCTTTAACCAGGGGGAGTTTGCAAGAACAACTGATGAAAATTTGCAACGAACACAACGTTACCTGTGTGATGGTGACACATGATGTGGACGAGGCATTATTGTTGAGCGATCGCATCGTTATGCTCACCAATGGCCCAGAAGCACACATCGGACAAATTCTCGAAGTCTCGATCCCCCGCCCTCGTCAGCGTCTAGAAGTAGTAAATCATCCCAGTTATTACAATCTGCGGAACGAAATGATTTACTTCCTTAACCAGCAAAAACAGGCTAAGAAGCGCCAGGCTGCACAGACTCAAACACCCATCATCGTCTCCCGCAACGGCTTAGAAAAGGTTAATTTAGACATTGGCTTTTTACCCCTTACCGATGCTGCACCGTTAATCGTTGCTCAAGAAAAAGGCTTCTTTGCTCAGTACGGCTTAGAACAAGTCACCCTCAGCCGCGAAACCAGTTGGAAGGAAATCGCTAAGGGTGTTGGTACTGGTAGATTAGACGCAGCCCAGATGGTCGCCGGAATGCCTCTCGCCCTGACTTTAGGCGCTGGTGGTAAACCGTCGATTCCTATAGTCAATGCCTTAAATCTTTCTCGCAACGCTAACGCCATCACTTTAAGTAAAAGATTGTATAGCCAAGGCGTGAGAAACCTAGCTGACTTGAAAACAGCAATTAACGCTTCTCCCGACCAAATTCTGACTTTGGGAATCGTGCATCCCACATCAATGCAGAACTTAATCCTGCGTTACTGGCTGGCTGCTGGTGGGATCGATCCCGACAGAGATATCAGTCTGACAGTGATCCCACCAACAGAAATGGTTTCTCAACTTAAAGCTGGCAATATTGACGGTTACTGTGCTGGCGAACCTTGGAACTACCGCGCTGTTCATGAAGATATCGGTTTTGTTGCTGCTACCGCTTTAGAAATTTGGTCAGGACAGCCGAAAAAAGTTCTGGGAGTGCGGGAAGAGTGGGCGCAGAAATATCCAGAAACTTATCTGGCTTTGGTAAAAGCACTATTAGAAGCCTGCAAATATTGCGACGACTTCCGCAACCGTGAAGAAATTGTGGAATTAATCTGTCGTCCTGAGTACCTCAATATGAATCCTGCATACGTCCGTCCTGGTTTTATCGATCCCTATGATCGCGGCGATGGTACAGAACCCCAAGAACTAGCAAGATACAACCAGTTTTATCTCAATCAAACCAACTATCCCAATCGCACTGAACTTTTGTGGATGGTAACTCAGCTAGCACGTTGGGGTTTAGTAACCTTCCCCAAAAACTGGGTGGAGGTAATTGACAGAGTTTGCCGCACAGACGTATTTGGCGCTGCTGCACGAGACCTCGGCATCCTCGATATCGGACAGGCTGACCCGATTCATTTATTTGATGGTAAAGTTTTTAACCCTTCTGAGCCAATAGAGTACCTCAAAAGCCTGGAAATCAAGCGACAGATACGTATTGAAGAGGTATTTATTTAGTCCTTGGTCATTTGTCATTTGTCATTGGTTATTTCTCCGAGTCCCTCTCTGCGTCTGTGCGCCTCTGCGTGAATAAATCCTAAATACAGCCAAGCTAAAAAATATTATGCAAATAGTCAATAGAACTAATCAAATCGAGAAATTACAAACCCAGAAAGCAGAGAATTTTCTGGTAATTGAAGGTGTAAGCAAAATTTATGCAACTCCCGAAGGTCCCTACCCAGTACTGGATGGAATTGACCTCAAAGTTCGCGAGGGTGAATTTGTCTGTTTAATTGGTCACTCTGGCTGTGGTAAATCAACTCTGCTGAATATGGTTTCTGGGTTTAACACTCCTAGCGATGGAGTGGTGTTACTGCAAGACCAACCCATCACTGAACCCGGTCCAGACCGGATGATGGTGTTCCAAAACTACTGTTTACTGCCTTGGCTGAGTGTATTTGATAATGTTTATTTGGCTGTAGATGCGGTATTTCCTAAAAAGACCGAGGCAGAAAAACGAGCCATAGTTAGAGAACATTTGGCAATGGTGGGGCTAACAGAAGCTGCTGATAAAAAACCCAGTCAGATTTCTGGAGGGATGAAGCAGCGAGTTGCGATCGCCCGCGCCCTCTCTATCCGTCCGCAAGTTCTGATTCTGGATGAACCTTTCGGTGCATTAGATGCCATCACTAAAGAGGAATTACAAGAAGAACTACTGCAAATCTGGCGGGATCATCAAGTCACCGTATTGATGATTACGCATGACATTGATGAGGCACTTTTCTTAGCCGACAGAGTTGTGATGATGACAAACGGGCCGGCTGCTCAAATTGGTGAAATCTTAGATATTCCTTTTTCTCGTCCTCGGAATCGTCGCCGCATCATGGAAGATCCTAAATACTATAACTTGCGGAACTACGCCCTAGACTTTCTCTATCGCCGCTTTGCTCAGGATGATGAGTAAAAATAATTAGCAGAATTGTTTGGCATCTAATTTTGAAAATATGATTTTTGACGCATAGCTATGATGCCATTTTTACATTTATACCAGCAAAATGTAATTGCAGATACAAATCAACTTGCTAGGTAATTCTAACTTTAGTTATTAGCAATTATTGAAACACTCCCTGGAGGCCCACTAATAAGGGAGTAAGAATTACAGTCTTAGATTCAGCACCAATAAATAACAAGAAATCTCTGATTTGAGCAGGGTAATTAAGCATTATCCCTGATGTAGATCCATGCACTTTTTGAATTGAGGAAAGTTTGAATGCTCAAGGGATTATTTTCATTCAGGGATCGCTATCGTATCCTTCATCAGACTTGGTTTGCCTTTTTTCTCACCTTTGTCTGTTGGTTTAACTTTGCTCCCTTTGCAACCACTATTGGAAAACAACTACATTTAGCACCTGAGCAAATTAAAACTTTGGGCATTTGTAACCTCGCCCTAACAATTCCCGCACGACTAATTATTGGAATGTTGCTGGATCGTTTCGGCCCCAGGATTACTTACTCAATGTTGTTAATGTTTGCTGCTGTTCCTTGTTTAGCAACAGCGCTATCCCAGGACTTTAACCAACTAGTTATCAGTCGTCTGTTAATGGGAATTGTTGGTTCTGGATTCGTTGTTGGTATCCGCATGGTAGCCGAATGGTTTCCGCCAAAACAGATGGGAAGTGCCCAAGGTATTTATGGCGGTTGGGGTAACTTTGGTGCTTTTGGTGCAGAGTTTGCTCTACCAATGATTGCCGTCGCTACAAGCTTTTTAGCTGGTGGTGCTTCCAACTGGCGGTTGGCGATCGCACTTACAGGTATCATTGCTGCTATCTACGGCGTGATTTATTACAACAGCGTCCAAGATACGCCTACTGGCAAAATCTACAAGAAACCTAAGAAAAATGGCGCTTTAGAAGTCACTAGCGTTAAAAGCTTCTGGGCAATGATTCTTTCCAATTTTGGATTAATTTTTGCCTTAGGTTTATTAGCTTGGCGTTTAGAACAAAAGAATATTCACTTCCTCAATCAAACCCAAATGTATTTTACCTGGGCGGCGTTGGCAGGATTGTTTGCTTACCAAACCTATAAAGCTTATCAAGTTAACAAAGAATTACTGATTGGGAAGAAAACTTACCCACTTGCACAGCGTTATCAGTTTAGTCAAGTTGCTTTACTCGAATTCACTTACGTCACTAATTTTGGTAGCGAGTTAGCAGCAGTTTCTATGCTCCCGGCTTTCTTTGAAAAAACCTTCGGTTTAGAGCATGTAGTAGCTGGGATGATCGCCGCCACCTACCCCTTCTTAAACTTAATCTCTCGCCCCAGTGGTGGCTTAATTTCTGATAAATTTGGCTCGCGCAAATGGACAATGACAATTATCAGTGCAGGTATTGGTGTTGGCTATTTAATGGCACATTTTATTAATAGTAGCTGGCCAATTCCCTTAGCGATCGCAGTCACTATGTTTGCTGCTTACTTTGCCCAAGCTGGCTGCGGTGCAACCTACGGTATTGTACCCCTCATTAAAAAAGAAGCTACTGGACAAATAGCAGGCAATGTGGGAGCTTACGGTAATTTTGGTGGTGTAGTATATCTAACAATTTTCAGCTTAACTGATGCATCAACACTCTTTAGCACAATGGGTGTAGCAGCTATAATTTGCGCTTTTATGTGTGGTTTCTTCCTCAAAGAACCGAAAGGATCTTTTGCAGGCGCACCTGAAGATGAATTATCAGAAACGGTAACACAAAAGCCTTCTGTTCTAGCTGAAGAATAATTTTATGAAAATGAAACCACAGATAAACACTGTTGAGTTGTCTGTGGTTTTAATTCCCTCAATATCGGATTGATGTGCACCATACGCATTTTTCCAACTGGCGCTGCGGTCGGTGTTGCAAAATCCACAATAGGATAATTGCCATGAGTGAATTTACCAAAACCCAATGTCCTTACTGTGGTGTTGGCTGTGGGCTAGAAGTTTCGCCCCCAGCCCAATACGGCAAAGCGACTCATCGGGATAGTCAAGGAACTCCAATTTGGCGGGTGCGTGGCGACAAAGCTCACCCATCTAGTCAAGGTATGGTTTGTGTTAAAGGTGCAACAATCGCTGAGTCTTTAGATAAAAACAGACTGCATTACCCAATGGTTAGGGACTCTTTAGATCAAGAGTTCCGACGGGTGAGTTGGGATGAAGCTTTTGATCTGATCGCCAAGCGCCTTCAAACAGTGCGTTTCACCCAGGGACCAGAAGCTATATGTATGTATGGTTCTGGACAGTTTCAAACCGAGGATTATTACATTGCCCAGAAACTCATGAAAGGTTGTCTGGGCAGTAATAATTTCGATGCCAATTCACGTTTATGTATGTCTAGCGCTGTATCTGGGTATATTCAAAGCTTTGGCTCAGATGGTCCCCCTTGTTGTTATGAAGATTTAGAGTTAACCGACTGTGCATTTTTAATTGGTACAAATACAGCTGAATGTCACCCGATAATTTTCAATCGCTTGGCAAAGTACCACAAAAAAAATCGCAAAGTCAAAATGGTTGTGGTTGATCCCCGACGCACACCAACCGCAGAAGCAGCTGATTTGCACTTAGCCATACGTCCAGGTACAGATATCGATTTGTTGAATGGGATTGCTTACCTGTTGATGCGCTGGAACTATATTGAGCCTAGCTTCATTGAAGACTGTACCAGCAACTTTCCCGCCTATGCAGAAGTGCTTCGCCATTATGCTCCAGATATAGTGGCGAATCGTTGTGGAATCAGCGTTGCAGATTTAGAAACAGCAGCCCGCTATTGGGGTCAATCACAGAGGGTGTTGTCTCTATGGTCAATGGGTGTGAATCAGTCTAGTGAAGGTACTGCTAAGGTAAGAACGATAATTAACCTGCACCTGATGACCGGACAGATTGGTAAGCCGGGAGCAGGGCCTTTTTCTTTAACCGGTCAACCGAATGCGATGGGAGGAAGGGAAGCTGGGGGTTTAGCGCACTTATTACCTGGTTATCGTTTGGTGAAAAATCCTCAGCACCGCGCTGAAGTTGAAGATTTTTGGGGATTAAAGCCAGGACAAATTTCACCTAATCCTGGGTTAACGGCTTGGGATATGATTACTGGCTTAGAAGATGGCGCAGTTGGTTTACTATGGATAGCCGCCACAAACCCAGCCGTTAGTATGCCTGATTTGGAGCGGACTAAGAAGGCATTATTGCGATCGCCCTTCACTATATATCAAGATGCCTACTACCCAACAGAAACCGCTGCTTACGCCCACGTCCTTTTACCTGCTGCTCAGTGGGGTGAAAAAACTGGGGTGATGACGAATTCCGAGCGCACAGTCACCCTCTGTCAAGCATTCCGTGAACCACCAAGAGAAGCGAAACCAGATTGGGAAATTTTTGCCGAAGTTGGTCGGAGATTGGGTTTTGTGAAAGAATTTGCCTTTACCAACTCCGCAGAAGTTTATGCTGAATTTGTGCAATTAACTCGTCACCGCCCTTGCAACATGACTGGTATTAGTCATGAGAAATTACAAGCACAAGGCCCCACCCAATGGCCTCATCCAGAACAGAACACGGGGACGCGGGAACACGCATCTTCCCCTTCAGGAAAGCGCCTCTACACCGATCTCCGCTTTCCTACACCTGATGGTCGGGCGCGGTTTGGAGCCTATCACTCACGAGGATTGGCAGAACCTCCAGATCCGAATTATCCTTTTGTGCTAACGACTGGGCGGTTGTACGGACATTGGCACACCCAAACGCGTACTGGTAGAGTTGAAAAAATTCGGCAAATGCACCCCGAACCATTTATCGAGATTCATCCCCGTGATGCTGCTAGGTTGAATATTACAGATAATCAGTGGCTAGAAGTGCGATCGCGTCGAGGTAAAGCGAAATTTCCGGCAAAAGTCACAAAAGCGATCGCACCTGGTACAGTTTTCGTTCCCATGCATTGGGGTGCGCTGTGGGCAAACGAGGCTGAAGCTAATGCCCTCACCCATCCAGAATCTTGCCCCGATTCATTGCAACCAGAATTAAAAGCTTGTGCTGTACAACTGATACCAATTTCTGCGGAAGTTACACTCAAAAATTATCAACTCCAATCCTCACAATGGTAAGCTGCTAAGTAGATTACTAAACAGTAAATTGAAAATTTAACCCATAGTTAATAGTCAATAGTGACGATTATTTTTTCTAATCCTATAGATTTATCTATGGGATTTTTAATGTATGTTTTGACTGTTGACTTTGGGCTATAAAATAGGGTGCAGCAAATGAGAAAGCTATTCAGACGAATGATAGATACCACTAAAGATGAGCAATTTATGCACCTCATTGAAAAAGTAGAGGTGATAGTTTCTAAGGTACTATCTTTGTTTATGGTATTGGTAATTTTGGTTGCAATTTGGGATCTAGGTGTCTTTCTGCTCAGAGAATTATTTACCGCACCATACGGAAAATTTAATAGTATATTATTTAAAGTTTTTGGTTTATTCTTAAACATTTTAATTGCTTTGGAAATTTTAGAAAATATTACTGCTTACCTGCGAAAACACGTTGTTCAAGTTGAATTAGTTATTGTTACCTCTTTAATTGCTGTCGCCAGAAAAATTATCATTCTTGATTTAGAAAAGGTGTCAGGAATTGATATCATTGGTTTAGGAATTGCAATTTTAGCTTTATCAATTAGTTATTTAATAATTCGTTTTAGTAATTCGCGAAATTAGCATTAACCATCTAGCAAATTTTGGATTTTCAACTTGCATTTGTCAGCCCAAAAATTTGAGATTACTATTCTATTAAATTAATGATTATGGCAATCTTTTTTGAATTCGAGGCAGATTTCGTTGAATCCCTGCGTTGCATACCCATGCAAGTACGCTATAAACTAGATACCAGTGGTATCAAGCTCAAATTGTCTGATTGGCATCAAATGTCTCAAGCTGAACGTGAAGCGTTAGTTGAATTACCTTGCAATACGGAAACGGAAATTCAATCTTATCGACAACATCTCGAACATCTGATTTTAAACCACACAAGTATACCAGCAAAACAATTGCCGATTGATGCCAATCCTGCATGGATGGACTCTAATAATATTCCAGTTACAGTTCAAGAACAAGCTCAAGAACTAGGTATAACTATCACAACTCAACAATGGCAATCGTTAACTTCTTTACAGCGGTTTGCACTAATTAAACTCAGCCGTTCAGGACATGAAAATAAAAACTTTCCCAAAGCAATGGCAGAATTTAACCTGCTTTAAACTGCTAGGTTAAACTAAGGTACATTTCGTTTGCACAATCAATCAGCTGTTTCACTGCATATCCCGTTTTTGGCGTCTGGTTTGTCTCACTTCAAGAAAGTCAATTACGGGACAATCTCATAACCAAGCATAAAAAAGCAGTCTTCCCAACACCTCTATATCCTTACACCCTTTCTCAAGACAACCGCTTTCTGAGGCTAGCCTACAAGCTGAGTAAGTAAGCTAATCTGCCTTTAAGTTGCATAATCCTTAGCCTCAGAAAGACGCGACGACGCGGAGAAAGGAAGACGCGGAGATGCAATTTTAATGATTATTGGCTTATCAGCAATGTGCGAACCAATATAAATTATATAAAATATCTGACAAAAGACAATTAATAAATCTATATTTTTTGGTATCTAAATAAATGTGGTCAAGACTACTAAATTATGTAATTAATTAACGTACATTAAATTTGCACTAGTACAGCCCAGCAAAAATAAAGACCCCATTAAAAACAGTGCAAGACTAAAATAAAAGTTTTTTGACTTCTTCCTTCTTGATTGACTCGGCAGCAGTACCAATACAATCCAGTGGAATCAAGATATCATTCAAACCTTGCCAGCAGCAGATCGCACAATTTTAATTTTTAGGTAGCGAATTTCGGATTCTTAAGCAGAGAGTAAAGCTATAGTGTATTTAGCCATGCCGCAGTTACAGCAGTCCGAAATAGTATATGAACAAGTCTAAAGTCGAAATCCAGGTACGGCAGATAACTTTTGTGCACCACCCAAAAGAGATTGCTGTAAATTGGCTAAGCTTAAGTTCTAATGCCAAAGTATTTTAAGAATTAATTGAGAAACGCACTCTAACTCGATGACAGGCAAAAACGCAAGACATAATGCATTTCTGCGGCTAGTGTCTGGTAATGGAGCACCTTTTAGGTCAGAATTCCGCTACTCGCTGCTCCCCAGTAAAGAGATGATAATTGGACGCGACCCCAGCTGCCAAATTGTCTTGGATGCCATGATGTACCGGATGGTATCTCGTCGTCATGCTGTGGTTCGTCCCCTCTCTTCATCTCCAGATAACAAATTCAGCTGGCTCATTTGTGATTTGAATAGTGCTAATGGCACTTATTTAAATGGACATCGCTTGCAAGGTTGTCAGGAATTACACGCAGGCGATCGCATTTCTCTGGGTGCTGATGGACCGCAATTTGTGTTTGAGCATGAATATGTCTCCCAAGCTACGATCATGACTAGGCCAGCCACACCGCTTCCGTCTGCTGGAAGCTACCAAGGTCAATCTAAATCTGATTCGGTGAGCTTTACCCAACTATTCCCGATTATTTCCACTGGTAAAGATTTAACTCGGAAAGCTTACTTAGTACCGGGAATTCTTACAGTAGTCTTTGTGGTATTGATGTTTGCTACGGTAGGTCAGCCACAAGCCAATCAAGTGATTGTAGCGAGTTATATAGCATTCGCTGCCTATTATTTTGTTTACCAACTTTGCGGCAAACAGAAGCCTTGGTGGGTGCTTGTGTCCGTAGCATTGGGTACGGCACTAATTTTGAAAAGTCCCTTATTAGATTTCTTTATTTTCGTTTTTCGCGGGATTTTGCCTGGGAACTTACCTTCATCTCAAGATTCGATTACCTTCACCGAATTGTTAGTACGGATGTTTTTTGGTGCTGGGTTGATGGAGGAATTACTTAAGGCATTACCTGTATTGGTAGCACTGATATTAGGTATGACTTTACCTTCGCCTTGGCGAGAACGTATAGGTATCTGGGAACCGCTAGATGGCATTCTTTTGGGAACTGCTTCTGCTGTAGGTTTTACTCTATTGGAAACTCTTGGACAATATGTGCCAGTTATTACTCAAAATGTTGCTCAACAGGCAGGGGTAGGGACTGGGCAACTGGTGGGTTTGCAATTACTAATTCCACGCATTTTAGGCTCTGTAGCAGGACACATGGCTTACAGTGGCTATCTGGGGTATTTTATCGGCTTGGCTGTGCTCAAACCGCGTCTGATTTGGCAAATTCTTCCGATTGGTTATGTTAGCGCTGCTGCACTCCATGCTTTGTGGAATGCCACTGGTTCTATTAATGCCTTGCTGTTGGTGGTTGTTGGGGTATTATCTTATGCCTTTTTGATGGCGGCAATTCTCAAGGCACGTGCTCTGTCACCAACGCGATCGCAGAATTTTGCTACTCGCTTTCTTGGCCCCAAGTAAATGATGAAGAGCAAGGGGGACAAGGAAAAATAACTAATGACCCTTAACTGTTGACTGTTGACACTCGAATATTTTCAAATAAATTTTTATGTCTTGGGATAGATAGCGCTGCTTTGTGAATCAGCCTATAGTCTGAATCATGGTGGTTTAACCATGCTTAGCAATCACAAGCAATAAATTATCAGACCCGCAATACAAGCGCCGAGTGCGGGCAAAGCTAAAACTAGCCTGAAGTATCTCCGGATTAAGAGATATAAGGCAACTAAATTTAGGATTCTGACTGAAAGCTATTGAGTTGAGTGAGAGCGTAGTAAGAAATCGCTAAACTAACCTTTGCTTGCTCGACTTCCGATAAAGCTGTCCATTCCCGATTGCCAAACTTAGTCATTACAGCCTGTGGGTTTTGTGGTTCGCCACTGCGCATAGCGTAAGCATAAGGACGAGCTAAAACTAAGAGGTCTTCTGCTCCCCAAGTAGGTAGTACATCTTGAACACACTGAACTAATTGCTCGCCAATTGACTGTTGGGAAATAAAAATCTCAGTAGCTTTCTGGGCAATCCTATTTAGCCAGCCTTGAGGTACTGCTGAAGCAAAAGCAGCTTGTAAAGCTTCTTGAAGATTTTCCATCATCATCCGGCTGCTATGAGTCTTGGAATCTGAAGCATTGGCAGTTTCAGGCCAAAGTGCATCAAGTTGGCTATAAAAATCTTGCGATCGCCTTGTAATTTCTTCTTCTGCCCATAAATCATCGCTATGGAACTGCTGTTCTAATTGATCAAAATAAGCTTCTGATTCCGCATCAGCAGGATTCCAGGGATAACTTGCATCTTCAGGTTCTAGTAACGCTGCGAGAAAATCTAATTCCACTTGAGATGGTGAAGAACTGAAAGTATCTGAATTGTTAATTTTGTTAATCATTTGTCGCCTCCCGATTGATTATTTAGCGGTATTGACAGCTACAGCGCTCAGAAACTCATTTCCGCAAAACAAGAGAATTTTGCTGAGGGTAAGAATAGTTGTGTCAGGCTGTTGCTATTAATGGAAACTTCATCAATGTAATAGCTCATCCTAAGCTGCTATTTGACAGCTACAAATTATTCTTACCCGCTGCGGTGCTATTCATTTGTACTCACTTTGAAAGTCAAATGCTAAAAGTTAGGAGTCTTCAATAATAAACTCCCAGATCTCACCTCTAGAACTACCAAACTTTAACTGCATTCCTGATGTTAAAGGTACTTCCTCGCGGAGGATTTGTTGCCAACCATTAGAACTTAAAACCCAAGTTGTGCCGTAGGTAGATAAATCTTGCAAGTAATAAGTTCTTACTGGAGTCGTACCAGTAAAAGTATTCCGACATAAGATTTCGGCATGGCGTTTGGAAACTGAAGGTTCTGGGATGACAATATCATTGTCTTTTGTCCGGCCAATACGAGTAACTCCAGAACGTAACAACCAGGCTTTGCCTTCCAGCGACAGCGATCGCAATGAGGCTGTAGGCACCGAAGAAATTATACTCGGAATAGTCGTGTCTGGTAATTCTGTAACTCCTTCATCAAAACTTTTAATCAGTTCGCCATTAAAATCTGGATGCAGGTAAAGGACGGGTAAAGTCCATGCAGGTTGATTGAACTTATATAGTGTTAATAGTTCTTGCCTTGCCTCTGCCACCGCTTCATCAATTGGCTTGCGCGATCGCAACGCTTCAGTAAAAACTTGAATAAAACTGTGGCTTTCAGAGTCAGCAATCTCATCGCGCATTCCTAAAACCGCAGGTACGCCATGACGGATTAACACTTCTGCCAAACTACTAGAAGGTATAGCTTGGTGATTGACAGCAGCTGGTTGTGCACCCCAACAAGCGTTGAACAGCGCTAGTTTGACACCAGTACGAGTCAATACTTGGGCTAATTCTATGCCATTGAGTGTCATCCGCGGTCGTAAAAATAATAAACCTCCGTCTGGGTCTGGCAAACCGTGACCGGCGTAGAAAAAGACGTTGTATGCTTTAGTTTCTAATTCTTCAATCAACTCTTGTGGTCTTGGTTGCAGCAGTGTATGTACCATACAAGGTGCATATCCCTGAGAATTGCTACCTAAAGGCCCAGCTTTAGTCAGAGTTTGTGTTAATATTTCTGCTTCTTTTTCCAGTTGCAGATTTTTATTTTCATCTTCCCCTAAAACCAAAAGAATGTTGAGAGCCTGATCTGTTCGCAAAGACGGCAATGATTCAACTTCACTGGTAGTACGGCTAAATAGTAAATCTTGAGACAGCGACATTGCCGATTGCCCAGGTTCACGCTGCATAATTTCCCAAGGTAGGGCAATTAAATCTGGATCGCGAACTTCCAAACGAAAGCGCAAACGTGTATGCTGACCCATAGCCATGCCACGGCTACGTTCTAGACTGCCGAGAATTTGTGCGTCAAATAACCATCGCCACAGGCTAATTCCCAAATATTGCATCAGGCGACTACTGTAGCCTGCTGTTTGACCTGAAGCAGATGAAACCAAGTTGATTGGTAAGGGAGGTATTTGTGGAGGCGTTGAGCGTGAGGAAATATCTAAGCGACTGTGACCTGCAAACATCTCCTGCCATTCTTGCCAAACTTGAGAGAGTTCAATCGGCCATATACAGTCATGCAAAACATAGCCACTGGGATAAGGAGCCTTAACCACCCAAATGGCAAAGTTATCAGTGCCAGTGTTGGTCAAACGAGCGATCGCCAGGTTCAGGCATGGCAATGGAGTCATTAAACTAAAGGGGGAAAACAAATTATTTCAAATAACAATTTTTCAAGGTAAAAATCTCTACCTTGTAAGTTTTTTATTTTCGTTCCTACCTGTATTATTTCAGGTTTTACCAGTTTATGGAGTATTCAACTAAGTTGGATTACCTTCAGCTTGTGGAGTAGGTGCAGGCGTTTGGTTAACTGGTGGCGATACTTGATCGCATGGGCTGGCTTGACCTGCTTGTAAGACAGAAACCTTATACTTTTTCAGCTGGGTCTGGGAAAATTCAATTCTCTTTGGTTCCTGTACGTTTGGAGAATCGTCCTTAACTGGAGTAGATGTATCTTTATTAGGACATACCTGTAGCTCCACCAAAAATTCCTGATTAGGAGACTGAGGATTTGGTTTTGTTTCAATAACTTGCAAAAAATTTCTAGGAGGTAACGATTCTTTGTTAGCTAAGGGTATTGCGGCTGTGGTTTGAATCACCCACCCAGTGTTGATGTTATCAATAGTTCTTTTTGTGGGTGAATTAAGAGGAGTTGGTTGTACAGTTGTAGTTGGACTTGGGGTATTTTGAACTGTAGCTACTTGCGATTGCTGTTCCTTGAACCAGTAGCCAATACCAGCAGCAGCAGCTACTATGATCAACGGGACTATAAACTGTAGCGGTAGTTGAGCACTGCTGGTTCGCTGCTTATTTTCTGGAATTACTTGCGTTTTAGCATTGGAGTTGGTTAAGAGAGTCTGTTGTGTTGGTCTGGGAGATGTATCAGCAGCTTGCGTGGGCAAACTTTCGGGAATGACTGCTGTGAGGCTGGACTCTGGTTCAATGTATTTAACCTGATAATGTACTAAGGCGATGGTGACATTATCATGACCATTTTTGGTATTAGCGATTTCTACCAATTTTTCCGCAGCATTTGTCACATCTGTTTCCGCTTTCAAAATTGGTAATATTTCTGTTTCCCAATAATCCTCTACACGGTCAAAATCGCTTAAGCCATCGGATGTGAGTAGAAAAACAGCATCTTCATCGAGAATAAACCGCTGGGAGGTGGGATGTAGCGAAGTACTGGGACTCATCCCTAAAGCTTGGACAAGGGAGCCAGAACCACTCTGTTGTACTGCTTCGCGATAGACAGCATAGCCTAACCTAACTTCGCGGGAGGCAACATCATCGTCAAGGGTAACTTGATAACAACCGTGACGCGTAATCCAATAGGCACGACTATCACCTACATGGGTAATGTACATTTCGTGAGCAATTGGCAACGCCATCACCAAAGTTGTTCCCATGCGTTGACGCCCTTGGCGATTTTCGCTGTCGTTGCGCTGGCTGATTTTATCATTCACAACTGCTACAGCTGATTCTAAGTCAGAGAGTAGCAGTGAAGGATCTATATGATCGGCAGGAACTTTTGTCAGTTGCTGTACCTGCTGTTGAATTGTTTCAATCGCTAAATTCGATGCCACATTGCCGCCTTCATGACCACCAATGCCATCGCAGACAATAGCTAAGGCTGTCGGTTGTGGTGGTTTACTCACTAAAGTTCCACTGGGAGGATAACAAGCATCTTCATTTCGTTGGCGGCTGGGACCTGTGTCAGTTTTGGTAAAAATTTTGATGGTGGGCGTTTGCGATCGCCCTAATTGTGCTATTCCTTGATCTAAAACAGCAATTAGTTGTTCAGATGAATTTATTTCTTCCTGAATTAAAGAACTAGTAATTTTGTCAATAAATTCAGCTATGGCTGGTTTAGCATTCTTGTGCAATTGCCCCCAAAATTCGCCTAATTGGGGTAAGGTAGGCGCTGCGGCGGAGTCGGAATGCAATTCTAACAAGCGTACTAATGGACCTTCTACCCTGATTAGATATGATTTCAGTAAGCTAACAGCCACACCTTCACTCAACAATGGTTGCCAGAGATTTGCTAACTGCCACAGCCAGTGGAGTTGGCGCATCGAGCTGGCATCACGCCAAGCTGTAATTAAATCGGGGCAAAGTTGCGCTTGTTGGGCTGTACAATCGTTAAGTAGTGGCGGTTTTTCTAAGAGTAATATTTCTTGTTGGCAGCGCCCGTCTATTGGCGGTATCACTCCATATACCTGCGGTACGTGTAATCGATAAGGTATAAGCCGCAAATAAGGTCTAATTGTCGATAAACTATCTAATTCAGGGGTTTGGGGTACTAAACCAGGTCTGATATCTAAAACAATAGATTTATCAATTACTAAATAGCGATCGGCTAATATCTCTCCAGGGGCGGCAACACTCAAGCCTTCTCCTTCAGCCCAAAGATAGCGCTTGGGTAAGGGTGTAGAGCACCGCAAGCAAAATTTGTGGCTTAGGGGGTTGGGAGATTGACAAAGTTCATTTGGGCAGTAGAGCGTTGCCGCATCATTTTCCATAGTTTTCTCACCGATCAGCAATTGGCAATTTCTTCAACAGCATTGGCAGCGGCAATCTAAACCGCTCATATTTTTGAACCTGACATATCCAACTTTGGATCAATGATTTTAGCTGGTGGATAGCAGCAGGTGCTAATACTTATTGAATCTACGATCTACTTATCCAAATAATTTACTCCTCAGTCAACCCTACAGCCTCATCATAGCCTCTATTGCTCTATGTCTCTCCATCGTCAACACAGCTAACTTTAACCCTGTCACCAAAGCTTAACCCCAACATAACTGTACTGTTTACTTTTGTTGAATTACTTCATCAAAAACAGGCAAATTATGCTGGTATTCCTATAGTTTATAAGTTACTAGGTAACAATTAACTTTAATTAAGAATTAAGATAAACCACATCTATTTTGAGAACCATAGTTTTAAAAGTAGTGGGAGCATCTTGCTCCCTGCTCTTCTTAGCGGGCTTTCCAGCCCGCACTACTCCAGGTTTCAAAATGGACGAGGTTTAACTAAATAAATCAACAAATCAATGCTTAAAGTTTGCGAAATATGTAAGCTACTCTTATTTGAGTTTTGAACTTACTTGTAGCACTTGGGAACTCTTAACAGGGAACAGCAAATTAGGAAGGTAGAGGAGTAGGACATGTTTTCAAAACTCAAACTGGATTCTTGTATGTCATTAATCTTTGATTTAAAGCTGCCAAAACTTGCATTCATAGGATTTTTTGCTGAATGTGCCCACATTCACCCGACAAAATTTAGATTAGTATAACTTATAATTACTTGAAATTAATATAACTTTATAGATAAACAACTGTGCTAGCTATACCGAACAAATAGTAGTGTATTCAAGGCTCAGAAAGTAATTGATAAAATTTTGAATGCTTCAGCAGGCAGTATAGTAGTAGCGATCGTGACACTCTGATAAATATTGCATCAGCAGTTGTGTCAGTAGAAATTTTAGTTAATGATTTTTGGTGTAAGACATCCAGCAAACTGTTGATTAATCATTGGCACAAGCCAGTTAAGCGTCTCTAATTATCACTTTTAGGTGCAACAACGAACAGAATAAACACTTCCTTGCTTCCTTCCTACCCTGTTGCTTGTGTTTGTTAAAAGTTCCTAGGGGTAGTTTAAAGAATGCCCCTAGGAAGCTCAGAGATACCAAAACTTACAGGTAGCTCTTATCTTGACTGTTGATCATCAACTGCTACTTGTGGGACTCCCATACTATAGTTGGTGACGCGGCTTTGGAGATTGTAGCTGATTTCGCCTTTTTGTAAGAGCGATCGCAAATAATGCTCTAAGTCGGAACCAACACGGCGTAAGTTGTAGTCTGTTAAATCTGCGCCACTAGATGCTTCTACTAGTTCATCAAACTTGCGATAGATCTTTTGTAGGGCATCTTCATTCCAGTTGAATTCATTGTCTGGGTCAACATCTAAGGTTAAGACCTGATTACTGGGAACCAGGTCACCATCCCGGTCAATTTCTGCCGCAAAAATGCGAATATGCCGAGTTGTAGACTTGAGCAGCATCGGGTTGTCCATAAAGGGTGTAAGATTTGGGTTGACTACAATGAAATCATTGTAAACGTTATGCCTGAGCTTAAATGCCCGCAATGACCAGGAATCATGCCTAATTAAGCAGGCATACGCAAAAAGCTTGTGCGTCAATCAGCAACTGCTCATAACTAAAGTAAGGGAGGTTTGTTCAACTAGGAAGCGCAGATAAAATTTCCTCTGATGACAATGATGGAGTAGGTTGTTTTCATTTCTGAAGGGGCTACAAGTTTACTGTAGCGGTAAGTTAACCATATTCAAGCAATACTGTCAAGCTGTTTGCACTTGTTAGATTGACTAGGCATCAGGGTGAGGTATTTAGTGCAAGCAGGCAATGCTTATTTCATCAGTCTTCTGTCTCCTGCCACCACAGCTACTAAGTAATCGGACAAAAATATTTACAGTTCTGGCGAGGGTAAAGCCTTCTCCTAGCAAAGACCCTGCGCGTAGCTTGCTTAAGCGTAGGGGTACGACATAGCTCATACGTGTCCACTTAAGTTACAAATAGCCTCACGCTAGGCCTCATCGCCCGCCGGGGAATCAATTCCCAGGCTAATAGCGAAAGTCTACTAAAGTAGACTCAAGATTTTGAGCGATATCTAGTCATCTAAAGATGACTTTTGCTATGAGCAAGGAACTTCAGTTCCTTGCGGAATGAGGGTTTTGCGTTAAATTGACACGTATGTGTAATCAATTCTGTCTGACTACTTATAACGGGCAGGCGTGAGTCTAGTAGTAATGCCAAGACAATTGCCTCGCAAGGGTCGCTCTATTGGGTTGTTAAACTTGTACTCCAAAGCAGAAATCTTCGCTTAGGAAGTACCGCCGCGTTGTGGCAACTTCGGGAGGTGTTCTCGAGCCAGGTGACTGGCGTTCCCATAGCATTTGCCACAAAAGCTGATCCAAAGCAGTAGGATTTCTTAGGGAACTACTGTTGTGGCTCTGCCGACTTGATAGTGGAACAGTTATCGACTACTCTTGGCTCTGACTGCTTCAATTTTGTCACTTTGTAATAGGCTGTAATCAGCGTGTTTCAGTGTCTATAATTTTGATTCAGATCAAAAATCAACCTTTAACGACTTTGCTGCTTAACGTCTTCTAAAATTTTAGGATAAAAAAAATGTACATCTAGTAGATTTACGTAGTTATGGTACAACTACCTTAGACTTTCATCAAAAAGAAGAAATTTAGTGCGATCACTTACGTAAAAATACTAAATTTTCAGTAAAATCCCAAACTGTTGTTGACGTTAAGATAAAGTTGATGTAAAAACCTTTAAAAAGCTCGAACAACTTCTTACAGAAACTTTATTGTATAGAATCTTAAAAACTGAATAATAGTTATGGCTTACCTGCACACCTCTGGCGCAGGGACATTACAGCCTAAGCAGTGTAAAGTATGAAGTGAAAAAAACGAGAGGAGAGTGAAATGGAATACAAATGTGATGGATAAAGAATAATTCTTAATTCAAACACTTTGGATTCACAAGAAAATATAAAGAATTTTGCTGGAGATTTAACTCCTAAACTTCATGACCACCAAGTAAAGGAATCCTCAAATCTATGAACTCCAAAGCCTTACCACGCCAAATAAATAATATTGAAGTAGGTGTTTATGAGTGCGAAATCCATCTCAAATTCCGTTTAATTGAGGAAAAGAGTCTATTGGGCGATCGCGAGCAACTGTTACAGGTACTATTAGATGCTTTAACCGAAGGGTCTGATGACTTTTTGGAGACGCTGCAAGCGTCGGTCAAAGCTCAGGAAATTTCTGAGTTCAAAGCTTCACCGCAAATGCGACGTCAGTTAATGCGCTTACGTAACTTTGCCGACAATAGTCAATAATTATCTGTATTAATTAAGTAGTGGCAAGTTGTAAATTGAGCATCAAATGGTAAATTTTCTAGATGTAATTTGTCATTTGCTCTAACATTTATTGAGTTGGCTTGTGTAATCTAAAACCTAGGCTTGGAGCTGATTCTCTCCTCAAAAAAGCCAAAGAAAGCGTCACAGTAGCCCTCACCCTTTGCACTACGGAAATACTTGGGTGCCTACTAATGCAGTTATGCCTTTCTCACCAGGGCGGTTATAGTTTTTCAAAAATTCTAGTTCTGGGGAATACATTTAATCAGGGTGTTACTTCAAGTTGGCGAAGTACTTGCGAGCGATAATCTGCTTGATATAGTCTAAAGATTACGAAAATTGCGCAATTTATCACTCTTGTGTTGAGCGATCGCAATTGTTGAATGTGTATTTTGCGAGCTTGAAGTTACATTCCGCCCTCACAACTGGCATACATATAGGATAATTTTGACTAAATCATCAGGGTTGAATTCATTTTGCTAAGAGGTCAAGAGTCAAGGGTCAAGGGTCAAAAGTTAGTATTTATTGTCCCCCTGCACCCTGCTCCTTTGTTCCTCATCTATCCTTGTGTACGCAGTTGATAACGGTTATTTAGCAAGACCATGTTCTAAGGCAAAACGAACCAACTCAGTGCGGCTATTCGTACCAGTTTTGCTAAACAAACGACTAACGTACTTTTCGACATTACGGACGCTTGTCTCTAAGCGACGGGCGATTTCTTTATTCATCAATCCTTCAGCTACCAAATTTAAAACACTTTGTTCTCTAGGAGTTAAGTCAATTTTAAAAGGTGCTGGTGATTGAGAGATAGCGCTTCTTTGAGTTAACAACGCCTTTATTTGGGCAATCTGATTGGCTAGTTCAGCTATATCAGGTGTTTCAGTATCTTCACCTGTAGCGTGAGGTTTAGCCATGCGTCGGGAAAGTAAGTTTTCTACGATGGCAATTAGCTCATCTGGATCGAAGGGTTTGGGTAAGTAAGCATCAACACCAGCTTGATAACCTTGGATGCGATCGCCTGTCATCCCCTTAGCAGTTAAAAATACTACAGGAAGTGCTTGAAACCGAGGGTCTTCTCGTAGTTGTTTCAGGAACTGATAACCGTCCACTTGAGGCATCATGATGTCAGAAATCACTAAGTCAGGCGTATTCTGCTGCATCAAATCCCAGCCTTCACGGGCGTTACTGGCGACTTGAACGCTGAAACCGCTTTCTTGCAAATAGTCTTTTACGGCTTCCCGCAATCCCGGTTCATCATCTACCAATAACAATTGTGCTGACATTTAAAATTTCCTTGAGTCTACCTTTTTCCAATTTAGCGAAAGTTGGCAAGCATTGGACACAAGGAGCGTAAATAAAAGGACAAGGTTGCGCAGAGGCGGGAAACAAGGAAGATAAAGAAGAAATAACTATTTACCCTTGAGTAATAAAAAATTTTTATAACCAATCAATGATCTGAGCTTGTTCTGGTAGTTTGGCTTCACTTTGACCTAAGTAACGCGCTTTAGCTGTAAATAAGCCTATAGGAGTACTTAAAAAGTCTACAAAGCTAGCTTTACCTGCGATCGCCTTCAAAATATTTTTTGGTATTTCTTTCACTAACCAGCGTACTAAGCGATAATAATATTCCTTACGTGTCAGCCCTGGCATTAACTCCACACCGTACAGTTCATGCAGGTAGCGATTTGAACGCCCATAGCGCCGCCATTGGCTTTGAAGTTCCTTAAGTGTAGTGCGGTGGCGATGTTGGACTACTGCATTTGGAGCAAATTCTAATTTTCCAATTTTTGCCATCAGAATTCGCCAACAAATATCTGCATCACCCCCAGTAGTGAGATAGGGGCGAAACAAACCGACTTTTTCCAAGGCGAGACGGCGAATGGCTAAATTAGCAGTTTGACCGTAAGCACAGAAGTGATGGGAAAGGGTGTGCTTTTGCGATAGAGTTTCTTGGCGGTCGGCGTGTTGTTCTAAAATACTTTTACCTGGTAGCGCTGTAATTTCACCTACAACAATTACTACGTCCAGGTTGATAAAAGGTTGAATTAATGATTCTAGCCACTGTGGCTGCGGACGGCAATCAGCATCAGTAAAAGCAATAATTTCACCTGTGGCAGAGCGAATGCCAGTGTTACGAGCTGCATAGGAGCTTTGAATTTGATTTTCACTCAAAGGGTGAATGGTGAGGGGAGAAAGTTCCGCAGCTGTTTTGAGGAAAGTAAGAGTGCGATCGCTACTGTTATTATCTACCAGCAAATACTCCACCCGGTCTTTTGGGTAAGTTTGAGACAACAAACAGGAGATTAAATCTGGTAAATCTATCTCACCATTATAAATAGGTACAACCACCGACACCTTAGGCAAAAAGCTGTGGGTGGTGGTTGCATGAACAGGAGAATGATTCATAAATTAAAACTTTGGCATAGGATTACTAACTAGTATTCCCAATCCAAAGTCTTAAAATCAGTTAAGATAGGCAGTTTGCCAAATTCTCAAAACCTAATATTCTTAGCAACTAGATATTGGGAGGAAATTGAGTAAGGCAATCAATTACCGAAATAGTTCCCAGTAGTGAGTGCTGAGTGCTGAGCTTTATCAAAGCACATTAGTGCTCGCAACTAGACAATTAGTTTAAAGCCCTCAACTTTAGTCGTAGAGAAAAAGAAACGAATTCTTTATTCAATCCCCTAACTCTTAGTTATGGAGTTTCACTCAGCACTCACAACTCAAGACTCAGCACTACTGAATCAATTCCTCAATCCTTAAAATTTCAAGTCTCTAGCACGAATACTCATGGCTCCAGTAGTTTGACTGGCTGGTGGTTGAGCGAAGTTACTATTAGATAGAGCTGTAATTGCCCGCGCATATTGCGGATCGTTTTTCGTGCCAACTAAATCTGGATTAGATGCTAGCTGACGCTCTTGGGCTTCTGTTAATTCTTGCTTGATATCTGGTGTAATTCCTTTATGGTTAATGTCAGTTCCTTTAGGTGTGTAATAGTGGGCAATGGTGACTGCCAAACCGGAACCATCTGTGAGTTCATGAACTGACTGCACTAAGGCTTTACCAAAGGTTTGACTACCAACAACTACTGCTCGCTTATTATCTTTGAGTGCTCCTGTTAAGATCTCGCTAGCACTAGCGGAATTACCATCTACCAACACTGCTAACGGAAGATTAGTCAGAGCAGTACGATTAGCTTTAGTATCCTCAGTTCCTCCCTGACGATCTACTGTACGGACAATGCCGCCGTTATCCAGCCACATCCGAGCAATTTCAATGCTTGCTTGCAATAAACCGCCAGGATTGCCTCGCAAATCTAAGACATAAGCGTTAACTTGCTTACTGTTCAAATCGCGGATAGCTCGCCGCATTTGCTCGCCTGCATGGGAACTAAACTCTCGTAAACGAATATAGCCAACGCGGCGGTTACCTTCTTGCTTGAGGGTGTAACGCACTGTTGGCACTTCGATAGTAGCCCGGGTTAGCTTTAGATCAAAAACACTCTGCCCTGTCCGTCCCAGCCGCAAAGTCAAAGCAGTACCAGCTTTGCCGCGAATCAATTTGGAGGCATCATCCACTTTCATTTGTTGAGTGGGTTTACCATCAATAGCCAAAATTTCATCGCCTGCTTTAATACCTGCTTTGAGCGCTGGGGAATTTTCTATAGCTTCCACAACAGTCAGCCGCTTGGTTTTGTCGTTCAATTCCATGCGAATGCCAATCCCAGAAACTTCTCCTGAAGTTTGGCTAGTTAAAGCTTCATACTGTTTGGGGTCCATAAACCGAGTATATGGATCGCCCAAAGTTTTTAAAGCTTCGCGAATTGCGACATAAGCGTCTTCCCGAGAAGAATAGTTTTTATTTAAAAGGCTCTGTCTAGTAGCTTGCCAATCTTGTTGATTAAATTTACCATCAACGTATTCACGATTCACCAATTGCCATACTTGGTCTACTATTGCTTTCGGGCTATCTTGTAGGGCAGCACGAACGCAGCGAGTCCAAGCGGGACCAAATACAGATACAGTGGCTGTCGTGGCGATCGCTCCACCAATCAAGGCTACTTGGAGCGGTGAGTAACGTTTCGCAGATTGGTTCATGTATATCAGCTGGAATAATTGTGTTGTTGACAGTTTAGCAATCAGGATTTCCAGAAAATTTTAAGTTTTTATACTCAAGTTAAGCGTTACTTTTTGATCATTTCAAGTAGAAATGATACTGAAAATACAGCTTTACTTTTTAACAATCATTTCTCTGTTTGCTAGCTTTCTCCGGGACGATAATCTAGGCGAATATGACACTTTTATATGTGTCAACTTTACACCCTTGATTACTTTTATAAGATAGCACTTTGCTAGCTTAGTTGCTGGTATTTTAAACACTGACTAACCAAGCTTTTCGTAACTGTGTAATGAAACGTAATGGTTCCATGAAATCAACAGATTCCCATAGGAGAAAATTCAGGAAACTGTGGCACTTGATACAAAAAATAGCCTGTGGGATGTGCGTTATCTTTGGGATTTGGCTGGTCTGTACCACTATAACCCTAGTTTCAGTATCTTCCCAGCCAGTAGACGGTTTGTTTGTGCTTGGTGGTAGTATCCGCCGAGAAATATACGTAGCAAAAGAAGCTAAAAAATACCCTAGTATCCCAATTTTAATTTCTCATGGTTCTCCAGACCCATGTGTATGGCTAATATTCCAAAGGGAAAATACTGAGTTACAAAACATTTGGTTAGAAAACTGTGCAAATTCTACTTGGGGAAATTTTTACTATAGTATTCCCATTCTGCAGCGCTGGGGAGTACATAAAGTAAAACTGATTACTTCGCCAACACACTTACCTAGAGCTAAATGGATGGCGCAGATTCTTTTGGGAGCTAATGGCATTTGGGTAGAGCCAGATATTGTTCAGGAGCAAGGTATTCCTGCTAATCATGAGTTTTGGCTAAAAACTGGGCTGGATGTAACTCGTAGCTTGATATGGGCGGGTTTAAGCCAAATTATTCAGCCAGAATGCTCGAAAGTGACAAGACTTGCAGATGTAGATATGCAAGCTTGGCAAAGTCACGGTTTTAAATGTGAACATCAGGGGAAGTTAGGGAGATGAGGAAGAGGACGCGGGGACATGGGGACGCGGAGAAGTCCGACATAATGAAGAATTAACCTTGATATAGATGGCTTTCCGCAGGGTATGCAGATGAAAACCACTTATGTAACCTGAGTTCGGATAATCTACTTATTATTCAAAACTCTCCGCGTTCCCGCGTCTCTGTGTCTCCATGTCAGTCTTAATGATAAGTCTTTCACCAAACACGATATAAGAGGTTTAATGAATCGCAGAAAGTCGGAGAAATGGCGATCGCATTTTGCTTAAAATAAGCCTGGAGATAGTTGCAGGTAGATCTATGGCAGAAATTCAGTTGGCGATTGAGGGTGAAGATGCTGTTGCTGCAACGGAAGCGCTTTTGGCAATTCCTGGGATATCTGGGAATTATGCGGTAAGTTCAGAAGCAGAGGAACGAGAGCCAGTAGTTACAACAGTTGCAACTATTGTAGGGATTGTGGGAGGAAGCATTGCCATTGCTGAACAAATTCGCAAGTGGTATCAAGAGTATCAAGCCAAACAGTCCGGTAAAAGAATTGAAAAGGTGTTGATTGTGGGGCGAAATGGTAGACGATTGCTGTTGAAAGATGCGACGTTAGAGGAAATTCGGCAAATTTTAGAATCGTAGAGACGCGATTGAGCGCGTCTTTGGAATCGAGGGTGATAGACTTGCAGAAAATACTGAAGTCTTAAAGTTCTAGAGCAAGAACGTGCAAACCCTCCACCTCGACCTCAAGCCAGTTGATGGGAATTACGTAGAGCTACGTTACTTTATTGATAATCCAAATGAGTATCAGAAGCGTAGACGCGAAGCGGCTTGTCGTCAGACATCGCTCGCTCTATCAGAAATCACCGATTTGATTCAGTTGGCGGAGCGAGATTATTATGTTTCGGCTTTCCCAGAGGATTATACGGTAACTGGGCGGCGGTTGTATAACTGGTTGGATGGAAGCGATCGCACTCTACAATCCCTACTAGATAAGTATCGGCGGGAAGGGGGGGGGTTAGCGATCGCAGCAGCAGAAAAACTAGCCCATCTGCCTTGGGAAGTTTTGCATGATGGCAATGGCTTTTTGGTACAGCGTGTTCCGGCGGTGGTTCCCGTGCGGTGGGTGTCGGATAGCGCTGTAAAAAAATTGACTGTTGCAGGGGAACCAGAAAATCGGGCGCTACAAGTTTTGTTTATGGCGACTTCGCCGTTGAATGTTGAACCTGTGTTGGATTTTGAGGGAGAGGAAGCGCGGATTTTAGAGGCGACGGCGCGGCAACCTTTAGCATTGACTGTGGAAGAAAGCGGCTGTTTGTCGGAGTTGGGTTATTTAGTCGATGGTTACGACAGGGATTATTTTGATGTTTTACACCTGACTGGTCATGCTACTTTACAAGATGGGCAACCGCGCTTTGTGACAGAAACAGCAACAGGTGAAGCTTTCTATGCTAGTGCTGGAGATATCGCCGAAGAATTACAATTTCGACTGCCTAAACTGATTTTCCTGTCTGGTTGTCGCACTGGGCAAGCAGGTAATGGGGGTGATGTGCCTTCGATGGCAGAAGAATTGCTGAAATCGGGTGCAAAAGCGGTATTGGGTTGGGGTCAAAAGGTTTTAGATCCGGATGCAGCAGCCGCAGCTGCTGCATTGTATGAGGAATTATCGGCGGGAAAGCAAATCACTGAGGCTGTTGCTAGTACCTACCAAGCATTAATTAAGAATAAAGCGCGAGATTGGCATTTATTGCGGCTGTATGCAGCAGATGATTTACCCAGTGCATTAGTTACACCCTTACGGACTCGCGGACGGAAACCAGCACCACCGCCTTCTGTGACTACCCAGTTTTTAGATCCGACGGGTAAGGTGAAAGTCCCGACGCGGGAAAGTTTTGTTGGTCGTCGCCGTCAGTTGCAAAATTGTTTAAGGGTGCTGACGCAATCAAATAATGAAGTTGGGGTGTTGATTCATGGAATGGGCGGTTTGGGTAAAAGTAGTTTAGCAGCTAGGCTGTGCGACAGACTGCCGAATTTTGAGCGCATTGTTTGGGTGGGGAGAATTGATGAAGCTAATTTGGTGAGTCGTTTAGGGGAAAAGTTGGATGACAACGAACAACGCCGAAGCTTACAAAATTACGATGAAGAATTAAAATTTCGGTTGCGGCGAGTTTTGCAGCAATTGCATGAGAGTGGAAAGTCGTTTTTGTTGGTGCTGGATGACTTTGAAGTGAATTTAGAGACCTCACCCCCAACCCCTCTCCGAAGCGGAGAAGTGAGTCAAGTTCCCCCATTCCCTGCTAGGGAAGGGGGGTTAGGTCGTTTGCAAGCGGAAGCAGCAGAGGTATTGAAAGCTTTAGTTTGGGCAATTAGAGACAATTACACATTCCACCGTATCATTATTACTTGCCGTTACGATTTTGAATTTACCCAGTTGCAGTATTTCCACAAGCAGCCGTTGGATGCGCTGCAAGGCGCAGATTTGCGAAAAAAGTTTAATCGCCTCACAGCTTTTAGTGATAAATCGCAGGTAGATGAGGCATTAAAGTTACAGGCGCAGAGATTGGCGGATGGTAATCCCCGCTTGCTGGAATGGTTGGATAAGATTCTGCAAAATAAAACTGTTGATCAAGCGGCAATTCTCAATAGTTTGGAAGCAGATCCGGTGGAGTTGCGAGAGCAAGTTTTGGCAGAGGCGCTGCTGCAACAGATGGATACAACCATGCGAGAAATGTTGTCACGGGGTTTGGTGTTTGAGTTACCAGTACCGATGGAAGCTTTAGCCACAGTTTGTGAGAATATCCCCAATTTGGAAGATTATATTAGTCGCGCAGTGGCGTTGGGGCTGTTGGAAGTGAGCCATGATGAGGCGTTGCGAGTGCCGCGTATTTTGCCTGTGCAGTTAGCGGGAGATGGGGAGGGTTTGTATAAGCAAGCGGCTGAGGTGTTGTATCGCTTTTGGTGTGAAAAAAAGAAAACCTCAACTGAGGAAAGATGCTTAGAAATTCATCGGCTGGCATTGCGAGGGAAGGTAGAAAAGATTGCGGTTGAAATTGCTACGGCTCTGGCAGATAGATGGTATGACATTAGCCGATTTCAAGAAGCAATTGTAATTTGTCAAGGCACTTTAGAAATTATTGAAAACTATCGTCTTCTCTATGAATTAGGTAAATCTAAACAAGAAATTGGTCTAGTTGAGCAAGCCTTTGAACACTATCAGCAAGTTATAGCCCTTTGCCCACCAGAAGACAAAAGACAGAAAGCGGTGACGTTGCACCAGTTGGGGATGCTCAAAGCCAATACAGGAAAAATCAACGAAGCGATCACTTTTTGTGAACAATAGACCTCTTGCACAAATAATGTAAGCATGAAAAAATACAGGTCAAAAAACAAAGAGCAATGAGCTACGA
>NZ_MTAW01000164.1 GCF_002154725.1 Nostoc sp. 106C | reverse complement strand
TTCTCCGTATTTACTTATCTTCACATAGTTTGGTTTTTTCGTGCCTACTTACTTAGAACACCAATTCAGTAATCAACATGTACAGTTGAGGTTAGATTAAATTAGAGATTCAGCGTACTAAAAAGTTATTGAATTGCCACGAGTCATTCCAATCTAGCCAGAGTTCAGGAAACAGGAGTGTAGATGAGTAGCGGTTTGTGACTAGACATCGACCTAGCAAGGGAATCCAGTTAGTAGGTACGCTGACTATCCGACCAAGATAAGAACGGGCAATTTGTAAAATTTCGTTATAGGGTAGTTGTTCTGGCTCTCGAAATCCTGCTTGCGGATGGCGGACAGCCCAAACTGCGGCAGCGATTAATCCAGCACACACCTGTACAGTAGTAGCATTATGACCGGGAAGAATCTGGCGAGCCTCTTCGATATTGAGTTGGGAAGCATACCACTAACCATTGCAGAGATGACCAAGTAACAAAACTCCCAGTTCATCTCAACCAGTCACAATATCTTGATTCAAGACGCGTAGTTTTATCGTGAGGTTGCCCACCTCGCATCATAACTTCCCGCAAGCTGGCGATCGCATCATTAGCCAGGTGATAAGCAAAATTTACTGTGGGTCGATAAAGCAGTTGTCCATCTTGCCAAAGGCTAAAATAGTCGCTAATTGTAATTGTCTCGCTGTGGGAGAGCAGTAACCCTTCGATGGAACCACCTAAAGCAAGCCAAGAGTGGATGTAAGTTGCACCCCCAGGACGCTATGGGCAGTCTTTTAACTCAGCATTCAGCACTCGGAACTTAGCGCTTTTCATCCACCGCCAGTACTAGATTCATCGGGAATCACCGAACCGAAGCCGCCTGCACTGTTGCGTCTGAGAAACAGCAGCGTTAAGGCACGATACCAGAGATATCTAAACCAACGAGGGCGACTGACTATTAAAGGTAGAGGTTGACCTGATACCAAAGGGTTCTGCCTGAGCAATTGAATTCCCTGCTGTTGCCAGCGCAATAGGACGTGGGCGAGATCAGACTCAGGTGTCTCGTTTCTTTGTAGCAGCAGTACCCGCTGGATACCTTGAGATAAAAGAAACTTGCCAGATGGAAAATCTTCGGGAAATATTAACCAGCGGTTATCAAAATCTCCTGGAGAAGGTTTTGCAGTATCTCGCATTCGGTTGGCATCAATCAAAAACGCTGGGGGAGCAAGTAAAGGAATCTGCAATTGTTGCAATATCGGCGTTGCACTCACCAAGCTATCTATAATAGCTGCCATTGGAATGATTGCATTAGTACCTTCACAGCAGTTATATAAAGGAACGAGTCGATAGCCCCGTTGGGCTAAAGCAACACCTAATTCAACCGACTCTACTCCCGGTAAATTTACCAGTACAAATGTGCTGCGATCAGGTGTAGGAATGCTATTAGCATTAATGTTGAACTCATTTCTGAGAACGGCAGCAGCAACACGAGTTTCAGTCAGTTGGCTAAAGACTACTGGTTTAGCCCAACGTGACCAAACTACTTCCTTGGGTGCCCAGATAGCAAAAAATTCTTTTGGTTGCATTATTCCCCTACTGGTTTTTTAGTTAGAACAGCCACATCCTGAGCACTTGCGTCGATTAGCGGTCTGCTACCCAAGCGACCATAAGCCCCAGCCGCACGACCATTAATTGTGTAGATGCCAATGCAGGGATAGAAATAGCCTTCTGCGGTCGACAAAGGTATCAATTCAAATCGCCGCTGTGCCACCCATTTTTCTGGATGTTGCTTGGCGCTTTGTTGAATCTTTAGCCAATCCTCTTTTTTGGTTACTCCCAAAATACCGATGTTTTCTCCTATGCGACCCAGAGCCGGTTTGAGTACCCATGCTTCATCCTTGAGATCGCTGACTTGCCGAGGGTCACGAGTTTCTGGCAATAGAGAACGCCAAGTTGGCAGTTGTGTTTTCAGGGCATCCCACACTAAGGGAAACCGCTTACTTTGCGTAATTAGGGCAGA
Organism: Nostoc sp. 106C; assembly: GCF_002154725.1. Lineage (GTDB taxonomy): Bacteria > Cyanobacteriota > Cyanobacteriia > Cyanobacteriales > Nostocaceae > Aulosira. Next base: position 24,932 of record NZ_MTAW01000164.1, on the reverse strand, counting down.
GGTAGGGTTGCACTGAGGAATTTGCACCGAACTAAACAAGTGCTGCCAGCCAGAGGCTTTGGGCAAATTGGGCAGCCACTCTACAGGAAAAAATCGATACAGGAAATCAATTGATATTAGGGAATTTTGGTTAAGTAAAAACGGACACCCTGACTGCCAGCGGAGTTGGGCTGGACTAATTAGAGAAGTTTGCAAGCCGACTTGCTGGAAATGCTGCGCCAGATAAGTCATCACCTGACGGTCATCAGTATAAGCAGTGGCATGGGCTAGAGCAACATGAGCGCCCTCCCCAACAGATTCACGAATGGCGGTGGCTAGGGCTAGGGCGGGGTTGCCCAAGAGGGTAGTTTGGGAATAATGTAGTGCTACTAAGTTAGTAAAGCCAGAAGCTTCAATGTAACCGCTGGGAACATCCGAATTAGCCTCAGAAATCCGCCAGCCTTCAGTGGTGAAGTGAAAATCAAATCGAATTACCCGCACTGCTTTAGGCGATGTCTCGATCAGCGATCGCCCCTGCCATAATTTCTGAATTGCTGGCGGGAGATTTAAGTGTTTTTGCAGACGAGGTTGGAGTAAAATTTCTTGTTCGGCAGCAAGTGTTTCCGCAGCTAATTTTTCCACAAGTTGCGCTAACTCATGCCATGTTTCAAAGTTTAAAAGCAAGGGAAAGTTGGCTAGGGTTGCAACGTCTTCTACCTGAGGGTCCCATTTACAACAGTCAAAAATGGTCTGTAGCCTGACTTCCTCAAACACCGTTGCTGCCATTGGAATCTCTGCTTGCCAGGGTGGTTTCATATTTTTCCTCCCCAAACTAAAATATAGATAATGCTACCAGCGATGTAAGAGAGCAATGGAATTAAACCGTGGGTGGTAATGGGTAGGAATGGCCGCTTTGCTGTTGGCTGACAAACTTTCTCGCCCATGATTGCTGCGATCGCTAAAATAATTGCAAACCAGCCATGCCTGATAAAATCAACTGTAGTTGCATCCAAAGATTCCCATTTTCCGGCAACAGCCCAACCCAAAATTGCGCCAGACGCTATTAAAAAACCAGCCAGACGCAAACCAGATGCACTATCTCTGTCTATAGCGATCGCTTCAGAAATCTGCGTAAAAAATTCTAAAACCAGCCATAATAAAAACCATGCATTTGTAGATAGCATTGCTGAATAGACAACAGCCCACCAGCCAGGTCCATCTTCAATATTTCCACCAGCAAAGCAGAGGGTAACACCAATTAAAGCACCGCTAATACTATAGGAAGCGGCTGTGTTCTGCCTTTCTATAGCATCATCACGAACACTTAAGCCACAAAATAGAAAGGCTTGTACAGCTATTCCCAACCAAGTAGTTCCCATCAATAGGTAGAAAAACAGGTAAAAGACATTATTGCGGACATCCTGTGATGCTAGAACTCGCAAAATCCCCAAAAGCAGTCCTACACAGATAACAGGAGTAATCAGCATAGCAAAGCGATGCTTAAAAGGAGAAGCCAGTTTTGTGACCGATAGGATAGATAAATACCATTTACTCCATATTTTCCAGCTAGCTAGTATCGATATCAAGAACAGAGTAGCCTCCATTGAAAACTCTCCTACCTGTAGTTACAGATAAAGGCAGCTATGCTGAGGGCAAGGATGGAAACAAAAAACTTCACTTGTAAGTCATTGCCCACTCAATAAACAAGATTTATACCTGGTGCAGCGCCAAGTTTAAAGCATCCACTACCTAAGCCCCACTTTGAAAAAAGGTGGGAACATAACAGCCTTTAGATGAGCGTACTTTTACCTTCTGCATAAGTATACTCACAGTCTACAGTTAGTTGGAAATATAGCAGGAATGTGCGATCGTTATTTAACTAGATATAAATACTAAATTAGCTACGATATTCGTCATGATACACAATTCCGGATTGATGCAAAAAGCTAAATTTCTGAATTAGCTATTATAGAAAGCAGTTATTTCAACTATTCTACTGGTGGTGATAATTACACTTATGTCAAATATTCTAATTTAAAGAATCTTACACAAAAAACCGAGGTTTTTGATGAATCGCTTACTAACACCCTCAGAACAGTTAATGTGGTTGCTAGGCTGCGATAGACCAACCAATGTAGTGCTTTCTGCCACGATTAGGGGTGCAATAAGTGCTAATCAACTCACAGAGGCTCTAAGTTGGATACAGCATCGCCATCCAATACTTGGTACAAGAATTGTCATTGATCAACAACAGCAGCCACAATTGGTTTCACAGGGAGTACCATCGCTCCCTTTACGGGTGATTAAACGCCAAAATGAAGAACACTGGTGTCAAGAGATGTGTGCCCAACTGCTGAGTCCTTTCTCTTGGAGTAAGGAGCCATTGGCACGGGTGGTTTTGTTGCACTCGCCTGATGTTTCTGAACTGCTAGTGACTTATCACCATATTGCAGACGGGTTATCTGGAGCTTACCTAATCCGAGATATTTGGTGCGAAATCACAAAACCAGGAAGTTACCGAGAGCCATTACCAGAAATACCCCCCATTGATCAACTATTGCCTCCTGCTTATAGGGAAGGAGAAAAGAATGCCGTTGATTTTGATTGGGGGGTTAAGGTTGATCCGACTATCCAATTAGATGAGACTTTCCATGAAAGGATTCACATACTCCATTGGTATTTTTCTCCCCTGGAAACTAACAGACTAGTTGCTCGCTGTCGGCAAGAGCAAACTACTGTTCATGGAGCTTTGTGTGCTGCTTTCCTGTTGTCGCTTCAGCACGAAACAAGTTCATCAAAGGAAACTGTTATAAAATGTCTCTCTCCCTTCAATCTCCGTAATTATCTCACTATTGCAGTTGGCGAAAACTTTGGCGAATATATTGCTCGCGTGGTAACCTCTCACTCATTAAATCAACAAACTCAATTTTGGGATTTAGCCCGTCAGGTGAAGCATCAAATTAATCTTGCAGTGAGGGAGAAAAAAATATATCAAGGTAGCTCAGTTGCAAAATCTTTTCTCTCTACCAAACCCAATAAGATTACAGTACGCCAGTACGCCAAGGATATTACCAGTTCAGATATCGGAATCACTAATTTAGGACGCTTGGATATACCAGTTCATCAGGGAGGATTAGAATTAGAAAAACTTTATTTTACAGTCACAGGATACAGGCATCAACCAATAATTGTTGCCATTGCAACAACTGGTGGAAAAATGTGTGTAACCTTTCGATATCAGGAGTCATTAATACCTTCAGTGAGCGCACAAAGAATCAATTCCAAAGCTGTGGAGAAACTACGTCAGGCAGTTGAATATCTAAAATAAGATAAACACTAATACTAATTTGGTCTAATCAAAATTAAAGTCAATAATCCTGGTGCTAGAAGTATACACCTTATGTGAGTTTGAATATTGTTAAACTGCAATTGTACTTACTAAGTACGAGATTTCTATTTAAAAGCTTGATGTAGTTGCTGAGGATTCAGAGATGTTATTAAACTTAAAGGTAGTGATTTCTGACTAATAGTATTGGTATAATCTGCGCTAAGGTAAGAAATGTAGCTTGGCTGTTGAGCAGCATAAGTTTTGAAAAAGGGAACGCTTAAAGCTTCAACATAGCTACGTGCTAGTTCCGGACTAGAACCAATTACTTGTGTTGGAACTGGAACAACGGCATTTGATGATTCTACAATAGTTGAAAAGTGAGTGCCATCATTGATTAGCACTAAATACTTATTTGGAGTAGTTAACCAAGTGAATGGTTTAATCTGTTCTGGTAAAGCTGGAGCTACAGTATAATTACTACCAGATACAATCATTACTGGAATTTTAATTTGGCTAAGACTGTCTTGTCCAAAAATCTGACTATCAACCGGATTAATAGCAATTATCGCCTTCACTCTAGGATCAGACAGATTATATTGTACCTGTGGTAGACGTACAGCCAAACACTGAAAAAATAGCGAAATATTTAGTGTATCTTTTGGGGTTGGACAGTCTTTTTTTAGTTCTGCAAAATTAATCTTTGCACCTGCTAATGCTAAAGCTGTATAGCCACCATATGACTGTCCAACTACACCAACCTGGTCTAAATTTAAATGTCCCCTAAATGCTGGGTTAGATTGTGACAAACGAGTGAGTTCATCTAACAAATATTTCACATCTAAAGGTCGATCAACAAATTCTCTAGGATTAGTAACTCTATCTGTTCTACCTGACAATAATGCTTGCAACTGTTGAGAATTGCTACCAGGATGTTCGGGAACAGCAACTACAAAACCATAGGAAGCGAGATGTTCAGCTAAATATGCGAAACTGTTTCTGTCAGAACCTAACCCATGCGAAATTACAATTACTGGGCAAGGTGTTTGAGTCATTGGTAAGTAAATATCAGCAGGGAAACTCCGGCTACGTGATACATCATTAAGCATAATAGTCTGCTTCTGCCAAGTAAAACTTCCTGGTTGTCTGAGGTTTATCAATGGTGTAACCTTACGTGCAGAGACACTGTTTGCTTGTTGTTGGGATTGTTGGTTAATTAATGCTACCGCCTCCTGAGTTTGATTCACTAAATCTTGTAATTTATCTGCAATTTCTAAACTCTGCGCTAAATTAATAGAAATTGATGATGCAGGAAATTTTTCTAGTACATCTAGAAGGGTAAAACCTTTTGGCTCTGTGGCTGCTGCTAAGATCAGTGCTGCGCGAATTGCATAAAAACCAGATAAACGAGATTCTGTCTGAATAACTTTTCCTAAATTTGTTAACAGTCGTTCACCAATTGGTGTGTAAAGAAACTGGGAAATTTCTGTGGCATTTAAAGAAATCGGAGTGATTAATACTTTTCGTAATTGAGTGAGTTGCTTTTTATTTACAGAATTTGTATATGTAGCTAAATCTTCATCCACTTTACCTGTTTCAGCATAGGTATCAAGTGATTTAATTGGAATAGACTGCTCTAAAAGTCCGTAAGAAAAAGTTATACGCTCTGCACCTAAAGCTGGATGAATAGTTAGTGCAGGCAATAAACTCATACCAAAACTCCCCAAAGCTAATTGTATACAAACGGCTTTTTGCCCTAAAAAAATGCTAACTTTTCTCCACCTAACATACTTCCTAGGGGTATGAGTTTTTCCTCTATTGCAGATATTGGAATATTTAGTAATTGTCGTTTGCACTGTACTAACATTTATCAATGGTGGCTTATTCATACTTATAGATCTAGATTACATAGTAAATTTTTCAGACATTAAAATTTCGTAAAGATTAACATTGTCTTCTAGCAAACAGGCATGACCACTATTAGGTAAAATTTTAATTTGATGACTAGGAAAAATCCTAGCTAAACGTTGTGCCTCATCTACTGAAGGTAAAAGTCGATCGCATTTACTAGCAACTATTAACACAGATTGAGTATTTTGAGCTAGTTTTTGCTGGTCAACTTTAAATTTTCTCATCAGAGATAAACGCTGATTCGCGGTTTTTTGAGGTGCAGAACGAGTTGATTTTAAAAGTGCTTCTTTAGCATTAGCAGAAAGTTTACTTAGATGAGCAAGAAAAGGCAAAGCTATAAAAGATGACAAGTTATAAAAGAATTTTGGTGTTAGAGGAAATAAAAGTGAACCTAGACTTAACCAAAGTACACGAGAAAAAGAAGAGGCAGAATTAACTAAAATAACTTTTGTAAATAGTTGCGGAAATTTCTCTAAAACTTTTAGTGCCAAGCAACCCCCAAATGATTCACCACAAAGGTAAACAGATAAGCGCGGTGCTTTTTCTAGCTCTATTTGAGTTAAAGAAGCTACTTCTTGTGTCATTTCATCCCAACCTTTTAAATCATCCGATGGAATTACAAAACAACGTACATCAAAAGCAACCTCTAAACCTGCTGTTTGAATATACATCAATTCTTTACCAGTTTCATCCATTCCTGGGAGAAATATAAAGAGCGGATAGCTAGGATTAGATGGTTGGGTTGATAAAAAATAAGGATGGCTGCGAACTGTAGATAGCATGGCTTGATTAATCTCAATAATACTTATAAATGAATTTGAATTACAACTCAACTAATTTTGAAACAGAACTATATTTATTCTCATTTTTTTCTTGATTGAGACCATCATTTGCTTGCTGTAAACACTCGCGCTCAGTTTGGCTAGTTAAACTTAAATTGAGCAAGCTGGCTGACCAACTAGCTGTCAGTCCTTGAAAAAAACTGTCATCATAATTGTCAGAAATACCAAGGCTTTAATGGAATCACCACCATTTATCTCGTGTTTTGCGAGCGAAACTGAAAACAAAGAAGCTAAGTCAATACGTTTAAAAAAACCTTGTGGTTAACCTTTAAGGAATTTTTGGGACTTATTGTTTTTGCCAAGCATCAGAGAAAAGGGAGTTAATGCTTAAAGCATCATCTCATCCTCGTAAATTGGCGAAGGTATTGAAATTTGCCATTATTTATTTTGTCATTACTGCGATCGCAGTCGGTGCAATTTACTATAGCTCTTACTATGGCGGAGAATTAGTGTATGAATACGGTGTGGGTACGGCAGTACAGCCTCCTACATAACAACAGAACAAGGCAGAAGACATTTCTTTTGACTTAATGCCTTCTGCCATAAATATAGGCAAGCATGGTTTAGCATCAATGCAATTACATTAAAGGCACAAGCCTTACCTAAAGCAGTAGGGCTATTCCATACTTGGTGTCTCTTCAAATTGCACCATCATCAGTACAGCTGGCGCATCGCCTACTGTTCCAGACAGATGACCCTTATGGCCTTGTGCGTTCTCTTTTGTACCTTGGTCTCCTCCAAATGAAATTTCGCCAGGCCCCATCTCTACTCGCTGTCCGTCCATAGTCTCTACAAACCAGCGTCCCGACAGCGGAACAATCCACTGAGGCTTAGGGTTCTCATGCCAATTTCCAATCCATCCTACTGGTAACACAGTATACTTAATTGTGGCACCAGGCTGCTTCAATTGAGAAATCCATTGAGGAGAAGTACCAGGTGCTATGCCTTTCTGGGCGAAGTCCTGAATTTGACGGCGGGACTGGTGGCTTACACCGTCTTGGTCAGTCCAGACGTACCAGTATTCAATTGTTGGTGGTGTTTGATTTTCATCAGAATGGGAGGATGGAGAAGTTGTAGGTTTATGTGATGAGTTAGTTTGCATAAAATAGTCCGATTGAAGATGAATATATGTGCCGATAAATTTGCATCCTCTTATTGGCAGTAGGTACAAAATGCTTATTATTCAAGAGCAAAAAAGAAGATGCTTTTGGTTACTGACAACGTAAATTTGAATAAGATATTTAGATCAGATCTCTGACTTTATCTAACACTGTTGTGAGAATAATCTTTTCGCGGTTGGGTTCTCCTCTCATCAGAGATTCAGTAAACTTAGTCGCTTGAGTAAGGCTAATTTTCTGAAGTTCAATCAATGGCAACTGTATAATTACGGTTTTCCCATTTGTTGCTATCAATCCAGAAAAAGGTAAAGTTGATTGGCTGTTGTTGATTATCGCAAACAGATATATCGACAAAATTTACTTCCAGATTTGTGTAAGTAGAAAGTGTCTCTTTGATGGTTTGCCAATTATCATTTGACCAGTTTTTCTAGCCATTCTCCGTGAAACCTGGATACAAAGTCATGCCACCGTCTACAAACAGGGTTGTACCATTGACATAATCAGAATCATCAGAAGCCAGCCACACTGCTGCTTTGGCAATGTCTTCTACTTCACCCACTCGTTTTGCAGGAATCAATTGTAGTAACTTCGCCTCGGCTTCGGGGGTGTCCCAAGCTGATTTATTGATGGGAGTTTTGATTGCGCCAGGGGCGATGCTATTAACACGGATTTTATGGGGGGCAAGTTCTTGGGCAATACTTTGCATCATCATATGAATACCACCCTTACTTGCAGCATAATTAACATGACCCGCCCAGGGAATTACCTCATGCACTGAACTGATGCAAATAATTTTGCCTGCGGCACAAGAAATTTGAGGTTGCACACCTCGACGCAAAAATTCCTTTGCAGCCTCCCGCGCACACAAGAATTGTCCTGTCAGGTTTACCCCAATTACTGTATTCCATTGGTCGAGGCTCATATTTACAAAAGGTGAGTCTTTTTGCAGGCCTGCGTTGTTCACCAATATGTCAATAGTTCCAAATTGCTGGAGTGTCTGGCTAAACATTTCCTTTACTTGGCCTTCCTTACTGACATCAGCTTGAATGGCAATGGCTTCACCGTTTGCAGCCTTAATATCATCGACAATTTTTTGGGCTGACTCCGCTTCAGAATGGTAGTTAATCACTACTGCTGCACCAGATGAAGCCAAATTGCGAGCTATAGCTTCACCAATGCCAGAACTAGCACCGGTTACAAGTGCTTTTTGACCTTTGAGTAGGTAAGATGAATAGCTCATAATGTTTCTTAAAAATCTAGAGTTTCAGTGTTGGTAATACCAAAAAATTACGCTTTATATTACTTTTTTTACTCAATTATTTCTATATTTTAAAATTTGATAACTTATTGAACAGCCGTCGTCATTGATGTATATTACCCAAGCAATTACTGCTAAAGTTGTGCCAAAAATCACCTAGTTCATATCTAATTTTTGAAAATTATTGCTCTGCTCCTGGCATTACTTTAGAAGCTTCCTGTGGCGATCGCCTCCAACCAGTGGAGGAATATAAACTTATATCCAAAGGGTTACAAAAATTTCATATAATTTTCATGATTGTATGGAATCTTTAAAGTAGTAAGACATATGCATGGATCATCTATGCTTTGCGAATAATAAATAAATTTTTTATGGCAAAATATCCAAGGGAACTATTTACAATTTACTGAAGCTCAGTCTAAAAGTCTTTCTAAATATTTATTATCCATTGCTGCGAGAAACTGTTTATTTTTTATACCAAGCTTAACACGCTTTTCTTGACCTAAAATATTGACTGCTATCTGACGCAATACTGCAAAATTTTCTGGGGCATTATCTTTTCTAATCCGACATTCATCCTCATGCGTGGGTCTGACATTTGTGCAAAGTGAGCCAGCGCTTTGGGCGGCTTTGCCGACTTGTAGCGACTGGCGTTCAGAACTTCCCACATATCGACTTCACGCTTGCGTCCACCTGGTTTTGGGTCTGGAATTAGGTCGCTCAAAAATTCATATTGGGCCCGTGTCAGGTTGCTGGGGAATACTTTACTCATGCCACTCTCTCGGTGCTGTTTATTATCTATTCACAGCTTATACTCAGAGAGCTTTTTTACACCCTTTCCGACTTTTCAAATATCCTCTAAATTCAAAGACTTCTGCCTTTTGATTTATAACTCATACCCTTTAACAAAAAATTAATTGTAAGTACAAAGGTTGTTGAATATGTCTAATCAAACCGATGTAGAGGTACAAAGAATTCGAGCTATTGGCTTAACGGTGACAAACTGCGATCGCTCTTGGGATTTTTATACACAAGCTCTCGGTTTTGAACTTGTTTCTGATATTACCGTCTCAGGAGAGGATTATAGCGAGTTAGAAGGTGTACCTGGGGCAAAAATTCGTATTGTCACCTTGCGACTAGGTGATGAACTCATCGAGTTGATGGAATATCTGAACATTCACTCTCAACCCATCCCCAGGGATTCACAAAGTAATGACCTGTGGTTTCAACATCTGGCGATTGTCGTGAGTGATATGGATCGAGCCTATTCTCACTTGTGTTCATTTCCGATGGAACCAATTTCAGTTGCACCGCAGACAATACCATCTGGTAATGAAGCATCTGCTGGTGTCCGCGCTTTCAAATTTAAAGACCCTGACGGTCATGATTTAGAGTTAATTTGGTTTCCGCCCGATAAAGGACAGGATAAATGGCATCAAAACAGCGTAGACGCGCAGCGGCTTGTCGCTAGACACCGCTTGTTTTTGGGAATAGATCATAGTGCGATCACTATTTCTAACACCGAGCAGAGTCTACACTTTTACCATGACCTCTTGGGAATGCAAATTGATAGCCGCAGTCTTAACTGGCGTATAACCCAAACTCGCTTAGATAACTTGCCAGGGGCAGAAGTCCAAATCACGGCACTGCGACCTGTTCAAGATGGTGTGGGAATTGAACTGTTAGACTATATTGTGCCTGGAAAAGGCCGCCCAATGCCGAGTGACTGGAAAAGTTGCGATATTGCACATATCCAAATTGAGCTAGTTGTAAATAATCTTGAGCAGTTAGTGGATAAGCTACGGCGTAACAGAGTTCAGTTTGTATCGTCACGGATTGTACAGTTTACTGATAGTACCAGTCCTTATCGCAAAGGTTGTTTAGTAAAAGATCCTGACGGTCATGCAATTTTGCTTGTCACAAAATCATGTAAGTGAAAATACAAGGACTAAAATATTGCAATAATATACGTTAAAACTGCATCAATTAAGCTTTTGTTCAAGGGTAGTGAGATAGTTGTAAGCACACATCGCATAAGCACGCACAATATTGATTTCATAGTGCTTACTATTTTCTTCCGTGAGGTTAAGCAAGCTTCCTAAACTTTTGCTGACTTCCTTTGAAGTAAGAAGCCCCACTATCAATGCAGGATCAGTATTAATATTGAGATCCTTGCAAAGTTTTTCAGATGGTTTCGGGTTAGCATCGTGCTTCCAGCAGTTGGCAAATAACCGCAGAACATTTAGCTCAAAGTCGCCTGGGATCTTTTTAAGATCAACACCTGTCTTATCAGAAAAGAGATTGCGACTTTCTATATAGGATATTTTCTTAGTAGAGAAGTTATCTGGCAGAGCAGCTACAAGTCGTTTCATTTCACGCTCTACCCAATGAGATATGTCCACTAAGAGCAACTCTGCAAGTTTTATAAGTTCATAATTCCAGTCAGCTAAGTCGTCAAAGCACCTTTCTTTCTCGAAATCATCGGTAGCCCTTAGAGCCTGTGAGTAGAGAGTCTCTTGTTTTTCAAGGAGAGCATTAATGATAGTTTTTATACTCTCGGTGTGAAGTCTAAGTCCAACTTCGTATGGGATAAAAGAATTACGCATTGTTATATTTAGTGAACTCAGGCAAAGTTTTGAGCTAGGCGATCGCTTTTTCAAGTAACTTGGTCATCACTACCCTACTCCCGTAGAAGAGATACTTTCAATTATCTCTCACAAAATCGCCTGTCTGGTACAATGCAGCGTTAACGATGAAATAACTTAACTTCCAAAAATCAAAGCATCAAGCGAATATGCACCAGGGCCTAAAACTGCGATCGCAATCAACATCACGCAGTACATAAATGCCTTTTCCCAGCTTGGTGGTTCACCTTGTCCGTTAGCTCCTTGATATTGATCGGGCGGAATTAAGTATGGATCTTGAGCTACAAAAGGTTTATTCCCCGCGATGTGTAAATAGATCGCAAAAATCATTGAGCAGAGAATAGGTAAGGTTCCTAAGAGGGTCAAAAATCCCACAATCAGAAAAATTCCGCCGCCTAACATAGACGCAGCTGATAAAAAGCATAGAAAGACAGGCATTTTTAGAGACTCAGCCCACTGTCGCAGATGGGTTATTTTCGGATAGCCGTGTAGTATAAACAACCCACCAACACTAACTCTTAGTAATAAAAGTGCTAAGCCTGGGAAGCTGTCAGGATACACATTATATAAAGCACTTAATAGGTGTGGGCCTAGCTGTGGGAAATTAAATGCAGCTAGTAGAAAAGCGATCGCTACACCCAGTACAAATTTATAAATCATCGTTGCACACCACGGGTATTGAGGTTGATAGCATATAAGGATTTGCCTGCTGTGATAAACAGGCGATCGCGTTTCTTACCTCCGAAAGTGAGATTGGCGCATACTTCCGGTACGAGAATTTTCCCTAAGCGAGTTCCATCAGGAGCGTATACTTGTACGCTATCTTCCGAACTGATAAAAACATTGCCAGATTCATCAACCCGAAATCCGTCAGGTTGTCCTGGTTCGATGACTGCAAACACCCGTCCGTTTTTTGCCCATTTACGATCCACAACCTCGTAGACACGAACATGATGCGGCCCGCCAGGAATATTAAACGCAGCTGTATCGGAAACATACAGCAGACTTTCATCTGGACTGAAAGCCAGTCCATTAGGGCGTATCATATCTGTTACTACAGGAGCAATCTCACCTGTTGCTGGGTCGAAGTGATATACATAACTTCCAGGTTGTTCCTGTTCGCCACCGTATCCTTGATTTGGCTCAGTGATACCATAAGGAGGATCGGTAAACCAAATCGTGCCGTCGCTTTTTACAACTAAATCATTGGGACTGTTGAGGCGTTTGCCTTGGTAGCGATCGACTAAAACCTTCCATTCACCATTGTCTTCGCGGCGGATAATGGCACGCAAACCGGAGGAACACGCAACCAGACGACCCTCCAAGTCTCGGTAATTACCACTTTGATAATCAGATGGCTCTCGCAAGACGCTCACGTTATCAGTAGGACTCCACCGCAATAGACGGTTGCCATGAGCATCACTCCACACTACACTGTCATCTTCGTGAAAGTAAACAGGGCCTTCACTATGAACTGCACCGTTGGCAAGTTTTTGAAGTGAAGCATCGCTCGATACAGTAGCACGTAGGCGATCGTCATAAATTTCAATTGCTTCAGCCATAGTAATCTCCTGTTATCTAACTTTGTGGCTGATAAAAAATCGCAAGTTAAAGTCAATAATAAATTGCTGTAAAGCTGCACTAATTTTTTTGAACAACTAGATTTTGTATAAATTTAATTCTGATTTTAATTGTTTTATGTTTACCTCAAACTATAGAAATCAAATATTCTCATCTTAATATTTAAATAACTTGCAATTAACTAGCTTAATAAGTCCTTGAATTAATTTATTTCCACTTTAATTTATTGCAATAGTTTTGATCGTACATGCAAAAAATGAAATTAAAATGAAATTATTTACTAACTTTAGGTAGAAAAAATCATAATACCTCAGGCAGAAGAATTAATAAAATCAAAGTTTTAGCCTAAAAACAAGAATATATCTTTAGAACTATTTGCCATTTTCAAAACTTCAAAACTAAATCAAAATATTGCTACATTACTTTGCAGAAAACAGCAGAGTGAAACTTTTTTACTCGTAATAAGTATGAAATTATGACGAGCATCACAGAGCGTTACGACATCATTATTATCGGTACAGGAGCAGGTGGCGGGACTTTGGCTCACCGCCTTGCGCCTACGGGTAAAAAAATCCTAGTGCTGGAACGAGGCGACTTTTTGCCAAGAGAAAAAGATAACTGGAATCCACAGGAAGTTTATCAAAAACATCGCTATCATACCGATGAAGAATGGTATGACAAAGAAGGCAAAGCTTTTAAACCTCAGACTGGTTACTGGGTAGGTGGCAATACTAAACTTTACGGTGCAGCCTTAGTAAGATTACGGGAGCGAGATTTTGAAAAGGTAATTCATAAAGATGGGATTTCTCCAGAATGGCCTTTGAAGTATCAAGACTTTGAGTCGTACTACACCCAGGCAGAAAAGTTGTATGACGTGCATGGTCAGCAAGGAGAAGACCCCACCGAACCACCTCGTAGTGAGCCATATCCTTACCCGCCTGTGAGTCATGAGCCGGATATGCAGTCTATCGTTGATGGTATCCGCGAATTGGGATATTACCCATTTCATCTACCCATAGGATTAAAGCTCAATGAAAGCGATAGCGAAGCGCTGCTGCTTTCAGCAGATCGCACAAATAGTCCCTGTATTCGTTGCGATACTTTTGACGGCTATCCGTGCTTAGTACACGCAAAAGCCGATGCTGATGTTAACGCTATTCGTCCTACCCGTGAAAAGTATACGAATGTTACCCTTTTAACCAATACTAAGGTGTTGCGGCTGCACACTAGTGAGTCGGGACGTGAAGTTACAAGGGTAGAGACTGAAATTGCTGGGGAGCAACACTACTTTACAGGCGATATTGTAGTTGTCGCCTGTGGTTCTGTTAATTCGGCTGCTTTACTATTACGCTCTGCTAATGACAAACATCCTAACGGATTGGCGAACAGTTCCGATCAAGTAGGGCGGAATTTCATGAAACAGTTGGAAACTGCTATAGTTTCCATCCATTTAGACGTAAATCACGCTAAGTTTCAAAAAACCATCGCCGTCAACGATTTTTACTGGGGAGAGCCGGATTTTCCCTATCCGATGGGTATGGTGCAGAATACAGGCAATGTGCTTGCTGATATGATTCCTGCTGAAGCGCCGCCTCTGATGGCTCCATTGATTAAATTGATTCCTCATTTTGATCGCCATTTGTTGGCTGAAAGGTCAGTTGGCTGGTGGTTGCAAACAGAAGATTTACCAGATCCAAATAATCGGATTCGTGTGGTAGGGGATAAAATTCATATTGACTACACACTTAATAATATTGAAGCAAGCGATCGCCTAATTCACAGATGGACATCTGTACTCAAGTCAATTCCTCACTCTGCTAAACACGTCCTGCCATTTAGTATTTATCCCCGCACTCACATACCAGAACAAGCAGTAGCCCATCAATGCGGTAGTTGTCGATTTGGTACAGATCCCCAAACCTCAGTTTTGGATCTCAACTGCCGTACCCATGATGTCGATAATCTTTACGTTGTAGATAGTAGTTTCTTTCCGTCAAATTCTGGTGTTAACCCGACGCTGACGATTATGGCCAATGCCTTGCGCGTAGGGGATTGCATAGCTGAACGGTTGAAGTAGAAAGGTATGAAAAGAGAGACATCACGGGATTCATTGATTAGTTTGTTATTGCCCCTAGCACTCATCTTCGGGCTAGTTCTGTTGTTGAGTTTAAATGTGGGAGGCGGGGGGGAAGGCAGAGAAGCAACTCCTTTAGAGATATGGCTGAAAGTCATTGTCGGGTATTTGGCAGCCGGGACAGAAATTGCCGCAGCGATTGTGATTGGCGGAGCAGTAGTCCGTGGGATTTTTGCTTATTTGCGCTTATTGTTCTCTCGTTCCAAACAGCATTTTGATGCTACCGAAGGAGTGCGTTTGCAATTAGGGCGAGTTTTAGCATTGGGCTTGGAATTCACTGTTGCTAGCGATATATTGCGGACGGCAGTTGCACCTACTCGCCAAGATATTTTAAATTTAGGAGCGATTGTCCTGCTGCGAACACTACTAAATTATTTCTTAGAACGGGAGATTCAGCAGGGAGAACAACGCCGCTTGCCAGAGCCGGAACTTGATAGGAGTTTACGATGAAATCCCATCGTTCCAGCTTAAAGCCTTTGGAAGGTGCGAATCGATCGCTCCGCCGTCGGCTTAATTGGAAAGGTGAGTTGGCATTAGCTACTGCCCCAACAGTAGTTATATTGGCTGTGTTTGCCCTAGTGGAAGTACTGACCCGCCAGCGTTTGTTGTTTGCCTCCCTTGCCGCCAGTGCCTTTCTCATTTATCTCGATCCCCAACACGGTACAAATACGATGAGGACTCTAGTCATTTCCCAAATGATGGCAGCAGGGATCGGTTTTATAACTTTTATAACATATATGCTGTTAGGTTCGGGTTACGTGTCTGGGGGAACTGCAATGACCAGCACAATCGTGCTGATGATCCTGCTAGATGTGATGCATCCTCCAGCTGTTGCCACATCCTTAAGCTTTGCCTTAAAAGCTGGCAATGAAAATAACCTCGTTTTGTTTGGTCTAGCTGTGGGTATCACTGCGCTGTTGGTTGGGCTACAACGCTTTGCCCTGTGGTTTCTGGTATACCTTAGCCCGAAGTAGTTTCAAGGAGAAAGAGATGAACAACGAACAACACTCTGCTTCTAACCAAGAAAATGAAAATCAAACCACCCCAAATACTCATCCGATTGCAACGGGGTTGGGAGCAGCCGGAGGTGGAATTGCCGGAGCCGCATTAGGTCGCTCTATTGGTGGTAAAGTTGGGGCTGCGATTGGTGGGGTTGCAGGTGCGATCGCTGGTAGTGTTGCAGCCAATGAACTAGTAGAATACACCGAGCAATTCATTGAAGAACTCCAGCCAACAGTAGGCTTAGGATTAGGAGCCGACCACAAACCAATTGAACTACCCCGTCATTACACTTGGGATGAATTACAAGCACTATCAAAACCCCAAGGCGATATTAATTCAAAATTCACAATCTAAGATCGGTATTAATCATGTTTCCACTTTGGTTAAAAGCAGGTTTTTGGGGTTTAGTGGGTGGTTCAGCATTGCTACTGGGTTCTGCTGTGGGTTACTACGCTAAAATTCCTCAACGAGCGATCGCGGCTGTGATGGCTTTTGGTGCTGGTGTACTAATTTCTGCACTAGCGTTTGAATTGATGGATGAAGCTTATAAGCGTGGTGGCTTTGACTCAACAGCAATTGGGTTTGTCAGTGGTGCAGCTGTCTACACAGCTGCAAACTGGTTTTTGTCTCATCAAGGTGCTAAACATCGTAAGCGTTCAGGTGAGCAGCAACCATCAGAGGAAGAAAATAATGGGAGTGGACTGACGATCGCAGTTGGCGCATTACTTGACGGTATCCCCGAATCTATCGTCATTGGTGTCAGCATGATTGGCGGCGGAGTTGTCAGTTGGGTAACTGTGGCGGCGGTTTTCTTATCTAACGTTCCCGAAGGACTTTCTAGTGCTGCTGGCATGAAAAAAGCCGGACGTTCAACTGCATACATCTTTGGTGTGTGGGGAGCGATCGCCATTATCTCTGGCATAGCTGCACTTCTAGGCTATGCTTTGTTCAGTCACTTCTCACAAGAAGTCATCGCCGCAACTACTGCTGTAGCCGCAGGTGCTATTTTAGCCATGATTTCAGACACCATGATTCCCGAAGCTTTCGAGCAAGCCCATGATTTTGCTGGGCTAATTGTCGTCTTTGGATTTCTGGCTGCTTTTGTCCTCAGCAAACTTGCTTGACAATTACAGTTTCAATCATCGGGGAATATGTTGCTGTAAAGTTTATCTCTAATAATTGTGTGTGGTAATGTAATTGCAGCCATCGTTGCATTTGTAATTGATAATAAAGAGATTATTAAAGCAATGCTAATAACTAAATAAAAAACTAAAGTTGTTCTGAAACTCATTGTTTAATTTTTTAATTATAAAAGAAATTAAACGCGCCATCATTAGCCCAACTATAGATATAATGATGACGCGTAATACCATTTGTAAAAAAGTTAGTGTCTTTGTCTCTGTACCTAAACCTAAATATTATCGATAAGGACTGCGTTCTCTATCTTCACTCTGCATATAGGAGTGAACAGTTTCCATGATGCGATCGCTGTTGCTAGCTTGAGCTAGAGTTTCATTACCAGCAGATACAACAACAAAACCAAACCCTACCTTGGCACAGACATCTAAAACTGTATAGCACAGAGTTTCCCAGCCAACGCTAATAACATGGAATCCTTCAGCACCGAGAATCCAAACAATCGGATAGCAAATCCACAAAACGATGAGCATATTTCGCAGGGTTTGGAACAAACTATTTACCCTGCCATTTCTTCTTTTAGCACTAGCAGAATATTCAGTCAAAAGCGATCCTAAAATAGCTAAGAAAGAACCTGTACTGATTACCCACCAAATATAGTTGTAGGGGGGAGCTTCCACAGCACCGATAAAACCAGTGACAATCATAAAAATATCTGCGCCCATCACACCTGCAATCAATTTAGGGCGTAATCCGGCGATGACACCTAATTCCATCAATAGCAAGGGAGTTGTAACTACCCAGTCTATGTAACGTCCCCAAAAAACTGTTTGTCCATTGATTGGCGTTACTGTTTCACCGAGAATCATTGTCAGGTAGAGTGCTGCTGCCCAAAGCGTAATGAAGAAGCTTTCGAGGGGAAATTCCATTCCTTCTCTACGTCTCATGGCAGTTGCTTTTAAACCAAAATAAATGCAGCCAATGACCATGCCAATAAAGCCAATCCATAGCCAAAATTGAGTCATATTATTACCAACCAAAGATTTCTTGTGGCAACTATGTTATTGATAGTTGTGACATTAGTTTAGGGAATCACTGTGGCGCTCGCTTCCTACCATTGAGATAACAAGTATTCATATCTCTAGTAGCAGGAAAATTTCATTTAAATTTCATTTTTGTATGAATGTAAAAACTATGCAGACATGATTATTTCTATCTGAAGTAGAATCAAAATTTCATGGTAATTTCACTTTTGCGTGAAAGCGTAATAAAAGAAGGCTTTTAGTAGTGGGTTGACTATGCGGCTGATATTAGTTGAGGATGAAGCGGATTTAGGTGCAGCAATTAAACAAGTTCTCAGTCATGAGTCGTATGTAGTTGATTGGTTTCTTGATGGTACTCAGGCATGGCAATATCTAGAAACCGGATGGACTGAGTACACCCTAGCAATTTTTGATTGGATGCTGCCTGGAGTTTCTGGGGTAGAGTTGTGTAAATGGTTGCGATCGCGCCAATTAACTTTACCAGTTTTGATGTTAACCGCTAAAGACCGCATGGAAGAAAAAATTATTGGTCTAGATAGCGGTGCAGATGACTATTTAGTTAAACCATTTGATATGGCAGAATTGCTAGCAAGATTGCGGGCATTACAACGACGGGCTTCTTACGTAGGAACAACATTTACGCCCCAAGTCAAACCCCGACGCTTACAAGTAGGTTGTCTGACTCTTAATTACAGCACTCATGAACTTACTCGGCAGTATAATAACGGTGAAAAGCAAGTATTATCTTTAACTGCTAAGGAATTCCAATTGTTGGAATATTTCATGCGGCATCCTAACCAAATTATCAGCCGCGACCAAATTATTAATCAGCTTTGGGAAATTGGTGCAGAACCAGTTAGCAATGTGGTAGCAGCACAAATTCGCTTATTGAGACGCAAATTAGGAGAAGAGGAGAGCGAATCTTTGATCGAAACTATTTATGGTGTGGGCTATCGCCTCAACATTCATGGTACTGATGTTTGTTAACTTAACAGCAATGCTTTGAGCAAGGTTATAAAAATATGCAACGCAATCCCATTTTCCACCAGACTCGGTTGCGGCTAGCAGCTTGGTATACCCTCGTCATGGGTGGTATTTTAGGGCTATCTGGTTTGGGGGTTTATAGTGTGGTTGCTCATGCCTATTATGAAACTATAGACCAGGGTTTGGAATCAGTAGCAAACGCGCTACATCAAAGTATTGAACCTGCTTGGCAGCAACCTGGACATTTACAGCAACTTGCAAAAGAACTTTCTTTAGAATTATGTCTAAATCAAACAAAATGTTTGCCTAAAATACCTAATATTAAACGACCAATAGCAGAGGCAGCTAATTCAGTTAATTACTATATACGCTTATTGGATAGTTCAAAAAAAATGTTTGCATTTGCAGGTATAAAAGCTAATGATTTACGAATTGCTTCACCCTTACAGCATTGGCAAATTATTACAGATTCCTCTGGCACTCGCTACCGCCAAATCACTTTAGCTTTGTACACTCAAAATCGGCTTTCGGGTTATCTACAAGTAGCGCGAAGTCTAAATGATTTAGAGCAACATATTGCTTATTTAAGATTAACTTTAGTGTTGGGGCTGCCAATTTCCATGATTTTTGTTGCTGTTTCGAGTTGGTGGTTGGCAGGAAGAGCAATGCAACCTGTATATCATTCTTATCAACAAATGCAACAATTTACTGCTGATGCTGCTCATGAGTTTCGCACACCTTTAGCAGCAATGTATTCTACTATTGAAGCTGCTATCAAGTTACAGCAAGAACCAAAATCAAATGGTGGAATTTTAGATGTACTCAAACGCCAAAATCGTCGCTTATCACAATTAGTCGGCGATTTGTTACTGTTAACCAGGATAGACCAAAAACAACTAACCGGAGAGTATCAGCCTTGCTGTTTGAACGATTTAATTAGCGACTTAATTGAGGAATTAGCATTTTTAGCAGTAGAGAATCAAGTAAATCTTTCCCAGCAGGTGTTTTCTAGTAAAAAAGTGTATGTGATGGGAAATGAAGAACAGCTTTATCGCTTATTTTCTAACTTAATTATGAATGCAATTCAAGCAACACCTGTGGGGGGGAAAGTTACAGTTTTTTTAGAAAATAGCGAGCATGACGCTATGATCAAAGTTCAAGATACAGGAGTTGGTATTGCTGTTGAACATCAAAAGCGAATTTTCGATCGCTTCTATCGAGTTGATCGCGATCGCTCTCGCACTTCTGGTGGTTCGGGTTTAGGTTTAGCTATAGCTTGGGCGATCGCTCAAGCACACAAAGGCACTATTCACGTTCAAAGTCAACCTGGACTAGGTAGTACATTTACAGTCCGGCTGCCTCTATAACAGAGACTTCCTTTTTTAGTTCTGATCCCTCTTTCAAGAAACCAGATTTTCTGAGGACTGAGGTATCAACTCAAAACCAAAAGCCTGGGCTTTTTTATGGAGATTATCGCTCTTCCGTCACTTTGGGGAGAGAAAATAAATGTAGGTTGGGGAGCCACTCACGTGGGCGGGTTTCCCGACTTGAGTGAAGTGGCGTTTGAACGCAGTGAAACCCAACTAGATCAAGGTTTAAGGATGTTGGGTTTCGTTCCTCAACCCAACCTACGCCTAAATTTATAAAAGTCCAGCATAATAAGGGTTGTAGATTTTTATCTCACGAGAGTGATTAAAGAGCGTTATTAACCATTCGCTCACGATAACGTTGTTCATAATAATCCATACCAGGATCGGTGTAATCTCCTCCTGTTATCCAAAGTTTGTAAAAAATCCGGGCAATCTTATGAGCGGTAGCAGTAATAGCTTTAGGAGAGCCAAGTCGAGAACGTAAGCGACGATAAAACGCACCACTAACAGAATTACTTTTTCCAGCAGTTTGTGCTGCCATGCGGAAAGCATTGGCGGCGCGGTTGACTACAGGACGAGTCTCTTGACTCTTTATTTTGCCACCAGTAATCGCATCGCGGTAGTGGCAGGCAGCTAACGATACCTTCAGCACACTTCTCTACGAGAGGCTACGCCAACGTGAACGCCGCATAACAACGCCCATGCACACCGACCGCCGAGAGTCGATCGGTTATGATACAAAGGCGATCTGCGGCGGGTGATGGACACCGTTAGGTGCTTGAAGTCATATTTAGGAGTTGCATACAAAAATGAAAACTCACTACTTTACAGCGACAAGTCTTGATGGCTTCATTGCCAAAGGAGGAAAACTGATGAGTTTATTTGTCCTGTGTTTTCAAGATATTGACAAAACAAAACTCAAGGTTGTTGGGGGTAAAGGCGCGAACCTGGGGGAACTTACCAAGATAGAAGAAATACTCGTACCAGATGGCTTTTGTATCTCTACTGAAGCTTTTAAAAGAATCATTGGGGAAACGCCGTCGATTAACGAATTACTCGATCGGTTATCGCTTCTGAAGGTGGAAGACCGACATAAAATCGGTGAACTTAGCGGTGAGATTCGTAGGGTCATTAAAGGTATAACTATTCCTCACGATATTAATGAAGAGATCGCCCGCCTTCTCACCAGGCTTGGAGAAAAAAATGCCTATGCAGTACGATCCAGCGCAACAGCAGAGGATTTACCCACAGCCTCTTTTGCAGGACAGCAGGATACGTATTTGAATATTATCGGGAAGGAAGCAATTTTAAAGCATATCAGTAAGTGCTGGGCATCGCTATTTACCGAAAGAGCAGTAATTTACCGCCTCCAAAACGGCTTCGACCACCGTAAAGTCCATCTGTCTGTGGTTGTTCAGAAGATGGTCTTCCCGCAGGTGGCAGGAATTTTATTTACTGCCGATCCCGTCACTTCTAATAGGAAGGTGTTATCCATTGATGCGAGCTTTGGACTTGGTGAAGCCTTAGTCAGAGGTCTGGTGAATGCTGATATCTATAAAGTGCGTAACGGCAAGGTTGTCGATAAGAAGATACCCACCAAGAAACTGGCTATTTACGCCTTAAAAGATGGCGGTACGAAAGAACAGGAGATTGAGCAACACAGACAGAACAGCCAAGCGCTGACAGACGAGCAGATTTTGCAGCTTGAGCGCATCGGTAGAAAGATTGAAGAGCATTTCGTCCGCCCCCAGGACATCGAATGGTGTTTGGTTGATGATACATTCTATATTGTCCAGAGTCGCCCCATCACGACTTTATATCCCATTCCTGAAGCGAATGATCGCCAAAATCACGTCTATGTATCTGTCGGTCATCAACAAATGATGACTGACCCCATCAAACCATTGGGATTATCTTTATTCCAGTTAACAGCTGCTCGACCCATGTATAAAGCGGGTGGACGTTTGTTTGTTGATATAACACAGGATCTGGCTTCACCTGTGAGAAGAACAATTCTGGTAGATGTTTTGGGAAAATCCGATCCGCTTATCAGGGAAGCACTTATGACCATACTAGATCGGGGAGATTTCATAAAATTGTTACCAGATGACAAGCAAGAACAAAGTTCCGGTAACAGCAATCAGCGTGCATCGTCTTTGGATTTTCAAACGCTGACCGAATACGATCCGGCGATCGTTTCTGATTTGATTGAGCGTAGTCAAACATCGATAGACGAGTTAAAACAGAACATCCAGACGAAATCAGGAGCGGATCTGATTGATTTTATTCTGGAAGATATCCAGAAATTAAAGAAGAGTTTATCCGATCCACAAAGTTTTGGCGTGATTATGACTGCTATGAATGCTTCATCATGGCTCAATGAAAAAATGCAGGAGTGGTTAGATGAAAAAAACGTAGCAGACACGCTTTCTCAATCTGTACCCAACAATATTACTTCGTCTATGGGTCTGGAACTATTAGATGTCGCGGATGTGATTCGTCCTTACCCGGATGTAATTGAGTATTTACAACAGGTAAAAGATGATAGCTTTTTAGATGAACTGATTAAGTTTGAGGGTGGACAGTCAGCCAGGGACGCTATCTATGCTTATCTCAACAAATACGGAATGCGATGTGCCGGTGAGATCGATATTACAAGACCTCGTTGGAGTGAAAAACCAACTACACTTGTCCCCATAATTCTCAGTAATATCAAAAACTTTGAGCCTGGTGTGGGCGATCGCAAATTTGAGCAAGGGCGACAGTCAGCTTTGAAAAAAGAACAAGAGTTATTAGATCGATTGCAGCAATTACCGGATGGTGAACAAAAAGCTGAAGAAACAAAACGAATGATCGGTCTAATCCGGAATTTCATCGGTTATCGTGAATACCCAAAATACGGCATAGTTAATCGCTACTTCGTTTATAAGAAAGCTTTACTCAAAGAAGCCGAACAACTCGTACAAGCGGGCGTTATCCATGAAAAAGAAGATATATACTATCTCACTTTTGAAGAACTTCGCGAAGTCTTATGCACGAATAAACTTGATTACCAGATTATCAGCAAGCGAAAAGACGAGTACAAATTATATGAAAAACTAACTCCCCCACGTGTTATCACCTCTGATGGTGAAATCATTGCAGGTCGGTACAAACGAGAAAATCTCCCTGCCGGAGCTATTATAGGTCTACCTGTTTCCTCTGGAGTTATAGAGGGACGAGCACGTGTCATATTAAACATGGAAGATGCCGATCTAGAAGATGGAGATATATTAGTCACCTCCTTTACTGACCCTAGCTGGACACCGTTGTTTGTATGCATAAAAGGCCTAGTCACCGAAGTTGGTGGACTGATGACACATGGAGCAGTTATCGCACGTGAGTATGGCATAAGCGCAGTTGTCGGAGTAGAAAATGCTACCAAACTGATCAAAGACGGACAGATAATCCGAGTGAATGGAACAGAAGGGTATGTAGAAGTGCGATTCGTTGACTAGAAACCATGCCCCTTGCGGGGCATGGGGGATTATCCGCAAGGTTCTGAACCCTCCGGGTTCGCAGTTCTTACAACGGAGGTTCCTTCCGCAACGGACTGCTCACCTTGACAACTGAATGACCATGTAGGTGCGAGTCCTACCCCATTGGTGTCAACTTAAGCTAAAAGCTATATACGGCGGGCGTTGTACAAATACCTCGCGCCCTCATCCCCTAAACCCTTCTCCCCCAGGAGTTGGGGAACTAAATCTCTTGCTCCCTTCTCCCACAGGGAGAGGGGCTGGGGGTGAGGGCGAAACCTTGCACAAGAGCGGGTTTCACGTTAAGTTGTCACGTATGGTCCTACCCCGCAGGTGCAGCGGTGAAAGCACTTCCTCCAGGTTTGAGACTAGCTATCAACGCCTGAAGCGGGGATGAAAAACGGGCATTACTGAAAGAATAAACAGCGATCGCAAAGAGGTATTGAGCAGTAATAAATCCGTTGGTAGAGAGAATTTAATCTACTGAGAATTAGTATCGCTAATATACGAAATACGAAGTGTTCAAATTTGAATACTTTGGCTGGCTTATACCAATTTGAAAAAAGAATGCGACAGATTGTAGGGGCACGGCACTGCCGTGACCTCTAGAATATATTGATGTGTCGCAAACATTATTTGAATTGGTATCAGTTTTAGCAACGAAAAAATTCTGAGCGTTAAGGCTGAAAAGTTCATAGCATAGTAATTGTAACTAATCAGCCTTTGCTTTTGATAGTTGCAATGATTAACGCACATATCATTAACAGTTCTCAGTAGTCAGCTACTGATTCGTTTTATAATTATACTGGGGCTTGAAAAATTTGTAACAAGCTTTTATCCTTGCCCAGTAAGTTTTACAGCAGTTTTTTATCCAAAAAATGTAATAAGATACTTTTGATACTCGTGTGTAATGTTGTGGAATGACCTGTGAGGGACGGTTGGTGTTGGGGTGGGAGCGATATCTTACGACAAGCTGCTTTCCGTCTACACATTTGCTAATGCCGAAAAGCGATCGCAAAACTGATAAGTATGATATAGCAATCCGGAATCATTTGTGAGAAAATACTGAAGCGAGATTAAAGTAATTT
>NZ_MTAW01000054.1 GCF_002154725.1 Nostoc sp. 106C | reverse complement strand
CATTGGTGTCAACTTAAGCTCAAACGCTTATCCCACATACGTTTTACCCCACCCCTTAATCCCCTCCCCCGAAGTTTGCTCAACGGGGGGGAACCCCCGCACGCAACTTCTCTCCGCCTGCGGGGAGGGGAAGTTTTGGCTTTAGACAAAACTGGGGTGGGGTGACGAGGATCGTAATGGTAGGTGAGTGAATACAAAATCACGTTTTAACAAGGGTTTCACGTTAAGTTGACACGTATGGGCACCAGTAAAATAATTTGATATACCAAAAGATTGTGGCTGCCGTGCCCCTACTCATGTGTCGCGTTCTTTTTTCAAAATGGTATAACGCTCTTTAATCACTCTCGTGAGATAAAAATCTACAACCCTTATTATGCCGGACTTTTATAAATTTAGGCGTAGGTTGGGTTGAGGAACGAAACCCAACATCCTTAAACCTTGATCTAGTTGGGTTTCACTGCGTTCAAACGCCACTTCACTCTAGTCGGGAAACCCGCCCACGTGAGTGGCTCCCCAACCTACATTTATTTTCTCTCCCCAAAGTGACGGAAGAGCGCTAATCACTCAAAGACTACTGTTCGATTTCCATACACCAACACGCGGTTTTGCAAATGCGATCGCACTGCTCTGGCTAACACAACTCGTTCTAAATCTTTGCCTTTTCTAATTAAATCCTCAACTTCATCGCGGTGGCTAACTCTCACTACATCCTGTTCAATAATTGGGCCAGCATCTAAATCAGCAGTGGCATAATGTGCTGTTGCCCCAATAATTTTAACTCCGCGTTCAAAAGCTCGGTGATAAGGATTAGCTCCGACAAAAGCTGGTAAGAATGAATGATGGATATTTATAATCTGCGGAAACTTTTTAATAAAATCTGCACTAACAATTTGCATATATTTAGCCAATACAACTAAATCTATTTTGTACTGGCGTAGTAATTCTAGTTGCTTAATTTCCTGCTCTGCTTTGTTGTCTTTGGTGATGGGAATGTGATGGTAATCAATACCAAATTGCTCGGCTACTCCCTTTAAATTAGTATGGTTGCTAATAATTAAAGGTATTTCTGCTACAAACTCTTTAGCACGATGTCGCCAAATTAGGTCAAATAGACAATGGTCTTGGCGGCTGACCCAAATAGCAATACGCGGTACAGTATCAGAAAAGTGTAGTTCCCATTTAGCGCCTAAAGGTTGAGCGAACACTTCGTGACGCTTCGCGAACGCATTAAATGCAGGCCCAATTAAATCGCGTGGTAGGTTAAACCCTTGTAATTGCCATTCAATCCGGGTGAGAAACAATCCAGCGGCAAAGTCTGTATGCTGATCTGCATGGATGATATTGCCGCCGTTGGCATAGATAAAGTTAGCAATTTTCGCCACTAACCCCCGTTGATCGGGGCAAGAAATGAGCAATGTTGCTGTCGGATTTGTCATTTGTCATTTGTCATTGGTCATTTGCCCTTGATTATTTCTCCCGTTATTTGCTGGGTGGTGGAGTTGGTTCACCAGGACTTGGAGTAGATGTTTTATCGCTATTAGCTGCGGGTTGTTTCCACTCAGATATGTCCCGATTCACTGCGTTTTCAAAATCTGTAGATACCAACAGCACATCTATATTACCATCGGGTTTTACAGTTGGGTCAGCTTGCGCGTATAAGAAACTGCGGTTAAAGTTAGGCTTCCCTAACAGTAATTGATGGCTTTGCTGATTTTTCAGGCTGATATTGATAGTTGCTTGGGGTTGATCTAAGCCGAAATCTGCTTTTTGACTAGGTGGGATGGATAAAGAGCGTTGGCGTAGCCCGTCGTAGACATCGCTCTTTCCTTTGACTAACAAATCCATCAAATAAGAAACAATAGCATCATTCGCTGGCTCTGATACCGGGGATTTGAGCAACCACTTAGGCTGGCTTTCCTGGGCGTTACGTTCTAAAGACAAGGAAACCTTTTGAGTTGTGATTAACAAAGACTGCACATCATCTGCTGTAAAAGCGAAAATTTGCTGCTTTTTCTCCTTAACTTCTTCTCGCTGAGTCGCCCCGCGAATTTCATAGAAGTAAACAAAACCACCCAAACCCAGCGCTAGCAATAGCAAAATTAAAGTCGTTCGCGAAAATTTCATTTTTTAGTCATTTGTTATTTGTCATTTGTCATTAGTCATTTGTTATTTTTCCCTTATCCCCCCATCCCCGCGTCCCCGCGTCCTCTTCCTAGCGTCGTTTCCACCAAATCAAAGATGCTCCTACTAACCCAATTAGGGGTAGAAGTAGTAGAGAAGATAATGTCAAAAGACTGGCTTGGGCAGCTGTGAAGTTAAGGCGACGGTTTTTCGCTTCTTTGGGGCGAATTGATAAGGGTTGCTGATCCTGTTGACTCAGCCAAGTTACTGAGTTGAGGAATACATCGCCATTTAGTTGTTGTTGAAACAAGCCATCAGTAGCAAAATCTGAATTTCCGATCACTACTAACCTTGATGCAGTGGCAGCTTTTTCAGCTGGCTTCTCGGTTGGGAGTGCAGAATTACTGGGAGTAGGTAAAGGAGTAGCTGTTGGGCTGGCTTGACTGGCGGTGGTTGGTGATGGGAGTGCGGAAGGTGTAGGCGAAGGACTAGCTTTAGGTGTCCCCCGACCTCTGGCTATCGGTGATGGTGTTGCTGATGGTTTAGCCTGACCTTGAGTTGTGGGTGATGGTAATGGTGAAGGTGTGGGATTAGGTTGGCTTGTTGATGCTGCTGGGAGTTTTTTCTCCAAAGCCACGCCCAAAGTTAGCGGGCCTTTCAAGTCTTTATCGGGGTTAAACTCCAACTTTTCGCTTTGTAGGTCACTTTCTGCCCAGCTGTTGGGATAAGGTTTAGTTTGCAGTAGAGGTGTGGATACGACACCATTCACTGGCGTAATTTCCAACGGTCTAGCCAAGCGATAAAAAGAAATACCCTTGCCAAAATCTTTGGTAATTGGATGTTGACCGTATTCTGTAATTAAAGGAACTGCTGGCCCAAGTCCTGCACCTCCCCCAGAAACATCAACGGCTAAACGATTATCTAGGCGAACACCCCAATCTTTGAGTAAGTTATCGATTTTGGGGTCGGTACTAGGGTCAATCATCAGCAGTAAGTTACCGCCTCGATTCAGGTATTCTTGTAAGGCTTTCACTTCAGCGTCAAACAATCCTCGTTTTGGACCTGCTACTACCACAGCCGCAGCATCATTAGGAACTTTGGACTGTTCCGCTAAATTCAATGGCGAGGTCGTGAAATTTTTATCAGTTAATCCCTGCACTGCTTGAGAAATTCCACCTTCAGCCGCTGTAAGTTGGCGTTCGCCGTGACCTTGTAGGAAGTAAACTTTAGCTGAGTTCGCAGTAGCGATCTGTTGCAGGCGATTAGTTAACCGAACTTCTGACAGTCTTTCATTTTGATTGACAACCTGCACTAACTGTCTTTTATCTTGAGATTCTAGATAAACTTCTCCATAATCTTTTACACCAAACTTTTCTGCCAATCCTGGTCTAGCTTGCGGATCGATGTACTCAAACTGAAACTTTGAGTTTTGCCTGCGATAATTCTCGAGTAAATCCCGGTCTTGGGGATTTTGAGTGACATCAAAAATCCAGACTTTAACTGGCTGTGCAAGATTATGCACTAATTCCCGCGATTGGGGAGCCAGAGTAAATAACTGCGTTTCTGTTAAATCTGCACGGTAGTGGTAGCGAGTACCCAAAAAGTTAATTAGCCCTAAAATTGCCAATACTGCTATGGTTGCAACTAAAGCATTAGTACTAGCTTGGGTTGAACGTCGCCCCCACCATTGACTTTCCTGGCTTTGCACAATTATCCACAAGCCAATGACCACAATTCCAGTAAATAGTAATGCTATGGAAATTGGCCCCCAATTTGATGCAACTAACCCAGAAGTTAAGCCCGCAACTAATAGAAAAGGGCCAAGCCAAAACAGATATTTCCAAAGTTTCTTTTTAGCGACGATTTTCATGTGATTTGTTAATTGTCATTGGTCATTGGTCATTAGTCATTGGTCATTGGTCATTTGTCCTGGATAATATAGCTGGAACTAAATATCAAATGTCATTGCAACTGTAAAGAAGTGGAGCGCAGCAATTACAAGAGTGGAGGATTGCTTTGCTTTTCAGGCAATAACGGAATATGTTGTGTTTATTTAGCTCCATCTATTTAAAAACTAATGACAAATGGCAAAGGACAAATGACTATTGACGCTGAAAACGTAATGCATCAATTGATTGAGATGTCAGAAAGACACCCAAAAAAATGTAACTAACAAATAAAAGTATGGCGCTGGTATCAAAAATGCCTTGAATAAGAGTATTGAAATGTCTCAGCAAGGAGATATAGCCCAAAGCTTCTCCAATAGGCCCAGGGACAGTTTTAGCAATTAATTCAACGAATAACAGCAGTAAAATGACTGCAAAGGTGAAGACGGCAGCAAGAATTGTACTGTCTGTTAATGATGAAATAAACATTCCCAAAGATAAAATTGCGGCTGCTAGCAAGATTAATCCCAAATGACCTAACAAGAGGATTGTCGGTGTCATTGGTGGATTTGAGCTACTAATAACAAACGCTTCAATTGCTACTAAGGGCACAATCATTGTGACAAAAAAAGTCAGCACCCCTAATAACTTACCAACAGCTACCGCCCAGTTTGTGACTGGTGATGTTGCTAATAGTTCTAAAGTGCCTCGCTTACGTTCTTCGGCATAAAGTCCCATTGAGAGAATTGGCAGCACAAATAATAATAGCCATCCCATGCGGTCTAAAAATGCGCGCACAAATTCATAAGGGACATCGATTGGCGGTACTGGTACGCCCATTTGTTGTCCTTGTAAATCTAAGGCGGTGATGGTTGGCAAAATCCCGTCTGGCCCTAGCAAAATCATGATTAAGAACAACCCAGATAAAAACCAGAATATGCCAGCAATTACATAAGCCAAAGGTGATACAAAATAACTCTGCAATTCCCGGCGATAAATGGCGATAATATTACTCAGTACTATACCCATCTACGCGGCTTCTCCTTCTGTGGCTGCTGAGTCTTCTATAGACTCTAAATTCTTTTCTTCTGTCGTCAGTTGTAAGAACACATCTTCTAAGGTAGCGCTGACACGCCGCATTTCATGTAAAGCAAATCCCGCACGTACTAATGTTGTGGCGATATGCTTTCCTGGTTCAGTTCCTGGTTGCGATATTACCCGCAAATAGGCACGGTTTGCTTGCGGTGGGTGATGAATCCCTGCCGTCGGAATTGATTCTACCAGACTCACACCCGATATATTTTGCAGTACTTGCTTTGCTAGGGCAGCTTCTCCTTCTATCTCTATTTCATATCCAGAGCCGCCAGTCAACTGTGTCATCAAATTTTCTGGTGTATTGGTGGCGACTACTTTACCGCGATTAATAATGGCAACGCGGCTACAGGTCATGCTAACTTCTGGCAGAATGTGGGTAGAAAGAATGATGGTGTGGCTTCCGGCGAGGCTTTTAATTAAATTCCGCACCTCAATAATTTGCCTAGGGTCAAGTCCTACCGTCGGTTCATCTAAAATAATCGCTGGTGGATCGTGAACGATCGCCTGAGCAATCCCCACTCTTTGACGATATCCTTTAGAAAGTTTGCGGATAATTACCTTACGCTTATCATCTAAATTACAACGCGAGATCGCGGCTGTCACCTTATTATTGCGATCGCCTGCGGATACTCCCTTAATTCTGGCGACAAAATGCAAAAATCCTTCCACCGTCATATCTGGATATAACGGCGGTGTTTCTGGTAAATAACCAATTCTTTGCCGCACAGCCAAAGATTGATCGTGGACATCAAAGCCTGCAATCTTTGCCGTGCCCTTAGTTGCCGGTAAATAACCAGCTAAAATTCGCATAGTAGTAGTTTTACCAGCGCCATTCGGCCCCAAAAACCCTAAAATCTCCCCAGGTTCGACGCTAAAAGTCACATCAGAAATCGCTGGGGTAGAACCGTATATTTTACTCAGATGCTCTACTTCAATCATCGGTCTTGTGCGATCGCAATTTTATAGAATACCCAACAATACTAGATCATGATGTTTTGATTGCAAGCATTTAAGAAGGGAACAGGGGATGAGGTGGACAAGGAGACACGGGGACGCGGGGACGCGGAGAAATGACAAATGACCAATGACAAATGAAGCGATATAGAAGGTAATAAATTTATGACTCAAACCTTACGCAAACTAGTTACATTCGATGAATTCGTTGCCAAATACCCAGACAACTCTGGAAAACGTTATGAATTGCATGATGGAGTCGTTGTCGAGATGTCCCAGCCTACAGGTGAACACGAAGAAGTTGTAGGTTTTTTGGCACTAAATATATCTATCGAAATTGGGCAACTAAAACTTCCCTACTTCATTCCCAAAACAGCGTTGGTTAAACCATTGGAGAGTGAATCAGCTTACTCGCCAGATGTGCTGTTATTAAACCGCCCCAATTTAGTCAATGAACCACTCTGGAAAAAAGACTCTACTGTAAGCCTAGCCGAATCTATACCACTGGTGATTGAAGTGGTGAGTCAGTGCGTTGCGCGGGTTCCCCGCGTTGAAGCAACTGACGAACCCGTAAGGGTTAGCACTAACTGGCGTGATGATTATCTGACAAAAGTTGCTGCTTATGAAACAGTCGGAATTCCCGAATACTGGATTGTAGATTATGCCGCTTTAGGCGGTAGGCGGTTTATTGGCAATCCCAAACAACCGACTATCTCGGTTTACTCATTAGTTGAGGGAGAATACCAAATCCAGCAGTTCCGAAACGGGGAACGCATTATCTCTCCCACTTTCCCGGAATTGAATTTAACCGCCGAACAGATTTTTCAAGCTGGAGGTGTGCAAATCTAGCCACGAGTGCGATCGCAATTCGCTTACAAAATTAGCTATCGTTACCAACGAGTAGTCATCCATAGAGAACCTTAACCCATTTGTGACCAACGAGTCGGGGTTGTTTATTAACGAGGTCTCATTCATAGAGAACGCGATCGCATTCACAACAAACGAGTCGGGGTTGTTTATTAACGAGGTCTCATTCATAGAGAATGCGATCGCATTTGTGACCAACCAGATCGGGTTGTCTATCAACGAGTACTTATTCATAGAGAACGCGATCGCATTTGTGACCAACCAGATCGGGTTGTTTATCAACAAGTACTCATCTATAGAGAACCTCGACTCATTTGTGAATAACGTGTTTTTATTAGGGCACAGAGGATTAGCGATCGCCAAGCATAATAAGCTGTTGGCTTACAACGCATTAAAGATGATTACTGATTGTAAAGAAAATCGTGACGTTCTCTGTGACAGGCATAATTTTAAGGTGCGTTGTGCTTTGCGACATCGAGCGATATTGCGGATTGCTTCTAAAATAAGAGCAATACGCCTAAAAATTATAGTACGCAGTATATGAATAACTTTTCCAAACAAGTGCTTCGCAATTTTGAATCAGCCCATAAAGAAGATATAGAGACAATTACCCAAGTTTTGGCACGGATAACCACAAAAAGTCCAGACGAAATTAAACCACACCTGGATGCAATGCTTGAGCGATTAGTGCAACCACAAAGAGAACGTCCTTTGTATGAGACTGCCACTCCAGAAGAATTAGCACAAGCTTTTTCGGAATGGGCTTCAAGTCACAACCGCAATTCAGCGCTGTTATCAGATTATGCTGTTAGCCGGGAAAGTATGTATGACAACGAGGAATAATAATTGATTTTTCTTGTAGATACTAATGTATTGCTGCGTAGCGTAGAACCTTCTCACCCAATGTACCCAGATGCAAGTAACGCAATCAATATTTTGCTAAGACGGGGAGAGCGTTTATGCATCGTACCGCAAAACTTAATTGAATTTTGGAATGTTTACACCCGTCCTACAGAGAGAAATGGCTTGGGACATACCGCAGCCGAAGCAGAAGCAGAAATTAACCGCTTGAAGACAATTTTTCCTTTGTTGCTGGATACGGAGGCAATTTACCAAGAATGGGAACGACTGGTAGTTACCTATGCAGTTAAGGGAGTCAACGTACATGATGCTCGACTGGTCGCAGCAATGCTGGTACACAGCTTAACTCACATCTTGACCTTCAACACCAGCGACTTTACTCGTTATTTAAAAATTACTGCTCTACATCCAACCACCATCACACCATAACTAGACACTATAAAAAACCAATCCTGTGACAGTAGGCTTTGCCGTAATCCACCACCACCATCGAATGCTAGAAGTTAAGACTGGGTAAAACTCTGGATGAATGCGCTGCTAGATACCGTGGCTTTTGTAAAAAATATCGCCCAAAACCCAAGCCGGAGACAAAAAACCACTGGGGTAGTCGCTTGCTAGCAGGAATGAAGATAAAGGGTAAGCCCAAAAAATATTCCCCTGGACAGATGACGTTACCTTGGGATAAGCAAAAAGTGACGGATAGCACGGAAGTAGAGGAAGTAGCAAGGGTATTTATTGAAGCGAACTGTTATAACCCCGCAGTGCCAGGTATCGGATTTCTACAATGTTGATTACTACGTGGGAATGGGTTGTGTTATAAATCTTTAAAAATTTTTGAACGGCTTATATGTTACACTTCACAAGTCTGGACGCGAGAGAAGAAACCACCGTATCGTGGTGGAATTCCAGAGTAGAGTAGGCTCCGCGTCCACGCGTCCCCACCACGGGGAGATGCCCCTGGGGGGCATTGAGGGAGAAGGTGAGTTCGAGGTAGGTGAGCCAATTCTTTTTGATGAACATTCCTTTTCGCCAACCGACGCGATCGCCTAACTTATCGTAGTCTTTTCTGACGCTTTCGTAAATGCGTTTTTGCACACTTAAGCCAAAATGCCCTTTGCTATATTGTATCCAAAGTTGGTCAATGGTGCGTAAGTCTGTGCAAGGACAGTTTTCGATGGATTTGTCATCTACATAGCCTTCTGTTTCTCTGCCAGTGGCTTTCAGCATCACAGCTAGAGTTTCCTCATCTGCGTCTTTCCACTTGCCTGCTGCTAGCAAGTCGCGCAATTTCGTATAGTCTACTCCCTTTTCAGAGGGCAGGTCATCAGTCTTTTGTTTTTGTCGTTCCAGTCTTTCGGCTTCTTCTTGTTCCCGTTGGCGTTGCAGTCTCTGAGCTTCTTGTTGTTTTTGTAATTGCTCGGCTGCTTCTGCTTCTCGTTGGCGTTGCAGCCTTTCTGCTTCTTGTTTTTGTAGTAGTTTTTCGGCTGCTTCTGCTTCTTGTTGGCGTTGCAGCCTTTCTGCTTCTTGTTTTTGTAGTAGTTTTTCGGCTGCTTCTGCTTCTTGTTGTTTTCGTAGTCTCTCGGCTTTTTCTATTGGAGCCAAAATTGTTTCTTCAACTCGCTTTACATCTTCATCTTTGAGTCCTAATGACTTTTGAAACTGTTTGAGTCCATTGCGGACATATTCATCTAGTGGGTATTGCGCTTGAACTGCTTTTGTAAATTCCTGCTCATAACGCCGCAGGTTATTTTCATATTCTTCTTTTTCTCGTTGTTTCTGTATCTGAACCTGTTTTTGATATTCCGCTTCTTTAAAAGATGTAATTTCTAATTCAATTGACGCTACATCCTCATCTCTCAAACCTAAAATATCTTGCTGATAATCCTTCAGCATCTTAAGAGTTTTCTGATCAAGGGGATACTGTCGCTCAACTTCCTTAGCAAATTCTTCTTTGTAACTTTTCAAGTTGGCAATCCGCCTACGGGAAGGTTCCAATACTTCGCCTTCTATTTCCTTGGCTTTTTCATCGGTGAGTCCTAAGTCTTCTTGCTTCTTCTTTAAGATTTTGATAGCAAGTGAAGGAATTTCACCATTTTGAGCATATTGTTCAACCAGCTTGCGATACTCTGCCTCTGGATTCTTTGGGGCATAAGCCAGTAAAATATTGAATCCTTCCTTATCCAGAATGATCTCTGGTGTCATCTTAGGCTTTTCCGCTTGGACTTTTCGCTTGGCGTAAGCGTGCAGTTCATGTACATAAATACTGCCATCACCATCTTTGTCTGCTGCGCCTGTCTCAATTCCCTCAACTAAATACTGAGTGTAGAGCGAAAGTGTTGCACCTTCTTGTTCAAATGAAGTTTGAGTTGCACTCGAAGATGTAAGAACAACTCGCCCCTCTGCGCCTAACTGCTTTTTGATATCGACACCGATACTTTTTGCTCGCCAACCTTGAGCATAAGCACCACTGTAGCAAGCATCTAAAATCAAAACTTGCCGTTTAGCATAGCAATTGTTTGATTGCCCTTGGATAAAATTTGCGTCTACAGCAGTAGCTTCAAAATCGTCTTTAGCTGTATTTCGAGTTGCTAAATATAGATGGTCTTGATCATTAGTAATACCATGACCAGAGAAAAATAATAATACTAAATCATCTTTTGCAGCTTGTTTAAACAGCTTTTGAATTGCCTTTCGCATGGCGATCGCATCAGGATTCAGCAGATGTTCAACCTGCTCAAAACCTCCCAGGTTTGGATCTTGTAAAACTCGCTGCATAGCTTCGACATCATTGAGTGCAGATGACAGGGGCGGGATACCTTCACCGTACTCACTGACTCCAATCAGCAGCGCTATTTTCTTAGCCATTTTTGTCACCCATTGCTGCTAATAACTCTTTTGCTATTCTTTCACTTTCCAATAGCTCTTTTCGGCTTTTAGCTTCGATGTTGACTTCTTTATCTCCCACTTTCACACTAATTTTCATTGGTTTGTCTCCCAAGCGATCGCCCAAAAAGCTTAAAAACCCTTTGACATTCTTTATACTCACCTCAGCAGTCAGCACTCCGATCAAAGTGGCAAACCCTGGCTTGCTTCCCGCTTCTGGGTTCAAATCTTCGGCGCGATCAGCTTTCTCCACCTCATCTAGATCCCGAATTTCCCGCAGCAGCTTGGTTGCTATTTTTTGCCGTCTCTCATCATCTAACTCTGGATCATCAACAGCAAAAGTAAATTTAATCGTGGGTTCGCCTGTCATCCTAACCTCAAACGTTCCGTTATCTACGCGGTGATAAACTACACCTTCAAATTCTACGATTCCGTATCAGAATAATCCAATTAAAATTAACAAATTATGGCGATCGTTTAGCTGATATCCAGGTTAAAATCGACCGAGAGCAAACCGAAAGCGATACCTACGGCGGTAAACTACGCACTCTTAACACTACAATTGCGATCGCAGGTATCGGGCTAGCAACTAGTCAAATCGCCTCTGCTGTTATCCTGGCGGAAATTCCAAAAAACAAAAACCCTCTCCCTTACCAAATCGAAGTCTTTAGTATCAGTTTGGGTATAGGCTTGATTTTTGCCGTGCTAACATATATAGTTCTTCGCAGCTTTCGCCGCTAAATTACTGAATGTACCAACGCGGTTCGTTTACCATGTCCCAACGCACAATCCAAAGCATATACACCGATGGCGCTTGTACAGGAAATCCTGGCCCTGGAGGTTGGGGTGTTGTCGTCTACTTCAGTGATGGCTCAGTTCACGAAATAGGCGATGCATCTTCCCACACCACCAACAATAAAATGGAGATGCAAGCTGCGATCGCAGCTTTGCAATTTCTGCAAACTTCTGGACAAATTCAACCCATCACGCTTTATACCGATAGCGAATACTTAATCAACTCCGTTACCAAGTGGATCAAAGGTTGGAAAAAGAAAGGCTGGAAAAAAGCAGATGGTAAACCCGTGCAAAACCAAGACCTTTTAGAAACTTTGGACGAACTTAATAGCCATACAGTAAAGTGGGAATATGTTAGGGGTCATTCTGGTAATGTAGGTAACGAGCGCTGCGATGTAATTGCTCGTACTTTTGCTAGTGGCAAAGTCCCATCTCTCAAACAATCTTCCCTGACAGATTCTCGCCAATCTTTACCACAAACAAATCAAATAAATGTAGCAGAAGTAACTGAATCTCCAGCAACCTCTACAATAATTGACACAAGGAAACAAGAAATCAGTACTCTTGCATCACATCTAACTACTATGGAGCCAACTATCACAAACTCTGCTGCCCCAATTGATGATAAGCCACCTGAGATGAGAGTGGCACAACTACGCGACCTAGTCGAAACTTTACGTATTGCTGACGAAATTGCCACCAAAGGCTACTTAATTACCAGTTCGGAACTTGCCGACCTCATGGATGTTCACGCTAGCGCTGTTACCAGTCGCGGCGACCAATGGCGTTGGCGCAACTGGATTGTCTCACGGGTACGACGCGAAGGAAATCAAATTCTCTGGGAACTGGAACGGGGCGATCAGGTAGGAGGTGAGGAAGAATAATCGGACTGACGCAAAGACCAGGGGACAAGGGAGAAATAACTCTTGACCTTTGACTCTTGACTCTTGCTCAATGCCCAATGACTATTGACTATACTTTCTCCCTCGCCATTCGCGTGGAGTGCGGAAAGCAGATAGAAAGATTCGCAGCACAGCTATAGGATCAGCTAAAGGTGAAAGCCAAAATAACCAGCCACCTTTAGCAGTTGTGCGGTCATAGGAAGGTGCGATCGCTAATAGCATGGCAAAGCGAATCGCTAACAGAAATACGTTTAGCCCGAACAAAAGTAGCAGGGGAGGCGGAACTAGCTGGGGGGCAAGTAAGAAATAACTCAGTAAAATTGGCAGGGGTAAACCTTGCACTGCTGAGAGTAGCCATAAATCTCCCCAAATGTGAGCGCGGGGAGATGCATCTTTAAGGTCGAGGCTGCGTCCCCATTCTTTCCAAGTCTCTATAGCCCCCTCATACATCCGTACCTTTAGCACCTTCGCCCCATCTAAAAAGCCTACCTTAAACCCTTGAGCAGCAATATACCGGGCTAAGGTGACATCATCACAAAAAGAACTACTAGCACTTGTATAACCATCCACAGCAGCTAAAACTGAACGACGGCATAAAAAGCACTGCCCATTAGCCATGACTCGTTCTGGCTGTTCTGTATTGACACCCGCCGGATCAAATCGGTAAAGCAGAGTCATTAACAATGCCGGTTGTAGCCAACATTCTCCTGGATATTTAAGAATAAACTGAGGTGAAAGCGATACCAAGTCATAACCTTCTGCTTCGGCTGTCTGCACCAAACTAGCCACTAAACCAGGATGGGGTAAGGTATCGGCATCCATTCCTAAAAACCATTGACTATCTTTAGCAGTTTGTAAAAAGCCATTATGTAAAGCCCAAGGACGACCCACCCAACCAGGCGGTAAGGGGTCATCTGTAAATAAGCGAAAGCGAGGGTCTTGCTGTTGGGCTGCTTTGACTAATTCAGGTGTCCCATCCTGAGATCTGCTGTCTACAACGATCGCTTCCCGGAGTTCGTAACTTTGCTGACTCAAGCCTGCTAAAAGTGGGCTGATACGTAAAGCCTCATTCAGCGTGGGAACCACAACGCTGACGCTACCCAAATTGTCTGGTGTTGGTTGTTGGGGTTGGATAGGAGGATGGCGTCTTGGCCCCTTTACCAAGCGTGAAAGTAGAATCGCTGTCGCTGGTAATTGAAGTAATAGTAATAAAACCGATAGAGTGCTAACTGATATCAAAGCATCATCCAGTGTAAAAATATTTTGTCCTTGAATTGAGAATGGGGCATTGGGCATGGGGCATTGGGCATTGGACAAGAATCATTAGTTATTTCTTCTTCCTCCTTGTCCCCCGTGTCCCCGTGTCCCCGCGTCTCCCCAGTCCCCAATCCTACTTCAAAGCCACTTTAACCTGTGCTACTGAAATTTCCTGAGTTGCAGGTTCTACAGCAACAGCTTGTCCATTTGTACCTTTCCACCAAAGTGCCACAGCAGGGCCTACACCCAGCAACAAGCCAAGCAATACAGGAATAGAGAAGCCAGCGGCCAAACTCATGACGGTAGCGAAGCCAAAGTTGCTTAAATAAACTACCAAGGGTACATTGAGTTGCGATCGCTCTAATTTAATCGGGTTATTTCGCCACAGCAATGCTGCTACAGTCATAAAGAGTGCTCCAGTACCCATCCAGCCAGCAAAGTTTTGGTAAGGCATTCCAAAGAATGGGCCTGGTTGTTGCCAATACCAGAAGGGAAGGGAGGTTTGGCTCATAGCCGGATCGAGTACAAAATCCCAAGAAGTTAATAATAAAGCACCCAAAGCGATCGCACCTATATGACGCCACAAGCTGGGTTTTTTATCTACTTCTAAGCCAGCACGCGCCAAGAGGTAAGAGACGCATCCCACATAAAACCACGACAAGGGAATTGTGAACGGAACTAAACCTGCAATTTTATAGCCCAGTCCACTTAAGTAACTATAGTGACCAAAAGGAAAGCCCGTGCTGGTTCCCGACAGTTCACTTCCTAGAGAAATAAACACTGATGGCAACATAAATGCCAATGCGCGTCCCAATCCCAACGTCCGGTAGGCATACAAAAAGACAGCCGCCGCACCCAAAATCATATAAACCACACCGCCTCCAGCCATACTCCACTGCATGACGGTCTGTCCAACCTCGGTTAGGTTCATAATTACTTCAGCATTCGGTACGACTAGTAGTATGCCTACAAGTCCAAACACCATCGACACGATATGACCAATAAGGCATACGCGCTCAGCAATAACAAGTTGTCTCATGATAATTCCTTAACAAGATGTGACACGCGGCTACTCGGCTGCTAACAGTTTACAAATGTTTAAGAAAAAATTTAACTAATTTGTCTGCGAATTTTCTATAAATTTGTTTTGCTATTTTGACAAGAGCATAATCAAC
Source organism: Nostoc sp. 106C (assembly GCF_002154725.1). Lineage (GTDB taxonomy): Bacteria > Cyanobacteriota > Cyanobacteriia > Cyanobacteriales > Nostocaceae > Aulosira. Next base: position 12,397 of record NZ_MTAW01000054.1, on the reverse strand, counting down.
GATTGCTAGAAGCTAGAAAATATAAGATGATAAAGATATAGTCTACGCCATTAGATTAAAAATCTATACCAGTGACTTCACACGTTCCTTGACTCTGCGATCAGCTTCTACCCACAGAACAAGACAGTCCTACATAAAGGATCGGATTGAGGGGAAAAGACCATCAGAAAATATGCCCACTCTCTAAAATAAAGCTTGTAGTTACCTCATATCTTTGTGGAACAACAGCTTGACTTGCTACCAAATATTTAACCCATGTTGATTGTGCAACGAGTTCCTTGGGTTTCCCTGACACTATTACTACTTAGCTACAGTACTTTAGGCTGGGTGATTTCCGAGACAAAAGCTCCTTTGTTTGTCTGGGCAGTAACTATACTGGCTATCTTGCTTTTCGTGGGAAGCTTAACTGTCCCTTGGACTAGTGTGACAAAAGTTTCTAGTACCGTATTTAAATCAAGTACTAGGACTTTTTTATTTTCAGTTTTCGCAGCTTTCTTGTTTTTTATAATGCTTGCCTGGTTTCGGATGTTTCTTGACACCTTGCTAATTGTTGCTGCGGCTATCTTGGCGAGAATAGACTTTCAATCAGCTGGATTTAAGGAAGGCCAAGCCTTTTGGATGACATCTCTGCTTTCATTAGCAGGTTTAGCCTTGGGTGCAGGAATGCAAATGATATTGCTCCGTCACTTGTTTATCCGTTAAACCTTATCACTAGCTTCACTAGTAGATTCAAGTTCGCTGACTATCAAGTATAAATTTGGTAGGGTGGGCATTGCCCACGCTATTTTTTTAAACCACATCTATTATTGAGAACCATAGTTTTAAAAGTAGTGGGAGCATCTTGCTCCCTACTGGTAGTAGCGGGCTAGAGAGCATTGGTGTCAACTTAAGCTAAAAGCGATATAGGGCGGGCGTTGTACAAATACCTCGCGCCCTCATCCCCTAACCCCTTCTCCCCCTGGAGTTGGGGAACTAAATCTCTTGCTCCCCTCACCCACAGGGTGAGGGGCTGGGGGTGAGGGAAAAACCTTGCACAAGAGCGGGTTTCACGTTAAGTTGACACCACTGGCTAGAGAGCCATCACTACTCCAGGTTTCAAAATGGACGAGGTTTAGCTAGCGGTTGACTCAGCAGCCGCAGCGGGTGCGTAAACACTAATTTTCTTACGGGTTTTACCCTTTCTTTCAAAAGTTACAATGCCATCGATTAAAGCAAATAGAGTATCATCGCTACCAATACCGACATTGTTACCTGGGTGAAATTTCGTACCACGCTGACGTACTAAAATGTTTCCCGCTCGGACGACTTGACCGCCGTAGCGTTTTACGCCTAAACGTTGAGCATTCGAGTCACGTCCGTTGCGTGTACTACCTGTTCCTTTTTTATGAGCCATAATTTCCTTTTGTGACCTAACTTTTTATTGATTATTCAGCAGCGCTTTCCTCAGAGGAAGTTTCAGTGGTTGTTGCTGCTTCGGCTACTAACACAGCACCATTGAGGTTAATAGAGTTAATCATCAGTCTAGTGATTTCCTGGCGATGTCCGCGCTTTTTGCGGGTTTTCTTTTTCGGCTTCATTTTGTATACCAGGACTTTACGACCTCTGAAATGTCGTAGCACTGTCCCTTCTACAGTCGCCCCTTCCACTAGTGGCTGTCCAATGTTAACTTCGCCGTCGTGCTGTATTAGTAATACCTTGTCTATTGTAACTTTCTCATCTGGTTCGGCAGTCAGTAGCTCAATATCGTAAAATCGACCAGCCTCAACTTTTATTTGTTTGCCGCCAGTTTCAATAATTGCGTAAGTCATGGAATTGTCCTTGATTTTGCCGTACAGGTAGCTGGCTTGTTTCTCCTGTAGAGATGCGATTTAGCGCTTTGCCAGCTTTTGCGGTATGTCTACCTGATCCGAGCAGGAATTAGATTAGACAGACAATCTAAGATAATATTTTATTAACTGGTATTGAGTCAATACCTTATATCAATTTTGGATTGGAGATTGGGAATTAAAAATCTTATCTACAAAGCTGTTTGAGCGATCGCTGTGTAGGTTAGCAAGAAAATAATCAGATTTTCTCAAAAATTTTGACTAGATTAGCGAAATCGAGATTTGTGCTGGTGTAGTTAGTTGAGACACAGAACAGCACCGAAAAGTCTGAGCAGCAGATCTCGTTGCTCAGATTTTCTCTATTCCTTTGTTTAGGTGCAACAAATAACAGAGAATTTTTTGCGAATTAAGTCTTATAGCAACCCGAACCCTAATGAGTTAGTATGGCTATATTTTAATTACCTAAGATGAGAAGAATAGAAGTTGAACAAAGAACAATATTGATTGGTTTAGCAGGTAGTCACGGCTATGGATTAAATCGTCCTGATTCTGACTTTGATTATCGGGGTGTGTTTATTGCGCCTAAAAAATATTACTTGGGATTTGATCGCATAGAACAAAAAGAAAATGGCTGGGATGAACCAGGAATATTTCCATTTTTGGATAGCAATAAAGATACAGTTATCTACGAATTAAGAAAAATTCTTCAGTTATTAGCTGGAGCTAATCCTAATGTTTTAGAATTGCTGTGGTTACATAACTATCCTGTACTAACAAATGTAGGACAGCATTTAATTAAGCACAAAAGGCTATTTTTAACTAAGAAAGTAAAACATACTTACTCTGGTTATGCTTTTGCCCAAATTAAAAAGATGGAAACTCATCGTAAATGGTTATTAAATCCACCTCAAAAAAAACCACTACCATCTGATTTTGGCATAGAAGACGAATTACCACTAATTAAAGATGAGCTAAATGCTTTTCTGGAATATCTTTATCTTTTAATTAGAGGACGAATTGAGTTTCTAGAAGAAGCTGAACAATTATACCAACTGCTGACAGCAGATATTGATTTTAAAGGAGTACTCAAACAGTACACTTTACCCGATGAAACGCTGGAATACACACAAAGGTTAACTAATAGCCGTAAAGATTTTATTCGCCTACTTCAAAAAAGCCAAACTTATCAAGTAGCTTTAAGAGAATGGAAAGCTTACTTATCATGGCAGGAAAATCGCAATCCAACTAGGGCAGAAATGGAAAGAAAGTCTGGTTTTGACCTGAAGCATGGTATGCACTGCATTAGACTGCTACGCAGTGGACTCGAAATCTTGCAAAAAGGAGAAGTGACTGTTGATAGAAGAATAGCTGGTGATGCAGAGGATTTAAGAGCTATTCTTCAAGGTGCATATTCTTACGATCAGGTGATGAAAATGGCGGAGGAATTGGTCGCTAAAATGGAAACCGCTTACGAACAATCAACCCTTCCCCACAAACCAGATTTAGAACAAATTAATGAATTGTCTATGGAACTAGTGGAGATGCAAGGATGGAGTTAATGGTCAATGAATGGTTAGGACTCTTGAGTAAATTAAAGAGTTTGTAGCAAGTCAGCAAAGCCATACAGGCTAATAAACAGTAATATCAATGCTGTGAGTTGGGTAATTCGGGTTTGGGGTGAGGGAGCGATCGCTTCTCTAACTAAAATTGAAATAGATGCCCCCACTACTAAACTCAAGCCCAATACCATGTAAGGTCTATCTGGCATAATGGTGGCAATTCCTAACATGGCGATCGCTAGCATTAACATTAATAACTCTACAAACCGAGGTGGGTTGTATTGGCTAGATAAAATAAAACTGTTTAACCAAAAATTCCAAAATCTCATAACAAGTGCTGAGTTCTGAGTTCAGAGTGCTGAGTTAAGAGTGAAGAGTTAGGAGTTATGAAGCTGATTTTTATGCAAAACTCATAACTCATAACTAAAAATGCTTAACTCCTCGCTCCTAACTTTTGACCTGTACCGTTTTTTTGTGCAGTATCATTTTCTGGTAGTTCTACACCAAAGACCCGCGCAAAAGCTTTTTCTACTTTGTAGCCAGAATCAATTGACTCTAAAGGGTCTTTCCGCAGCCTGTGACGCAGACATAAAGTAATTACACGACGGATGTCATCAACTGTGACTTCAGTACGTCCTTCCAAGGCGGTTAAGGCTTTGGCGGCGCGGTTAGTAACAATATCACCTCGCAAACCATCCACATCTAGTTCCGAACAAATTTCCGAAATTTTCACCCGCAGATCGTAGTCGCTTGTAACTTGAGGTAACAAGTTCTGCGCGTTGACAATTTGCTGTTGCAGTGCTTCTTGTTGGGGTTTGTACTTATCGACAAATGCTAGAGGATTTTGGTCAAATTCTGCCCGTTGCTCCACAATTTGCACTCGCAAAGCTGGTTCTTTCACCGTGTGGATTTCCGCGTGCATTCCAAAGCGGTCAAGAAGTTGGGGACGTAGTTCACCTTCTTCCGGGTTACCAGAACCGACAAGCACAAAGCGCGCTGGGTGACGGATAGATATCCCTTCCCGTTCTACTGTGTTCCAACCACTAGCGGCGGAGTCAAGTAACACGTCTACTAGGTGATCGTCTAGTAAGTTGACTTCATCCACGTAGAGGATACCCCGGTTAGCTTTTGCTAATAATCCCGGTTCAAAAGCTTTCACACCTTCAGATAAAGCTTTTTCGATATCGATTGTGCCGCAAACTCGGTCTTCTGTGGCTCCTAAAGGCAAGTCTACCATCTGCACTTTTTTGAGAACTATAGGGATTTCTGCCCCTTGTTCTAACAGTTGGCGGACTTCATCGCTCATCAAATCAGGGTCATTGGGGTCACTGCTGAAGGGGTCATTAGCAACAACAGAGATTTCAGGTAGCAGATCGGCCAGGGCCCGGATAGTTGTGGATTTGCCGGTGCCGCGATCGCCCATAATCATCACACCACCAATTTTGGGGTCAATCACGTTCAACAGCAGGGCCAGTTTCATTTCTTCCTGACCAACAATTGCTGTAAACGGGAATACCACACGTCGCGTACTCGCTGTGGTTTGAGCAGTAGGACTCACTAAATTACCTTATCAATATTTTTGTTATTACCGTTCTTTATTGTGCCATAGGTGGGGCTATGGAAAGATTATGCATTCCAAGTCTTGATAATTATCAAGCCAACCTTGCTCCAAAAAGATGGTAAAGCAATGGGCAAGTGCGATCGGCAAATTAATCTTTATGAGTCGTGTAAAAATAAGTTGAACAATTTAATATTTGTAGTGCAGGCCGGAAAGCCTGCGCGAGCATCTTGCTCGCACTACTTATTTTTACTTGAGCCTTAGATATTAAAAAGCACCTTTAAAAAGGCGCTATTTCAATCTAATGAAGTGTGCTTTTCCAGACAATTTTTTAAGGGTTGTAAGTGTTAGTTCTAGGTCTACGAGCACCAGCAACTGCTCCTATCAACGAAGCGGCTAAACCCAATAAAGAACCGAAGACAAACCACCACAAGCCTCTAGAGGTAGCAGCAGCAATTTCACGAGCTTGTTGAGCAGATACGTTTGGTATATTTTGTGGCACATTGCCAATCGGTTGTTGTGTTTGGTTCAGAACTGCCGCTGCATTAGAAGCAGCTACACCAAAAGCACCCGATACCCCACTTGCTAATAGCCAAGAGCTAAGAGCTAAAGTTGTTGCCCAAAGAATTGCGCCGTTAAGCAATGCTGTGTTGCGGTTCATCGGGCCACAAGCGCGCGCTGTTACCCAACCACCAGTAAACAGAGAAATTAACAAACCAATTGTTGACCAAAGACCTACGTTACTAGCAACATTAGGTGCAATAGTTCTCGGTGCTCCTGAACCTGCAACATTGCCTGCGCCGATCGCACCAAACAATGCACTTAAAATTAATTGCGTTACTAAAGCAACCAACACACCAGAAATGATTGGACCCCAACGCACAAGGTCGTGATATTCAGCGACTCGACCCGCTACCACAGGCTCAGGAGGAATAACTTGGTCTCCTACCCGATTTGCATATGACATAAATCTATTTTCTCCTTTACTGCTTCAGCAAAACTTTTTCCAGGTATATTTTTGCTTGTTGATTAAGATTAAATTGCTAAATATAATTTTTTCTATCTATCAGCAGAAAGAGTTACATACTCTATCTTTAGTAGTAATAAATTTTGTCTAATTCTTTTGTCCAAGCTAGGTCAAACTATAATTTATACAGTATTTTTTTTCAAACTATTGCCTACTTTATTAGATATTAATACTTAAGTTTTAAATATATTAGCGATATTATCAAAATGTTTTAATTATACTCTGAAAAACTAATAATTTTTTTCAGAGTTAGTTACTGTTTAATAAAAAACATTTAATTTAGAAAATTTACTGATAATTATTTATTGGCTTATAGCAAAAAATGACATCTAAATTTATCAGCATAGAAAAACTAACGCATCTTCACAGCAGTACCTGTGGCAGTAATCAGTAATAACACTCCTGACTGGTCAACATTGATTGTACCTGTATCAATTTCAATGCCAATCACAGCATCTGCTCCTAAACGCTGTGCTCGTAGCTCTAGCTCTTGTAATGCCTTGCGTTGACCTTGCTCAAACAGACGTTCATAGCTGCCTGTGCGTCCACCGACAATATCGCGAATGCTAGCCAAAAAATCCCGTAGGAAATTGCTGCCATACACGATTTCTGCCGTTACAATGCCCAGATATGACTGGATAACTGCTCCTTGAATCACATCAGTTGTAGTCAAAATCATAATTTAGCCTCATAAATAGTGTGTCGGTTGATTAACTATAACAATCCTAAATCATACGCGAAAAAATCTACTCTCTATTGGTTATTACCAGCCTTCATGCATAATTTCACAACTCAAATAGACTTGTATATATACGCTTATAAATTTTTACATCAGTTATAACTATGTGCAGAGAGCAGGAGTAAGGGAACATTTTGGAGTTTAGATCGATCTAATCCAGATAATCCCGAGATGAGGATGAATGCAAAGCTCAAAAGCTCTTGGAATTCGCATACAGGCTGCTTAAATTTATTTATGAGTAAAATTCATTCCCATTTACAGGCTAACGTTAGCTCCGAAATGTCAATAACACCTCTTGATATTTCTAAGAGAATATTGAAAGTTTAATTTGTTTTATATTACTTAGATTTATGCGCAATGTATAAATTTAAGCCATTTATGCCTACAAAGCATAATTCACCATACTGTGGAATATACCTTCATTCAGCTACTTCTTACTTAATGTTTCAGTAAAAACTCGGGTTCTACAGCACCAGTACTGACAGTGTTTATCAGAGATTATTAATATTTTATAAAAATGAAGAAATACAGTTTTCAAAAATAAACATTTCTGTTTTAATGTACAAGAAAAAAGTTCGCTCTCACCTCAGGAAATTTACTGTGTACAAACGTATCTCACTTATAGTAAGCATTTTGTTATTAGGCTGTTTCGCCGCCACTATATCCCCAGCGGCTAAAGCTCAAGTCTTGTTAGCACAAGCTAGAAATCCAGAAGTAAAGCAAATGCTAGAAGAAGGGCGCAGGTTGGTGGATACTGGTGATTATAATGGGGCAATTTCTGTTTATCAACAAGCAGCAGGTTTGGAACCCAAGAATGCGAAGATTCATTCGGGCATTGGTTATTTATATGCTCAACAAGGAAATTTTCAAGCAGCACTAGCAGCTTATCGTCGTGCTCTTGCTATCAATCCCAACAATGGGGATTTCTACTACGCTGTGGGCTACATCAAAGGTAATATGGGAGATACATCTGGGGCAAAAGAAGCTTACCGTCGTGCTATTCAACTAAACCGCAACAATGTCAATGCTTATTTGGGATTAGCTGTGACTCAGTCCCGTCTGGGAGACTACCAAGCAGCTGGCTGGGCATACGAACAAGCAATCAACCTCGATCGCAATAATGCCCAAACTTATGAGTTAATGGGTTCAATGTATAAGCAAAGAAGGCAAGCCAAGCAAGCCAGCAACTTGCTTAATAAAGCGCGTGACTTATACCAGCGACGCAATGACTTCGATGGTGTCGCCAGAGTAGAAGCATTACTGCGAGATTTAGGAGGATGAGGTTAATCTAACTGGCGTCCTGTTAGGTCTACAAAAATATTTTTCAAGTAACAGGGAAGTACCATCATCCCGATTTTATTAGGCTGTTGTTCCAAGTAGATATTAGCTGCTTCTAGAGTAGGGAAAAATAGATATTCCCAGCAAAGTGCACTATCACCTTGTACCTCAGCAACATCTTGCTGCTTCATCACTAAACCTTCGCCAGGAGCAGTGCGTAATTGTTGCAGAGTTACCAAAGAAATTAACTTACCAGCATCCATAATTCCAATGCATCCTGGCTTGAGCGAACCAAAAGCATCACATAAATACTCCACTTCATCCATATAGAAGTGGGTTGTCAGTAGTATTGTCATCCCCTGCTGATTCAAATTGCGAATATTTTCCCAAAGCCGTACCTGCACAGTTGGGGCCAAGCAGAGCAAATATCTCTTCTGTTTCAATAGTGACTGGCACGTGATTGGCAACAGGGCATTTGTCGTAAAACTTGGAGACGTTTTCTAGCAAAACAGCAGCAGGCATAGATTAATGGCTAATACTACTTGATCTAGGTTCAATATGCGATCGCATTCTTGTTAAGGGAATAAATCGAATAAGCAATGCCCACCCTTACCTGATTGACTTAGTAGGGTGGGCAAATATTGTGAAATTGTAAAGTAGTTAAATTACAGCAAAATGAAGATGCCAAACCTCATCCTGGGAAACTCTTCAAGAAATCATCTCCAGGAATAACTGTAGTGTAGAAGACGTAGTCATTATTAGCTAGATAGCGGCGATCTTGTTTAATAATTGCCATAAATTCTCGATGTCCATCTCGCCTACGCCCTACTAAACAACCTGCACTCGCATTCTTAATATCATTTGCTGGAGCATCATAACCCCAGTGTTGATTAACTTGGAAAAGACCTGTATCAAGTTTATCGCCAGTGCGTTGAAAATCTTTGTTGAAATCTCGGTGAACAGTAATCGGCGCAACTTGTATTAAGGCTTCGTGGCGGTCTGCATTGCCGTGGTAGCCTACTGCCCAAGCTTTATATTGCCCAAACTTAATTCTGGCTGCACCTGCCGGATTCATCGGGTTATAAGTATAATAGCTGCCCGGCTCAGTGGTTGCTTGCCAGTGGTTCACAACTTTGGGCACACCTTCTACTATTTCAATGACAATCCTGCGGTCATTAAATTGATTGGGTAAATCATCGTTGAGACTCCAATCTTCATTCATTCCCTCTATATAAACAATGTTATATTGTCTGGTTCCTGTAAATACCTGATAACTTTTTGCCTGTAAATATTTTACAATTCTGCTGGCAATGCTATTGCTTAGTTTTAAAGGTGGTTCAGGTAGTTCATCTGGTTTAGTTTCAATGAGATTTTTTGCTGTAACTGCTCCTAAATAATCATTTTCTCCAGACTTAGTTAATTCTTGAAATTTTTTCAGAGCTGCTGCTGAGACTGGGCCAAACTTCCCATCTGCTGGAGCATCTAATAGACCCAAGCCAATTAAAAGCACCTGAATCTGACGAGTTAATTCCGTATCTTGACCAATTGCCTCGAAGTTCCATTTCTCTTGTTTTCCTAAGAAATCTTGTAGTTTCATCCCGTACTTGCCTCCATTTATCTATTTGCTAGGTAGGTACAAACATACTTGTGTAGAATAATTCTGTTTGAGAACATACCTTTGGATACAAATTCTCGTCAAAATTCTTACTTATCATATACAATCTTAGTATATATAAGTACATCTTTAATCCAGAAAAAGCACTTATATAGTGTATTGGAAGAATGTTATTAAGTACAATATTTCAGTAGTTACGTAATGTAAATTCAATTATCGCTATAAAACTAAGTAATACCGGAAAACTAATATTGTCAAAAAAACTAATTTTTGTATAAATAAATTTACAATTTTTGAGATTGAGCCGAACTGTTGACGAGCGTAGCATTAGTTACTAACTCATACTTCCAAAAAAAATTAATTTTTTGTATCAATAAATTTCAAATTTAAGAAAATAAGTTAGCTTTGTGGCACTAAAAAATCCAGTGCTATTACTTAGTGATTAGAGAAATGACCACAGAAATATCACTTCGTCTTCGCGATCTCAAACCGGAATATCAGAAACTTTGGAATAGTTGCGAAATCAAACCTGAGAATTTAAACCAGACTCAAGAGATAGTTGCGAAAATCCGCTTAAATCGCCGTCGATATCAAGCAGTTCAGCGAGAAATTAATGTGCCTTGGTACTTTATTGCAGTCATTCACAACATGGAATCCTCCCTGAGATTCACCAAACATCTACATAACGGCGACTCGCTAAAAAAACGCACATTGAACGTACCATCAGGTAGACCAATTGCCGAACCAATCAACGGCTGGGAGGTAGGATATACGTGGGAAGAGAGTGCAATAGATGCTTTAACTCTTCAAGAATTTGACAAAGTAAAAGATTGGAGCCTAGCCGCACAGCTTTGGCAGATAGAGAAATATAATGGTTTTGGCTATAGGCAGTATCATCCAGAAGTTCTGACTCCTTACTTATGGTCAGGCACTAATCTCTACACCCAAGGTAAGTACAAAAGCGATGGTCAATGGGATGCTACTGCCGTTTCTGCCCAAATTGGGGTAGTAGCGTTACTCAAAATTTTGATCAAAGTAGAAAATCTTCAAACTCTATTAGCTTAATTAGCTATGGCAAGTGTATTCGAGCTTTACTCAAGCTACAGCAAACAATAGCATCCCAATTAAGAAGATTGCTCTGCGTCGTACACCAACAGCGATCGCATAATATATGAAATAAATTAAGTTAACCTGAGTTCGGGATAAGAAATCCTCAAACCCCTTGATTTTTCGTTGTCTGGTCTGAAACTTTGTTTTCATATATTTTCAATAAGGCATGTTGTTGATATTAATCTCATTTGTGAACCTTATTGACGAAACGATTCCACTTTAATCACTTCTTTTACCACTTAGAATTTTGCTCAATCTATACACAATAAGCTTTTTAGCTTCTGGCTTAACCCGAACTCAGGTTAAGTTACCAACAGACTTACTGATTAGCAGGAATTAATACTGGGCCGTTATCAATCACTTGATATCTAGCTTCTCTAGTAAAAATGACTCGACAATTTACCCCGCCATAATTTTGGCAGGTTTGGATTGCATAACGTGCTGCAATCGATCTACCCTTACCAGGATGATTGGTATCATATCCCCAGCCTGTACCATAAGCACCGTTAGAACCAACTGCTAAAGCTCCCCAAGAATTTTTAAACCATAGTGGAACTGAACAATCTTTGGCTTGAGATTGTTGCTGACAATTATAAATAGCGCTACGCTCAGCTTCTTGGCGTGATAAACCTGTTGCTCCCGTGGTAACTCTGGTAGAGGGAGAATAAGCGATCGCACCAAATAAATCTGGTTTAGACTGAGCTTGGGCAACTTGTGTTAACCCAGGCAAAATTGATAATGCTGTGGCTACTGCTAATAAACTTTTTTTAATTGTATTTGCCAACATAATTTTTGATTGAACTCTAGTAAAGAACTACAGTTCTATATGTAGGCATTACAGAAATTATGCAGGTTGTTCTGGTTCTGTCGTTACCTTTTGTCCAATTTTTGGCTCAGTTCCTGCAAGCAGCCGTTCAATATTACTGCGGTGGCGGAAAATCACATATAATCCACCGAGAAAGGCATACAGAATGCAAGCTAAAGGTTGATGGAAAATTACCATGAAAATCGTTACAGCGATCGCACCTGCAATGGAACTCAAAGAAACAATCCGCGATATCGCTATGACAAGGGCAAATACACCTGCTGTTGCTAAACCTACCTGCCAACTAATTGCCAACAAAGTCCCTAAACCAGTAGCTACAGATTTACCACCGCTAAAGCCTAAAAAAATTGATTTACTGTGTCCGAGAACTGCTGCGAACCCCGCTAGAGTTAGTAACCAAGGTTGCCACAGCTTCGCATCTACCGTAGAGGGGATTAAATCATGAACTGGGGCAAAGTTGAATAACTGATAAACTAGAGCGATCGCTAATACTCCCTTTAAGCAATCAATTGCTAACACAAATGCCCCAGGCCCTTTACCCAAGGTTCTGAGAACATTGGTTGCTCCAGTTGAACCAGAACCAACTTCTCGAATATCAATACCCTTTAACTGCTTCACGGCAATGTAGCCAGTAGGGAAAGAACCTAGTAGGTAGGCTACAACTAAAACTACACCGCACAAACTTAACCAAATAGCCATAAAAAAGTCAAAAGTTAAAACAGCCAAAAGTCAGTAGTCAATAGTCTATAGTCCAAGATTCTTTAACCAATGACAAATGACTAATGACTAATGACGAATAACTAAGTTGAACTAAGCCGTCCCGTCACCGTGACGGCTCGTCTACAAAACCGTGCTTGAC
>NZ_MTAW01000072.1 GCF_002154725.1 Nostoc sp. 106C | reverse complement strand
GATAATTTAACTTATTTACTACTAGCTCACTCCGGAAAGTGACAGAACAGGGGTAAAATAATTTTGAGTTATTTGTATTATCAGTTTTCATCCCTGTTCTCCCCAGCTACTTTTTGAATATACTATTATTTAATAACTTCCAAGGCTTCTTCTATTAGCAGATTTATTGTTTCTGATTTATTCAAAATAAAAGTTCAAAAAATGATCGACGGAAAATTCCCGCTTAATTGTTGCTTTTATGCTATTATCATCTTCTAAACTGGGCACGTATTAAACGCCATAAAAGCAGCAGAATTAGCCCTACAAAGGCAAAGGGAAAGGCTATCAACCCGAAAATAAAACACAAAATTAACTGTAACCACCCACGTTGAGTAAAGTTTATTAGTGATTTTAACCACTGAGGATAAGGCATTGCTTTAAGAGAAAGCCCAAGTTCTAGGAAAATCTGCTGGGCTTGATACAAGGCTGCAAATCCTTCTTGAATTTTGCCGCACTTAAAATAGGCATTTCCTAAACCGATTAAGGAATTACCTTCGCTGTTGCGATCGCTAATCTCCCTAGCGATATCCAAAGACTGCTGGTAGAACTCAATCGCCCGTTGGTAGTTTCCCAGGGAGTAGTAAGAATTACCCAAACCAATTAAGGAATAACCTTCACCGTTGCGATCACCGATTTCGCGTTTGATATCTAAAGACTGCTGATAGAACTTAATTGCCCGTTGATACTCTTCCAGGTAGTTGTAAGCATTGCCCAAATTACCCAAGGAAGTACCTTCGCCTTTGCGATCACCTATCTCCCTAGATATATCCAAAGACTGCTGCAAGAACTCTATTGCCCGTTGGTACTCTCCTAGGTAGTTGTAAGCATTGCCCAAATTACCCAAGGAAGTACCTTCGCCTTTGCGATCACCTATCTCCCTAGATATATCCAAAGACTGCTGCAAGAACTCTATTGCCCGTTGGTACTCTCCTAGGTAGTTGTAAGCATTGCCCAAATTACCCAAGGAAGTACCTTCGCCTTTGCGATCACCTATCTCCCTAGATATATCCAAAGACTGCTGGTGGAACTCAATCTCCCGTTGGTACTTTCCCAGGTAGTTGTAAGTACTGCCAAAATTGCCTAAGGAAGCACCTTCGTTTTTGCGATCGCCAATTTCCCTAGATATATTCAAAGACTGCTGGAAGAACTCTATCGCCCGTTGGTACTCTCCCAGCGAACCGTAAGCATTGCCTAAACCGATTAAGCAATTAGCTTCGCCGTTGTGATCGCCAATTTCCCTAGATATATCCAAAGACTGCTGGTGGAACTCTATCGCCCGTTGATACTGTCCCAGGGAACCGTAAGCATTGCCCAAACCGATTAAGCAATTAGCTTCGCCGTTGCGATCGCCAATTTCCCTAAATATCTCCAAAGACTGCTGGTAGAAATCTATCGCCCGTTGGTACTCTCCCAGGGAAAGGTAAGCATCGCCCAATAAAATGAGAGAAGCCCAATAATTCCAATTTTCACTATAGCCAATTTCTTGCCATTTACTTACCAACTGCCCGTATAAATCAACTTGTACGGTGTAATAGCCCTGGAAGGTCAAAAATTTATTGCAAAAGTTTAATACATCAAATGCTGAGTCATACTTTTCTAGTTGATACCAGTGATAAAAGATTTCTAAATGTTCTTTGATATCTTCTTTAGTCTGCCAGGGTTTTTGTTTAGCATTCAAAAGATAGTAATAAATTGCTTGTTGATGTGCTTCTGTTTGATTACCAGCTTTATACCGCACATATTCCAACACCACAGGCTGAAACTCAAACCGCCGCTTACCATTAAGTTTTTCTACCAACAAAGAACGCTTAACAATATTCCTTAATTCTCCCTCAATCTCTGCTGCTGAACTTCCCGCCAATACCCCCACAGCCGCAGCACTATCTACAGCACCACGATAAACACTAATATTCAGCAATAAAGCCTTTTGTAACTCATTCAACCTTTCAAAACTGGCATCCAATACTAACACCATCCCCACATTTTCCCGGCGATGTACACCTACTACTTGAGGATCTGCCAACAACTGCCGCAAATTCCCTAAGCCTAAATCTGCTAATCTGCTTAAATCTGGGTCTTGGGGATATTCTTCTTTTAATAAATCAGCTACCAATCGCAACAGCAAAGGATGTCCATCTACTAATTCAACAAACTCAGCTAAATCTCCCCGAATCCCTAATGCTGTTAACAGGGCTACCCCTTCATCTACTTGCAAACCTTTCAAAGGTAGCCACTCAAAGCCTTTTAATTCTGGTCTTTCTCTAGTGGTAACTATTACCTTACTATTACCGCCAGATTCCACCCAAGCGTTGAAAAATTCGCTGTAGAATAGACTTCCCCATTGTCTATTAGGTTGTAATAAACTCTCCAGGTTGTCAATAATCAGTAAAAATTCACCACTGCGTAAACACCTCACCAGCGCTTCTACTAACTGCGCTTCTTCTTCTGGAACCGGAAAGCCAAATTCACTTAGTACTTGACGGGCTAAATCGCTAAAACTTGCCCCATTACTAACATCCGCCCAAAATCGCTTGGGGAAACCTGCAATTTCTTCATAAATTTTCGCAGCTAGCATCGATTTACCCGCGCCACCGATGCCTTCTATGCCAATTAAAAAGGTATTGTTATCAGTTAACCATTGCTGTATTTGGGTAATTTCTGCTTTGCGTCCTTGCCAATAAGCCAAACTTTTCCGTGGGTTCCCAGCTTTGAGAACCCCTGGTGATTCTACTTTAGGTATTTGTTGTAATCGCTCTAGTATTGGTTCTATGCGCTCAACAACAATCCTTACTTCTGCGGCATTTATCTGCCCTACTTGAGTCACCTTGCTGTCACCGGAAGCAGTGACATTCATTTCAATGTTGCTCGAGTTACTGGGGTTGGGTTCTTCTGCCATTCTTGTTAGCAGGTAAAAATTGTGCTGGATGTTGTGGCTGCGATCGCAGAAGCAAATTTATAGGCTGGGCGGTAAGGGCACGGCAGTGCCCATTGGTGTCAACTTAAGCTCAAATGGTTAGCCCACAAAGGTTTTACTCTACCCCTTAATCCCCTCCCCGCTTGCGGGGAGGGGACGTTTTGGCTTTAGGCAAAACTGGGGTGGGGTGACGCGGATCGTGATAGGAAGTGAGAGAACACAAAATTATG
Organism: Nostoc sp. 106C; assembly: GCF_002154725.1. GTDB lineage: Bacteria > Cyanobacteriota > Cyanobacteriia > Cyanobacteriales > Nostocaceae > Aulosira. The sequence continues at coordinate 24,306 of NZ_MTAW01000072.1, read as the reverse complement.
TCTTCATTAGGGTTTCACGTTAAGTTGACACGTATGGGCAGTGCCGTGCCCCTACAGTTGGCGATATAATATTGTGCTGTATCTAAATGAGAACTACTATAGCTGAGTTAAAAACTCACTTGGTTTGCGTCGATTTTCCCAACTTGCTTAACTGTGCTCTGGTCGTAAGCATTAGCACTCACCTGAATATTGTCACCAGGTTTGTCAGCTGATGCTTGCAAAATCTTGGCGATTTCCTCTGCAAGTGCAGTATCTGCATCCAAAATCTTCTTTAATTGCACTCGCAAGCTGGCTTGTAAATCCTCATCATCTGGATTTTGCGCCACATCCGCCGCCGCTTCCTTCGCTGCTTCCTTAGCCTCTACTTTGGGATGTAACTTAGCCCAAATAGCTTTTGCTTTATTCCAACCATCTTCACCGACTTTCTGTGATGCGCCTTCTACAGCTTTATTACCCACATTCAGCAAAAATGGCAGGCAAGGGGCGAGAAACTTAACAATTAAAGCAATATCCATAGATTTACGCGGTTTAACCACTGTTATTTATACAATGGTATGTTAGCGCATTCCCAAAAAAGACAGGACATTAGCCTAACAGTGTCAGGTTTTACCTTGAAAGGCGAATTATGATCGAGGTAAAGACAATATTTTTTAGCTTAGGGCATGAAACGCATCGTCTTGATTGCTGGATTTGAATCCTTTAACGCTGACTTGTATAGAAAAGCAGCTTTTGTCGCTAACTCTCGCTGTCCTGAGTTGGATATTCGAGTGTTTAGCGATCGCGAGATTACCACCAAGCGCCAGGAAGTAGAAGCAGCACTCCAAGACGCTGATGTATTTTTTGGTAGCTTGCTATTTGATTATGACCAGGTTTTGTGGTTGCGCGATCACATCTCCCAAATTCCCATCCGGCTGGTGTTCGAGTCGGCTTTGGAATTGATGAGTTTAACCAAGTTGGGCGATTTTGCCATTGGCGACAAACCCAAAGGTATGCCCAAGCCAGTAAAATTCATTCTGGATAAATTTAGTAATGGCAGAGAAGAAGACAAACTCGCTGGTTATATTAGCTTTTTAAAGGTAGGACCGAAACTACTCAAATATATACCAGTGCAAAAAGTCCAAGATTTACGCAACTGGCTAATTATCTATGGTTATTGGAATGCTGGCGGCCCAGAAAATGCTGCCTCACTATTTTGGACGCTGGCGGAAAAATATTTAGGGTTAAAAGTTGGCGATATTCCCGCACCCGTGGAAACCCCGAATATGGGGTTATTACATCCCGATTATCAAGGATTTTTTGAATCGCCAAAAGCATATCTGGAATGGTATCAGCAGAAATTCAACGTGCAAAATCCGGTTGTGGGAATTCTGCTTTATCGCAAACACGTTATTACCAAACAACAATATATTCCCCAACTAATTCGCCGTTTTGAAGCAGCAGGATTAATTCCCTTACCGATTTTTATTAATGGTGTGGAAGGACACGTAGCGGTAAGAGATTGGATGTCAACCGACTACGAACTTCAGCAAAGAAAAGTTGGGAATATAGAAACTCCTTCACTTTCTGATGAAGCAGTGAAAGTAGATGCTGTAGTTTCTACGATTGGTTTCCCCTTAGTGGGCGGCCCGGCTGGTTCAATGGAAGCAGGGCGACAGGTAGAGGTAGCAAAACGCATTCTTACAGCTAAAAATGTCCCTTATTTTGTTGCCGCACCGTTGTTAATTCAAGATATTTATTCTTGGACTCGCCAAGGTATTGGCGGGTTACAAAGTGTTGTTTTGTACGCTTTACCAGAACTCGATGGGGCGATTGATACTGTTCCCCTTGGTGGTTTGGTGGGTGAAGATATTTATTTGGTTCCCGAACGGGTACAGCGATTAATTGGTAGGGTGAAAAGCTGGATTAATTTGCGACAGAAACCTGCATCGGAACGCAAGATTGCAATTATTTTATATGGCTTTCCTCCTGGTTATGGTGCTGTGGGTACGGCTGCATTATTAAATGTGCCGCGTAGTCTTTTAAAGCTGTTGCAAGCACTGAAAGAACAAGGTTATACAGTTGGGGATTTACCTGATGATGGGGAAGAATTAATTCGCTGGGTGAAGGAGGCGGATGAAGCTGTTATTGACAAGGTAGCAGAGATAGTTCCTGCGTCAGTTAACGCCCGTACTCTAGAAAAATGGTTAGGATATCTTCGCACTTCTCGGATTGAAAAACAATGGAAATCTCTTACGGGTGCAGGAATTAAAACTTATGGCGATGAGTTTCAAATTGGGGGTGTGCAGTTAGGAAATGTTTGGATAGGTGTGCAGCCACCTTTGGGTTTACAAGGCGATCCGATGCGGTTAATGTTTGAACGGGATTTAACTCCTCATCCTCAATATGCTGCTTTTTATAAATGGCTACAAAATGAGTTTCAAGCTGATGCTGTAGTTCATTTTGGTATGCACGGTACTGTGGAATGGTTGCCTGGTTCTCCTTTAGGTAATACTGGTTATTCTTGGTCGGATATTTTGTTAGGAGATTTGCCTAATCTATATATATATGCGGCAAATAATCCTTCGGAGTCGATTTTGGCAAAGCGTCGCGGTTATGGGGTGTTAATTTCCCATAATGTCCCGCCTTATGGTCGTGCTGGTTTGTATAAGGAGTTGTTGGCGTTAAGGGATTTAATTTCGGAGTATCGGGAAGATCCGAAAAAGAATTATGCGCTGAAGGAAGGTATTTGTCGGAAAATTGTGGACACTGGTTTGGATGCAGATTGTCCGTTAGAAGATGCAAAGAAGTTGGGAATTCCTTTTAGTTATGAAAATGTGCGGATGTTTAGTGCCCATGTTTTTGATGACTATTTGGTGAAGTTGTATGAGTATTTGCAGGTGTTAGAAAGTCGGTTGTTTTCTTCTGGGTTGCATACTTTGGGGGAAGCGCCGGATGAGGAGAGGTTGGCGGGGTATTTGGAGGCTTATTTTGGAGACGAACCGCAGAGGCGCAAAGAACACAGAGAGGAGGAAGGGGAAATTAGAGATTTGTTGATGCAATCTACGGAGGAGTTGACGAATTTATTGAGGGGTTTGAATGGGGAATATATTCCGCCTGCGCCTGGTGGTGATTTGTTAAGGGATGGGCCGGGGGTTTTACCTACGGGAAGGAATATTCATGCTTTAGATCCTTATAGAATGCCTTCACCTGCAGCTTATGAAAGGGGGAGGGAGATTGCGCAAAAAATTATCGCCCAACATTTACAAGAACATGGGAAGTATCCGGAGACTGTGGCGGTGATGTTATGGGGTTTGGATGCGATTAAAACTAAGGGTGAATCGTTGGGGATTCTATTAGAATTGGTGGGTGCTGAACCTGTGAAGGAGGGAACGGGAAGAATTGTCCGTTATGAGTTAAAACCTTTGGCTGAGGTGGGACATCCCCGCATTGATGTGTTAGGAAATCTATCAGGAATTTTCCGAGATAGTTTTGTGAATATCATCGAATTATTAGATGATTTGTTTCAACGGGCTGCTGATGCTGAGGAAGCAGAAGAGGAGAATTTTATTAGAAAACACGCTTTAGCTTTAAAAGCGCAAGGAGTGGAGAATACATCTGCAAGGTTGTTTTCTAACCCGGCGGGAGATTTTGGTTCTTTGGTAAATGACCAAGTTGTCGATGGTAATTGGGAATCTGGCGAGGAGTTAGGTAATACTTGGCAAAGTCGCAATGTGTTCAGCTATGGGAGACAGGATAAGGGTCAAGCTAGACCTGAGGTGTTGAATACTTTGTTGAAAACAAGCGATCGCATTGTCCAAGAAATTGATTCGGTAGAATATGGTTTAACCGATATTCAGGAATATTACGCCAATACTGGTGGGTTGAAGAAAGCCGCAGAAAAACAACGCGGTAAGAAGGTAACAACCAGTTTTGTCGAAAGTTTCTCGAAAGATACTACACCTCGCAACTTGGATGATTTACTGCGGATGGAGTACCGCACGAAGTTGGTAAATCCCAAATGGGCGCAAGCGATGGCTAATCAAGGTTCTGGTGGTGCGTTTGAAATATCCCAACGGATGACGGCGTTAATCGGTTGGGGCGGTACTGCGGATTTTACTGATGATTGGGTATATGACCAAGCAGCAGATACTTATGCTTTAGATGCAGAGATGGCGGAGAAATTACGCAAGGCGAACCCGGAAGCATTTCGCAATATCGTAGGCAGAATGTTAGAAGCGCACGGGCGGGGTTTCTGGCAAGCCGATCAAGATAAGTTAGATAAGTTACGCCAATTGTATGAATTAACCGATGAAGAGTTGGAGGGTGTGACAGTATAAATTTAAGTGTGAACTCGCATACTGTGCCCTTTGCGTAGGCATCGCCGAAATAGCAAATTCTGTCTCAAAAGCTATTTCGGCGACTCGCAAAATGGCAATTATAGTATCCAAAATAGCAAAAGAGTACTCTGAAATAGCAATTGTAGTGTCGAAAATGGCAAATGCTGTCTTAAAAGCTATTTTGGTGACTCCCGAAATGGCTTTTGCGATCGCTCATTTATGATGTTGAAGCCAACCCCAGCACAATGATTCCATCAATAATAAATAACGCCCCTTATATTTGAAGCTTTATGATTAAGTAGTTTAAGATGCTAACTACTGTTGCTAGTATTTAGAGATCCAGCATTGAAAGTAGGTTGTTATGAATAGATACCTTGTTGCTGTGATTGATGGTACGAAAGCACGTTTTTTAACCTTAAAGCCATCAGAATTACCAGGATATGATTCTGGCCCGCATTTAATCGAACATGAAGCTTTGCTGAGTTCTAATAACGAACTTCAAGGTCAAGAACTGGGGACAAGTTCTAAAACTGGGCGTAATCGAGGTGTTGCTGGTCAAGCACACAGCTATGAAGATCGCCGCGACAATCAAATGATTGAATTTGAACGTCGCTTTACCCAAAGCATTACTGTTAAGATAGTTAACTTGATTCAGGCTCATCAAATTCAGCAACTCTTGATGATTGCGGAACCTCGGCTATTAAGTTTGATTCGAGAAAGTTTAATACCTATATTACCGAGAAATATCAAGATTCATGAAATAGCAAAAGAGCTTTGCCATCTCAAACCTCATGAACTGCATGAGTACCTTGCTAGTAAAAAACTTTTGCCACCATACAAAAGAGCTTCACTTTAGTCATTTGTCCTTTATAAACATAGATGAACAATGGCAAAGAATGATACTGATGAGTCAATATACAGCTTGAATGCATCACAACTAATAGTTTCAGTAAGCTACAAAATATTACTTAAAGTTTACTGAGCATTTTGTGTAACTATTTTTGAGGGAAAATAAGCTTGAAGGGAAACTAACCTTAAAAAGCAAATTACGCTTCCCTATAAACACCTCAAATGTTTTATGTCTTGCAAGGACACGCAAATGGAGGTAAAAATGTTACACGATATTTTAGAGCCTGATGCTGGCATTTATCTGATCGTCAAAATTTCTGTGTTGATTTTGGCACTTTTGATGTTGATGATTATATCTGCTGCCCCTGCTATTTAATAACAATTCTCTAAAAGTAGACAACAGATGATGAATGACGCGGGGACGCGGAGACGGGGAGATAGGAAGATTCATTTGTAGCCAGATTTTAGAGAAAAGGTATAAAGTCCGAAAATTTCCACTCTCACATCTCCTCAAAATGCAAGCTTTTCAGAAATCTGGAGGCGAGAAGGTGCTTAGTAAAAGCAATGTCTCGCACCTGGGTATGGGTTGTATAGCCCTATTAACAGGCTTGCCAATTTTTTGCTATCAAATTAACAGCCAAGAAATGTTAAGTAGGTAGGCGGGAAAATTTATAACTATGTCATTGCGAGCGTAAAAAGCCTTCTCCTAGCGGAGATGCTGCGCTTAGCTTGCTTAAGGGTAGGGGTACGGCAGCTTCGCTTAACGCTGAAAGCGTTCCCGTTCGGCGTTCGCTCTACAGCCCTTCGGGCATCCTACGGCGGGCGTTGCTGAAGGCTAGCCGTTCTCGAAGAGTAGGGTAGCAATCACAAGGTCTATGCGATTGCTTCACTCCGTACCCTTCTCCTTCGGAGACGCTACGCGAACGGGAAGGCTTCGCCTACGCAATGACAACTGTTCAATCGGACATGATATGACAAATGATTAGACCTCTTGCAAAAATATATTTTTGCAAGAGGGGCGAAAGGGAAAAGGTTAAAGGGAAAGGGTTTTGAGTTCTTTTCCCCTTTCCCTTTAACCGACTTCTGCAAGAAGTCTATTTTTCTGGGTGCCAAATAAAAACTGGGATGCACCGATCGCTTTATGTGTATTTGGAGTAAAGTTGATGGCAATCGAATCGCAGGTGAAGCTTTAGCGATATCATGGGCCGTGCATCAGCAGAATCAAATACCCGCATCTGCATTTAATTGGGACTTAGAGAAACGTCTGACAATTAGCCAAGGAAATATCTTTCGTACTACCAAAGATGAAGAAGTTACGATTGAGTGAATTCTTTATCGCAATGCTTTGTTGGATATTGATGGGTTTTATCAATATAATCGCCCTCGTATGACAACTGCATTTCAACTATGTGATTAGGAATCCCATGAACAAATTAACTTGCGTGTTCCCAATCGCTGAGTGATTCATACTCTTGCTTCGTCTTGCGTTTTTTGATTGGAACTTTAGGAGAACCAATATCAGTCTTGGGGAAGGACTGTTGTTTCTTCTTAGCAGATCGGTTTTCTTGTGTTTTGGAACTAGTAGGTGTGTTTGTCATGGTTAAATGAACCTTTAATGAAAACTTGAGAACTATAATTTATAACATCAATTTCAAAAGGGCAAATTTCTGAAGAAATATATTACATTTTTCAGTAATCCCACCGAAGAGCGATCTCTTCATTTATGCAGTTTATAAGCGTAAATATAAAACACGGTTAACAAATGCTTAAAGATGAGTTTACTTGAAAAGTCCTTGGGCGTAGAGTCTAGCAGCTAAAGGAGATTCTCCTGCTTCTTTGCGTAATTTTTCAGCAAATTGAAAGCGTTGCTCCATGTCTAGATCAATTTCTGGTTTATGATCCCAGTAGTATGCTATGTCATTGCGAGCGAACGAGAAGCCGCTTCGCGTCTACGTGTCTACGTTCCACTTTGTTGCACTCGCAATGACATATCACAAGTAATTTGCCGGACATGATATTAATTACCCACCTGAGAATTAATAACTGAAAAGCCGCGACGTGTGGATTTTCTACTGGCTAACTGGACTTGAAAGCTTACCTTATCGCTGATTTCTCCATTCCTTGCTTCCAATGTCCACTTACCAGGACGCAGATACCAAAATAAAGAATTAGCGGAATCCGTAGCTAGCTTTTCTCCATTCAATCGCCACTCTACGAGTTCAGCTGTTTTTCCTACTAGCTTAAACTCTAGTTTCTGCGTTGCTTGTTCCCCTGGATACAGCAAAAATAAATCGCCATTATGGGGAGATAAAATCCTAATATTACTAGTATTCAAAGTTGATTGTTGCTGTTTAGCTAACCAATCATCATATTCTGGTGGTAAATTACCTGGTTGTTGAGTTTCGTAGGCAATTTTGTCTTCTGGATAAAAATATTCTTGTACTACTGAAGCACAATCTGGTGTAGGTTTTAACCCCGAAATTGCACAGATGGGTAATTGTACTAAACCTTCTGGAGGCGTAAAACTAGATGGTTCTTGATGCTCGTGCAGATGTAACATAATCCGATTCCACAAGGGAGCCGCGCCTGTAACTCCTGATACCTGACGCATCGGTTCGCCATTAAAATTTCCTACCCAAGTAGCGACGGTGTAATCAGTAGTAAAGCCAACTGTCCAAGTATCGCGGAAATTAGATGAAGTGCCAGTTTTAACCGCGGATGGAAAGGGTAAATTTAATACAGAGTCTACACCAAAAGCAGTGGCACGGGCATGGCGATCGCTCAACATATCAATAATTAATTGCCAAGCCTTCGAATTTTGGATTTTGGATTTTGGATTTTGGATTGCAGGATCGGAAAATGTAGTAACTAATGATGTCGCTTCACCTTGTCGCGCCATAGTGACGTAAGCCCTAGCTAATTCCCACAGACTGACTTCGCCACTACCCAAAGTCAAACCCAAACCATAATATTCTGGGGTTTGATTGAGGTGTTCAAACCCCAATTGACGCAGATGTTCTAAAAAAGTCTGCACACCCACCTTCTCTAAAACCCTGACTGCTGGAACATTAAGCGAATTTGCCAAAGCAACGCGCACCCGCACCGGGCCGAGAAAGGTTTGAGTATAATCTGTAGGGCTATAAAGTTTCGCACCTGGAATTGCGTAGTAAGCAGGTACATCAGCCAAAATAGTATTTGGGCGAATTGCACCTTTTTCTAACGCTAACTCATACACAAACGGCTTTAAGGTAGATCCTGGTTGTCGTAGCGACTGTACTCCATCATTGCGTCCGAGTTTCGCTTCATCAAAGTAATCGGGTGAACCAACATAAGCCAATACTTCCCCAGTGTGGTTATCAATTACCAAAGCCGCCGCATCATGAACGTTATTCAGCGCGAGTGAAGAAATTACCTGCTTTACCTGTGCTTCCACAAATTGTTGTAAGGGGCGATTGATTGTCGTGCGGATTATTCCCTCCCCTTCCTCTCTTGGAGTACTTTGCTGACTCGATAACCAAAATAAAAAGTGAGGTGCAGCAATAATTCCCCGTTGACGAGATTGAAACACAACTTTTTCTGTAGATGCGCGTTCTGCTAATAAAGAAGTAATGTAGCCATCATGTACCATCTGATTAAGAACGTATTTTTGACGCTGCTTCAACCGTTCCCAATGCTCTAAAGGGTCAAAATAAGTAGGATTATTGGGGATAGCTGCTAAAAGACTAGCTTGAGCAAGATTCAAGTCACTCGCTGGGATAGAAAAATAAGTACGGGCTGCTGCTTCCACACCATAAATATTTCCCCCCATTGGTAAACGATTAACATAAGCCGAGAGAATTTCATCCTTATTCATCCCAGCAGTTAACCGCCAAGCTAACCAAATCTCCCGCAGCTTACCCCCAAGAGTGCGGGGAACAGGATCTAACATCCGCGACAACTGCATAGTAATTGTCGAAGCACCAGACACAACTTTTTTCGCGTGAATCGCTTCTTTGATAGCGCGGGCTATTGCTTTAATATCCAACGCCCCATGATGATAAAAGCTACCATCTTCAGCAGCCAAAATCGCATGGATAAACTGGGGAGAAACCTGATTCAATGGAACTACTGCTGTATGCTCTTGATCGCGAGTGAGTATAGTTCCTAAGGGTAGCCCATTGCGATCGCTAAACTGCATCGCTAGCTGATTTTGCATAATATCTGTAGCCCGAACGGGCGCAAAATATGGCATTAAGCGCACCGCAAAGCACATTAATAGCAAAGCTAAAATCACCTTACCTTTTCTGCTGCGATTCAACCCCCGCCAAACTTTTTGCGTAATTTGGATCGCCCAACGTGAAGTTAGTTTCATCAGCGAATCCCCTACCCCTCAACTTACTTTAATTTTGACGTAGCGATCGCAGTTAAATCAGGAAATATTTCTAACACTTAACAACTCCTTTTATAGAGTTGTTCTTTGTCATTTGCCATTTGTCATTGGTATTTTTTTGCAAATGGCTGTTGACGATTAAAGGATAGATTTAAATATGTCAATTATGACAAGCAAAAAGTCAATAGTTCTTAATATAATATCTTCTCTGTGTCTCTGTGCCTCTGTGGTTCATTAGTTAAGAATTGTAGTAATTGTTAGGAACAATCATGTTGTATTGGTTATCTATATAAAATATCTCACGCAGAGGCGCAGAGAGAAGAGATAATGAAGGTATTTTTAAGCTTATTATGATTATTAAAATTTTTATTCAATTTCTACTTACATTAACACTGCTGATAGGAATAGCAGGGTGTAATTTTTTTGGAATTAGCCCAGGTAAGGAACCACTACCAACAGTTACGCCTTTAGCACCGCCAAATTTACCAGATTGGATTGAACAAATTAGCCCCATTGGCGATGCAAAACTACTCAATCAAATTCGCATTCGATTTAAAGAGGCGTTAATCCCAGTGGAAAGCTTAGACAGTCCAGAACAGCAAAACTTACTACAAAAATTTGAACTTTTACCACCTTTACCTGGTAAATTTCGCTTTTTAACACCGCGGATGGTGGGTTTTCAAGCCGATAAAGCCTTACCACAAGCTACAAGATTTAAAGTTACTCTAAAATCTGGTTTAGCTGACTTAAAAAATCATCGGTTAGATAAAGATTTAGCTTGGACTTTCAACACGGAACCGATTAAGCTGACGAATTTACCTGGTGTTAACCCGATGGAAAAGGCTGACGATCAACCAATTGAGTTGCAGCCTAAGTTACAATTTACATCGAATGTGGAACTAGATGTCAATTCTGTACAGAAACATTTACAGTTAGTTCCTGAAGGCAAAAATGAATATATTGGCTTCAATGTTGAATTACTCAAAGAAGATAAGCCCCAAGAACAAGAAGACACCTTAGAAAAATTTGACCCTTCACAACGCAATTGGATTTATCAACTTATCCCTCAACAAACTCTTGCACAAGCAACTCGTTATCGGCTAAATTTTGCGCCTGGTATCCGTCCTGCTTATGGCAATTTACCTAGTGAAAAAGAATTCGCGAGTAAATTAGCCACCTATTCACCTTTGGCGTTTCAAAAAATTAATTTCTATGGACAACCAGACGCAGGCGGAACCTATGGAAGATTTGTTCAAGGTAGTCCGCAGCTAGAATTTAATAACATCTTAGTTGCAGATTCAGCTATAGGAAATATTAAAATTAACCCTGCGCCTAAAGATATTCCTAGACTTATCCAAGTTAATGATGAAGATAGAGTTGTAAATATTAATCCTTATGCATTAGCACCAGCAACTAGTTATACAATTACTGTTGGTGCAAATCTCAAAGATAAGTTTGGACAGACTTTGGGTAAGCCTGTCACAGTTAAATATGAAACTGGTGATTTAGCTGGGGATATTTGGGTTCCCTCAGAGTTAAATATTTTCCCTTCTGGTAAAGACTTACAGCTAAATATCAATACAATAAATCTGCCAGAGTCGAAGTATAAAGCAGCTTATAAATTAGTGCAACCAACAGATTTGGTTTACGATAATTATGCGAATAATTTCTTACCCAAACCTATTGACTGGCAAAGTTTCCCGGTAGCGAAGAAAAACAATCAAGCAGTTGATGTGACTATTCCTCTGCGAGAAAAGCTATCTTCTCCGACGGGGATGTTAGCTTATGGTGTGCAAGCACGTACTAATAAATATCAAGAAAATGGTAAGGAACTGTGGCGGGAACCAACAACTTATGGCTTAGTACAATTAACGAATTTAGGTGTATTTTCGCAGTGGTTTCCTAATTCCGGCTTAATTCGCGTCCATCATCTTAGCGATGGTTCACCTGTGAAGGCTGCATCTGTAGAAATTTATCAATCAAAATTGAACGAAAAATCTCGCACATCAGCTTCACCTTGTGCAACTGGCAAAACTGATGATACTGGGAATTTAAGTATTAAACGTGAAGATTTACAGCAATGTTTTCCTGGTAGTCAAAGATTTGTCAAAGCACCAGAACTTTTAATAATTGCCCGTGAAAATCAAGATTGGGCATTTACCCGTACAGAAGAATATAGCGGTGTTTATGGTTATGGGATTGATGCAGGTTGGCAAGATGGGAAACCAGAATCACGCGGAATTATCTTCTCAGATAGGCAGTTATATCAACCAGGTGAAAAAGCTTGGTTAACTGGCTTTGCTGATTACTTACAAAACGGCACAATTCAGCAAGATAAAAATGCAGTTTACCAGTTAACTCTAGTTAATCCTGATGGGCAAAATACTAGTTTAGGTACAAAGACAACTAATGAGTTTGGTACATTCTCTTTAGAGTTGCCAATTAGTAAAACTCAACGCTTAGGATATTATACAATCCAAGCTAAAGGTAAAACTGGACAAGAAATTTCTGGTGAGTTTCGAGTTGCAGAATTTAAACCGCCTAATTTTAAAGTTGAACTCAATTTAGATAAGGAATTTGCCTTAATTGGGGAGAAAGTTGAGGCGAAGGCTGCGAGTAACTATTTATTTGGTGCGCCTGTGCAAGGAGGTGAAGCGAAATATTTTGTTACCCGCCAGCAGGCTAATTTGATTCCTAAAGGTTGGGAAGAATTTAACTTTGGTAGACAATGGTTTTGGCCGGAAGAAAGTCCAACTTTAACTAGCGATGTCTTGCAAAGTAATTCTCAGCTTGATACAAACGGTAAAAGTGAACAAACTCTAACAGTTGCCAAGGATTTACCATACCCAATGACTTACCGGGTAGATGTACAAGTCGCAGATGTTTCTAATTTATCGGTGGCGAATTCGCAAACATTTACAGCCTTACCTAGTAATCGCCTCATCGGGTTAAAAAGTAATTTTGTTGCTGATGCTGGTAAACCGTTTTCTATTGAAGCTATTGTTACTGACCCTACAGGAAAACCCATCACAGGTCAACGGCTGCGCCTGGAATTACAACAGATGAAATATAGCAGCGTTACTAAATTAGTGGAAGGTAGCCGGACACCAAAAAATCAAGTTGAATATAAGACAGTGGGACAAGCAGAAGTGACATCTGCTGACAAACCTCAATCGGTAACTTTGACATCAAAAGAATCCGGTTCCTACAGAATTAGGGCAAATTTCAGCGATACAAAAGATGAATTAAGCGCCACAGATTTACAAATTTGGGTGACAGGAGATAATCAAGTATTCTGGGGTTCTGCTGAAGAAGACAGGCTAGAAGTTAAACTAGATAAAAAAGAGTTTAAACCTGGTGAAACTGCAACTGCATTAATTCAATCTCCCTACCCAGAAGCAGAATTATATTTTGCAGTCATTAAAGACAAACCTCTCTATCAGCAGATTATCAAAGTCAAGGGAGGCGCACCACAAATTCAGTTTGAAGTTACACCAGAAATGTTACCGAATGCAGCAGTACAAGCTGTGTTAGTTAGACAAGGCGCACCACTGAATGAAGTAGAACCGGGAAGTTTAGATAAATTAGTGAAAATTGGCTTTGCACCCTTTAAAGTCAACTTGCAGAATCAATATTTAAAAGTGCAGGTTAAGCCATTGCAAGCATCACTCGAACCTGGCGCTGAGGAAACCGTACAACTACAACTCTCGGATAATCAAGATATCCCCACCCAAGGACAATTTACAATCATGGTGGTGAATGAGGCGGTACTGCAATTATCTGGTTATCGTCCACCGGATTTGGTAGATACAGTATACGCCGAACAAGCGATCGCAACTCGTTTTAGCGATAATCGTCCCGATGTTGTCATTCAACCCCAAGATATCCCCAAACCCAAAGGCTGGGGTTACGGCGGTGGCTTTTCATCAGGCGCAGCTAATACCCGCGTCCGCACAGATTTTCAAGCCTTAGCTTACTACAATGGTTCGGTGGTGACAGATGCTAGCGGTAAAGCACAAATCGAATTTAAACTCCCCGATGACTTAACCACATGGCGAGTTATGGCTGTGGCTACCGATGGAAATCTGCGTTTTGGCAATGGCGATAACACATTTATTACTACCAAACCACTGCTAACTAATGCCATCCTGCCACAATTTGCCCGTCCAGGCGATCGCATCCTCGCAGGTTTATCAGTCACCAACAACACTGGTAATAGCGGAAATCTCTCAATTAACGGTGAACTTAGTGGTACGGTGAAGTTTGCTGAAAATAACCCCACAAGCACTGCTTTACAAACCAAAGCCGAACCCACTACCCAAGCTTACCGTTTCCCAATGGTTGCAGAGAATGTAGGAGAGGGGAAAGTCCGTTTTACTACGCAGTTAAATAATGCAGCCGATGCATTTGAAGTACCTTTAGATATTAAGCCGCTAGAAATTACCGAACAAGTTGTGGAAACAGGAATCGCCGAAAAGCAGAGTAAAATTCCTGTAAATGTCGATAAAAATACCTTCCCAGATGCGGGAGGCTTAGATATTCAACTGGCGAGTACCTTAATACCAGAAATTAAAGCACCAGCCAAACAAGTTTTAGCCGATAACGAATTACCATTTGCAGAACCAGCAGCGAGTCAGTTAATCATTGCGGCGAATTTGCAAACTCTCTCACAAAAATATGGACAGACATTTGCCGAATTTAATACTAATCAACAAGCAAATCTAGCAACTGAGCAACTGCAAAAACTCCAAGTAGCCGATGGTGGTTTTGCTTCCTACTCCGACCAAGAAAAATCCGATCCTTGGGTGTCCTCTTACGCAGCAGAATCTTTAGCTAAAGTAAATCAAGCCTTCCCTGGTTTAATTGATTCGGGGATGATTTCTCGCCTCAAGGGTTACTTACAAAAAGTTCTCGCTAACCCTAGACAATATGATTTTTGCAAACAACAACTTTGTAAAAATCAACTGCAACTAAATGCCTTGATAGCTTTAGCAGAACTTGGAGATAAACGCAATAGCTTCTTAGCAGATATTTATCAACAGCGCAATAATTTTGATGTAGTTAATCAAATAAAACTAGCGCGATACTTATCTCAATTTCCTGAATGGCAAGACGAATCGCAAACAATGTTGAACCAGTTGCAACAAAATATATATGAAACTGGTCGCACAGCAGTTATTAGTTTACCCAATAGTTGGGGATGGATGAGTTCATCAACAACAGCACAAGCACAAGCTTTGCGTCTATTTATTGCTAACAAAGCTAAACCGGAAGTAGTAGATAAATTATTTCAAAGTTTGCTAGCACAACGAAGAAATGGCACATGGCAAACTACTTATAACAACGCCCAAGCACTCACAGCTTTAGTAGAATATAGCCAACTACAACCCACACCACCTAATTTTGCGTCTTCTGTACAATTAGCTGGTAAAAAGTTAGGAGAAAATCGCTTTGAAGGCTACAGCAATCCTAGCTTACAGATAAATGTACCAATGAATAAATTACCTCGTGGTCGTCATGATTTAGTTCTACAAAAATCAGGTAGAGGTAAATTGCATTATCTGGTTGCCTATAATTATCGCTTGCAAGGAAATCAACCAGGAAAGTTTAACGGTTTACGAGTCTCAAGAGAAATACAGAAAGTTGGTGAAGAAAAAGTCCTGCAAAAATTAGGTCTTTACGCCTTTGATAAACCCTTAACTTTAACACCAGGACAAGTGTTTGATATTGGTTTAGAAATTATTACTGATCATCCTGTGGATCATGTAGTAATTACAGACCCTCTACCAGCCGGATTAGAAGCAGTAGATACAAGTTTCCAAACTACAACAGCAGCATTGCAAGCAAAAGCCGATAGTTGGCAACTTGGGTTTAAAAACATTTACCGCGATCGCATTATCGCCTACGCCGACCACCTCGAACCAGGAGTTTATAGCCTGCATTACTTAGTACGTTCTGTTACCCCCGGTAAATTCCTCTGGCCAGGTGCAGAGGTTCATTTACAATACGCACCCGAAGAATTTGGACGTGCGGCTGAATCTATACTGATACTGGAGGAGCGTTCCTGAGTATTCATCGCCTGTATGTAGGCTGGTCTGTAGAATTGAAAAAGAACGATAAAAGCCAGCTATAGCTTTTAGGAGAGGCTTTGCTATGACTGTAAATATTAATGTTCAAGAGGCAGAAGTCACCTTTTCTGAACTTCTAAATTGGGTAATTAAAGGTGAAGAAGTGACAATTATTCAAAATGGAGTTGCGATCGCGCAAAGGTACTAAATTTGATTATTAGTTGGGTAGCGAAGATACAGCAGGTGAACTTCAATTTCAAAATAAAGTCAGGCTGGAAGTTTCAGGTATACGTAAAGCAGACAATAGCAAAGTTAGAGCTAGAGTCAAACAAAAAATCGAGCCAACTAATCCTTAAGATGGCAATTTTCCTGCCTACATTACTGTTGTCGAATTCAGCAGACCCCTATCTTTTATTGTAAAAAAATGAATCAGATTCAATGTGATTAAAGCCTTAGCTTTTATTTGGCACTTTCTATATCCTAAGGTCGTCAATATATTTAAATCTAGTTCAAGCTCTTATACCAAATCAATCTAAGCTATCAGTTGGTTTAAGTTAGCAGAATGTGTAGGTAGATAGATAAATTATGCTACTAAAAAATATTTTACTAGGAACTGCTTTAGCAGGCGTAACTCTTGCTGCTCAACCCAATGTAGTACAGGCTCAAATTTGCCCTCAAAATAGCGTTGTTCCTGCTGCTATAAAACCTAGAATTATTCGTCAAGAACGACTTGGCTATCGCTTTAACATTCCTGATAACTATAGAACTTTGGTAGTTCGCGAGAATGGAATACTCGTACTTGACCCTAACAGTTTTACACGGGCGCAATGTTTAATTAAAAATAAAGCACCTACAGAATATCCTAAGAGTATTTCTATTTACATAACATCAGTTAATTCTAAAAATCGCACTTTAACTGAGATCGTCAAGCAAAACGACTCCACAGCAGAGAAGTTTGCTAATACTAAAGTTGCTAATCAAGCTGCTATTAGTTACATTTCTAATACTTTAGGAGTCGAGAAAAAGGTTGCGTTTTTTAGTCGCGATCGCAAATATATCATTACTGTCTCGACTCTTTTTAATTTTAACCAAGGGCGTCCCACAACCATCTTTAATCAAGCGGTATTTGATCGGGTTCTCTCAAGCTTTACTTTTGTAAATTGAAACCTAGACGCAGGCTACTCCGCATCTACGTACCTAATAATTCAGCTTTTGCGTACAGTTTCACCCAGAATTTACATAATTGTAGTCATATATACAGCCACTGGAGGGTGAGAGACATTTGCACTTTCACGGGTGGTCATAGCTACAATAAAAGCGCCAGTGAATACGGTGTAAAAGCTGGCGCTGGTGTTATCGGTATTTGTGAAGCATCATCTTATGCAAAGCGTTGATGATGCGCTAGTATGTCAATCCCCCTAGGGGTGAAACCCCTAACGAGTCTTTATACTAGTGCTTTCTTTCATTAATTTTGATGGGCTGCGAGATCCCCGACTTCTTCAAGAAGTCGGGGATCTGACCCCTTGCGAATTACGAATTACGACTATGCTGTTTTAAAAAATCGAATAATTTCGCGGACATGATCGAGAAATTGCCCATCAGTAGAAAGTTGCGCGATCGCATTTCTGGCTTCCCGCGATAGACGTTCATGTTCGGTTTGATTTGTAGCGCGTAATTCTTCTAAATTAGCGGCAATTATAGCTAAATCTTTGCGTGTTTCTTCACTAAACCGTTGTTGATTTGCAATAATTGAGTAAGGTTGTTCTGCATCGAGTTGTTCTTCTAAGCGCTGCATTTTTTGTTCTAATACAGAAAAGCGATCGCGCAGTTCCACAATATCTTCACGAGGATATTTCCATTCTTGGCGAATCATCGTTAACCGCGCATACAAATATTCGTAAGCACGGATGGCTGGACGGAGGATAGTTAATAATAAGGCTGCACCCGAACTAATGTAGCCTACAGTACTAATACCAGTCGCCGCGAGTGTATAAAGACCAATAGCTGAAAATAAATGTAAGGCTAAAGCAACCCAGAGCGATCGCTTTGCCAACAGCCTGACATACTTGAGTTGTTTCTCATCTACGGGAATGCGTTTTTCTATCGACTGCGCTGCTTCTGCTAAAACTTCTTTAGCCTGAAAATGCACATTCCAGGGTACGGTAACAATTACCAACAGCCACCAAAAACTTACGCCACCAATTACCCAGTCAAGGAAGCTACCAGCGGGAATGTGCAACCATTGCAGTAAACCAAAAGCCACCAGCACCAAAACTACAATTCCGACAATGGAACTGATGAAAAACTTAATGTACATCTTCCGTTGCCCCCAGTTAAACTATTACCTCGATGATGGCTATAACTGGGCAGTTATACGGAAATTATGTGATAGTTTTTTCAGCTGCACATCCAGCTAAAGAATTAGATAGCTATGCCAAATTGGTTGAGTATCTTTTCCCACCCTTTCTGGGAGCAACAATCGCCAAGTTTTACCTTCTTGCTGAACTTGCAAATAAACTTCAAACGGTTGTTGCAGTTGCGTCAAGCGTCTTTTTGGCAACTTGATGATTAGGTCATAGTTTCCCCGCACTCGAAAAGCTGGTAAACTCTCGATTGTGAGCGGTTTTTGCTCGGTAATTGATAGCCGTTTAATATCAAAGCCTTGGAAGTCTAGATCTAGCTTTTGGCTAAGTTGTTGCTGAGTTTGTTCTAGTTGCAGTGCGATCGCTTTTTGCACTAACTGGCTGGTTGGTAGCAGCCCAAGAGTACCACAAGCCGTCAATAGCATTAACAATATTGCCGTCAACCCTAGTGCAGCTTGGCGAAGATAACTATTTAGTTGAAAACAGTTAAACAGATTATAAAATAAACTTTCTTTCCTTCTGCCACGCCACTTGCTACAACGGAGGGAACCTCCGCAACGCAGTGGCTCATCTGCCATCTGCCCTCTGCCTTCTAACATCTTCTTTCTTACACAATACTCTCCAGCGATAGTATAGCGGTTGATGACTCGCATTCTCTATCACCATGTCAAAACGAACTATTGGTCTTGATGAACAACTCTACAGTTATCTTTTATCAGTTTCGCTGCGGGAGCCAGAAATTCTCCAGAAATTGCGCCAAGAAACGGCTAAGCATCCTCGGGGTACAATGCAAATTTCCCCGGAACAAGGGCAGTTTATGAGACTGCTAATCCAGTTAATTGGAGCCAAGAAAACCTTGGAAGTTGGAGTATTTACAGGTTATAGTTCACTCTCTGTCGCCTTGGCACTGCCTGCTGATGGTAAAATTATCGCTTGTGATGTCAGTGAAGAGTTTACGGCGATCGCTCGGCGTTATTGGCAGGAAGCAAGAGTTGCCGAGAAAATTGACCTGCGATTAGCACCAGCCTTGGAAACTTTAGATGAGTTGTTGGCAACTGGACAAGCTAAGACGTTTGATTTTGCTTTTATCGATGCAGATAAAGAAAATTATGACGCATATTACGAACGTTCTTTGCAATTGATTCGTCCGGGGGGATTGATTGCGATCGATAATGTTTTATGGTCTGGACGAATTGCTGACCCCCATATTCAAGATGAAAGTACCCAAGCTATTCGTGCCCTCAATCAGAAGTTACGGAACGACGAACGGGTAACGCTTTCCTTGATTCCCATTGGTGATGGACTGACTTTAGCACTTAAACGACATTAGTCCGTTTCATTCAAATTTTTAACTAAAATCGTATACTCCAGTAATAAGGAGTTGAGTCCTCGAAATCAGGACTCAACTCCTTATTATAAACTTCCTAAATATGACTCTATTTCACACCAAAGATAATGGGTAATAGATTTGACTTATTACCCATTACTCAACATTTAGAAGTTATAACCAACTCCTAATGTTAGACCTACGCTAGTTTCATCAAAAAAGGCTGCGTTCACAGCACCTGTAGCTGTAAAGCGAGAACCTAAAGGAATGTCTACACCACCAGTTGCCATAAAAGCAATATCGGTATCACCAGAAGTATCAATAGCTACCCCAGCCCCAATGAAAGGAGATATTGGGAAAGTTTGTCCAGATACAGGCGCTGCTTGTGGGGCAAAATCTAAAGTCACAGGAACTAGAACTAGTGTCTCATCTCCAAAAATTGCCGATGGACGCACTGATATATTACGTGTCAAACCAAGTTTGCTAATTACTGAAACGTTACCTACGCTCAGAGCGTTAGCACCAGTTAAACCAATGTTACCAGCAACTCCTATATAGCTAGGACCACCAAGGGTTCTTCTACCTGGTGAAACTGCACCAGTAGTTCCTCCTTGATTAGTACCCGGTTGCTGAGCATTCAGGTTAGGCGGAATCAGGACTTCATTAATTGGATAGATAACGCCATTGCTAGCTTGGACATTCGTTTGAAGAACTCTTGCATTGTTAACAGCAATTTGATTATTGGCGCTATCAACTTTAATATCTACTGGTGTGTCTTCAATAGTTTTTAATTGCCCAGTTGAAAGTTGGCTAGCGGTTATTTGACCGGGAACCACATGATATCGCAAAAGCTTAATCAATGTTTCTCGGTTCTCTGGTTGTTGTAACTGCTGGAGAGTACCTGGTGGTAATGCTGCAAATGCTTGATCTGTGGGAGCAAAAACGGTATAGGGGCCTGCTTGTTGTAAGGTTTCTGCTAAACCTGTGCTTCTTAGTAAAGAAGTCAAAGTTGTAAAAGAAGCACTAGATGCAGCTAAGGAAACGATATCTGTACCGCCAGTAGTACCAGGTTGATTAGTGCCAGGTTGAGTACTAGCTGCAACAATATAACTAGCCGCTGGAAGATTGCTAGCAATAGGTTGTACTTGTCCTTGTCTCACTAAAGCTTGATACAAAAGTGCTGCTGCTTCAGCACGTGTCAGAGTCCTTTGCGGATTGAGTTGTCTAACTTCAGGATAGTTAACAACAATATTGGCTTGTGTTGCAGCTGCCACATTATTCACTGCATAATTTGGGATTGCTGAGGCATCTGTATAGTAAGTGTTTAAAACGTTAGATGCATCGCTAGCAGTCAAACCCAAACCACTGGATAAAGCAACTATCGCCTGTACTTTAGGAATTTGTTCATTGGGCAAAAACCGATTCCCTGGATAGCCTGACATAAATCCAGTTTCGTAGGCTACTCGAATTGCGTCCGCTGCCCAATAGTTAGCTGGAACATCTGAAAATCCACCAGAAGCTAATTGCCGAACTGTATTCTGGTTGAAAGCTTTTTGAATCATTGCTGCGAATTGCGCACGAGTCACAGGTTGATCCGGCTTAAAGGTGCCATCAGGGAACCCTGCAATCACGTTTCTTTGGGCTAAGGCTGTAATGAATGGACTTGCCCAGTAATTTGAACCAACATCAGACAAGTTAGATGTTGTGCCTGGTGTTGTGCCTGGTGTTGTTGTCGTACCTGGTGCTGGAGTAGTATCTTGAGCCGAAGCAGGGATAGAAATTACAATAGGAGTTAATGTGGCAGCTAGTACTCCTAAAGCTAGCAAACTGCTCTTTACAAATGAGCCGCGAAACCAACTAAACATGAAAATAGCCTCCAAAAACAAGTAGAGTCGTTTCTCAATTCATTGATTGATTATTGGGAAGTACTGAATGCAAGGTTCAGTAGGCTCACATATTGAGATGATGACTAGGTTCGCCTCTTAACCAAAACTACGAATGCGAAGTGTTAAATCCTTAAAGTCTAAAAATCTACCAATATAGCCACCTGCCCTTGCATTTCATATCTTCTTGTCAAATATTTGCCCCAAAGAGCAACCCTAAGTGTGTGATGAGAGTTAAGCTTTTCAAGAATCACAGATAACACTCAGCATAAAAAAGCTACTAAGGGTATCTGAGATTTTTCAACAACCAAGAGAATCTTAGTATAAATTCATGACTTTATCAGTTTTAGTAATCTGGTCTTGTACCCGAAAACTTGGTATTTATTCGCCGTATTACCTTTTTGAATAAGCCTAATCACATCAATCTTGAGTTGCATGAGTCTACTATTAAGAGCCGAGAATGTGCATTATTCACATAATTAATATTTTTAATCCGACATCTGAATTCAACAACTAGCTATAGGCTAAATTTTTAGACATTTTTTTCCCTCTTTAGATAGTTGACAACAAAGGTAAATCTTTGAGCATGGCAGCGAATAGACAAGCTTAGACCAGAAATAGGCGATCGCAGTCCCAAAGTTAAACCATGATTAATGCCTAGTAAGGCTCTGCAAAATTCGCTCATTCAAAATTCAAACTTGAAAATACGGATTCTCTAAGCTTTTGAGCTTTGTTAGTTTGGTATATTTGTTTTTGGTCTGCTATCCTAACAAATTTCTCTATTTATAAACTAGATTATAAAATAGACTTTTCTACTTAAGTGTTTTCTTGGTAATTCTCTAGAGAAAAGAATTTCAGATTTACAACTTCACCCATATGTAATTGCAATTCTCAAAAGTTGGCATCCCGCTGAAGATTGATAAACGCTACCGCATCAATCTCATTTAGGACTAAAAATATAGCAAAAGATATTTCAGAACAACAAAGCGAGTGTCTTTTTTGACAACAAATTTTTGAAAATATTTTTATCTGATATTAAAAGTAGCGGCTGCTCGTTGGCAGAGGATGCGATCGCACTCCTCAACCCTACCCTCTACTTCTTCCACGGTAGCTTCGTCCCCATCTCGGTCAATGCCGAAAATATCAGATAGCTCACAAGCAGACCAGCACTGATCAGAAAAAGCACAACGTCATTATTCATTGTCTGTATATGTGCATTTCTTACCAACTCTACCAATTTTTGGGATCGCGAACAATTATCAAGCTAATTTCACCTCAGTGCGCACAACTCCCGCACGTTCATGACGAGCTAATAGTTTAACCGTGCTACCTAGGGGTCCACGTACCACCCATTCTACCTTTGCCCGGTCTTGAGTAGGGTCACTCTGCCTTCTAGTAGGATGTGAAGGTTGGTAGGCGCGTCCCTCTAATTGTCCCAAGTCTTCACGGGTTTTCCCTGTTTCCAAAGTTGCACTATCAGGTAATTCAATTTCACAGATACAGCCTCTTACCAGCTTTTTCTCCAAGGCTTTTTGGGTAACGTAGGTAGGTAGCCAGCCTGTATTATGCACTACCAGCCGCACTCGATACAGATCGTTACCTAAGTTGCAGACACTGGTTTCATAAATCTCTAAACGAGGGGAGATTAACAAATGCCAAACTAACCAATCTGGAAAGCGGGCTATTTCCTTCTCTAAAAACTCTGGGGGTGGATTACCCCACGCATACATAGTATTCCAGCCACCTAATTCTACTTGACCAAGTTGGGGATGGTCGAAGGTATACCAGTCAACGTATCCCTTACCTGAGAGTTGTTCATCGTTCCAACGTAACAGCTTCAGTTCATCTTCTAATGGGTGTTCTCGATACCATTCGATGTGTTTATAATCTTTAATTCCGGCTTGGCTTTGCGGACTCCAAACTTCTACTGTCCAAGTAAATACACCCTGTTCGTCATAAGCCCAATCGTCAAAAGTACCAGAGATAAAATCTTTGGGATCGTAGCGAAAGTCATGAAAAGCAGAAATAGCTGGGTATTCAGTAATTTCAGTACCTTTTTTACCAATGTATTGATAAGTGCGGAGGTCTTGAACAGGGAATTCCTCATCGCTGTGGTAGCTGTAAGGACGGATGAGTACACCGCTAAAAGTGTGAAAAGATACAGCCCCAGTAATGTTAGGATGAGTAGTTATAAATTGGACAAGCGATCGCACTTCTGTTTCTGATGTCGGATAAGGACCAGCCCCGGGCTGTTGAAATTCTTGTCGCCACATAACTGGAAAATTGCGGTTCAAGTCTAACCCCTGTTGGGTCGGCTGGATATTAATCTGCACTCCATCGTAATTTTCAATATGTCCTTCTGGTAACAGTCGATAATATTGACCACCAATTTCTGTTGGTTCACGACGTACCAATAAACGCGGTTCTGTAGGGCAGATTTTCCAAGCACCATTGGCATCGGGGATGCGCATGAGTAAAATCCGACCATCACCATCTATATCTTCCATGACTAAACCATCGTTGCTTTCCCTACCTTCAGGATAGGGACGGGTAGCAGAACGAATAAATTTAGGTTTATCAGCCAAGGCCCACTCCGCACCATCAGGGTTAACACGCGGGCAAATATAGAAGGTGCGAGTGTCTAAACAACGAGTAATATCTGAATGAGTGCCGTAGCCTGTAACTAATGTTTGCAGCAGGTACAGGCAGACAATCGACGGTGCTA
This sequence comes from Nostoc sp. 106C, assembly GCF_002154725.1. Classification (GTDB taxonomy): domain Bacteria; phylum Cyanobacteriota; class Cyanobacteriia; order Cyanobacteriales; family Nostocaceae; genus Aulosira. The sequence goes on along the minus strand of NZ_MTAW01000072.1, from coordinate 406 downwards.
ATTCTACCGCGTGGATATTGCCATCAACCCAGAGAGCAGGTTTTTCTTGGTCTGATCCGGTAGCGAAATTACTAACAGTCAGAAGCCAGATGTCACGACCTTCATAACTCTTGCCGATACTTTCTATGCGTATCAGATGAGGAAATTCCTCTGCATAACTATGCAAGATGCTTGTCAGGTCTTCGTATCGGTAGTATTTATTAAATTGAACATCTGGCATAATAACCCTCTCATGCGCCAGGTGAACATTCTCTACAATACCATTAGCCGGGCGATGCCTGCGGCGGGCTGCGCCAACGCTCTTAGTGCTGCTACTCGACAATAGACCTAGCTTGAAAAAGAGCTGTGAGGATAGGTTAAGTAGCCCAAATGATTTGCTGTTGACAGAAATCATGGCTGTACAGCA
>NZ_MTAW01000017.1 GCF_002154725.1 Nostoc sp. 106C | reverse complement strand
GCTCAACTTTGGGCGTTAGTGGTGTGGTCGGTGCTACTGCTATTTTTTTAGGCTGGGGTGCTGTTGGTATGGTTGCAGATGCGAACTTTGTTTTTCGCGCTTTGGGTTGTTGAGGAGATAGATTTGGTAATTCCGCTTTCTGCTGCTTTGATTCTGGCTGGAATACCTTGAGGGGAGATAAGGCTGTTAAGCCAAAAGGACTCTGAAGCGAGGCTTTATGTGCCGCTCTATTAGCTGACTTCACAGCAGAAATAGGTCTTTGAGGTAAAGCTTTACCACCCGCAATTGAATTTTTAGTAGCCCGGAATGAGGTTTTTGGGGGTATGTGCGTTTCATTGGGAGAAACTTCAACTACCTCAATTGGAATCTCTTGCTGAGGCTTAGGCACAAAAGCTCTGAGCCAATATATGCTCCCTATTAATACAATAGAGTGCAGCAGGATGGAACTAACCAGACCTTGGAGCATCTGTGCTGGGCGCACGCTCCGATAACGCTGAAATTCATGAGAAAAAGCCATGTTATTGTGCTTTCGCGTGATAGATAACAGCCTCAGTAGTCTATTTCCATTCTTACAAGTTTCTGTTGTTTACGGTTGCTTTGTTCAATCCTTGGCAGATCAGACCTTCCAATAACTTAAATCCTGCTTCAGGGATTGAAACTAATACCAATTCACGAAAATCCTGATACACATAAATTTTTGTAGGGGTTTAGCATTGCTCATTGGTGTCAACTTAAGCTCAAACGCTTATCCCACACACGTTTTACCCCACCCCTTAATCCCCTCCCCCGAAGTTTGCTCAACGGGGGGGAACCCCCGCACGCAACTTCTCTCCGCAGGCGGGGAGGGGAAGTTTTGGCTTTAGACAAAACTGGGGTGGGGTGACGAGGATCGTAATGGTAGGTGAGTGAATACAAAATCACGTTTTAACAAGGGTTTCACGTTAAGTTGACACGTATGAGCAATGCTAAACCCTGAAGCGCGTATTTGTATCATTATTAAGGTGAAATGGTATAACAGCGAGGGTAGCTTGCCGCCTTTGGCAATGGCCACCATATTCTCTGCATAGGGTTGAAAAAATCTAAATGCTTGCCTGGTTGCGATCGCAATTTTGCAGTCATTACAACGCAAAAGTGTTGAGTGGTAATGGCTCAGTGAACCCTTTAGTACAAGCGATTGTAAGCCTTTTCTTAAAATATTTTCTTACGCCAGTCTGGATCAGCCCTCTGCTGTTCCACAATCAGGACAGTATTGGGTATGAGCAATGAAGTTTTTTAAGGGCGATCACCTGATACCGCAAACTCAAGCCAAGACAAATCCAAACATCACCCGATCGCCCTCACCTGCCTCAGAATTTTTCGCTTTCCTACTGGCATTACCTCCTGCTATTTTTAATTGATTGAATTTACGTAATATTATTGAGAAGATTTAGTTAAGCTCGTTTACCAATAGAAAATGCCGGACGTTCAGACATGCGTTTGACATAATCCAATACGGCTGGATAAGAACTCAGATCTAGCTTCAGCAGAAGTAAACTATAACTTAGAATAGATCCCACGGCTACATCAGCAGCACTAAATTCATTACCTAGTAAAAAAGGTTGCTGCTCGAAAATGTTATTCAAGGGAGTTAACAAACGAGGCATTTCCTGTTCTCTATTCTCTTCTCCAAAAATGCCAGGGCCCAAAGTAGCATTGGCAAACAATACCCACTGATACAACACACCACGCAACTCCGGTGAAAGTGGTGTTTTGCCATATTTATCGGCAAGATACAACAAAATTGCTCCTGATTCCCAAATCTGGAAGTCCCCATCCACTATTGCTGGAACTTTGCCCATTGGGTTAATTTTCAAATACTCAGACTTACGATGTTCACCTGATTGCATATCCAGGAGCACAAATTCGTAGGGAATTCCCAATTCTTCTAAATACCACTCGATGATTGACGCACGACTACGAGTACCACCGTAAAGTTTCAGCATAATTACTTTAGATTCACGAACTTTGTGAGTATGGGAATGCTTTCTAATATTAACTTTTGCCTTGACCAAGCTACTATTGTGGTTCTCAATTACTTGTTTTTGTAACTGGGGGTAGAACTTGCGCTGTTACGCGATCGCCTGCTTGTCTCAACTGAAGTTTGGCAAGCAGGCTCCTGGTTACACGGCTATTCAGAAAGCTCTCAATCGCTTCATTGCTGAACTGATACCAATTCCAGGAAAAAATGAGACAGATGCGTAGTAGCGCGTCAACCGTAAAACGTTGGGTTCAAAAAATCTAGAAAATCCCAAACAATAAAAATAGTCTCTGATGATTCAACCCAACATTTTAGACTTGCCGCCTACTACATCCACTAATGGAAACATTGGCATTCAGTTCACATCTGACGTGCTAAACCTCCAGGCATATTGTATGGCTGGAGGTTTCTTAGTTTTAAAGCGGAATCCTCGGCATCACCTTGATACTCATCATCGGGTAGTTTCCACTAACTGGATCGACGCCTGTAGTTGGCTCATCTAGCAATAGAATCGGGGGGTTGTGAATCAAGGTGCAGCACAGAGCCAGCTTTTGCTTCATGCCAGCGGAGAGTCTTCCAGCTAAACGATTTTAGGACTTACGCACTCGTGACGAAAAACTAAGCCTTTGCGATTACTTCGCTTCGCTCGTAATGACGTACAATCGTAGTTCTTGCGTAAGTCTTGGATTTTTGAATCGTGCCAGCTCGAGCAAACCAAGATAGCGCGCTGCGGATTTTGAAGTCGGCATCATTCACCTCGCGCAAACCTGCTGCATACCGCAGATTTTCCCAAATACTCATATCTTGGTAGAGGCTGAAGCGTTAACTCAAATAACCCATTTGCAGACGTACATCATCTTCTAATTATCGAGCAATCAGTTTGCAACTAATTGCCAATACGCTCTAACTCTAGATCGTGCCAAGAAGTAGGATCTTCCAATGGTTCCAAGTGTGTTGTCACGCTGGTTGAAGGCAATGCGTTAATGATGGCTAGCTCAATCTCCTCACACAAATCATGTCCTTGTTGAACTGTCCAAGCTCCGGGTACAAGAACATGGAAAGAAACAAAGCGGCGCGTTCCAGCAATGCGGGTTCGCAGCGCATGGAATTGGAGGCCTTGACTTTGGTATCCGTTGAGAATTGTGGAAATTACGTCAATTTCTTCTTTGGGCAAAGCAGTATCCAGTAACCCTGAACCAGTTTCTCGTAACAAACGAAATCCTGTCCACACAATATTTGCTGCTACTACCAGTGCAATAATTGGGTCAATAACTAGAGCGCCTGTGACCTTGACTAGAAGGATTCCAACTACCACTCCTGCTGAAGTCCATACATCAGTAAACAAGTGGTGAGCATCAGCCCTGAGCGTAATCGAACGTAACCGTCGTCCTGCACGCAGTAAGATCGAGGCAACAATGCCGTTGACTGCTGTTGCCAACAGCGAGATTGCTAATCCCAATCCAAGCTGTGCTAAAGGTTCTGGATGCAACAAGCGCCCCCAAGCTTCAATGGCGATGATGATTGCAGCCACTACAATCAACATGCCTTCTGCGCCACTAGAAAAGTATTCAGCTTTAGAATGCCCAAAGGCGTGTTCTGCATCTGCTGGTTTGGCAGCATAAGTTAATGCCCACAATGCCACCAGTGCGGCTATGAGATTTACACATGACTCAATGGCATCTGAAAGTAGGCCTACTGAACCAGTCAGCAGATAAGCCCCAAACTTCAAGACAATTGTGGCGATCGCGGCAGCAATCGACAAGAAAGCGTAGGAGCGAGCTGTTCGACCACTCATTTAGGTTAAACGGCAAATATTCAGAGCTAATAGTAACAAATCTTGCTTTAACCTTCATCATCCTTGAGATAACTACGGAGCTATTCCAATCGTAAATTAAGAATAAATTACTAACTAGTAGCTTGCCCTTGCTTGTGTTTTCACCGCTGTTGTCTTAGCAATGTTATTGGCCTAGCAATATCAGCAAGGGTAGTGAAGCGATCAAAACACAAGTCAGGCGATCGCGCTGGACGATGTTCAAGGAGAAGCACAACACAAGACAAAGGTGTATCCCCTAACCGTTTAGTAGCTACTTTAGTATCGGGGTTGAGTTCAACTCAGCCGGAGACTTACTCCTACGACTCATCAGCAGGCAGTGCTGGGCAATATCTGTTACTCCCTCGGTAAGGGATTGTACCAGCGATCGCTGGGGAAGAGTAGTTGATCTGATTCAGGTGGGCCCCATGTATTTGGCTCATATTCGTAAACGGGTGTGACGCTATCAAGAATTGACTGGACAATCCGCCATTCCTCTTCCACCGTATCTTCGCGCACAAACAAGGTGGGATCGCCCCGCATCGCATCACCCAATAGACGTTCATAGGGTTCCATCTCGTCCCCGCCTCCGTAAAAAGCCAACAGTTCAACAGCAGAGCCAATCATATCTTCGCCGGGGATTTTAGTGCGCGCACCCAGCCCGACGATTACCTCCGGATCTAGTAGAAACCGAACATAATGAGTGTTTTCTTTTCCCCCTTCCCGGAACACATCTAGAGGTGGACACTTGAGCTTGACCATCACCTCAGTGGTCTTCACAGGCAATTTCTTCCCAGCGCGGATGTAGATGGGAACTCCTGACCACCGCCAAGTATTAATAAATAGCCGCACGGCAACAAAAGTTTCTACTTGGGATTGGGGAGAAACACCTTCTTCATCGCGGTAACCGCGAAATTGACCGCGAATAATGTCATTGGGTTGTAGTGGAAGTATAGCTTTGAGAATACGCTCTTTTTCATCCCGGATAGCATCAGGAGCGTTACTGGCGGGTGCGTCCATGCAAACTGAAGCCAATACTTGCAGCATATGGTTTTCCACCACATCCCGAATCGCACCAGTCTCCTCATAAAAGTGCCCCCGTCCTTGAATGCCAAAGTTTTCTGCCATGACAATCTGGATGCTTTCAACATAGTTACGATTCCAGATTGGTTCGAGAAACGAGTTAGCAAACCGAAAATATAGTAAATTCAGCAGTGGTTCTTTGCCCAGATAATGGTCGATGCGATAGATAGAAGATTCGGGAAAAACCGATGCCAGAATTTGGTTTAACTCGCGTGCCGATCGCAAATCCCGGCCAAATGGTTTTTCAATCACTACGCGGGCATTTTTAGCACAACCTGATTTGCCCAATCCTTCCACTACTTGTGCAAACAGGCTAGGCGGAATTGCCAGATAGTAGAGAGGACGAGTGGCATTACCCAGAGCTTGACGTAATTTTTCGTAAGTTTCTGCTTTGTTGTAGTCACCAGAGACGTACTGAAGCAATGAGGAAAGTTGATCAAATGCTGCTTTATTTACACCGCCATGATGTTCCAAGCTATCACGTGCCCTTTCCCTAAGTTGATCCGTCGTCCAAGGTCGTCCGGCAACACCAATCACCGGCACATTAAGATTACCCCGCCTCACCATTGCTTGAAGGCTGGGAAAGATTTTCTTGTATGCCAGGTCACCTGTTGCCCCGAAAAATACCAGTGCGTCTGAATGAAGAGTTTCCATGACGAACCTCTTGAGGAATTAGCTTTTTGATGATGGCCGCCAAACTGACAGCGCATGGCTGACAACAGTTTATCAGCAAAATCTGCTTTATTACGGGAGCTAAAGCGAGCAAACAATGCTGGACTTAACACAGGAGGCGATACAGATTTGTTGATCGTGGCGATCGCTTAAAGAGCGACCTTTAATAGTTTTTTTACATAAAAATTCCGTATCAGGAAAATTACTATGCTGATCTTAGGGCGAACGCATCTTAATTGCTAATAAAAATCGGAAAGTAAATTCAAATATGTAAAATAAAGCCAATTAACTCAGATAAATAGTGATTCCAAATCAAAGTATAAGTTTCGAGAGCAAAAGCTTATAGTTGCTCATCAAGATCTAAATTTAAATCAATATTAGTAGTAGCAGAAAGTTAGCAACATTAATTATCTGGCTGCAATCCTAACTATCAAAGTAGTTGCAGCCAGATTCAATTTCCTATGAAACTAGATTTAAAACAAGGAAAGTAATCGAGTTAAATATTGATTATCCATCGCAGCTAGAAATTGTTTGTTTTTTACTCCTACCTTCAACCGTGTCTCTTTACCTAAAAGATTAACTGCAATGTGGCGCAGAACTGCAAAATTTTGTGGTGCGTTATCTTTTCTTATGCGACAGTTATCTTCGTTTAAAGTAATTATTCTCATTCTGAGAATAGGTGTATAGTTTGAGTTATGCCAGATTATCCTCTCAAGAGTTGCTCTATGATTGCTCTACCTGGTATTGCCATCCAAGACAAGATCTACGAAAGTTCTAATTCTCTAGTTTATCGGGGCATCAGAGACGATGGAGTAGGGATAATTGTAAAAATACTCAAGCAAGATTATCCCTCACCTCAAGAACTAACCCGCTACAGACAAGAATATAAAATTACCCGTTCCCTTAACTTGGAAGGAGTGATTAAGGCATACAGCCAGCAGGATTATCAACGTACTCTGGTGATTCTTTTAGAAGATTTTGGGGGAGAGTCCCTAGAGCAATGGATGCACAAGCGTCCAGATATTTTCTGCCCGATGCCTTTATCGAATTTTCTAAATTTTGCGATCGCCCTTTGCGATATTCTAGGCAGAATCCATGCAGCCAATGTCATTCATAAAGATATCAACCCGGGAAACATAGTTCTCAATCCTGATACTGGCGTTATCAAAATTATTGACTTTGGAATTGCCACCCAATTTAACCGCACGAATCCGACTTTCAAGAACCCTCATGTTTTAGAAGGAACCCTCGCCTACCTGTCTCCAGAGCAAACAGGGCGGATGAACCGTTTGCTCGATTACCGGACTGATTTCTACTCGCTGGGCGTGACATTTTACGAACTGCTCACCGGACAACTACCATTTCCCACCACAGACGTGCTAGAGCTAGTTCATGGTCATATTGCCAAACATCCTATTCCGCCTCATGAAATCAATAAAACGATTCCCAAGCCAGTTTCAGATATCATTCTCAAACTAATGGCGAAAAATGCTGAAAATCGCTATCAAAGTGCCTGGGGCATCAAAGCAGATTTAGAAATCTGTGCTGAACAATTAAAAGAAATTGGTCAAATCTCTAGCATTCAACTGGGGCTTCAAGACGTTTGCGATCGCTTTCAAATTCCCCAAAAACTGTATGGACGGGATCAGGAAATTGCAATGTTACTGGCGGCGTTCGACCGTGTAGCTTGTCCAGATTCAAATCCCGTTTCGGCTTTACCAAACAATTCAGAAACAACTTCACAAACCCAACAAACCAGCAACCCAAAATTCCAAGTTGAGATGATGTTGGTATCTGGCTTTGCTGGTATTGGCAAATCTGCGTTGGTGCAGGAAATTTATAAACCAATCACCCAAAAGCGTGGCTATTTTATCTGGGGAAAATTCGATCAATTTCAGCGCAATATTCCCTACAGTGCGATCGCGGTTGCCCTGCAAAAATTGGTACGGCAATTACTGAGTGAGCCAGACGAGTATGTGCAACAGTGGCGAGATCGCCTGCTAACGGCTCTGGGAAACAACGCACAAATCATTATTGATGTCATCCCAGAAGTTGAATTGATTATTGGCACGCAGCCGCCTGTACCGTCCGTTGGAGCAACTGAAGCTCAAAATCGCTTTCATCGGGTTTTTGGACAATTTGTGCGGGTGTTTTGTTCAAAAGAACATCCCCTGGCGATCTTCTTAGATGATTTGCAATGGATAGACTCAGCAACGCTGAATTTAATTGAGTTGATGCTGCTGGATGAGCAAGCCCAATCGCTATTTTTGATTGGAGCTTATCGAGATAATGAAGTGAAGCCAACGCATCCATTAGCATTAATGCTAGAGAGACTGCGAAAAAAAGGGGTAGTACTTCAGGAAATTACCCTAACACCATTAACGCTCTTGCCGTTGAGTCAGTTGATTGCCGAGACGCTGCATCAGAATGCAGATATCGTTCGTCCCTTAGCTGAGTTAGTTTTGCGTAAAACTGAGGGCAATCCGTTCTTTGTCAATGAATTTTTGAGGACGCTATATAGCGAAAATTTATTGATTTTTGATGCACAAAACTTATGCTGGGAATGGAACATAGCTGATATTCAAGCCCAGGATATTACCGATAATGTGGTGGAGTTGCTACTGATCCAATTAAATAAATTACCAGAAAACACACAGCAAATTCTCCAGTTAGCAGCTTGTATTGGTGCTGAATTTAATTTAGATACTCTATCAATTGTTTGCGATAAACCACCTGAAACGGTTTTTCAAGATTTACTAGCAGCCATACAACTTGGATTAATTCAACCACTATCTGAATTAGATGAAAACTTGTTAATTCAAGAGTATAAGTTCTTGCACGATCGCGTCCAGCAAGCTGCTTATGCCTTAATCGATGAATCCAAAAAACAGGTGGTTCATCTGCAAATCGGTCGCAATCTGCTGGAAAAAACTTTGCCAGAGGAGTTATCAGAGCGGCTGTTTGAAATTGTCGATCATCTCAATTTAGGGGTTGATCTCGTCTCTGGGCAGGAACGAAACAGCATTGCCAGACTCAACTTAATGGCAGCCCAAAAAGCTAAAGCGGCAACTGCCTACAGTGCAGCTTTGAAGTATGCGCTCGCAGGCATCGAGTTACTCGCAACCGATAGTTGGCAACAGCAGTATGACCTGAGTTTGATTCTCCATGAAGAAGCCGCAGAAACTGCCTATCTATCCGGTGACTTTCTGGCGATGGAGCAATGGGTTGCTATTGTTTTGCAAGCAGCCAGAACCATTTTAGATGAAGTGAAAGTTCATGAGGTCATAATCAAAACCTATGTAGCACAAACTCGCAAGTTAGACGCGATTAAAGTCGGGTTGCAAGTGTTGGCAAAACTAGGGCTGAACCTACCACAATCACCTACAGAATTCCAGATTCAACAAGCACTAAAAGAAACGACAGAAGTTCTGCAAGGAAGAAATATTCAAGATTTAGTGCATTTACCTTTAATGACAGATGCCAGTAAATTGGCAGCCATGCGGATTATTTCAAATATCGCTTCTCCTGCTTTTCAGGCTGCACCTGCACTGTTTTGGCTGATGGCCTGCGAGCAAGTCAAGTTATCGATTCAATATGGCAATGCACCCACTTCTGCGGTTGCCTATTCTTGTTATGGAGTCGTACTCACCGCAGCAACTCAGGATGTAGAGAAAGCTCATCAGTTGGGTCAACTCGCCCTTAACCTTGTGGAATGGCTGAATGCGAAAGAACTTAAAAGCAAAACCTTTCTAATTGTTGCGGAAGGCATCAGCTTTGGCAAGTCCCATTTTAGGGAGATTGTACCCCTATTGCAGGAAGGTTACTCCAGCGGAGTAGAAACGGGAGATTTCGGATTTGCAGGTTTAGCGGCTTACCAAAAATGTGAATATTTATATTTCAGTGGATTAGAACTGACTCAATTAGAACGGGAAATGGAGAATTACAGCCATGCGATCGCCCAATTGAAGCAGGAAACTTGCTTGAATTACCATCAAATCTTTTGGCAGGCAGTACTGAACTTACAAGGACAGGTTAATAACCCCTGCTGTTTACAAGGCGTTGCTTATAATGAGCTACAGGGATTGAACCGCTATTTAGCAAACAATGATTCTCTGGGATTTCAATATTTCTATATCAACAAACTGATCCTCTGCTATCTATTTGGGCAGTTTATTCAAGCGTTAAAGAGTGCAAATGCGGCTGAGGGGTATCTCAAAGGTGCGCCAGGGCAAGTAACGATGCCACTGTTCTGCTTTTATGACTCTTTGGTGCGACTAGCAATTTATTCATCTGTCCCTGATTCAGAACAAAAAGTATTATTCCTTAACGTGAGCAGCAACCAGGAAAAAATGCACAAATGGGCGTGTCATGCGCCTATGAATTTTCTGCATAAATATCATTTAGTCGAGGCAGAAAAAGCGCGAGTTTTAGGTCAGTTGCATGAGGCAGAAAAATTCTACGAACAAGCGATTCAAGGAGCCAGAGAAAACGGATATATTCAGGAAGAAGCCTTAGCTTACGAATTAGCTGCTAAACATTATCTGGCGCGAGGTTTGGAAAAATTTGCCCAGCTATATATGAAGGAAGCTCACTACTGCTATGAACGGTGGGGCGCAACGGCAAAGGTCAGGAATTTGGAGGCTCATTATCCTCAGTTTTTTCCTCAATCAACAAGTGTGAGTTCCACACCAATCCAAACTACTGCTGGAACTACCTCTAATACCTCTCATGTTGCTCTCGATTTAGCAACAATAATGAAAGCATCCCAAGCGATTTCCAGTGAGATTGAACTGGAACAACTGCTCCACACCTTAATGCAGATCCTCATTGAGAATGCTGGAGCGCAAACCGGATGTTTGCTTTTAGAAAACGCAGGAGAATGGGCGATCGAAGCGACCTGTGAACTGGTTGATGGCGCACAGACCTGTGCAACTAAAGTGCTGCAATCGACTTCCATCGCAAATCGTTTACCTGAATCGATCGTTCATTATGTGATTCGGACTCATGAATCGGTCATTCTCAATGATGCTACTCGTGAAGGTAATTTTATCAACGATCCCTATATTCAAAATCACCAGACTCAATCAGTCTTTTGTTTACCGTTGCTCAATCAAAGCAAGCTCATCGGTGTGTTGTATCTAGAAAATAAATTGGCATCTGGGGCATTTACACCAGAGCGATCCCAAATTCTCAGCCTACTTTCTACGCAGGCAGCAATTGCGATCGAAAATGCCAAACTCTATGCAAAGCTTCAAGCAAGCGAAAGCAGAATGGCTCAATTTCTAGAAGCAGTTCCAGTAGGCATTGGCATCGTTAATGCAGAGGGTCGCCCTTATTACGCCAATCAACGGGGCATTCAACTCACGGGTAAAGGGATCGATCCTGCTGTGCCGCCGGAGCAAATCTCAGAGGCTTATCAATTTTATGTGACCGGAGAGGATCGAATCTATCCCACTGAAAAACTGCCAGTTATCCGGGCGTTGAGCGGCGAATCCACCACCGTTGATGATATAGAAATTCGCCAAAATAACGCAACAATTCCAGTTGAGGTTTGGGGTACTCCAGTCTTTGACGAACAGGGCAAGGTAGCTTATGCGATTGTAGCCTTTCAAGATATCACTGAACGCAAACAAGCAGAGAAACTATTAGCTGATTACAACCAAACCTTAGAACAGCAAATTACTGAGCGGACTTTGCTGCTTTGGCAGGAGATTGAAGAGCGCCAACGAGTGGAGAATGCCTTGCGACAAAGTGAAGAGCAACGCAGGCTGACGATGGACTTCACGCACATTGGTAGTTGCAACTGGAATATCACCGAGAACAAAGTAGATTGGAACGACAATTATGCTCGATTGCTGGGGTTAGTTCCCAGTGAAGTTGAGAGTAGCTATCAGGTATGGCGCGATCGCGTTTATCCAGAAGATATTAATCGGGTTGAGCAAGCGGTTACAACCGCTCTAGCAACTCATACTGATTTTGAAGCTGAATACCGAGTGATTTACCCAGATAATAGTATTCACTGGCTCGTTGGCAGAGGTCGAGGCATTTATAACGAAGCCGGACAGCCAGTGCAAATGTTGGGGATAATTCTAGATATTAGCGATCGCAAACGAGCTGAGCAAGCTTCAATTCTGGAAGAACGCAACCGGATAGCGCGAGAAATTCATGATACACTAGCTCAATCTTTCACAGGTATTCTACTTCAGGTTGGAGCAGCAACACAAGTACTGGCGGATGACCCAAAAGCAACCCAAGTACATCTGGAAATGATTGAGGAACTAGCACGTGCTGGACTAGCAGGGGCACGGCGATCCGTATCAGCACTCCGTCCGCAGCTACTAGAAGAAGGTAATTTAGAGAGTGCCTTGCATCGTATTGTGGCTCAAATGCGATCAACGACCGACACCGCTTTGATTTGCGAAACTCACGGTACAGCCTATTTCTTACCAACCGAAGTGGAGAATAACCTACTCAGAATTGGGCAGGAAGCATTAACCAATGCGATTAAATACGCTGATGCCAGCGAAATTCGGGTTGAGTTAGCCTACAACGAGACACAGTGTATCTTACGGGTTAAAGACAATGGCAGGGGCTTTGGAGTAGGTAGCATTCCTTTGAGCGGTGGGTTTGGCTTATTAGGAATGAGCGAACGGGCAGAGCGCATTGGCGCACAACTAACAATTCAAAGCCAACCGGGTCAAGGAACAGAAATTATTGTCGCTATCAATCGACAGTGAGAATTACAATGAGCCAATCCACTAAGATTAAGGTGCTAATTGTTGATGACCATGCCATAGTCAGAAAGGGTCTAGTAACCATCATTAACCGCGATCCAGAAATGACAGCGATCGCTCAAGCTGAAAACGGACAACAGGCGATCGACGCGTTTCGAGAACACCAACCCGATGTCACGCTAATGGATTTACGAATGCCCAAAATGGGAGGTGTGGAAGCCATTATGGTGATTTGTGCTGAATTTAAGCAGGCTCGAATCGCGGTACTCACAACCTACGATAGTGATGAAGACATCTATCGCGGCTTGCAGGCGGGCGCTCAAGGCTATCTGCTTAAGGATGCTAAACCTAGCGAGCTTTTAAATGCGATTCGCGCCATTCATAATGGTCAGAAATATATTCCGCCAGAAGTGGGCGCAAAATTATTGCAGCGAATGACCAATCCAGAACTGAGCGAACGAGAGTTGGAAGTGCTGCGTTTGATGGCACAAGGAATGAGTAATCAGGAAATTGGGACTGCTTTGAGTATTGGTGAAAGTACTGTCAAATCCCATGTGAATCGCATTTTGAGCAAACTGGGAGTGAGCGATCGCACACAAGCTGTGATTACTGCTGTCAAGCGTGGGATTGTCAATTTATAAGCTGTACTAAAGTTGGTATCCGAATTTCAACTTTAGTTGGAGACAACCTTCCACTGCGAGATGGACTGGTTCATCCATCACTCGATTGTACAAAAATGTAAACCTAGAGTGGACGACAACAGAGGGTCAATTGTCTATATTAAATCCATAGCAAAGTTAGCGCAGTTGGGTTGTAAGGCTTAAGTTTGCTTAATACAAACCGAAACATGACTGACGACTCTGATAATTATATTTCTTTATTCGTTCTGCCTTCAACCCAGGATCGTATTCAAGGTGTACTGAATGCTGCTGTAGTCTTCGTCATGTATGGAGATTATGAATGTTTTCAAAGTGCTAACGTCTATCGATTGATTAAAGTTGCCGGGCAGCAATTGAAGGTTTCGTTTGGAGAAAACAATTTAGGTTTTATCTTCCGTCATTTTCCTCAGGTACAGATTCATCCACATGCTCAACGAGCAGCAGAAGCCGCCGAAGCAGCAGCGGTTCAAGGGCAGTTTTGGCAAATGCATGAGATGCTGTTTATCCATCAACAGGAGTTGGGAAATGGCTATCTAGTAGAGTACGCCAATCGTTTAGGACTTGATATTTCTCAATTTTTGCAGGATTTTTCCAAGGGAGCGTATGTCAATCGGATCAATGCGGACGTCGAAGGTGGACTGCGGAGTGGAGTAGAGGCTGCACCTGCTTTGTTTATTAATGGAATTCGCTATCTCGATCGCTGGACTGTTAAGCAGATAATGGCAGCCATTGTTGCTGCAAATGATTAAGCTTTTTGATGCTTATCTTAAGAAGTATTTCAGAACTTCTATACCGACAACAAGAACCAATTTCAGCAATTTAGCAAGAATATAGAGGCGATCGCAATGATGGTTTTTACATGGAAAAAAGTTCAAAAATTGTTGCTGTGGTTATTTGCATTAAGTATTGTCGTTGGAATATCAATGCATCCAACATCAGCAACCTCCAAGGAATTACCTCAAGCGTCCAACTCTAAACCTGCGATCGTTCCCGTTCATGGTGCTTATGCTGACGGTACATCATGGCAACACGTTATTCCAATGAAATCGCCTGGAAAACAATTCCTTCCTGGTTTATTGTGACTCAAAGCGATGTCTGACGACAAGCCCTTCGGGTTCGGGGGTTCGCAATCGACGGGAACCGCCAAGACTGCGACCCCCTCACCGCTGCGCGTCTACGCGCCATCAACCCTGAACTTCAACGATTTATGGCTAAACGGATTAGTGCTAAGACAACCGAAGTTAACTCCAGTCATGTTCCTTTTATCTCTCATCCAAAAGAGGTTGCCAAAGTGATTGAAGCAGCAAGTACTGCTGTAAAGTAATCCCAATTTAACGATTTGTTAGTGAGCCAAGTTCTATGAACCAATGAGACACAAGTTTGGTTTTTGGCAGAGCAGTATTGGTACGCAGTTAAAGTCAGCAGATCGGGTGTTGTAAATGAAGAACTAACAGTATTTGAGCGATCGCTCTTTAAATCAGTTCATTCTTGACTCCATTTATCCATTGTAGATAACACAGGAAGAGAACTTTATGACTAATTATGACTACATTGTAATTGGTGCAGGCTCGGCAGGCTGCGTTGTTGCCAACCGTCTGACAGAAGACAGTGAAACAACCGTGTTATTACTCGAAGCTGGCAACCCAGATACTAAACCGGAGATTCACATTCCGTCGGAATGCCTCAGCTTACTAGGCTCCGAAGTTGACTGGGCATACTTCTCAGAGCCAGAACCGTACCTCAATAATCGCAAAATCTTTTGTCCCCGTGGAAAAGTCTTGGGTGGCAGCAGTTCGATTAATTTCATGATTTATCTGCGGGGCAATCATCACGATTATGATCGCTGGGAGTCATTGGGGAATCCCGGCTGGAGTTACCAGAATGTACTACCTTATTTTAAGAAATCCGAGCATCAGCAACGTGGTGCCTCCGAATACCACGGGGCTGATGGGGAATTGAGCGTGACCGATCTCATTGCCCCTGCTGTGGTATCCCAACGCTTTGTCGATGCAGCAGTGGCAATGGGATATCCCAACAATCCTGATGCCAATGCGATGCAGCAGCCAGGTGCAGGACTCTATCAGTTGACAATCAAGGATGGTAAGCGTCACAGTACCGCAGCTGCTTTCCTCTTACCCATTCTCCAGCGTCCCAATTTGACCGTAATCACAGAAGCTTTGGTGACTCGATTGTTGTTTGAGAACACCCGCACCGTTGGAGTGGAGTACCTGCACGAAGGAACGTTGCATCAAGTCAGGGTTAACTCCGAAGTGATTTTAAGTGCTGGCGCGTTTGATTCGCCCAAGCTACTGATGCTTTCTGGCATTGGGAACGCAGAACACCTGCAAACATTAGGAATTCCGGTAGTAGTTGAGTTGCCGGGTGTCGGTCAAAATCTTCAGGATCACCCTGTTGTACCCGTAGTACACGAAGCAGCTAAGGATTTACACACTGCCAGCAGCAGTAGTATTGCGGAAGCTAATTTATTTTTGCATACTGAGGGTAATGTGGATGTTGCACCAGATTTACAGTTTCTCTTCGGCCCCGTTCTGTTGGCACCCCCTGGCTATGCCCACTCTGGTTCAGGATTCACAAGTCTAGTCTGTTTGACCCATCCCCAAAACATTGGCAGTGTCAGTTTGCGTTCCCCCAACCCCCAAGACCCACCGTTAATTCGGCTAAACTATCTGCAAAGTGAAGCTGATGTGCAAAAGCTTGTTGCTGGGATTAAATTAATGCGTAATTTGTTCGGTGCAAGTGCCTTTGATGAGTTTCGTGGTAGAGAAGTGGCCCCTGGTGCAGATAAGCAGAGCGATGAAGCACTCGTTGCTTACGTACGAGAAGTTTGCGATACGGTGTATCATCCGGTTGGCACTTGCAAAATGGGTATTGATTCAATGGCGGTGGTAGATCCCGAACTACGAGTATATGGGGTTGAGGGATTGCGAGTTGTTGATGCCTCCATTATGCCAACAATCACTACAGGCAATACAAATGCACCCACTATCATGATTGCTGAGAAAACAGCAGATCTAATTAAAGCGGAGCGTTCTTCGCAAAGCGTTCCCAACAAACTTAATGTTCAAAATTTGTCACACTCGTCTATCTAGAAACGGCATGAACGCCTGCTTTATCTGAGCCGCAAGCTTGAGCGTTTGTAACACAATTCATTCATTAGAAGGAGTACTTCCATGACAAAATCATTCTGGCTTCTTAATAACTACCTCACTATCCTCGCCGATCGCACCACAACTGACGGTAAATATGACCTGATTGAAGGCTATTTCCCTCCTGGTGCACAGACTCCACCTCATCGCCATACACGCTATTCAGAACAACTCTATGTGTTGGAAGGAGAGTTCACTGTCTGGGTTGGTAAGAATAAGGTTGTGCTAGGCGCAGGCGAAAGTGCCTTCATTCCGATGGGTACACCCCATGTTGTTGCTGCACTCAGCGATCAACCAGCTCGCGGTTTAGTCGTTGCTTCGCCCAGTGCCTTTGCTGACTTAATTGAAGCAACAGGAACGCAAAACCAGAATGAGGCACCTGACATGGAATTGTTCAATCGCATCTGCACCGAAATTGGCGACGAAATTCTGGGTGCGCCCGGAGATATCCCTTAGAGGGTGTTATGAACTTCTACATAACCTAGTCCAGAAGCGAAATTCAGCCCTTATTGGGATTTTTGAGGAATGCTTGGAACTGGCTCACAGAGCCGATGATTTTCAGAGTTCATAACACCCGCTATGCCGCTTGAAAACGGCGTTGTTGCGTGAATAGGCAAAATGGTAAATTTTACCTATCGCCTATGTTCTCTTGCCGCAAGCGCCCAACGATGAAGACGAAAGCCCAGTATAAAGTGAAAAATTGGAACGCCTATGATGCAGCATTAAAGCAGCGGGGCAGTATAACTTTCTGGCTGGACAAAGACGTAATCGAGCAGTGGCGCAACCAGCAGAAAACAGGGAAAAAAGGAGCATCAAATTATTATAGTGACGTAGCCATCGCCACTATGGGGACGATTCAATCAGTGTTTCATTTACCAGGAAGGCAAGCAGAGGGATTTTTGGAATCGCTATTCATGCTCATGGGAATTGAGCTAGAAGTACCAGACCATTCCACGCTATCTCGTCGTTTAAGCAAGCTGTCTGTGGAACTGCCAGTAATCCCAAAGGACAAAGCTGTTCATGTTGTAGTGGATTCAACGCTTTGTAAAAGTCTATGGTGAAGGCGAATGGAAAGTTCGTACACATGGGGTTGGTAAAAGGCGGAAGGAGCGCAAATTACATCTAGGAGTTGATGAAGAGAGTGGAGAAATTCTGGGCGCAGTTGTAACTACTAATGATGTAGCTGATTGTGAGGTGCTTCCAGACATATTGGAGCAGATAGATGCGCTGATAGACCAGGTTTCTGGTGATGGTGGCTATGACACTTTTGACTGTTATGACACTATTGCCGAGCGCGGTGCAAAGGTGACAATTCCACCTCGTAGCAACGCCAAAATTCAACAACCAAATAATGAAGCACAGCCACACCCTAGAGATGAAAATCTGCTGCGGGTGAACCAAGTCGGGCGTAAGCAATGGAAACAAGAAAGTGGGTATCATCGCCGTTCATTGTCCGAAACTGCGATATTTCGTCTCAAAATCATCTTTGGTGGTAAATTAAGACGACGCTTTTTTGACAATCAAGCTGTCGAGTTATTTCTACAATGTGCCGCCCTTAATCGCATGATCCAGTTAGGCAAGCCAGATACTTACAAAGTTGAAGGCTAATTTCAAATCCGATTACGGATTGGTATGTCCTTTTTTTCTTTCATGCAACAAAGCCCTTGAAAACTGGTCTATCACTTAAAAGGAAAACTCAAAACTATGAATTCACAAGTAGCTCAAACCACCACTAATGCTGACGAGTTGGCAATCAGTGCTTTCCCTCGTCAGATGATTGATGCTTGGAATCGAGGTAGCGGCGAAGGCTTCGCTGCGCCGTTCAGCGAAACTGCCGATTTCATCACGTTCGACGGCACGCATCTCAAGGGTCGAAAAGAAATCGCTGCATTTCATCAGCAAGTGTTCGACACGGCTGCCAAAGGAACACGCCTGGAGGGTGAGGTGGATTTTGTCCGCTTCGTGAACTCGCAACTCGCACTCATGCTCGTAGTTATCAGGGTAATACTGGCCGGACAAAGTGAAACTTCACCGTCACGAGATTCGCTGCCGCTATACGTCGTAACGAAAGGCGACGAAGGTTGGCAGATCGAAGGGTTACTTAATACCCGGAAGTTAACGCTAGAACGTCAATTCTTCTTAGACGACTTTGACTCACTGAGCGCAGAGGCTCAACGTCAAGTGACTGACCTCGTTGTAAGTCTCAAGCAGCGTCATTAAGCAGATCGATCAAAGGAGAAATTCTTGGGTGTTCACTGTTGTGTCATGCAGTGGGTGAAATAATTTCGACGGTGCAGATGGTAATGCAAGCTCAGATGCCCTATACCGTTTTGCGCGAGCGCGTTTTAACTCATCCAACAATTACTCAAGGGTTAAATCTGCTATTCTCAAAGTTGTGATGCAACAGAACCGACAACACTTCAATGGTTCATACAAATCCAGAATCTCCATTAGATTAACATAATGAAAAAACTAGAAGGAAAAATCGCCCTTGTCACGGGTGGCAATAGTGGTATCGGTCTTGCCACTGCCAAACAGTTTGTTGCTGAGGGAGCCTATGTCTACATCACAGGTCGTCGCCAAGCCGAGCTGGATGCTGCTGTAGAAGCCATTGGTAAAAATGTTACGGCTGTGCAGACCGATGTTTCTAATCTAGCAGACCTCGATCGCCTGTTTGCCACCATTAAGCAAGAGCAAGGACATCTCGATATCATCTTCGCTAATGCTGGCGGTGGACAAGTTGCCCCACTTGGAGCAATCACTGAGGAACACTTTGACAAAACATTCAACGTAAACGTCAAAGGTTTGCTGTTCACCGTACAAAAGGCACTGCCACTTTTGCCAGAGGGCGCTTCTATTATCCTGAATGCTTCGACTGCTTCTATAAAAGGTACGCCAGCTTTCAGTGTTTACAGCGCCACCAAAGCTGCGGTGAGATCGTTTGCTCGGAATTGGACACTCGACCTTAAAGACCGCAAGATCCGAGTGAATGCCATTAGCCCTGGTGTGGTTCCGACTCCTGGCTACAATCTTCTGGGACTTAGTGATGAGCAGGTGCAGGAATTTGTGGATAGCCAAGCTGTCACTATTCCATTAGGGCGAGTCGGCACACCCGATGAGATTGCTAAAGCAGTTGTTTTTCTGGCTTCAGATGACAGCAACTTCGTGAACGGCATCGAGTTGTTTGTCGATGGCGGTATGGCACAGATTTAAAGTCCAAAAGGGGTTAAACATGAAGCTGATCTCTGTTAATGTCGGACTGCCGCGTGAAGTGACCTGGAAAGGAAAAGCCGTCCGCACTGGAATTTTCAAAGAGCCAGTTAATGCCAGAGTAATGGTGCACGAACTCAATTTAGATGGCGATCGCCAAGCGGATCTCACCGTTCATGGTGGAGTTGACAAAGCCGTATATGTTTATCCTTTTGAGCATTATGATTACTGGCGAAGCGAATTGCCTGACACAGAGTTAACACTTGGGATTTTTGGTGAAAACTTTACAGTCACAGGATTGAGAGAAGAAGAATTGAACATTGGCGTTCACGAAGTGTGCGCGATAGCGCTCTCGCTTCAAAATCGGCAGTGTGAAACTAATGGTGACTCAACCGCGCTTACCCTGCTACAAACTAGGGATTCGCTTTGGGCGATCGGATATGGTAAAACGATTTCTCGCCAGTCGTCGCACCGGATTTTACTTTCGAGTTTTGCAAGAGGGCGAAGTTGGAGTCGGAGACACTTTAGAGTTGATGAGTCGAGATACCAACAATATTACTGTTGCTGATATCACTCAGCTTTATGTTCGCGAGCAAAACAATCCAGAGTTACTGCATCGTGCTGCTCGACTTGAAGCGTTACCCGAAAGCTGGCGCGACTACTTTCAAGAGCAGATCCGTCAACGCCCTTCGGGCGGGGAAAAGGGTAAAGGTTAAAGGCGAAAGGGAACCCCCTAACTTTAGTTATGGGCTTGATACTATGAGCCTGTATTCCTCGTACTACGTATCTGGAAATACATCTTTTTTCCTTCTCCATATTTAAAAACTCTTTCTTGCACCCTTTTCCCCCTCTTTGGTCGTCAGGATGTGAGATAGATCGACCTGTCGTAAAACGCCATCATGTCACTTTTATCACTTACAAGAACTAATTCCATGACTACATATCGCACAGTTTCGATCGATGGTTTAGATATCTTCTACCGTGAAGCTGGTTCCCGCGATAATCCGACGATTCTGCTATTGCACGGCTTCCCAACTTCATCTCACATGTTCCGCAATCTCATACCAGCACTTGCTGATAAGTTTCATCTGGTTGCCCCTGATTATCCTGGTTATGGTAATAGTTCCATGCCCACGGTAAGTGAATTTGACTACACATTCGATCGCTTGGCTGAGATTGTAGAGAAATTCATTGCTGCGATCGCTCTCAAAAAGTACAGTCTTTATGTGATGGATTATGGTGCGCCGATTGGCTATCGGATTGCAGCTAAATATCCAGAACGCGTGCAATCTCTAATTGTTCAAAATGGCAATGCTTACGAGGAAGGTCTGCGCGAATTCTGGGAACCAATTAAGGCATACTGGCAAGAGCGATCGCCTGAGAATGCTGAAAAGCTCAAATACCTTTTCACTCTAGAAGCAACGAAGTGGCAATATACCAACGGTGTTCATAATTTAGAAGCAATTAGTCCCGATACCTGGACGGTGGATCAACATTTCCTCGATCGTCCCGGAAACGAAGAGATTCAACTGGCGCTGTTTTATAGCTATGGCACCAATCCACCGCTCTATCCCCAATGGCAAGAGTATTTCCGTCAATATCAACCTCCAACCCTGATTGTCTGGGGCAAGAACGACTATATCTTCCCTGCTGAAGGTGCTTATCCTTACCAGCGCGACTTGAAAGATGTTGAGTTTCATCTACTTGATACTGGACATTTTGCTTTGGAAGAGGAAGGAGACGCGATCGCAAACTATATCAATCAATTCCTCACATCACGGCTGCAACCTGTTCCTGCCTGATGAGTGCAAATGATGAATCATTCGAGTATGACTCATGCTTTAACTCTCACCCCGCTCTTGACATAATAAAAGCAAATCCGTTTAAGGAGAGAAGAAATGTCGAACCATTTTACTGGACTCAATCTCGGTGCACCTCTCGGGGACCAACGACTCGACCTCTGCGACCTCTATGCGTTCCAGTCGCTCACTGACCCATCGAGGACTGTGATCATCCTCAATGCAAATCCAACTGCCGACGCGCTTCATCCCGATGCCATCTACCGCCTCAACATTGACAACGACGGAGACTACCTGACGGACATTGCGATCAGTTACGTGTTCTCACCACCGCAAAACGGTAGGCAGACCGTAAACGTCTTCGTGGCAAAAGGCGCGGAATCTCGTTTGGTCGAAGCTGTTGGGACGAAGATCATCGCCGATGCCGAAGTCTCCTTCGGCTCTCAACCCAACATCGTCAAGTCTGGCGATTACACGTTTTTCGCCGGTGCTCGCAGCGACGCTTTCTTTTTCGACTTCGACGGAATCAAGAATCTATTCGATACCTCGGGCGGCAGAAATTTCACTGCACCCCACTTGGGCGGCAAGTCTCCGTGGACCGGCGTGGATTCAAATACGGAAGCCAATGTGTTCTCGACGGTGATCGAGCTGCCGACAAGCGAGCTTGGCGCGAACCCGGAGATCCGGATCTGGGGACGGTGCAGCGTGCGCGAGGACGGTAAGATGCTTCATGTTGATCGCGCTGGACACCCAAGCGTCAGCAGCTTCTTCAACACCGACGACACCAAATTGGAATACAACGCCAGCGAACCGGTCAATGATCGCGAGCGCTGGACGGATCAGTTTGTACACTTGATGGGGCATACGGGCAATTATACTCGCGAAGAAGCAATTGCCGCGATCGACGCCGACGGCATTCTGCCTGACATGCTGTGCTTCAATCCTTCGAAGCCCGCGAAGTATCCCAACGGCCGCGTTTTTACTGACGATGTCATTGATCATCGCCTCGCCTTCCTCTCCAAGGGCGATATTCCCCCCTCAGGTCTCAAGCCACATACCGACATTCTCAAAGAGTTCCCGTACATTGGTACGCCGCATCAGAAGAGCTAGCGGCACTACGAGAGTATAAAAAACTGTTGGTTCTTGCGGATTTTGTGGAGTGTAGATAAAAGCAAGCTTTCAGCGCTTTCTCCTAGCAGATTTAAACCATAGGTAAAGCCAGTTTTCCCATGAAATAGCACCTCAAACCGTTGATCTCTCGTAGACTGTGAATGGCTTGCTGTCTGACAATTATAGTTCTCCACAAAATCCGCAAGAACTAGGAACGTTCAACTTCATGAAGTCAATTCTCAAATACCTAACAGCATGGACAACTACATCCCAAGCGCCAAAGATATTATCGGAGCATCACCGTTGTTCGCGATCGACAACGAAGCACCCGCCAAGCTGATTGTCGATCCACCACTTCCTGAACCCCTAGCTCAAGGTCGTGTCTTCATCCAGTATCGGACGGAGAACCTGCGCCTGTTGCCCGTGTTCGGCAAAGGTGCCCTCGATGTATCACCGCGCATCGGACATATCCACATCACCGTCGATGATGCACCGTGGCACTTTGTCGATTCCAGTGGCGAAACGATTATCCTGGTCGGACTGGAACCTGGTCCGCACAAGGTGCTGATCGAACTAGCTGACCCCATGCACAAAGTAATCACCAGTGAAACTGTAAAGTTCACGCTGCCCGATCCTAAGAAATCATGAAAAAACTAGACGGAAAAATCGCAATTTTGACGGCGGCATCTGGAGAAATGCTGCACATCGCAGGTGGTATTCATTGAACTGTATCAAACTGCTGTGTATAAAAACAATCGTATCTTGATACGGCAAGCTTGTACGAAAAGTTGAATTTTCTAGCAAGTGTTATGCACTTTTTTTAAACCTAGTTAGGGCAAGCATCTTAAGTTACGCTCGCCAAATATATCATCGTTAAAACTTTCTCAGAACGCTAATCTTTTTTGAAGTTCATAACACCTTCTATAGGAATCCAATTTGATTTCTGAATCACTCGTAGAGAGACGGAACAGGGAATTGGGAATGGGGAATAGGAAAGAAGGAATTAAGTTGTACTGAGTTTTGCCCCAATCTCATCTAATGTCTGCGGTATAATATTTAGATCTTCCGCGCAATTTGAAATGCAGCTAAGTTAAACAGGTGAATTTCGCCCTTAAATTGCTGTTTGATCGCAGTTCTCAATCCCGAAAATAGATTTACTCTCACTTGCGACTCTAAAGCAACGTATTGTGAACCGCTACTCAAATAATCGAGATACCGATCAACGCTATAGGTTTGTTCGCAAGGGAAGATTTCTGTGGAGGGAGGCTCAAACAATCCTGAATCCCCGACAGGTTTTCCCAAGCCTGCGGCAATTTCAGCTTGTTTCTCTCGACCTTCGTACTCAGGTGCGATCGCGGGCGCGTAAGCTTGATAAATCTGATTCAAGACTTGATGAACTTCATGACTTGGCTCAAGCGTCAGGTTCCAAAGTAAAACGAGAGAACCATCCTCTCGTAACGTCTGTGATGCTTTCACATATTTGATGCCGGATGATATCCAGTGCCAAGCATTTGCTGCTAGTACAATTTCATACGCTTGTGGTTGAACTTGCCACTCCTCGAAGGATTCCTGAAAGAGTTGAACCTTCGGAAATGCTGCAAGACGACGTGCTGCAACTTGGCAGAAATCTCGATTCGGTTCTACCGCATCGATTGCACATCCCAACTGAGCAAAGTTAATCGTCGCAATTCCTGACCCGCATCCGACTTCGAGAATGGTTGAGTTAGGGGAAAGGTGAGCGGCTTCAATCGCTCGCTGTATTAGTGCTTCAGGATAGCGGGGTCTGCCTCGATCATAAGCTTCCACAACTGGCGTGTACCAAACCTTCCGTTGCTCTAAGTCTCGATTTGAATACTCATTAAATATTTTGACCGAATCTGCCATGATTCTTACCCGTGCAAGTCATTTTCAAGCTTAACTCTCTTGTCGCATCTCATGCCAAATAAGGGCAAGTTGGTAAATCAAGAAAGTAGGTTGTGTAACATTTATTTACAACATGTCCTATTTTGCGCGTATCCCGGCTTAACCCCCTATAAACATCGTATTCACAAACTCAAAAGATATGGAAGTGGACATTCAACACTATGACGATATTATTATCGGCGGCGGCAAAGCGGGTAAAACACTTGCACCGGCGTTAGTCGCTGACGAACGTAAAACTGCTCTGGTTGAACGCAGTTTAAATATGATTGGTGGCGGGTGCATTAATATTGCCTGCATTCCTACTAAAACTATGGTGGCGAGTGCCAATGTGGCAAACACAGTGCGAAACAGTGCGGCTTATGGTGTTAAAGCTAATACACCCATCGTTGATCTAGCAGAGGTGATCCAACGAAAACGATCAGTTGTGCAATCTGCACTTGAAGCAGGTGAAGTGATTTCAACAGTGCAGATGGTGATGCAAGCTCAGATGCCCTACACCGTTCTGCGCGATGGTATTTTAACTCATCCCACAATGACCGAAGGGTTAAATATATTGTTTTCCAAGTTGTAAGAAAACAGTAATTGCAGACCCAAGGAATTATACCGTTTCACTTTAAGTTTGATACATTTAGGCAAGCAGAGGGGCAGGGGAGCAGAGGAGCGGAGGAGAAATCATTTGTATCTTTAATTTGGTGAAATAGTATTACCAAACAAACGACATTTCACTCTTGAAAAAAGTAGATATAGCATGATGACTAAAATATCTAAAATCGGTATTATTGGTGCAGGTAATGTAGGTGCAGATGTTGCAAATGCTTTAGTTATACTCGGTAAATGTGTAAGGGTTGTCCTTTTTGACCGAACCTTATCAAAAGCTGAAGGGCAAGCATGGGATATCGAAGACAGCATTCCCCTACTTAAAGAAGTAGAGATTAAACCATCAAACCAGTATGAAGATCTAGCTGATTCAGATGTCATTATTGTGACTGTTGGGGTGCAGCCGAAACTTGGACAGACCCGATTAGATACATTGAGTGATAATGCAGAGATTATACGTTCGACAATCAAAGAATTAGATCGAGTTGCACCGAATTCAATCGTAATTATCGTTAGCAATCCAGTAGATGTACTAACGCGGATTGCTCAAGCTACTTCTACCAGAGCAGAAAACCTAATTTTCGGTTCGGGAACCGTTCTGGATACTGCTAGACTGAGATATCAACTTGGAAAGCGACTGAATGTTGCCAAACAAGACGTTCATGCTTATGTGATTGGAGAGCATGGAGACAGTCAATTTGTCATTTGGTCTAGTGCATTTATTGGGGGAATTTTGTTAACTGAATTTCCCATACCACAAGGAGCAACGCTAGAACAAATTCAGCAAGAGTACGCACAATTCACTCGTAAACGAGGCTATAACATTTTTGAACGCAAAGGAAATACAAGCTATGGTATATCAATAGTAGTTTGTCAGTTAGTTGATACCATCCTGCGAGATGAAAAGCAGATATTTCCAGTATCGGCCAGAGCAGATTCTAACTATGGAGTTGGCAGTGAAGTTGTGCTTGGACTTCCATGTATCATTGGCTCAACAGGTATTGAGCGCCAACTGCTGTTATCAAGAAATGCTCATGAACAACGCTTATTAGAAGAATCAGCCAACAAAGTCAATGAAGCCTATAATTTTTTGTTTGCATAATTAAAATCAATTAGGTGCGGCTATGGTTGAAAATACAGTATCCTGAACAATACCTTTGCCATCAAGTAGAACAAGGCAATACATGAGCTAAATATCAGTAGAGACTACTCAGGAAATAAATAGCTTTAGTTTCACTATTTGATGGACTTAAAAACATTTAGTGCTTGTTGACAAAAATAGCAACTAAAAATGCTTAAGTATACTTTCGTTCTAAAGTTTGAGAACGTTGTCAATCAGGAACCTTGTAATGATTAAGTTTTTAGTAAGTGCGCTGTTTGCTACATTATCGTTAACAGTATTTTTGAACTTGTTCACTTCTGTTGCCCTTGCACAAAGAACTTATGAGCCAACAACTGAATCCCTATCGAAGCATGAAGTTCCAGACTGGTTCAAGGATGCGAAACTCGGAATTTTCATTCATTGGGGGGTATATTCTGTACCTGGCTATGCACCACTAACTGGAGAACTGAACAAAGTCGTTGCAGAGCGTGGTTGGGAATACTGGTTTAAGAACAACCCTTACTCGGAATGGTATTACAACTCCATGAAACTTGAGGGCAGTCCAACCTATAACTACCATCGTACAACCTATGGTGAAGGCTTCACCTATGATGACTTTATTCCTAGATTTAATGCAGCCATAACAAATTGGAACCCCTCGAAATGGGCAAAATTATTCTCTAAAGTAGGTGCGCGGTACGTTGTACTAACAACGAAGCATCATGATGGCTTTTTGTTGTGGCCTAGTAAAACTATAAACCAGCCAGGGCGAGTGGCAACACGCGATATTGTAGGCGAACTAACACAAGCTGTTCGCAAAGAAGGTATGCGGATGGGTGTGTATTACTCTGGTGGTCTTGATTGGTCTTTCAAAGATGCAACAATCACAGATTTCAATACACTAGTGGGAGCAATTATTCAAGAAAAAGCCTATGCAGATTATGCGAATGCTCATTGGCGCGAGTTGATTGACCGCTATCAGCCATCTATATTATGGAACGATCTTGGCTACCCTATTGGGCAAGCGAATGAAATTATGGCCTACTTTTACAATCGCGTACCCGATGGTGTAGTGAACGACCGTTTTGATTTAGGTGGTCAGTTAGGGTTGCACTTTGATTTTTCTACACCTGAATATAGTCAATCCACACAAATAGAACCAAAAAAAAGGGAAAGTACAAGGGGTTTAGGCTACTCGTTTGGTTATAACCAAAATGATACTGATTTAAACATGATTTCGGTAGATGAACTAGTTGATTTATTTGTAGATATTGTTAGTAAAAATGGGAATTTATTGCTGAACATTGGCCCAAAGGCTGATGGTTCAATATCCGAAGTACAGCTTGAAAGATTAGAAGGTTTAGGTAAATGGCTAGATGTGAATGGTAAAGCAATCTTTGGCTCACGCTATTGGATACGAGCAGAAGATTTAACTACAGAACTTGTTCGAGTGCGCTACACCACTAATAAAGGAAAATTATATGCAATATTGCTTGATGAGCCAACTTCTAGGAAGGTTACTATTCCAGGAATAATTTTGCCGAAAAAAGCAAATATTACGATGCTAGGTGTTGGAGGTACACTGGAGTGGCAGCAGTACGGTCAGAATTTATCCATAACACTACCGCACAAGTCTTTAGTCAAAAAATCACCAGCTTACACATTAGAGATCGGCTGTATGCCTCTATAATCTGATTCAGAAGTTAGAAACATCTTTGATTAAAGAAGAAACAAGGCTTACAGCTTATTTTTTAATAGAGATGTTTCCTGAAGTTAAACTTTCCAATTGAATATAGCAATCCTAAATGGTTCATGAGAAAACACCATATTCATGGAGCTTAGGAA
>NZ_MTAW01000102.1 GCF_002154725.1 Nostoc sp. 106C | reverse complement strand
ATGTTCTTAGATTACATCTTATAGTTACTTTTGGCTTAAGTTGACACCAATGGGCACTGCCGTGCCCCTACAATCTGTCGCATTCTTTTTTCAAATTGGTATTATTACGCAAGCAATTAATCAATAGGAGTAATCTAATGGCACAATCTTTCTGGGTTTTTGGCTTCACACCACTACAGGAGGTCAGTACGATCTCATCGAAGGCTACCTTCTTTCTAGCACACAAACACCCCTCCATCGCCACACGCGCTATTCCGAACAACTCTACGTGCTAGAAGGGGAATTCACGGTCTAGGCTGGTAAAAACTTCCTGATTCCTGCTGGCACACCCCACGTAGTCGCTGCGCTAAGCGATCGGCCAGCTCGCGGGTTGGTCGTTACTGCGTCGAGTGGCTTTGCTCGACTAATTACAGCAGTTGGTACACAGGATAATACAGAAGCACCGGACATGGCGCTGTTTGATCGCATTTCCACCGAGATCGGCGACGAAATTCTGGGGCCGCCCGGAGCCTTACACTCGGCATGATGCTACTTTGAACTTAGCAATGAAAGAAATCGGTGCAGAAGCCAGGTATAAAAATAGTGCGATCGCGCTGGGAAATTTCATATTACTATGGGTACGGCTGCAATTAAAAAAGTTTTAGCAACAACGCCTAAGTACAGTATCGAATTCAGACATAATTTAAGCCGTTAAGCTACCTCACCCTAAATATAAGGGTCTTGTTCAGAAAGCAAGGAAGACGGATTAATGTAGAGGGCTGCCATTTCTTCATGACCAAAAACTTTGGAGCTGAAGATGAAACTCATTTCTGTTAACGTAGGACTTCCACGTGAAGTAACTTGGAAAGGGAAAACAGTTACAACTGGAATCTTTAAAGAGCCAGTCAGCGAGCGTGTCATGCTGCGATCGCTTAATTTAGACGGGGATGGACAGGCTGATTTAACCGTTCATGGAGGACTAGATAAAGCTGTCTATGTATACCCCTTCGAGCATTACGATTACTGGCGAGGTGAATTGCCTGACACAGATCTGCCGCTAGGTATCTTTGGCGAAAATTTTACGACCACTGGGCTAAGAGAAGAGGAAGTGAACATTGGCGATCGTTTCGGGATTGGCACTGTAATGTTGATGGTGACACAACCTCGCCTACCCTGCTACAAACTTGGAATTCGGTTTGGACGACCTGATATGGTTAAACGATTTCTTGCAAGTCGTCGAACCGGATTTTACTGCCGTGTTTTGCAAGAGGGCGAAGTCGGAGTCGGAGACACTTTAGAGTTGGTGAGCCGGGATGATAACAACATCACGGTTGCCGATATCACTCAACTTTATGTGCGTGAGCAAGACAATCCAGAGTTACTTCGCCGTGCCACTCAACTTGAAGCCTTACCCCAAAGCTGGCGCGACTATTTCCAGCGGTAAGTAGGTAAATGAAATTAAGGCTGCGTGGTCGCCAACCGTCTGACACAAGATAGTGAAACAACAGTTTTATTACTCGAAACTGGCAACCCGAATACTAAACCGGAGATTTAAATCCCGGCGGAAGCGGGCGGCAGCATTATCTACATTAGTTCGATCGCCAGCACTGCCGTGCCCGCGATTGACTCGCGTTAAAACAGCTTACGATCAAGAAAAAAATACAGCGATCGCCTATGTTGATTTTATTGGTGGAAGACGACCCCGCCCAATTAGAACCATTGCGAGCTGCATTATCTAAAGCTGGACATATTGTTGATGCCATAGAAGATGGCGAAACTGCCCAATGGCTTTTATCTCAAAAAGATTATGATTTGCTCATCTTAGACTGGATGCTGCCTCATGTGAGCGGAGTTCAACTTTGCCAGGAATATCGACAGGCTGGGAAAACTTCTCCGGTGTTGATACTTACCGCTAAAGACACTACCCCAGATAAAGTAACAGGTTTGGATGCGGGTGCAGATGATTATTTAGTTAAACCCATAGATGTAATGGAATTACTGGCAAGGGTAAGAGCTTTAGCAAGACGTTCCCCATTTTGGCAGGGAGACATTCTCACCTTAGAAGATTTACACCTCAACTTAAACAACCTGACAATAGAGCGAAATCAGGTAACAGTTCAACTATCTGGTCGCGAGTTTCAGTTGATGGAATATCTAATGCGTCACCCACGCCAAGTTTTATCTCATACTCAAATTGAACAAGCTCTTTGGGGATGGGGAGCAGAACCAGAAAGTAATGCTGTAACAACATTGGTACGGCGACTGCGACAACGCCTGCAAACAGTTGGAGCGAAAGATTGGGTAGAAAATGTTTATGGTATGGGTTATCGCTTCGACGTGCCTAAAAATGTTAACTTAAGCCCTGATGAATAGATGTATTCTCCTTATTTATCTTTACATAGAACGAATTATTTCAAAACACTGCGGATATATTTTTTGGCAATGGCTCCCTAGCCAAAAAATATATATTTCGCTTTTTTATATAACTTTTGGGTGAGGTTTAATAATAAAAATTATCTTAAAATAATTAGAATTAATATAAAGCTTGAGCATTAAACATAAAAATTATATTATTTAAATTTTATAAACTTTCTAATTTAAAAGACTAAAGCAATGAAATCCTTGATTTTTCAATTACAAGGCACTTTTTCTATAATAGCAATTATTGCTATCCTACTTTACAGTAACAGTGCGATCGCTGCCGAAAAGGTTGTCCTTAAATACAATATTTTTCGTCCATCTGTATCAGTTAATGAATTAGCAAAGCTTGCCGAAACTGGAGAAGTTTCATCTAGCTTAAATTTCTACTTTAATCAGGCTCGTCAAGACCCACAAAAAGTTCGCAGAATCTTGGCGCAAGAGGTAAATGCCAATCCTGTTATTTTAGATCGTTTACTAAATAACCGAATTGGTGAATTTCTATTGGATCGAATTGGTCAGTCAATTAGTACTCCTTCCGGTCAGGCAAATCGACAGGCTTTGCGTTCAGCTATTGTTTTATCTGCTAACAAAGATCATAAAATTTCATTGATTGAAATTATTCAAAACTATCCAGCAACAGAAGTTATTGTTGAGGGCGATCGTCTTGCCCAGACTTATAACCAACTATATATTTTGGCAGAAAAACTGCAAACGGTTCTGCATATTCCTACATCTTTGAATTAGTTGCTTATTGATGAATATGGTTTAGTTAGTAAGCTCATGCAACCCATTTGAGTGCCTGTGAAAGCATTCTCTACACGCAAGAATTTCAATATCTGCAATAAATAATCTACAGCTTTTTTGAGGCTGTTTTGGTAAAATGTACACCCAGTGGTAGAGTTAATGTAGAAAGTTTTTGGATGAGGCAGAAAGTGAAATTTTTCTACTGGCATCAAATGCAGCAAGCATTAGCGATAGCCAGCAAACTCAACCGAGCGATCGCTAAATTTATCAGCAGAACTAATAACAAGGAATTGTCATCATACCATTTCACAAAAATATGATGTGGATGTAGTGGATGTAGGTTGGGTTGAGGAACGAAACCCAACACTTCAAAGTCTTGTAATTGTTGGGTTTCACTGAGTTCAAACGCCACTTCACTCAAGTTGGGAAACCCGCCCACGTCAGTGGCTCCCCAACCTACGCGTCTCATTTTTTCCTGGAATTGTCATCAGTTGCTGTAATCTCGCTGATTAAAGAGCCAAAATCAGATGAAAACATTTCGACTCCTCTACTTAAGACGTTTAGCTGTAGCGTTGCTTTTGAGCATTTGTGTTTTGTTTATGCTGTGGTTGAGTTCGCCATTGCTGCCAATACTAGCAAAACCGGAAGCTCAAATTTTTGCGCAAGTTTGGCAAACAGTCAACGATAATTTTTACGACCCGAAATTTAATGGAGTTAATTGGAAAGCCGTTAAAGAAAAATATCAACCCCGAATAATACAAGCTCAATCGAGCGAAGAGGTCGCTACTGCAATCAACCAGATGCTCTCTGAACTACAAACTTCTCATACACACTTATATACTCAAAATGAGCCTGCTTACTACCAGCTTTTAGGAATTTTTCAGCCTATGAGTAGTGAGTTACAGAA
Source organism: Nostoc sp. 106C (assembly GCF_002154725.1). Classification (GTDB taxonomy): domain Bacteria; phylum Cyanobacteriota; class Cyanobacteriia; order Cyanobacteriales; family Nostocaceae; genus Aulosira. The sequence goes on along the minus strand of NZ_MTAW01000102.1, from coordinate 24,057 downwards.
GCAATTAAAAAAGTTTTTTCCCACAGGCAAAATTGAATACACTGGTATTGGCTTATTTACTAAAGACATCAATAGCAAGACCTTTGCTAGTTCTATTCTCGATGAAAGTCCTGCTGCTAAAGCTGGCTTAAAGGTAGGAGACCAAATTATTAGTGTTGATGGTAACATATATCACCCAATTCGCTCTTTCGCTGGCAAAGCAGGACAAACAGTTAAGATATTAATCCAGCGATCGCCCTCAGCTAGCAGTCGGCAAGAAATTGTAGTTGTACCGCAGCTACTAGATGCCAGCACAATGTTTTTAGCAGCTCAAACAGCTAGTATTGAGATCGTTGAACGACAAGAAAAGAAAGTTGGTTATATTCATATTTGGTCTAACGCAGCAGATCCATACCAGCAACAATTTCAGGATGAACTCATCTATGGTCGCTTGAAAAACGCAGATGGGTTGATTTTGGATCTTAGAGATGGATGGGGAGGCGGAGATATTAGTTATCTCAACATCTTTACTGCCAAACAAAGTCCAACCGTCACTAATGTTCAACGTAATAACAGGCGATACACTTATAACTATCAATGGAAAAAACCTGTGGTGATGGTCGTCAATGAAGGTAGCCGCAGCAGTAAAGAAATTCTGGCGTTCAGCTTTCAGCAAAGTCAAATTGGGCCAGTTATTGGAACTAAAACTGCGGGAGCAGTAGTTGCTGGTCGTCCTTTTATCATGCAGGATGGCAGTCTGCTTTATGTAGCAGTCACCAATGTCTTTCTTAACGATAATCAAAGGTTAGAGGGCAAGGGGGTGACACCAGATATTAACGTTCCATTCTCTTTAGAATATGCTCAAGGAGCAGATCCGCAAAAAGAGAGAGCTATAGAAACTTTGCTACAGGCATTAAAATAGCCCTATTAACATGGGCTGTAATTATTAGGTTGTCAAACTCTAGTTTTCAAGCTCACATTTCGCTGTGCGATCGCTCATTTTCAAAGAACAAGACAAATTAATGTCTTACGGGGTAAGTCAAAGAGCAATTGCTTCCATCTTCAGTAGTTCAACACAGTTTATGAAGCCATTGAATGTTATTGCTCGCTAAAGTACAAATACATTATCATTGCTTGTAAAATCACGAGAATGCAAGAACTTTACCCACCTATCGAACCCTACCGCGAAGGTAATTTACAAGTTTCTAGCCTCCACACAATTCATTTTGAAGAGTCTGGCAACCCAGATGGCAAGCCTATTGTATTACTTCATGGGGGGCCTGGTGGTGGTTATCTCCCTGTTTATCGGCAGTACTTCCACCCAGAAAAGTGGCGTTTAGTAATGTTTGATCAACGTGGTTGTGGTCAAAGTACACCCCATGCTGAATTGAACGAAAATACGACTTGGGATTTAGTTAACGATATTGAAAAACTACGTCAGCATTTAGGTATCGAGAAGTGGGTAGTTTTTGGTGGTAGTTGGGGAAGTACCTTATCATTAGCTTACAGTCAAACACATCCCTCTCGTTGCACAGGCTTAATTTTACGCGGCATATTCATGCTCAGACAAAAAGAATTGCGTTGGTTCTATCAAGAAGGTGCAAGCTATATCTTTCCTGATACTTGGGCAGAATATCTCAAACCAATTCCGATAGATGAACGTGATGATCTGCTTTATGCTTATTACCGACGTTTAACTAGTCCAGATATCCAAATTAGACTAGAAGCTGCTCGTGCTTGGTCAGTTTGGGAAGCTAGTACCAGTAAACTATTTCCCGACCCTGAATTGATGCAAAAGTTTGGCGAGAATGAGTTTGCTTCGGCTTTTGCTCGCATTGAATGTCATTACTTTATCAATCGAGGATTTTTTGAGCCAGAAGATCAATTGCTGCTAAATATTCACCGCATTCGCCACATTCCAGCAGTAATTGTCCAAGGACGTTATGATGTCGTTTGCCCAATGGTATCAGCTTGGGAATTACACTGCGCTTGGCCAGAAGCCAAATTTGTAGTTGTAGCTGATGCAGGACACTCAATCAGTGAGCCAGGGATTCGCAGTGCTTTGATTGAAGCAACAGATCAGTTTGCCAGCTTGTAACAAAAGCAAAGAAATAGAGAAGCTGAAGATACTTGTAAACATTGTTCAGGGTGTATAGTGTCTTAAAAAAGATTCATTAGATGAAACAGCCTACCCAATAGAATCAACGGTTTTTGTTTATGACTCTAAGCTTTTATATTTTTATTTCCATTCCCACGACACTTTTTTTTATTCACCTGATTTCTGCTTACTGGAATTACTATGAAATTGGCATTAATGCGTCGGCAAATTTGTTGGGTCTGATTTTCTTTCAGGCACCGATCATGTTTGTTTCATTTACCGTCAGTGGATACATAATGTCAAAATTAGCGCAACATTGGAGAATGAAAAAACGAGCATCAATAGGCATTGGGATGTTAGGGGTTATAATCACGTTTATTATTGGCTTTATTGTAACTAGTGGAGAATTTTCTAATTATCCAAGACCCATACCGCATAATTTTCTTGAATTCTTACGCTACTACTTGCATCTTGCACCCAAAAAAGTTGAGGGGATTTAAGCATTAAGCACAAAACCAAAATTCTTTTATTTAGTGTTCAAAGCCAAGACAAATAATGTAAATTAATATTAATTTGAATTCTATTGTTAGGAAAAAATAAATTTTAAAAATTGCGTAAACTGATAGCAGCTTGTAGTCAAACGTCACTAGTCCTAAACTTACTCAACCTTTTCATCAGGCTGAAATTTCTAACTGTCGAGCAAATTACGACAGCAGATTTTGCTAAGTGGTTATTAGATTTTGCAAAGCCACAGCCGTTTGTAGTTGATGCTAGAAGTCAAGCAGAGTATGAAGTCAGCCATTTAAAAGCAGCAGTACGTATTGACCCTATGGCGCTAGATTTATCAGCAACCTCGAACATTTCAAAAGACACACCAATTGTCGTGTACTGTTCAATTGGCTATCGTAGTGCCAAGGTTGCCCAACAGCTTCAGAGGCAAGGGTTTACCTCTATTTTCAATTTGAGTGGTGGTATTTTTCAGTGGGCAAATGAAGGACGACCGATTTTTAAAGATGACAACCATCCAACGCAGCTTGTGCATCCCTATGACGCAAATTGGGGAAAATTGCTAAAAGCTACCTACCATGCTCAGAACTAGAACACCGATTTACTCATCTCAACTCTGATTTGAGTAAAGGGCATTCTTAGTTCTACCAATACAGTTGGTGAAATTTTGAATTGTTTTCCAATCAGCAAAAATGCAGTTTTATTTCTCAAAATACCTGTTTTAACTGCGATTCACTAATCGGTTCTCTTGCTTGCTCTATATTACGTAGGGTGTTTAACGATAGAAAACCAAACCCAACTTTAGAGGCAATATCCAGTATTGTATAGGACATTGCTTCTAGACCTTGATCGAAAGCACTGAATCCTTCAGGGCTAAGAATCCACACAATTGGATAGAGTGTCCATAGCACTAAATGCACAGTCACTAGCTTACGGAATGCTTGCTTGGATCGGGGATGTTTGCGTTCTGCCTCAATGCGATACGGCTTCACTAATAAGTAAAAAATAGCAAGGTAAGCGGCGCAACTAACAATATACCAAATGTAGCTAGTTGGCTTAGGTGTAATTGTAGCCAGGAAGCCTGTGGCAAGCATATAAGCGTTTGCTCCCAATAAGCTACCTGTAATTACTAGGCTAGTTTTTCCTAAGTAAGTCAAATCGAGCAGCAACAGCGGCGTTGAACAAAACCAGGTGACAAATCTCACCCAATACGTTGGACGACCATTGATGATATTAACTCCTTGACCGAGTGCCATTGTTAAATATAGTCCAGCAGCAATCAAGCAAATGAAAAAATTAAGTGTATATAGTATTTGCCAGCGTTCATTTTTGGCATTGTGTGCCCCTATTCCAAAAAAAACACTTCCCAATGCCATACTGATGACACCAATCCACAGCCAAGTTTGAGTCATAGAAATTTTCTTGATTTTTGGTAATTGAAAATCTAAATATTCAGATTACAAATTTATTAAATAAATCGGGAATCTTCTGATTCGCAAAGAATTTATGCTATGTTATTCAGCAATTTAAATGTAGTGGCATAACATAGCAATATTTAATTTTTAAATAGCCTTTTATTCGCGTAATATTTCTCCTTCGCCCTTCTTCATATCCAGCCTGATATCTTGATTAAGTCCAGCTTGTTGTTGCTGGGCTACAGAAGAATCCTTAGGAGGAACCCCTAGTTGCATACGGGTATTTCGCCATAGCAGTTGTAGATCTGCTAATTTGTGTCCTGGTGCTTTATAACCGTAGGCACGATATTTACTAGGCTGTACTTTTCCTTTTTGGCGAACAAAATCTGTGAACGCATCTATCCAAGCATCAAACTCTTGATAAAAATTTGGCTCAGATTTGATATCTTCAGCTTGGTTATCGCTGTACTTTTTACCGTGACCAATTTGAGCATAACGCCACAGGCGATCGGGAACTTCAATGCCACTGTAGCGGCTTTGCCAAACTAAAGGCGCGTAAGCACAGCGCTCATCCTCGAATGGCTCTTGTTCTGGGTCGAAGTAATACTTATGTTTTAACAAGCGAGGGCGTTCATCTTCATCCATTTCATCTCCTCCCCCATCCCCGTAACAGAAAAAGCCTGCGGTGCGTCCTTCTAAGTGGTTCAGGCTCAACTCTTCCCACTCAGGCGAATGTTCCAACGCCATTGCTTTTTCTGGGTCTTTATGTCCAATTAGGTCTTCCTTGGGATTTCCGCCGTTCATGCACACTAGTCTGTCAAACATCAGTTTGAGGTTGCTAGTAGGGGCATACCAGTTGATTGGCCCAATAATTGCCCAAGCATCTGCTAAGTCTAAGCGAGAGTAGATATCCAGATCCCACATTAAATCTGGTTCAGCTTTATTATTGGGTTCGTAACAGTTGCATGGCCAAACGCAAAGCGCCATTGAAGTAGAAGCACAGGCATTACAACTTTGAATTCTGGCACGGGTGAATACATTGCCCAAGTCTTCATAGTCAATTTCCCAATCTTGGGGCAGGCGTTCTGCCATACGTAACATGAGCGTGCGTGATTTAGAATCTACGCCAGGGCAGTTGTATTGACGGCGGTTTGACCCCGAAATTATCAGCACGCGAAAGGGGCGTTGCTCAGTTGGGAGTTTACCGTTTTCATCATTTGGTTTCATAATCCTGCCCTAAGAGTATATTGAGTTCTGTGCTGGTTGTTGGTAGTAAGCTTTTTGCTAAAAACAGTAATTTGTTCTTTGTAAACACAAATAACTAATGACAAAAAACAAATCTGATGATTCAATATGCAAGTTTATTTGCATAACAGCTTAGTCTTCTATTCAACCCAAACATATATATGTGAAGAATCCATCTTCGGTAAGAAGTCTTAAGCTCAAGTTTAAAAGCACTAATATTTTTTGTGAGGCTAATGACAATCAATGAATTTACGAGACAATTTAGAGCAGACAAATACTCACGCCCAAAGACGTTATGACCTGGATTGGTTACGTATATTAGCAGTGCTATTGCTCATTTATTTTCACACCGCAGCAGTATTTTATCGAGGTGAATTAGGCGAATTTTATATACAAAATTACTTAGTAAGTTATTTCCTAGGATGGTTTATTTTTTTTGTTCATCAATGGCATATGCCATTGTTTTTTTTGATTGCGGGTTCTGCTACTTGGTTTGCTCTGAAGTTACGATCGCCTTTGCAGTTTTTGCGCGATCGCTTTAGGCGATTGTTCATTCCTTTCGCATTTAGTACGTTAGTATTGGTTCCGCCTCAGGTTTATTACAGGCTTGTCAGCCATCAAAAATACATTGGCTCTTACGTGCAGTTCTACCCACAGTTTTTTAATGGCATTCCTCCTCAAGGTAATTTTGAGTGGGCACACCTGTGGTTTTTAATTTACTTATTTACAATCTCTCTAATTACTCTGCCAGTCTTGTTATTCTTCAAAACAGAGAAAGGTCAGCGCTGGTATTCTACCATTGCAAATTGGATGAAACTGCCTGGAGCTATTTTCTTACCTGCTCTACCATTGGCTGTGATTGAAGGTGCATTACGTCCCAAATGGTTCGGTTTTCAAAATCTTTATGATGACTGGGCAAATTTATTACTGTACCTGTTTTACTTTGTTTACGGCTTTTTACTTTGTGCCGATCCAAAGTTGGAAGAAACAATTGAGCAACATCGAAAGCTGCTGTTATTGGTGGCAGTAATTACTATGTCTGTTCTCTGTGGACTACAAGCAACTCATATTATCCCTGTGCGGGGCTATTCTTGGGGCTATATTCTTTATCAAATGTTTCGTGGTTTCAATTCTTGGTGTTGGGTAATTGCTTTAATTGCGTTGGGTCAGCGATATCTTAGATTTAATCACAGTATTCTGCAATATGCCTCCCAAGCTTCTTATCCATTTTATTTGCTGCACCAGACAGTTTTAGTTGCGATCGCGTTTTACGTGGTGCAATGGAATTTAGGCATAACAGCAAAGTTTTTGATTATTAGTACTGCAACTTTTGTGGTTACAGCGACTTTGTACGATCTGTTAGTCAAGCGAATAAATATTGCGCGATTTTTCTTTGGGCTAAAGCCAATAGACACCAGAACAGTAAAATATAACAGTGGCGAAACGCTTTGAAGCTTATGTCTCAAGTTTCGATTGTCATCCCTACTTTAAATGAAGCAGCCAGTTTAGGGCGTACCTTGCGACAACTGGTTTTACTTAACCCACCTGCAAAAGAGGTGATAGTAGTAGATGGTGGTAGCGAAGATGAGACAGTTGCGATCGCCAAACAAAGCTTAGAGTTATTTAATCAACCATTAAATGTGCAAGTTCTTTTTTGTAAGCAACGTGGGCGTTCTATCCAAATGAACTGCGGAGCATCGGCTGCAACTGGAGATATTTTGTGTTTTCTTCATGCAGATACTTCGGTTCCCGATGATTTGATTGCTGTGATTGAGAAAACTTTGGCAGAGCCAAAAGTTGCCTGTGGAGGATTTATTTCGCTGATGGTTGGCTCTCAAACCACTCGTTGGGGTATCTCGTTGCACAACTATCTAAAAACCTACTACGCGCCTTTGTTGTTTAAACCTCAGTTGTTTTTTAAAGGATTGCGCCTTTTGTTTGGAGACCAAGTTATGTTCTGTCGCCGAACTGACTTTTGGGATTGCGGTGGATTTGATGAGGAATTACCGATTATGGAAGATGGCGATTTATGCCTGAAATTGGTGCAAAAAGGACGAATTTCTCTAGTAAACCGTACCGTTCAAAGCTCGGATCGGCGGGTAGCACGCTGGGGTAGTTGGAAAGCTACCGCAATCTACCTCTACATCGGCATTTTATGGGGGATTGGTGTTGATGCCAACTATCTCAAGCAATTTTATCAAGACATTCGCTGATTCAAGCTCCAGTCGTAGTGAAGATAAGATATTGGCGTTGAGGCAGTTAAGGGCAAATCTGTTTTTAAATAGGAGTTAATGTATTCTGGAATTGAGGGCGCAATCTTTAAAAAGTCCTGACGATACCACTTAAAAATTTTATTACAGTAGAGCGTTTGACTTTGAAAGTCATAACGAACTTTCTCAGGGTTGTTAATGAAACGATGGGCATCTTCATCTAACTGCTGAATAACTTGCTCAGGAAAATAAGCTTCCTGACGTAATAAAGGACAACCAACAGAAGCGCAGACAATGGCAAAATGAATGCGTGGTTCTTGTAATTTCTCTCTGAGAATTTGGTTTTCTATTTGAGCTAGGCTGTAACGCTTACCAAAGATGTTATAAGCTCGACGTTGAAAGAACCATAAAAAAGCCAGCCAATTAGGAATTCCTAAAAATTGCGGCAGAATTGACTTAAGCGGATATCTTTCTAAAATTGTTGCAATGGTAAATGCATTGTAGAGATTAATCCACAATGCTAATTGCTCTAGATTGTTAGAATTAGAATTCAAAAGTAGCTTTTTTTGGCTCTCCATCCAATCAGAAAGTGCTTGAGGTTGTTGCGTTTTCCAAGCAAGATAGTCTACACGACCATATTCGTCAACATACTGACGAAGTAGCGTATCCCAAGGTTCAAAATCAATCATAATTGCTTTCCTGATCGTTGATTTGTGGAACTGTTTGACCTGTAAATTGTTTGTACTATAAGTTGGAATTAGAATGAGCAAACGCGGCGAATCTTGATTCCTTTTCTAGTAAAATTGAGCCAATGCCTCATTTTCGTGTCATTTAATTGCTATTAATTTAATTAAAGTTGATAATGATTTATTCGCGCCCTACTTGGATAGGGATGAGTGCTGTCTTACTCGTCTTGATTCCTTCGTTAGTAATTGCTCAAGTACCAGATGAAATCGCTATCCGCAAACTACTTACTGAGCAAACTAAAGCTTGGAATCAACATGATGCACAATCATGGGTTCGGGACTTCAGTCAAGACAGTGATTTTATTAACATTATTGGCACACACTTTGCGGGACAGAATGCGACTAGAGAGCGGCACGCGGCACTGTTCAGTGGCATTTTCAAGAAAACTCACCTTGAAGTGGAAATTTGGAAGGTGCGCCTGATCGGATCGCAAGCAGCTATTGTGGAGACAGTACAAACACTACGCGGTTATGATGCGCTGCCTCCAGGTATAGAACCGACGGAGCCGGGAGTACTCAGAACGCGCATGAAATATGTTCTTCAGAAGCAGGCGGGGCGCTGGAAGATCATCTCGGCTCAGAACACGGCTATCCATCCTACGCCATAGGTAGAGACTTGGTAATTTTTAGAAATATAGAGTCGATCTGATAAAAAAGCGTAATCTTAAATTAGCCAGGACTTACGCAAGGACTACAATTTTACGTCATTACGAGCGTTCGCTGAAAGCGTTCCCGCAGGGTAGCAAAGTAATCGCAAAGGCTTAGTTTTTCGTCACGAGTGCGTAAGTCCTATTAGTGTAAGATTTTCCATTATTGGGGTGATTGCAGCGCATTAGGGCTGATACCGATTCATTCTTGCCCACTCTTGAGTTGAACCAATGTTCGGATTTTCACTCGGGTCATTCGTACCATAGATTTGTCCTTGACGGTTCATCCAAAAGTAGTTATGGCTTGTCGGCAGCTCGACGTTCGCATATCCATATGGGTTCGTCCAAGTTGACACATTGCCAAGGTTCTCACGAAATTGGAAGTTTTGACGATCTACAGATTGACTTCGTTGGCGGTTCACCTCTTCCCAAGTGCGCTCCGACCATTCACGGTATTCCCTGAGCCGCTGCCCTTCGGCAAGGGAGATTTCTATGTTCTGCGCCATAATCCCTTGTATTCCGAACGCCGCCCCATTTGTTGCTGTTACTTGGCCCGCTATCTGCGGTAACCATGAGGCATAATTTGCCCACTGTGATTCATGCGATGCTGCACAAGTCATCACCATCGTACACATGTTGTAGCTATATGCCACGTTGCACTTGGCAATCCCTCGGCAGGGAATGCCATTGAAGCTGTATATGTAGTCAAACTCATAAGCGACCGTGCATCCAGCAATTGGTTGAGCTGGGCGGGGCTGACCAATCCGAAGTTCATAGGGCTGCATTGCCAATAGCTTCTCGTAGACAAACTGCCAGGGGTTGTAGTTTGCTGGCAGTCCGGAATTTCCTACCATAATCGTTAGAGCAGCATTGTCTGGAGAAAAAAGGACAACGGCAAATTGGCCATCCTCGACCACTCGCCAACCACTCGGCACTACATAGTTGAAGTACTGTCCGCGCCGCATTGACAGCGAACCAGGGGTATAAGGGTGGGAAAAAGAAGACTGGTTGTAGTTGTACATGATCTTTGCTGATTTAGGATTTTGAGTATATTGAACTTCAATTCTCAATTAGTAGAATTTTAGATAGTTAAATCCACTGATTCCAAACTTCAACTTCTTGTTTAAAGATTCCATCCTCATTTGCCGTGTTGAGTTAACTCTCTACTTCATCTTTACAAGCAAATAACTCAGCTTCCTACCATCCCTCTGTAAAATTATGAAATATCATCATTCTTCAGCCTTAATAATTCATTCCTAATTAGTGCTAATAGCAAACTTGACGGGAATTTCTATGCCGATGCTCTTTCTTCGCCTTAGCAAAAAATTATTAATGATTCTTAAGGCATTACATTCGCCCAGAAGCAACTGCATATATCCTAGTGTTAGAGAAGTGTTTGCCCTCTTAGTCTCAGGAATACCTAAGTTATTGCTAAAATATACGGTAAATTCATCGATTTAAAGTAAATTGCATATTTTATACGAGGAATAGGCGTGACTGCGACACAAAAACAAAGAATCTCAGATAAGGCAAACCAGTTCACAGAGTCAGTCATTCGAGAAATGACGAGAGTCGCATTACAATATGGTGCGGTGAACTTGGCACAGGGATTTCCTGATTTTCCTTGTCCGCCTGAGTTAAAAAGGGCAGCTTGTGAGGCAATTGAACAAGACATTAATCAATATGCTATTACCTGGGGAGACAAAGCTTTTCGTCACGCGATCGCAGATAAAGTTAAATGGTATTTGGGCTTAAATATTGATCCAGAACGACAAATTACTGTTACCTGTGGTTCTACAGAAGCAATGGCTGCGGTAATGCTGGCTACTTTAAACCCAGGTGATGAAGTCATCATTTTTGAACCGTATTACGAAAACTACGGCCCAGATGTGATTTTAGCTAGTGCAACTCCTCGTTACATATCACTACATCCTCCTGAATGGACATTTGATGAAGCAGAACTACGTCAGGCATTTAATGAACGCACAAAAGCGATTATTATTAACACGCCCCATAACCCAACTGGAAAAGTATTTACTCGTGAAGAACTAAATTTAATCGCTGAATTGTGTCAAAAGTGGGATGTGTTGGTATTCACAGATGAAATTTATGAACATATTCTTTATGACGAAACACCGCATATTGCAATGGCAACTTTGCCAGGAATGGAAGAACGAACAGTTACTATTAATGGTCTTTCTAAGACCTACAGTGTAACTGGATGGCGAGTCGGCTATATTTTATCGAATCCTGAATTAACAGGTGCAATTCGCAAAGTTCATGATTTTCTCACCGTTGGCGCACCTGCACCTTTACAAAGGGCTGGTGTTGTGGCAATGCAACTTCCTATTACCTACTACCAAGAATTAGCAAAGCGATATCAACAAAAGCGAAACGATATTCTGCAAATTTTAGATAGGGTGGGAATTCCATATTCTATTCCTAAAGGAGCGTACTATGTGTTTGCTGATATTTCCAGCTTTGGTTATAAAAATGATGTGGAATTCGCTACATATTTAACTAAAGAAATTGGTGTTGCAGTAGTTCCTGGCTCTGGCTTTTTCTCGCAATCAGAAGCAGGTAAAAAATTTATTAGATTTTGTTTTAGCAAGAAGCCAGAAACTTTGGCAAAGGCAGAAGAGCGGTTACTGAAATTACAGTCAAATCTATAATTAGTGAATTAAATATAATACAATACAGTTCAGTTAAGAAAATTCATTGACAACAAAGTTCACAAATAATTACTAAACAAAAAACCGAACAATTATTTTGGAGGGGGCTTGGGGGACGCAACCGTCCCCCAATCGGGGGTTTGGGGGGTTCTCCCCCAAATCTTGGTTTTTGTTCGACAGATGAGAACTCTTATCACTTTAACTGAACCGTATTGAAATATAATACAAGTAATGATGTTCTATTGCCGTCCTAAATCATTATCTAAAAGTTCATTACCAATTATCAATCTTTTAATTGTTGTAGTTGTTTTATTCTTTCTATCAACAGATAAACTTCTTGGGCTTCGCTAAACACAATAATACCAAGAGATTGTTCGGGAAACCGTTGAAAATGTCAATGCGAAAAACCGGGCGATCGCCCAATTTTTAATTTTTTATTGTAAATTTAATCTCTTTATTAAGAATATTCAACTACCGCAGCAATAGCCGCAGCGATTTCCTCCATAACTTCAGTTGAACATTGTCCAATTTTACGGATAAATCTTTGTACGTCCATCCCGCGTAATTGTAATACGTCTACAGTAGAAGCTTTTGACAAACTATTCATAGTATCTGGCTCAATTTTGACGTGCCAGATATTGCCTGCGTAATATTCCTTCCAGTCTGTAATTGGTGCAATCAATTTAATAGGCAATTTACCAACACCATCAGAACTTATGACTACAGCAAGTCGAACTTTTTTAATTTCTGCTCCTACTGTTGGATCAAAATTAGCTAGCCAAATATCACCACGTTTAGGACTAGGAGTACTAATAATCAACCAAATCTCCTGTCTCTAATTCTTGCCATTCTGTATTTTGCTGGTAGTAGGGTAATATTAATTCAGCTTGTTCTGCCAAGATGCGTCGCCGTTCTTCTAACGGTAATTTCATAAATTCACGGCGGCTGATGTTTTGAGATTGTATAGGTATTTCTATTGTTTCTCTTTGCGTCTTCTCTGTTTGAGCCATAGATTTTGATAGTTCTATAAATTCGCAATAATTTCCGACTTACGTTGATTCTATCTCAACCAAATCTACCTACAATCATATTCTGTCGCAAGCACCTGTCTCATTGAGACGGAAAGTAACAATCCAGCCAGTAGGATATTTTTGGTAGGCTTTTTGTTCAGCAATTTCTATATAATTGTAGATTCATCGTTAAATACATGAGCGGCAAGTCCTCGTTTCAGAAGTCTTTGACTTTGAGGTGTACCAGCTATGTGCTTGGCAACTTGTCTAACGTCAAGGGTAATTTGATGATTAATTCCACTCATGATTAAAAGTTAAGTTTTTTGTATTTCCAGGACTTACACTGAAAACAGCTTAATTCCACGATTACTATAAAAAATTTATATAAGTTGATCTAAGGCACGAAACCCAACCTTAGCAATGGGATTTGTTGGATTTCTTTATTGTTCAGCCCAACTTACCACTAATTTAGTCATTTTCACCCAACACTTTGATACTATTTGCTTGTAAGATTACCTAAAGGTAAGTCTGAATCAGTTGTAAGCAACGATTCCTTAGATAAACCACTTCAATCACTTGCGGGAATAGGTATTGATTTCCGTTGTTGATCCTGCGACGGTGTATTTTACGGTCAGCTTTACGAGGTTTTTAGTTTTCTAAATTGCCTTTTGATCCTTATCCGAATAAGCGAGAATACACCCGCAAGTGATATTTTTTTATTTCCAATCGTAGAAATTAGCATGATGTCTATGTCAAGGCTAAATCTAAATATGATTGTTACATCGCTCAAAGGATAGCTGATTAAGGATAACTCAGGGAAAAAGTGAAAAAAAACTCTCAGTTGCTTCTCACAGATAGCCCCGAATCTTTACGAGAGAAATTTTACTCTCTTAAACAACCAATAGATATAGCTGACCTTTTAGAGGTTTCCTATTCCCGTCTTGTTTATCATATATATCTTGTTAAACCTGATCAACGTTATAAAACTTTTGAGATTCCTAAAAAGTCTGGTGGTATGCGTCAGATATCAACTCCGATAACTGCACTTAAAATTATTCAGACAAAACTTAATCAAGTATTACAAACAGTTTATGAGATAAAACCATCAGTGCATGGGTTTGTAATAGGAAAAAATATTGTAACTAATGCTCAAGCTCATACTAAAAAACGCTATGTTCTAAACCTTGATTTAACTGATTTTTTCCCATCGATTAATTTTGGTCGAGTCCGGGGTATGTTTATGGCTACACCCTATGGTTTACACCCAGATGTAGCGACAGTTTTAGCACAGATTTGTTGTCATAACAATCAGTTACCTCAAGGCGCACCAACTTCACCCATAGTGACTAATATGATTTGTGCCAAGATGGATAGTCAATTGCAGCGTTTAGCTAAAGAGTACAAAGCGACTTATACAAGGTATGCAGACGATATTACTTTTTCAACAACTTTATCTAAGTTCCCTGAAGAATTAGCATATATAGTAGCTGAAGAAGATGTAGATAAAATTTTTATTGGTAATAGATTACTATCAATTATTAATGAAAATGGATTTGAGGTAAATTATCATAAAAATCGACTGCAAGTCAAAGGTAATCATCAAGAAGTAACGGGATTAACGACTAATCTGTTTCCTAATGTTGACCGAAAGTATGTGCGTCAGGTTCGTGCTATGCTTCATGCTTGGGCTAAATTTGGGCTTGAAGATGTGGAAAAAGAGTATCAAGAAAAGTATGAATCTCAAAGCAGATTACCCACCAAGGAAAAACAAAGTTTTAAACAAGTACTTCGGGGTAAAATAGAGTTTATTGGTATGGTTAAGGGAAGGGATGATTCTGTTTATGAAAAATATTTAAAGCAATATCAGCTATTATTAAGTTTATTAATCAAGAAATCTGAAAATCAGAGTAGTAATTAATGGATAAATTAGCCCAACAATTACTTAAGCAAATTAACAGCAATCTAGAAAACATATCTTTATATATAGAAAGGCTATCCAAAGAAGAAATTAAAATAGATTCACAAAAAATATTTATAATTGATTATTCAAGTTATTTATGGCTCAATTTAACAGAGAATTCTGAAATAAAAAAACAACTTGAGGAATATAATCAACAATCAATTAATGATATTATTAATGATGATTTTGTCGAATTTTGCAGAAAGATATATTTGCAAATAGAAATTTTACTGAATCAATTTATATTAAAACAATATGGTATTGACAGAATTCAAGATATTTCTTATTCCAAAAAAGCAAAACTAGCTGATTTTTTAAAAATTATTAATAGCAATAAAGTAAATTTTAAACTTTATGAAAATGAAGATTATAAAATAATTACTAGTATCATGGATATAAGAGATATTGCTAGTCATGGAGATTTAGATGGTAAATCAATAAAAGAAAGAATTGAAGCTAAAGGTAAATCCATAAAAGTACGTCTTAAATCACTCAAAGAGGGTATTCATAAAGAAGAAATACAAACATTATTTATTCAATTTGTACTCAATCAAAAAGGAATTAAAGTTAGCGGAAGAATAGAAGAAGGATGGGCATATATTACTCTATATAATCTAAAAAATAGTTTTTTAGATGCAGAAAAAGTAGTCAATGAAATTACAAATAATTTAAGTATATTACAATATAAATTAGGAAGAAATGTGAAAGTTTTTCCAGATGCAAAGCAGCCTCAGAATGAACTAAAAGAATTTTTTGATAAAAAAGATTATCAAAAAATACACAAGACAGTAAACTGGTTTGTTAAAGAAATAATTAATTATTTAAAATAAAACTAAAATTCTTGTCATTCTCTATATTGCTGGTAAAGTAATAACATTAACTAAGCCTTGTATGCTAAACAATACCCTGCTTCTGTCACTCTCCGAAAACAAAATCGAAGGCAACTTTTAAAACTCTCTGCATACACTAATTACAACTGATGCATAAACGACAAGAAAACAAAAAACGGTAGAGTCTTAATTGCTCTACCGTTTGAATTTTTAAACTTGAGATTTAATCCCAAATCTGAAATTTTAGATGTTACTCAACGCCTTGGGATAACAATTCCCGACGCTGTTGAGAACTTACTTGAACATTACCGCTTTCATCGACATCAACAAGGGCTGTATCGCCATCTTTGATGCGACCAGAGAGAATCTCTTCAGCCAAACTATCTTCTAACAAGCGCATAATTGCTCTACGCAACGGTCTTGCGCCGTAGCTGGGGCTGTAGCCTTCTTGAATCAGGCGGTCTTTGAAGCGATCGGTAACTTCTAAGGTGATACCTTTTTCGGTTAGGCGGCCAAAAACTTCTTTGAGCATGATTTCGGCAATTTGCGTAACTTCATCCTTGCTCAACTGACGGAAGACGATAATCTCATCTAGTCGGTTGAGGAATTCTGGACGGAAGTATTGCTTCAGTTCTTCGTTCACCAGGGTTTTAATCCTGTTGTACTGTGATTCACCAGCATCTTCGTTAAACTCAAAGCCGATGGTAGAAGCACCTTTTTCAATTACCTTAGAACCGATGTTGGATGTCAAAATCAGCAAGGTATTCTTAAAGTCAACAGTGCGACCTTTAGCATCGGTTAAGCGACCGTCTTCCAAAATTTGCAGCAGCATATTGAAAACATCGGGGTGGGCTTTTTCGATTTCGTCGAATAGCACCACGGTGTAAGGACGCCGCCTTACAGCTTCGGTTAGCTGACCGCCTTCGTTATAGCCAACATAACCTGGAGGCGAACCAATCAGTTTGCTGACGGTGTGACGCTCCATATATTCCGACATATCCAGGCGAATCATTGCTTCTTCTGAACCGAAGAAGTAAGAAGCCAAGGATTTCGCCAACTCGGTTTTACCAACGCCGGTCGGACCGGAGAAGACAAAGCTGGCGATGGGTCGGTTGGGATTTTTCAAACCGACACGGGCGCGGCGAATTGCTCGGGAAACTGCCTTCACAGCATCTTCTTGTCCAATTAGACGCTGATGCAAGGTATCTTCCATGTGCAACAGCTTCTCGGATTCGGATTCGGTGAGTTTGTTCACCGGAACTCCAGTCCAGGATGCGACGATGTGGGCGATGTCCTCTTCAGTTACTACGGGTTCTAGACCTTCGTTACCAGAGGTGTTGGTCTTGCTTTGAGCAATGGCGCGAATTTCGGCTTTGATTTCCATTTCGCGATCGCGCAATTCTCCAGCTCGGTCAAAGTCTTGGGAGCGAACTGCATCATCTTTTTCTTTTAAGATTTGCCGCAGTTCTTTGTCTAACTCTTTGGCTGCGGGTGGCAGTTGGGAGTTGATTAACCGAACTCTTGAACCTGCTTCATCGATCAAGTCGATAGCTTTATCTGGTAAGTAGCGATCGCTAATGTAACGGTCAGATAATTTTGCTGCCGCTACCAATGCTTCATCAGAGATTTTTAACTTGTGGTGTTGCTCGTAGCGATCGCGCAAACCATATAAAATCTCAATTGTCTCATCGACTGTTGGTTCCCCTACCATCACTGGTTGGAAGCGACGCTCTAAGGCTGCATCCCGCTCAATGTGCTTGCGGTATTCATCAAGGGTTGTCGCTCCAATGCATTGCAGCTCGCCTCTTGCCAAAGCTGGCTTGAGGATATTTGCAGCGTCAATTGCGCCTTCTGCTGCACCTGCACCAATTAGGGTGTGTACTTCGTCAATTACGAGAATCACGTTACCCGCAGAGCGGATTTCATCCATGATTTTCTTGAGACGTTCTTCAAATTCACCCCGGTACTTGGTTCCTGCTACGAGCAAGCCAATATCCAGAGTGACTACGCGCTTATCTTCCAGGATGTCGGGGACATCTTTGTTGGCAATGCGGCTCGCTAAACCTTCTGCGATCGCAGTTTTACCAACCCCTGGTTCGCCGATCAGCACTGGGTTATTTTTTGTCCGGCGACCCAAAATTTGAATAACTCGCTCGATTTCTTTGGCGCGTCCCACCACTGGATCGAGTTTGTTGTCCGTTGCCATTTGGGTCAGGTTCGAGCCAAATTCATCCAAAGTTGGAGTTTTGGTGCGGCTGGATGAACCACCTGGTGATACTTCCGCCGTTTCTCCCAACATCCGAATGACTTGGGTTCTCACCTTAGATAGATCCACGCCGAGGTTTTCTAGCACCCTAGCTGCCACACCTTCCCCTTCCCGGATCAGGCCCAACAGGAGATGCTCGGTGCCAATGTAGTTATGGCCTAATTGGCGCGCTTCTTCTAAGGATAGTTCTAGAACCCGCTTTGCCCGTGGCGTAAAGGGTATTTCCACCGCGACAAAGCCAGAACCCCGGCCTATGATTTTTTCTACCTCAATTCGGGCATCTTTGAGATTGACACCCATTGATTTCAACACTTTGGCTGCAACTCCCGTCCCTTCACCGATCAGACCCAGGAGGATCTGCTCAGTGCCGACGAAATTGTGGCCTAAGCGGCGGGCCTCTTCTTGGGCCAGCATGATTACCTTAATAGCTTTTTCTGTGAAGCGTTCAAACATGGCATTTTTCCCATCACCTGCGTCGTGCCGGTACGCTGATTTTAGCACAGGCTAGACTTTTGGATATCTGTATAAAAAATACTAGAAATCCACGCGTGATTACCCAAGCTGATGGCGTAATTATTAAATATTTGTTACTTTTGTGTGGCTGTTATACTGAGGAGAGCGTCATAAACAGCTTTTTCGGCATTGATGGCACACAAAAAACTGCTAAAATTCTAATTTTTTCAACCACTACCAAACAGATATATTTAGCATTTATATTCAACAGAGTCAAGATTTTTATCAATATATATATTTTTTGTAATTTAAAGTAGCAAAAGATAAAAAATACTCATAAAAATAGCTCTGAGGAAATTTATTTTTTTCATGAAGACGGTTAATAGTCAACCGCACAACTATCAAAAATTTAGCAAAAAGAGACCAGAGCCATCAGGAAGATAAAGGATCTCAAGAAGAAAATGCTTTTTCATCTACCTGTGTGCTGAGGTTTTTCGGTTTAAACCTCAATCAGTTAAAATTTCCACGGTTCATAGTACAAGAGTTGATAACCCTGAACTGTTAGCTATTAACTATTGAGTAGTGATTTTAGGGATGCTGGTCTACGGAAACAGGAACTGCCAAGAGGATTTGCTGAGGCGATCGCTTACCATAGTTTGCCAGGAGCGCAAAGTTATTTGAAATTGCGGCTGTTGGAGATCTGAAAGCCACAGAATCAAGGCATCTTCGTCATTATCCTTGTAGTAACGCCGCCGTCGCCCAGCTGTTTTGAAGCCAAATTTTTGATATAAAGATATAGCCGCCAAGTTGGAAGCTCGAACTTCGAGGGTAGCTCGCTCCAAACCGCGATCGCTAGCTGTCTTGAGAAGGGAATAGAGTAAAGCTTGTCCCAAACCTTGACAGTGATATTGGGGATGTACTGCCAAAATTGTGATGTGGGCTTCTTCCAAAATTGACCAAAAGCAACCCATTCCTAGCAAACTCAAGCTAGAGACAGGGGAAAATAAACCAAGTAAATCACTGTTCGGACTGTCCAACTCTCGTTGGTAGCCTTCCAATGTCCAAAGACCACCAAAACAGGCTTTATCAAGTTCTAGCACTGCACTAAGATCATCTGATGTCAGTGGTTGAATTTTTAAGTCTAATGAGATCACATTTATTTGAATAAGATTACAAACCCTTTGTAAACTGGGAATCGGGAGACTCACTCAAGCCCATAATTTGAACAAGGACAACTCTTATAGTTATGGTATCGACTCACCCTATTGGGGTTCAACATGCTGGTAGTCAGTATTTACCTCCAAGGCGTAACACTTCGCCCAATCAAGAACTCCTACCCTTGACGGCTAGAGTAAATAGTCATGGCTGCTTGGAAATTGGTGGGTGTGATATCACAACCCTAGTGCAGCAGTTTGGTTCGCCTTTATATATTTTAGATGAAGAAACCCTACGTTTGGCTTGTCAGCAATACCGGGACGCTTTCAAGCAATACTACCAAGGTGAATCTCAGGTACTGTATGCTTCCAAAGCTTGGAATTGCCTAGCAATTTGCGCGATCGTCGCCTCCGAAGGATTAGGAATCGATGTTGTCTCTGGGGGGGAACTCTACACCGCCCTCAATGCAGGTGTTAGTCCTGATAAAATCTACCTCCACGGTAATAATAAATCTCGCCAAGAGCTAACTTTAGCGATCGAGTCTGGTGCCACCATTGTGGTAGATAACTGGTATGAGTTAAACACCTTGGTCGAAATAGCACAGGAGCAAGCAGACAATTCTTCGCTTCTGCCTATACAGATTATGTTGCGATTGACACCAGGGATTGAGTGTCACACTCACGAATATATTCGCACAGGACATCTAGACAGTAAATTTGGCTTCGATCCCAACGATTTAGATGAAGTTTTTACGTTTGTTAGTCAGCAATCTGCTTTAAATTGTGTAGGTTTACACGCTCATATTGGTTCGCAAATCTTTGAACGCCAACCCCATCAGGATTTAGCTGCTGTGATGGTGCAGTGGTTGCAGGATGCGGCTAAGTACGGGTTAAATGTGACCCAGTTAAATGTCGGTGGTGGTTTAGGAATTCGGTATGTAGAATCGGACGACCCTCCCAGTATCAACGAATGGGTAAAGGCGATTTGTGAAGTGGTGCAAGCAGCCTGTACAGACGCAAAGCTACCCTTGCCAAAGTTATTATGTGAACCAGGGCGATCGCTAATTGCCACAGCTTGCGTCACTGCTTATACAATAGGTTCATCCAAGGTGATTCCCGAAATTCGTACCTACATAGCCGTAGATGGGGGTATGTCAGATAATCCAAGACCCATTACCTATCAGTCACAGTACCGAGCTGTAGTAGCTAATAAAATCTCTGTTCCCTTAACTGAAACTGTCACAATTGCTGGTAAACATTGTGAATCAGGGGATATTTTGATTAAAAATGCCCAACTCCCAAAAACTGAGCCAGGGGATATTCTCGTAGTTATGGGAACTGGTGCTTACAATTACAGTATGGCATCTAACTACAATCGCTTATCCCGTCCGGCAGCAGTTGTGGTGGCAAACAGTGAAGCAAATTTGATTTTGCAGCGCGAAACTTATCAAGACTTGATTCGACAAGATTGCTTACCAGAAAGACTTAAGAAATAGTCCAAAGTCCAAAGTCTAGAGTTAACAAATTTTTACTCTTGACTCTTGGCTCTGGACCATTGACTCACTGTATTTAGAGGCAAAATAGTAATCCAGATGTCATGAGAGATTGGTGGAAGCAATGGCTGACAAACCTGGGATGGTCGCAGTCCTTGCTGCTTGGGACTCTGGATATTGTATTAGTGTTGGCGCTGACGTACATGATACTAGTTATTATTAGCGAGCGCCGGACGCTGTGGATGGTACGAGGCTTTATTATTTTGATGCTAGCCTCAGCACTCAGTAACAGATTGGGACTACCACTGTTAAATTTCGTACTAGAAAAGTTAGTAATTGGTTGTGCAGTGGCAATGGCAGTTGCTCTCCAGTCAGAGTTTCGGCGATTTTTAGAACAATTAGGGCGTGGCGAATTCCGCCAGTTGTTTCAACCATCCAGTCTGGCAGTACCTAAATCCGATAGTGTAATTGATGAAATTGTTGATGCAGTCAAAGAACTGTCAAAAAACCGGATTGGAGCTTTATTGATTTTGGAAACAACAGGTCCAATAGACGAGCGAGATTTTTCTGTACCAGGAGTAAGGCTGAATGCTGAGGTTACCAAAGAAT
The DNA here is from genome assembly GCF_002154725.1 of Nostoc sp. 106C. Lineage (GTDB taxonomy): Bacteria > Cyanobacteriota > Cyanobacteriia > Cyanobacteriales > Nostocaceae > Aulosira. The sequence continues at coordinate 2,763 of NZ_MTAW01000102.1, read as the reverse complement.
TAATCCAAACAATCTTTCAACCAAAAACGCTGTTACACGATGGGGCAACTTTGATACGTGGCTCACGGATCGTGGCATCAGGTATAATTTTACCACTTTCGGGACGCACAGCCTCGCGCCAGTTGGGAACACGCCATCGGGCCGCGATGGGAATTACTGAGCGGGTCGAAAATTGCATCTGTGTGGTTGTATCAGAAGAAACTGGTTCTATTTCCTTAGCGGAACGGGGAATTCTAAATAGACCACTAACGATTAGGAAACTAAAAGAGACTTTAGAGGCTCTATTGTCCCCAACTGTAGATCGGGAAGCCGTGGCTCCTGGTTTGTTAAGCTTGGGTCGTCAGATTAGTAGTAAGGCAATAGCACTGGTTTCACGGGTACTTGGATTACCATCGACCGCTTCTCGAGATAAAAAATGACAGCACAACAAACTGAACTGCAAGAATTGCCCCCTGGCTTAAAACGAGAACTACTGCCCAAGCACGTTGCGGTAATTATGGATGGCAATGGTCGATGGGCTAAACGTCAAGGTCTACCTCGAATTATGGGGCATAAGCGAGGAGTAGATGCACTTAAGGATTTGCTACGTTGTTGTAAAGATTGGGGAATTCAAGCGTTAACAGCTTATGCTTTTTCCACAGAAAACTGGAAAAGACCCCAGGAAGAAGTTGATTTTTTGATGACTCTATTTCAAAGAGTGTTACGCCAAGAACTGCGGGAAATGGTAGAGGAAAATGTGCAAATTCAGTTTGTGGGCAATTTAAATGCTCTACCGCGATCGCTCCAAGCGGAAATTTCTCGTTCAATGGCAGAAACTAAGGATAATCGCAGTATCCGGTTTACAGTCGCCACAAATTATGGTGGACGACAGGAAATTTTACAGGCTTGTCGGGCGATCGCCCAGAAAGTCCAGCAAGGTCTGCTGCAACCTGATGAAATTGATGAAGCAGTATTTGAACGCCACCTCTACACAGCAGGTATTTCTGACCCAGATTTATTGATCCGTACTAGCGGAGAAATGCGCCTCTCTAACTTCCTCCTCTGGCAAATGGCTTATGGGGAATTTTATATTACTGATACTCTCTGGCCTGATTTTGACCGTGTTGAATTTCACCGCGCCTTGTGTGCCTATCAGCAAAGGGAGAGGAGGTTTGGCAGTGTTTAAAAGACAAGGGGACATAGGGACGCACTGACGCCGGGAATAGAAATGAAATATTCTCCGCGTCCCCCCATCTCCCAGTCTCAATGTCTTTCTCTACTCTTAAGGCCCAGAAAAAACTGCCTGTTCAATATCTTCCCGACTGAGAGAATACTTGAATGAGCGTTGGATATCTTGTCTATTTTCTCCAGCTTCGATATATCGCACTGTAAGTTGCTCAACATCGAGGCAGAGGTCGGCTTGCCAATTTGTCCGTTGCACATGCCAACAATGTAACTGTGCTTCATCTTGTTTACAGCCTTGGTCTTTGAGCCACTGCTCAATTTGTGGCAAGGTATGGTTATAGAGGGGAGCGTCAGGGGGAAGAAAAGCCATAATTTAAGTAGGTCGGCGTGAATATTGATCGTTGGGATGAGGCAGAAGGCAGGTGGGAAGAGGGTTTAAGCCTATTTGATTTTTCAAAACATAGTTTTGTTTTTCCACACCGTTCTACTTAGTTAAAATTCAACCTTAACAATCATAATTTTTAATTTCCAAAAGGCTAGCTGATGGCGAAATTTGGTTAATTTGCTGTTGGGTGACGGGAGTTGGCGGGAGATGTTGTGTTTGGAAAGCAGCTTCACCACGCGTTAAGCCAATAGCGATCGCAAGTAACAGACAGCCCAAAAAAGTCAATCCCAAAATAAACAAAGCAAATATTTCGCCTGATGAGAGGGGGCGATCGCTGGCGTCAAGGTAAGCTGATTTTGACCAGTCATAGGTATTATTCACCGGATGGTTCAAATCGGGAGGTGCTTGAATCACGCCATAGCGAGAATAACCAATTTTCAGGTCGTAACTTAACCTGCGTTCTGGGTTGCTTAGGGTAGCGTAGGCTTCGTTGAGTTGCTGAAATTTAGCAGTGGCGACAGTAGCAGGTAAGTCGGTAGTATCAGGATGATAGCGTTTACTCAGTTCTCGATAAGCGCGACGGATGTCGATTACCGATGCCGAGGGATGCAGTCCTAGCAGGGAGTAATAACTGGGTTCACTGCTTTGTGGCATTGCCCCATGATGATTCACGGCTGATTGAGTCACCTTGCAATCAAGTTTTTCCTAATATTGTAAACCTCAAATTATATGAAAATCCTTATCTCATCTATTGTGTTCGTTGGATTTGGTATAACTTTGTTGACCATGCCTAGAAATAGTCTCGTTATTGCTGAAACTGCTAATAGTGAAGAATTTACTGCTAGGGGTACAGAACCCTTTTGGAGCCTTTCTGTGACCAAACGCGGAATTGCTTACTCCTCACCAGATGCGCCAATACAAACATTCCCTTACGTCACGCCCTTAAAAGCAGAGGGTCGTCCTGCTAATTTGCTGCAAGTCTACCGATTCAAGGGCAGAGGCAACAATATATTAATTATTAAGCAAGTCAACACCTGTAGCGATGGGATGTCAGACAAAAATTATTCTTACTCAGCAACTTTTATCCTGGGTAATCGGGTTTTTGATGGTTGTGCCCAGAAGAAATAGCGAGACTACTGACCAGATACCCGACTTCTTAAAGGATGCTGCTGGCGAATTAGGGGTCTAACCCATACTAGGTTAGACCCCCGATA
>NZ_MTAW01000182.1 GCF_002154725.1 Nostoc sp. 106C | reverse complement strand
GGATTTTATTCTTGACGCTTTATTTGTATCAGGCTTTTCGTGAATTGGTATTAGCACCTAGGATAGACGAGGCAAAAGTAGAAAAATTGCTTTCACAGTACGAGCATCTCAAATAAGTGCTGATGCATTACGCAAGATAGTTACTACAATTAATTTCTCAAACAGCTTTTAGGCAAGGATTCTATCATCAAAAATCTTCAATATCTCAATATAATCCTACAAAACAAAACAGGCTGGTAAAACCAGCCCTTAATTTCTTGATTGCATTTGATATCTTAAAAAAGAAGAATTCTTTATTCAGAAACTAGAATTCATAATTGAATTCTGTGCGGAATAAACGGTTTGAAGTCCACAAATAATCGATGCTGAATTCCAAATTCTGCATTTTGAACTCTTAATTTAATAACGGGATTTTTTGCTTTTTAATTTTTGCTTTTTACGTCGCCGTTCTGTAGAAGCAACAGCATGTTCCACTGGATAACCTACAACAGGAATTACCTGATATTTGCGTTCATCTTCTAACTTTTTCAGTTCGGTGTAATCAACCCAGTGAATGCAATCAACTGGACAAGTGTCTATTGCTTCTTGAATGACCTCTTCTGCGTCTCCATCTTGACGAACTACACGCGATCGCCCATAATCTGGTTCAATGTAAAAAGTATTACGGGCGACATGAGCACAGTGCTTACAACCAATACAGGTGATTTCGTCAACATAAACACCTTTTTGACGTAGCACCCCACCTAATTCCGGTTCTAAACCAGACCGTTCTGGGGCATCCCGTAAAAAACCGCCTAATTCTGGTTCTAAACCCGAACGATTGTCTTCTTGTTCTTCCGGTGACCGCAGAAAATCAGCCATTACGCACTCCAGCGTTGTACTACCAGACGAATTGATCCATCTTCTTGTTGTTTTTGTTCAGCAACTTGAAAGCCAACACGAGTAGTTTCTTTCACAACTGTTTGATAAGCATAGCGCTGAGTCACTTGACGCAAAAATCCATCTACAGAAAGATTTTGCTGCCAATATTGCAAGTCAGCCACCAATTCATATTCTTGGCCATTCCATCTAAAGCCGATATCATAGCCGTTTTCTTGCTCAATCGAAATTTCGGCGGGATGGGTTTGACCTCGATAGCCACGTACCTTACGCGGACCCGGTTTCCAGTCTATACCCAATTCAGTTAAAGCTTCTTTTAAAGATTCGAGGTTACGGATTTGAGTTTTAATTTGGCTAAAATGTGACATGGTGGTTGTGAATTAACGACACTAAACTATTTTGAACAATTACCAATCACTCAAAGAGGTTTGCGTAATCGCCACACCGGATTGCTGCACCATAGTGGCAAAGAATTCAGAGGTTGGCTCATGAGTAAGTACTAGTCCCAGCTGCGCTTCTATTGCTGCTGTGACCTCAGCACAAGAAGCACCCACAATGCCAGTGACTTTCTCTTGTACCCGACCATCTGGATAAATTATGAACTCTAATGTCTCCATACTCTTGGCCAACCACGATAGTACGCTTGAAATTTATTGCCTCAACAGATGGCTAAAAATATAGCCGTTGGAACATGCACTTAGATACAAACTTGCCATTTGTTAACTAATGTTCCATCTCTCAAAATATATATCTCAGAATGTTTACAAAAATTATTAATCTTACTAGTCTACACATCAATCATTAGTTAGTCTCTCTTAACCTAATAGATTAGTCAAGGTCAGAATTGAGCTAGCAAGAGAAGTGAGAAAAGCCCTAAACATAAGCGGTAGCAGTAGTATAGCTAGCTATAAGAGTTACAAAACTATAAAATTTATTGAAAATATTTATCATTATTATGATGTTTGTGCCAACTGTCTCTGGGGTTATTCAGTAATGCAACTACTGACTCACAACTCCAGATTCAAACAAAACTTTGATAAAGCTGATAATAGCTTGATGAATTGGGAAGCCAGCCATAATCCCAATTCAAAATTCAAAATTCAAAATTAGGAAAGCCAGATTTCAAAAGGGCTTCTGAGTTTGGCTCTATGGCTGAGGGTATGAGATCGCACTAATGCTCAACTCAACAAAGTAGATGTCTAATAATTGTTTTCAAACTCTGCCAAAGCCAGTACACTTCCATGCAAATGCTTACCATCCCGCCACATTGCTTTCTCTGCTGCTTGATATAAAGCGCCCAAATTCGTACCATGTGCTGGATAAAACGCAATTCCGCATGAAACTGTAAAAGAAGCTTGAATCTTCAGAAAACTTTTATCTGGCAATAAATAAAATCTCTCTACAGAGGGAACAGATGAAAACTCTTGTCTGATTTTGTTCCAAACCTCTCTAGCGATTGAGATAACTTCTGCCATTTGTTGCCTCCTCAGAAAAACCACAAACTCATCTCCACCCGACCGAAAAACCTTCGCATCTTCTGGAATTACTCGACAAATTACATTAGCAAGCTGTTTGAGTTTTTCATCAGCTTCTTGAAAACCATAATGATGGTTGAAGTAGCTCAATCCATCAACATCTAGCAAAAGCAACCCAAACTGCTCTTGCTCACTGGCTAAGTTTTCAAAGCACGTTGGTATCAAACGAGAGGAGGGTAATCCTGTTAAGAGGTCATTCTGAGGAGTTTCCATCACCAATACACTCTAAATACAGCTTGACTACGATGGATTTTAACTACTTCAGCCTCAAATGCCCAAACTGAGCAGTAAGTATGTATTTTAGAGTGCTATAGGACTCATATTTGATTTGTGAAAAAAAACTAAGTACACTTTTATTCCTTCTTCTCTTTTCCCCATTCCCTCCCTACCCAAATCATTTCAGAAATCAAACTAGATTCCTATACTACTTTTGAACAGTTTATTATCAACTAGTAGATAGACGTTTACCTATTAACTGGGGCGATCTAACAGCTTAAATTGAGAGTGGCGATCGCATTATCTTTGTAGCATCGCCCAAACAAATCCGGCACTACGCCCCTGTACTCGCGCCATATTAATCCACAGTAAGGTCATATGTTCCAAATGCAGGCTCATCGCCAGATTACCTGTATCAATGGGTTCCCAACCAAGCTGACGACAAAGTTCGGCAACAATGTCTTTAGCATCGCGATCGCTTGCAGCAATCAGCATCGCTGGCTTTAAATCACCATACCCCGGATAGGTATTGTCTTCAAAGTTTTCAAAACCGTAGATGGTAAAAGCCTTAACTACGCGAGCATCCGGTACAAGCTGTTGTATAGTTTCACTGCCAGAAATTTTACTTTCCAGTGCGTGGGATAAATTTGCACCCACAGGATTAGTACAATCAACTAAAATTTTGCCATCCAATGCAGAGTTTAGATCGGCTAAAGCTGACTCAACTACATTAAATGGCGTAGCTAAAAAGACAATATCTGCTGAACTGACGGCTGCTATAGGAGACTGTACAACTAAGGTTGGATTACGTGCTAAAGCTTCTTTTACGGATTTTGATTGAGAATCACGGGCAGCGATCGCAACCTGATGACCTAATTTTTGCAAGCGATCGGCTAGCGCCCCACCAACATTACCGACACCAATAAAAGCAATATTCATAGAGTCACTCCTAAGGCTGACAAGACTAGTTTTGCGGTTGCGGAACCAGAATTTTGCTGCTGTCCAGTAATCAGATTGCGATCGCTTACTGCATGAGGAGAAAAGGCTTCTTTGGTGACAAAGTTAGCGCCCAACTTTTTCGCTTCGGTTTCAATCCGAAAAGGCATTACTTGCTGACCAACGACTCGATCCGCATAATCTTCTTCACTGTTAGCGAAACCCGTGAGCGTTTTACCCTCAATCAAATACTCTCCAGTTGGTAGCTTTGTTTCTAAGAGCAAACAAGTACCGTGGCAAAGCGCTGCTGTTGGTTTGCCTGTTTGATAGAAGTCAACAAACAATTGTGCCAGTGCTTTGTTTTGGCGAAATGTAAACATTGGAGATTGACCGCCACAAACAACGATTGCATCAAAATTTTCTATGTTGAGATCGGCGATCGCTGGTGTATTTTCCAACAGTTGCATAAACTCTGGTTGATTGATGTATTCCAACGAAAGAGTGTCATCCTGGGAATAACCAGAAGCATCTCGCGGATCGCTGAAGCTATCAAATTCTACCTTTCCGCCCTTGGGACTGGCGATAACAACATGGCAACCCGCTTTAGTAAAAGCGTCGTATGGATGAATTAATTCTGCTGCCCAAAAGCCAACAGGTACTCCTAAAGTTGTAGAAATCGAAGGATTGGCAACAATCGTTAAAATCTGCTTGCTCATACAGCCTGCTTTTAAGTTGGAAATTTCATGTATGTATAGACACTTTCATCGTCAAATACCTATGATGCATTTGTCCAATGGATAATTTGTATGAGTTTCATTCAGCAAATCAATCTTGCTAACATCGATCTCAACCTGCTGGTAGTTTTTGATGCGCTGATGAGTGAGCGACACGTCACTCGCGCCGGCGAAAGATTAGGATTGAGCCAACCAGCAACAAGCAATGCCTTAGCACGTCTGCGAAAGCTTACGAATGACGATTTATTTGTGAGAACAAATACCGGATTGCAACCTACTCCCCTAGCGATCGCCCTTGCTCAACAAATTCAACCAGCCTTACGACAGATTCAAACTGCTTTATCACGGGAGCAGAATTTCGACCCGACAACAAGCGATCACCTGTTTGCAATTGGGATGACAGACTACGTAGAATTCACCGTACTGCCAGGGTTATTAGAAAGATTAGAACGAGTCGCACCAAATATTAAAATTCAAATTCGCTCAGGCGATCGGCAACATCTACTCTCGCTGTTAGATGCTGGAGAAGTCGATTTAATCTGTGGATTATTTCCCGAACAAATAGCTTGGCACGAGGCACAGCTTATTTTTCAGGAAAGATATGTCTGCGTCTGTCGTCAAGATCATCCTTTGATAGGTGACACATTATCTTTAGAAGATTACATCGCGGCTGCTCATTTATTGGTATCAATTCAGGAAGATATGGTTGGTCGTGTAGACAAACTTTTAGCTGAGAAGAATTTAAGCCGACATATCGCCATTTCTATTCCGCACTTTTTAGTTGCGCCGTCTATTCTGGCGCGTACTAACCTAATTGCTACACTTGCCGAACGAGTAGCGCAAGCATTTGCAGACAGCCAAAATCTCAAAGTTCTTCCTTGTCCTCTACCAATGCAGGGCTTTTCCGTATTTATGCGCTGGCACAGAAGTACTCGCGATCGCGCTGCCCATACTTGGCTAAGAGGGATAATTGCAGAAGTGGCGATCGCAGTTTGAAATTTATTATCCCTTTACCGTCCCTACGGAGTCCACATCAAAAAACAGCGATTACCTTTCTGCTCGGTAATTTTCGCACCTAACCGATGGTAAAAACTCAACCCTCGAGTGTTGCGAACATCAGCATTCCAAGCAATATGAGTACAATCATTTTGCTTAGCGATTTCTGCAAGATGATTCATCAATGCTGCTCCGGCTCCTTGGCTTCTCATGTCATAATCTACGTATAAATCATCAAGCCAAATACTCGGTTGTCCTGCAAATGACGAGTACCTAAATCCATACAAAGCAAATCCAATTTCTTGTTCTGCAATCTCTGCAAACAAAACGTAAGAAAAAGGAATTGTGCCAAACAGCGTTTTGCGGATTTTTTCTTCAGATACTTGCAAAACACCAGAGAAAGCGCCTATATTGCGATCGAATTCCGCCTTCTTCTTGATAAACGAGAAAATCAGCGATACGTCATCAGGGGTAGCTGTTCTGACTCTCATCGATTAACTTTCACGCTGCTTGAGGATTATTCCTCTTAAAGTTTAACTTAATGGCGATCGCGCTACAGATTTATTGATTGTACTCAGGTTGAATAATTCTTCTCCAGTACCTGGCTCTTTGCTTCATCAGTGATGAGTCATTAACCGTCACTTCCAGGATTCCACAAATGAAAGCTTCTTCTCCAAACTGCTGATAGTCATCAATTAACAGTATGTGCTTTGGAGTAAATTTACCATTTTGAAGTACTTTCCTATTGTCTTCAAAACGGTATTCAAGATTTTCACTATAGCCTATAAATCTACGTCTATTAATTTTATTAGTCATTATGTATACACCACTTGTCATGGCTAAATCTTATATTCCTTTAAAATATTAAATGTCGTCATTATAAGCGATGTAAAATATTTATCTCAACCGTAATAATCGGGATAACAGACCTTAGATCCCCGACTTCTTTGAGAAGTCGGGGATCTGGACACCGTAAATTTTCACAACTCATACACCGATTGCTATATTACTAAGCATCTTCAGGGTTGAGGTGTCTTAACTCATCAGTAGTGTATGTCCCGATAGGACTCCAAACTAGATAAGGAACAAGTAATAGCGCCGCCACCCAAGAAATTGGTAAAACGCAAATTGCCAAAACCACACTTAAAATTAGACCGGCTAGCCCAAGCCTTTCCCCTACTTCCAGACTACGTAACCTCAACATTAGAGGTATGTAAGCTACGGTAATAATTTCTAATAACAGGTACAAACCCATTAACAGCCAGGTAATTGCACCACCTGGATTTTTTTGCCAGACGATATTAGCTGAAGCTGCACCGCAAACAAAAATCACAGTCCAAATTAGGGGTATTAATGGCTCAAAAATTAGCCATTGGGGACGACTTAAAAGTGCAAACCATTTGACATCACGGGGAGTGATGAAGAAACTACCAAGTGCGATGAAAAATGTGATAACCCCAATTACTATCCAAGATTCAACCATGCTGCTCACCTCTGCCTGTACATTTTGACAAGCTATACATTGCAAGTTTGGCAATTGCAGGCAGAGGTTAAATCAGTCGTGGGTGGGAATCTTCACATCTATATTTAGAGAGGATTAATCATCTGATTTAAAAGATACGTAGACGCGGAGCGGCTTGTCGTAGACATCGCTTTTAATTATCCCAAATTGGAATAAGAAGTATTCTCGGAGCAGCTTTGCGATCAAAGCTTTTAATCCAAAATTGGTATCACTCTTGTGCCCCAGCTTTTTGCAGACTCCGCACTATATTTCTATATCCATTAAATTCGGCAATCATCAAAGCAGTATAACCGCCGCGATTTTTTAAATTTATATCTGCCCCAGCTTCGAGTAATGCTTGTACTGACTCATGGAATCCTCCTGAGACAGCCCACATCAAAGCGGTTGCTCCTGCTGAGTCTTGAAAATTCACATCTGCTCCCTTAGCTATTAATAGCCGCAAAACGGCTGGGTGATTACGTTGTGCTGCTTTCAGCAAAGCCGTTTTTCCGTCTTCTGCTGGGATGTTAGGATCGGCACCGTAATTTAGCAATACTTTCACCGTCTGGCTATGTCCTTGGGATGCAGCTAGAGTCAAAGGTATCTCTCCAAGATTTTTGTCATGGATATCTCCTCCGCAACGCAGCAGTGCTTCAACAATTTGGCTATGTCCCTGCAAGGCTGCCAAAAGCATTGGTGTATCACCCAAGTGATTTTTAATTTGCACATTTGCGCCTCGCTTCAGTAAGGCTTGCACTATATCTAAGTAGCCTTCTACAGTAGCAAGGTGTAGAGCAGTTTCACCATCACTATCTTGGTGATTAATCTGGATGTCTCGATCCACTAAAGCCGCTACAATTTCACTGTTTCCTGCTGCGGCAGCGGCTGATAGTGCAGTGCCACCATCCTGATTTTCCACATTTACATCAACCCCAGCGGCTAGTAGAGTTTTCACAACCGCCAGATGTCCCAAGTCTACCGCTATCATTAACAGCGTCTCACCTTCTTCATCTTGGGTATTGACATCTGCACCATTTTGGATGAATGCTTGTACAACTGCCGCGTGTCCGTGCTTCACTGCCAGCTTTAAAGCTGTGTCATCATCTTTATCTGTGACGTTCACCTTGGCACCAGCAGCCAGTAAGACTTTGACAACATCCACATATCCTTTGAGTGCGGCTGCCATTAAAGCTGTGCTGCCATCTTCATTAGTGGCATTGACATCTGCGCCTCTAGATATTAAAAGCTTGACAATATCTAGCTGATTGGCACTAGCTGCCAGCATCAAAGCCGTCAAACGGTAACGTTTTCTAGGGAGATTAATATTTGCCCCAGCATCTAGGAGCGATCGCACAATTTCGGTATAGCCTAAATTAGCTGCAAACATTAACGCTGTAGTACCATCGCGATCGCATACGTCCACCTTAGCACCAGCAGCCAATAGTGCCCCCAGCCGCTTAATATCGCCGCTTTTAGCCGCTGCAAGCAGCAACATATCCTTGTTTTCAGTCATGGAGAGATTCCGCACAGGCGGTTTTTGTTGATCTAGCCTCAGAATTTAGTCTGAAATTGTTTATCCACTTTTGCAAGAGGTTTGAGTAAACAAATAGCAGAGTAGGGGAAGTTATTGAAGTAAGGACGCCTTGTGTGTCGTGCACTTTCCACGGACACAAATCTTTTTATACTAGTGCGGCTCGAAAACCACAACTAAACTTTTTTATTGATATATATTACATTCTGCCTTCTGCCTTCTGCCCTCTGCCTTTTTTGTCACATTCTCTTTCCATCCTTTGTCGCGAATACAGAGAATAGAGTTATGCTAATTTTTATGAAGATTTAATAATCGGGCGACTAGACTATGAATTTAGAACTTTCTCCATCAGTGAAGTATTGGCTGAACTTCTTTCACCCGCTAATCATGTGGCTATTATTTGTACTCTCAATTTATGCTGCCTATTTAGGGCTACAAGTACAGCGTACTAGAAATTCTCAGGGTGAAGAGAAAAAAGAATTGATTAAAGGTAGATACAACATTAGACATTACCAAATTGGATCTATACTCTTGGGTCTTATGGTAGCAGGTGCGATCGGCGGTATGGCTGTCACCTACATCAATAATGGAAAACTGTTTGTTGGTCCTCACCTGTTAGCAGGTCTTGGCATGACTAGCCTGATTGCCTTTTCTGCTGCCTTGTCTCCCTATATGCAAAAGGGAGCAAATTGGGCACGAATGACTCATATATTACTAAATTTCACGCTTTTAGGACTTTTTGCTTGGCAAGCGGTCACTGGTGTGCAAATTGTCCAAAGAATTCTTACGAATGCATAGTAATTAGTCAATGGTCATTAGTCATTAGACTATTGACTATTGACTTTTGTCCGTGTTACCGCTTTTTCTGAGCAGCAGCAGAAAAGGGTATTTCTAAAGATTGATGAAAATCTTCTTGCACTTTGCGAGTTAAGCGGCGAGAAACTTGACGGACGATTTGGTTAAGTAAGCGATCGCCTGTAGATTGAATTAAAGACTTGGGCAATCGCTGAATAAACCTTGGGAAGTGAAGTTCAACCATTAAATCCAATTCCCATTCGACTCGTGTCACTTCCGCAACATTACCAAGAACATTGGCTACATTTTCTACTAATTGTAGTGATGCCCGATAATCTACATCATAACCAGGTGAACGGTAATCAGGAATTGGGATGGTACGAATACGGTAGACGCCTTCCTCTGCTGGTAACAATTCCAAACCAATTTTCGGCTCAACTTCATAACCAAAAGAGCCAAAACGACCGATTATTAAAGCGTAGCCATTTTCTCCAAGTGGTTGCACCTTCATTGGTTCAGCGCAGCGCGAAAACCAGGAAGTGTGCGTATTAAGATACTCAGCAACCGTTGCCGCTGGCGCATACATTTCCATATAATCACTGTAGCGACCATAAAATTTGGTAGGCGTTGCTACAGATACCCCTGCAAGTACATCCTCAGCTTCTGTGAGGTTAGACGCCACAGGTAAAACTGTTTCTGTTATTTCTAAAGATTGATATTCGCCTTTTCTTGAAAGCATAAATGCGTTCCTGCATCCTTTGGCGTTGGTCTATTATATTAATCGTTCCCAGCTTACGCGGGCCATTTCGCACTCAAATCCCATTTTGACGGAATCCTCATGAAACTGTCATGCACTTCGTAGAATCACTACAATAAAGAACTGAACAATCACATATTAGTTTCCCAGGATAGCGTTTCTCATGAAAGCATTTGTAGCAGGGGCAACAGGTGAAACAGGTCGCCGGATTGTGCAAGAACTAATAGCACGCAACATTCCCGTCCGTGCTTTAGTCAGGGATACCGAGAAAGCTAGGGGGATTTTGCCTCCTGAGGCTGAGTTGGTTGTGGGCGATGTGTTAAATCCCCAAACCCTGACTGCTGCTTTAGGAGATAGTACAGTCCTATTGTGCGCCACTGGGGCAAAGCCAAGCTTTGACCCTACTGGACCCTATAAAGTAGATTTTGAAGGTACTAAAAATTTAGTAGATGCTGCTAAAGCAAAGGGAATTGAGCATTTTGTCTTTGTTTCTTCTTTGTGCACTTCCCAGTTGTTTCATCCACTAAACTTGTTCTGGCTAATTTTAGTTTGGAAAAAACAAGCTGAGGAGTATCTCCAAAAAAGCGGTCTGACTTATACAATTGTGCGACCAGGTGGGTTGAAGAATGAAGATAACCCCAACCCGATAGTGATGCAGGGTGCTGATACGTTGTTTGATGGTAGCATTCCTCGGCAAAAAGTAGCCCAGGTTTGTGTGGAAGCTCTATTTGAACCAGCAGCACGTAATAAAGTTATCGAGATTGTAGCTAAACCAGAGGCTATCTCTAAAAGCTTTGGTGAGTTATTTGCTAACGTTGTCTGATTAATATAGTGCTGAGTCTTGAGTTAGCATGGATGGGTTTAACCTGTCTCGACAAAATTCGAGTATTTGGAGAAAGTTGTGAGTTGTCAAGTTAACACAAGACTCAGTACTGCTGCGGTGAATATTGCCGAAATGATGGCATTGACTATTGTTGTTAGCTAAAAGAGCAAATATTAAGGAGTCAAACTCTGAAAGGCTTTAAATTTAAGGGCGTAGAAAAACTGATCGGACCGATAGCTGCGCTTCTCGGCTTCGTCTGCTTATTGCAGTGGTATATAAATGGAGAATTGCGATCGCCTGGCGATCCCGTCTTTGAAGCTAAACAGCCACCTTTGGTGATGAAAGGCGGCGATCCTTATGTCCGGGCTTTGATGCGTACCATCTCAGCCAGCGAAGCCAACAGCAAACGTCCCTATTCTCTGCTTTATGGTGGTCAGCAAGTCCGTGACCTCAGCCGTCATCCTGAGATATGTGTCACCATTGTTACTGGTCCTAACACTGGCAATTGCTCCACTGCTGCTGGTAGATATCAAATTATCAATACTACTTGGTATCAAATTGCGCCACGCTATCATCCAAAACCCATGCAAATCATGTTTTGGGCTGTTTATAGTTTTGAAGCAGAGTATCAGGATGTGGTAGTTTACCGTTGGTTGAGTGACTCGCAATTTTGGGGAATTGATATTTCTCAACTGCTCCATCAAGGTAAGTTAAATGATGTTTTGCGGCGTCTTTCTCCAACATGGACAAGCCTCGGCTATGGCATCGAAACCAATTCTGTTAGTAAATCTTTGCCTAAGATTTATCAGAAAATCTTGCAAGAAGAATTAAAAACAGCTAATCAATCACCTTCAGCAAATTTTCTGCCAACTCCAACACCAACCTTAACTCCCAGACCTGTGCAAATTTCTCCTGGACAGAAAAATACAAATATTCCTCCTCATAGAGGCAGTAGTGGAGCGTTAGAACTCAGATTGAATAGCCTGTAGTGGCAACTGATTTGACATTAAAAGGGGATTAGCTTTGGCTTTTAGCATTGTTTATTCTCAATACTGGCGACAAATTAATCTCTACCTCATTTCCTCCAGTTACCGCCTTCTGGAGAATCAGTATTATTTAGCGCGCTACAGTCAATCCTAAAAATCTTGATTCTTCAATGCTTGGCGAGAAACCCACTTGGTCAAACCTGGAAACAATCGGTAAAAAGCTTGTGATAAATTTGCAGAACCGACCATTACTTCTGTCTTTTGATTATCAACCGAATCCCATATAGCATTTGCTACGTCCTCAGGTTTTTCGACTACAGGATTTTTTACAACATTTTGGAGCTGTTCGCGACGGTTGTTTAAGTCTTGCTCATCTTTACCTCGAAAAATTGCTTTTTCTAAAAAACTACTCTTAATCAAATTCGGATAAATTCCACAAACATGAATATTTTTTGGCTTTAATTCTGCTTGTAGTGCTTCCGTTAATCCAGTAACACCAAATTTACTAGTACAGTAGGGAACTAAATAAGCAGTAGGTACTTTTCCACCAATGGAACTGACATTAACTATAGTTCCACTTCCACGTTGTAGAAAATGAGGCAAAAGAGCATCAATTGTATGAATATATCCCCATAAATTAGTATCTATTACCTGATGCCAATCGCTAAGAGAAAACTGTTCGACTGGCCCAGATGCAAAGATACCTGCATTATTCACTAAGACATCGATATAGCCATAACAATCTAATGCTTTTTCTACCAGCGTGCCTACCTGAGATGGATTTGTGACATCGCAAGCCACAGTCAATGGTGCTGAATAACCGAGGCTTTGTATCTCTTGTGCAGCAGCTTCTAAGTTGTCAGGTTGACGAGATGTTAGTACGATTTCGTATCCTTTGCGGGCAAATAAAAGAGCGGTTGCTTTACCAATACCTTGCGAAGCACCTGTAATCAAAACAGTAGGAGCCATGATTTAAATAAACAAGTTTTTCAATTTTTATCTAGTCTGTACAACTTAGTTTGTCCAATAATATTCAAAAAAGCTTCTGACTAGCGCTAGATTTTTAATTTCAACTTGTAAAAGTCTTGCTATTTTTATTTACTTTGAACTGCCAACAAAAGTCTATCTTTGCAATAGCTAGAAGTATAAATTTAAAATACTCTACTTATAATAGAGGATTAAATTAAGGTTTTGTTGTAATGGTATTTCCTGCATTTATATAAAACTTCACTCTTCAGACTTGTTTCCAAGTTGACACTATAGACAGATAGCACTCAATAACTAAGTAAATACTATAAAAAATGTAATTTGATTCTTTAGAAAAATTAACAATGGGGCTTTATCCTAGTGATGCTACTGAAACCGCATACAATGGCAAAGATCGTAATGCTTTTAAGTTTGGACTTACTCCTCAGTCTGAACTATGGAACTGTCGCTTGCCTATGATTGGTTTTCTAGCTTACCTACTTTAGGATCTCAACGGTTACAGCGTACTGAGAAACGTACTAAACCTCACTTCTTCCATATTTCGATAATTAACAGTCTATGGGTTTTTTATGGTATGTACTGACTGATGCAGATACCAGGCTCAGGATTGCGATCGCTTAATATTAGGCGATCGCCATCCTGAAAACAACTTTCGGTATGGCAGCTGTATGTGTAATACTATTTAGATTAGTCTTAACATTTCTAAATATATTGACTTTTTTCTAGTTTTCAGCACAAAGCACCGAGCGCTAATAGAGTTTTTCTACTAGTGATTGGTGATTTTTACCATGACTATATTTTGCTAATTTCACCTGAATACTATGTGGAGTACAAGTATGCTCGAATTAGAACAACCACTTAATCAAACCAAACTTACCCTATTTTTAAATAGTAAATTTTTGTTTAAAGGTCTTTTTATCGCGATTATTATTGTTAGTGTATGGTCTGTTAGCTTAGTTTTCTTACTTTCCCGTGACATTGTACATCTCAATTTTTTTATATTATTGTTTCTCATACTTTGGCAAACATTTCTCTACACGGGATTATTTATTACATCTCATGATGCAATGCATGGGGTCGTATTTCCTCACAACCCTAAAGTAAACCATTTTTTTGGAAGATTGTGTATATCTCTTTATGGTCTTTTACCATATCAAACATTATTAAAAAAACATTGGTTACACCACCATAACCCAGCTAGTGAGCTAGACCCAGATTTTCATAATGGTAAACATAAGAATTTCTTTTCTTGGTATTTTAATTTTATGAAAAATTACTGGAGTTGGGGTCAAATTATAGGTGTAACAATTGTCTATCAAATTTTAAATTTACAGTTTCATATACCCAAAGAAAATCTAAATTACTTTTGGGTAATTCCATCACTTTTAAGTTCATTACAATTGTTTTATTTTGGTACTTTTATACCACATAGTCAGCCAATAGGAGGTTATATTCAGCCTCACAATGCGCAAACTATTACGCGTCCAATTTGGTGGTCATTTCTCACATGTTATCATTTTGGTTACCACGAAGAACATCACGAATTTCCCCATATTCCTTGGTGGGAACTCCCGGAAGTTTATAAAATGGGTAAGAATTTTTCTTAAATTAATTCTGAAATAAATAGTATTAGTTCGATACTGGTTTTTGCTGACTTGATATTTTCTCAACCCTTACTTCTGGTAAAGGTGGGCGCACACACAAATAAATTAGCGGACCGAACAAGGGAATTAAAGCTATTACCCAGAATAACAGAGGATTTATCCAACTACGACGCGCCATATCATCTCCTAATAATGATGGAAATAATAGGCTCAGGAAACAGAAATCTAGGCTCATTACATGGATGAAACGACTGGTATGCCACTGTTGCACAAAATTTTCCCAATCTCCTGCTCGTAAACCATAGGCAACTAAAATAACTGTGGCAACAGTCAAGAAAACACCTGTTACACGAGAATCAAGTAGCTTGAGAAAGGCATTCTTTTGCCCTACAAATTGTTTATTTGGTTCCCGTAGCGCTAAGTAGGGTAGAAGGGCAAAAGCCCCGACTACAAAAGAGACGCTAGCAAATGGCCAAGCTGGTATTTTCTGTACTCTGCCATCAATAAATACTACTGCACTATAAATTAATGGCCAGATGCCCATAATGTTGAAGAGTGCAATTACTAACGGATTAATTCCTTGCCATTGACCAGTGGACAAGTTTTTAATTAACTCAAATGTATCGGGTTGATTAGGAGGAGCTAGGAAAAAAGCATAAGTAATAAATCCAATCCAGAGTGAAAAATATATAATTTTTTGCAACATAGTAATTTGGAAATGTATTTATTTTAACGTCTTAAAGTTTTTAATAACTTTTCTGCTTTACCGATAAAATGGCGATTACGTTTGAAGTGGTAGTAGGATGAGCCTCTAATTTTCGCAATCATAGTTTCTAGATAACTACGTGCTGTTTGAGTATCGCTTTGTTCAGAGAGAATTTTAGCCAAAGTAATATATGCTTCTGGATGGCTTCAATTTTTGATGTGTTGTTCTAAGTGGATTTTTGCTGTATCCAGTTCTTGTACAGTTAAAAGGGTTTCGCCACAAATCAAAGAAGCATCTCCATACTTATAATCTGGGAACATTTTTAATATGGTTTGCAAATGCTCTCTAGCAGAGGCAAATTTCTAATTTTTGAATTCCATAAATGCTAAAACCGAAAGCGCTTACAGATTATCTGCTTCTTGTTCTAGAGCTTGCTTATAAACTATTTCTCAGTACAATTATTTAACTGAAAGCTTCGGAAAGGTAATCAGCCGCCGCAGTTACAACTGCGATCGCACTTTCATAATCTAGGCGTGTTGGTCCTAAAACTCCTACACTCCCTACTGGGACTGAACCTCGACGGTAAGTTGAAGTAATCAAGGTACAGGTACGTATTGGTTCTAGTGGGTTTTCCGCTCCTATCCGAACAGTTACCCGTGATTTACTCCGATCTTCACCTTCTGGCTCTTCAAAGATTAATCGTGATAGTTGGTCTTGTTCTTCTTCCAACAGATGGATAATGGTCTGTACTTGCTGTAGTTGGGAAAATTCTGGCTGACGCAAAACTTCTGCTACACCCCGAACCATAATTTGTGTTGCTGTTGGTGTCATAGTTCGACGAGTCAATTCTGCAACGGAATTTTTCAAGAATTCTCCATAGCGTTGGAATTCCCGATCTAATTGACTCCAGTCAAGGTTGGCTAATTCCAGCAAACTGCGTCCCCGCAGGTGGGTATTTAAAAAGTTAGAAACAATTTGCAATTCGCGATCAATCACCTCTGGATCGATTTCTGTTTCTTCTCGTATCGGTGACAAATCCATTAATCTAGAATGAGTTTCGTAACCATCTGTCACTACAATCAGCATGATTCGCCCCCTTTCCATTTGCACCAATTGCAAATGTCGTAACAATGCTGTATTGTGTTGCGGCATCGTAATCAAACTGATGCACCCACTCAAGGTTGCTAAAATTTGCGCTGCTCCTTGTAATAGAGCTTCTAGACTCCAATCCTCCCAGTGGAGGCGCTTTTGCAGTGCTAACTCTACCTCTTTGGCTAAACTTTCTGAAGGCGTAATTAGCTGATCGACATAAATGCGATAGCCAGAATCAGAAGGTACTCGTCCAGCAGATGTGTGTGGTTGGTACAGCAAACCAGATTTTTCTAGGACACCCATCACATTGCGAATTGTGGCTGAGCTAACACCTAGGTCATACTCTTCAATTAGAGCTTTTGACCCAACAGGCTCTGCCGTAGCAATATAGTGACGCACCGTTGCCCAAAGTATATGCTGTTGTCGATTTGTCAACTGGACTTGCATAGGGTATTCTTTACTGAAGGCAAATTTTAATGAAAGTTTGTAAAAGTTTGTGGTTTTTACAGGAAACGAAAAAAAATATTAATAGTTAACTAATATATCTAATTGTCGATTAAGATAGCTGACTATTTAATTATAAAACAGTTAATTAGTGTAAAGTTCCAGATCTGTATATTCTGAGGGTGCTCTATCTTAGAGCTTGACTATTACCATCAAAGCTGATACTCTCAATTGGACTTTTTGGCTTATTAACCGTATTTTTCCATAAGCTTTTATTAAAAAATGTATTTCCTTGTACGGATTTATTTACTCTTCAGATATATGAGCTTATGGAGTCTTCTATACATAACTCATCATTAGAAAATTCGCCAGTATTTCTACAAGGCGAGCAACTGATGTATTTGCTAAATGCTAGAATCAGTACTAAATGAGTAATATATAGTTCGCGTTTTTCATAATTAATACTGAGGAATTGAATGGTCAACTAAGTTGGAGTAAGCATCAATTCCACCTGATATGTTTTTAACATTTGTAAAACCTTGTGCAACTAACCACTGACACATCTGAGCAGAACGCATCCCGTGGTGGCAAAGTACAAGGGTTTCAGCATGAGGATTTAAGATCGTGGGTATTTGATCGCCCCATTCAGCAAATTCACTCAGAGGGAAGTTGACAAAGCCCTCAATGCTGGCGATCGCTAGTTCTTGGGGTTCGCGCACATCTACGAGCTGAATACTAGAATCCTGAGCAGATAGACGTTGTGCTAGTTCTTCAACACTAATTTGGCTAATTGAGGTTCCTGTCATGAGGTTTTTGTAAACAATCCTATATCATTTATGTTGACAGAATATCTTGAGCCTAGCATGAGCATCCATTCCTAAATTAATTAAGTAGAAGGCAGAAGGTAAAAAGCTGTTTCTGTCTGCCGTCCATAAATTGGCATTTTATGTTTAATTATGTCCACCTACTTAAGTAGTTATTTATATGCATTATGAGATATTTGGAGGGCAATTCAAATTGCTTACCTCTTCCTCTATATGCTTGGAAATTAGAGGCTTTCGAGGCGAGGAGGTTTGGTGAATAGGCAAAGCTCATTTTTTGGTTTTATAGTAGCTGGTGCGATCGCACTGCTAGTAATTGTGATTACTGGATTTTACTGGTTGTTCGCCAAAAGTCCAGCTAATATCACTGCTTCTGCTTCCCAGCCTAGTGCTACCATCTTTGTGTCGAAATTTGCCCCAGTTACAGTTTCTTTGCTAGTAAATCCAGACCGATTGCAGGCTTTAGAGCGTGAAGGGGAATTATCTAAGCTCAAAACCAGTTTATTAGCGAAGAGTAACATCAACTACCAAGAAGATATTCAACCTTGGTTAGGAAACGAAATTACATTAGCTCTAACTAGCTTAGACATTGATCGCGACCCAGAGAATGGACAGCAGCCTGGGTATTTGATGGCATTAACAACCACACAACCACAAAAAAGCCGCGAGTTTGTAGAACTTTTATTCTCCAAGCGGGTACTAGCTGGGGCAAACTTAGGCACAGAAGAGTATGAAGGGGTAAAGCTACTTTATGATAATCCGCCCCCAAAGGAAGACTTCCTAGCTGGTGCAGCTGTTGGCGTTAGCGAAGGTCCTCGGAAAGAGGCTCGCTATGTCTTGTTTGCTAACGATCTCAAAGTCCTAAAAGATGCTATTAATAACGTCCAAGCTCCAGATCTCAATTTAAACAGCTCTGTGCAATATCAGAAAGCTACCCAACAATTACCTAAAGGTGCGTTGGCTTTAGCCTTCTTGAATCTCCCCACTTTAGCAAAATGGCAAGGATTAGAACTACGAGAACCAACCTATGACAGCGAAATTATTTCTCTAGTTTTGAATTCTAAAGGATTAGTTGCAGAAACGAGCTTTCTGAGTTCATTAGAAACTACTTCTTCATCCCCAACTCCTTTGGTGTCGCAACCTGTAGGAGCATTGCAATATATTCCACAATCAGCAGGTTTGGCAATCTCTGGCGCTAACTTGAGCAATTTGGGTGACACCGATCTAGCTAAACTCTGGAAACAAGCAACAGCGACTATATCTGGTTCTAGCAAAGATGTAAATTCACAAATAGCGAAGCCATTTAGTGAACTGCAAAACCGCTGGGGTATAAACTTGCCAGAAGACATCTTCAGTTGGGTAAAAGGAGAATACGCTATAGCATTATTACCTCAAAACGAGCAGAAAACAGACAGTTGGGTTTTTGTTGTAGAAAAAACCCCAGAGGTAGCAGAAGGGATTTCGCGTTTAGATGCGATCGCTTCTACTAAAGGATTGAATATTAATTCCCTCAGCCTCAACAATCAAAAAATCTCTGCTTGGACAGATTTAATCGCTACGAGCAAAAAACTTGAGGATAAAGACAGTCTCGCTTACACCGTTGAGACAAAAGTTCAAGGAGCGCATACAACTCTCGGAAATTACGAAATTTTCACTTCTGATTTAGAAACGATTGCTGAAATTATCTCAGTTGAAGAAAATTCCTTAATTAAAAATCGCAATTTCCAAGATAGTATCGCTGCTATTCCCCAACCTAACCAAGGTTATGTATATCTCGACTGGAGAAAAAGTCAAAATCTTGTAGAGCGCCAGTTACCCATTCTCAAACTAGTAGAATTAGTAGGAAAACCATTTTTCGAGAATTTGCGATCGCTCACAGTCAGTAGTTACGGTAGTGAGACAGGATTACTCAAAGGTCGGGTATTCTTCAAACTCCAACCTTAGAACTGGGGCTAGGGGCAGGGGTGCGGTAGAAGGTTTTTATACCCTCTGCCCAATCTCGTCTCATATTTTTGCAGAAATTGGCTAAATAGACCTGCCTTGAAAATAGGGCAGGAGGCAGAAGAAAAGGAAGGGTTAAGATTTTCATTGTTCCTTGTGAACGCAGCTCATGGGGTCTCTTGCAAAAATATATTTTTGCAAGAGGGGGGAAAGGGAAAAGGTTAAAGGGAAAGGGTTTTGAGTTCCTTTCCCCTTTTCCCCTTTCCCTTTTACCGACTTCTGCAAGAAGTCTAATGTAAGAGGCTGAGGCTTTGGATTTAGAGATTAAAAGAGAATTAGTAAGTAGACTCAAGATTTTGAGGATATTTAGTCATCTTTAGATGACTTTTGCTATTAGTAAGGAACTTCAGTTCCTTGCGGTAACAGGGTTTCGCGTTAAGTTGACACTAATGCACAATGGCACGCTCAAGAAAGGGTGAGATTATCCAACATAGGCAAAACCCCTGGTTTTGTAGATAGTCAAATTGCGAGTATTTCTTACTGTAATAATTTAATTTTGGTAACGAATAATGTTTCTGATTTTGAGTTTTTTAATAATTTAAGCATTGAAAATTGGTTTGTTAATAGCGCTGATATTGCATAGTTGAGCTAATTCACTATATTTCTTAACGCCAGAAATAAGTGCAAACTTAACCCATAGCCAAGTTCTAAACTGCTTTATGAGAGTAACAAGAATCGCCATTGATGGTTACGAGCGTAACAGTAAATCATAAAGCGATCGCTAATCACTGCTTCTACTTTCCAGGAACATTTCCCGTTAAGCTAATAATCATTAAAATTGCATCTCCGCGTCTTTCTGAGGCTAAGGATTCTGCAACTTAAAGGCGGGTTAGCTTACTGTGCCCAAGACCTCATCATAATTTTTGCAGAAATTAGCTAAATGTTAAGAGGCTGAGGCTGGGGATTGAGAGATTAAAATAGAGTTAGCAAAGGTAGGATTTATTTGATTAGGAGATTCTCTGATGACTGCAAAGAGGTGGAGAAGCTCTGACGCAGACAATGACAAATGATTCTTACCTTTTTCAAGCTAGCTAATCACGGGAAAATCTCACAACCAAGCATGAACATCTCTGTTCCCTAGTCCCTAGCCATTAGTCCCCACATCTTCCATTTTTTTAACCCTTAATTGTGGCACATTTCAATGTGGCACAAATTCTGAAATCTTACGGTTTTTTGATTACAATATGTATATATAGTTACTTATAAAATTAATTGTTGGAGGGCTACTATGAAATATTGTCGCCTCCGGCTTAAGTCTCAATGGGGCTGGCTTTTAGCTACAGTTACCGCCGTTATGGCTCAACCTGTAATAGCAGAGACAGCAAACTTTGGCACACTCAAGCTGTCTGCGGGGTTCACTCCGACACAAGGAGTAGTTGAAGGTTACACAGGCGGTTCCTACTCACTATCAGCTATTAGCAACCGCGATCGCGACAAAAAAGCCTGCATTGGCTTTGCCGATCCTAAACCAGATCACATACTGATTTTGGATAAAGACTTTGATCGCCTCAAAGTATTAGTCAACAGTGGCGGGTACGATACCACTTTGCTCATCCAAGGCCCAGACGATGCAACAATTCGCTGTGGCGATGATACTGGTAAGAGTAAAGACGCGAGCATTGATGATCGCAACTTCAAAAGTGGAACTTACAAGGTTTGGGTAGGTACATTTAATTCTGGAGTTAAGCAAAATTACACGTTGACAGTACAGCAGCCGTGACAAAGAGCAGGAGAGACAAGGGAGATGAGGGGAAAATAACTAATGACAAAGGACTATTGACCCTTAACCCTTGACTCTTCCCCAACTTTGTTACGAAGAACACATGGAACGATAATATGGGAAAGTAGCTCGTTTTGCTTTCCGAGGGTACTATCTCGTGCTATCTACACTGCGTACCGACTTTCGTATCATCTTTGAACGTGACCCAGCTGCCCGCAACTGGTTGGAAGTGTTATTCTGCTACCCCGGTTTGCAAGCCTTGCTATTCCATCGGCTGGCTCACTGGCTGTATATTATTGGCATTCCCTTTATTCCCCGTCTGATATCTCATATTGCTCGGTTTTTAACGGGAATTGAAATTCACCCAGGCGCAGCTATTGGGCATGGCGTATTTATCGATCACGGTATGGGTGTAGTCATTGGTGAAACAGCGATCGTGGGAGACTATGCCCTAATTTATCAAGGTGTCACCCTTGGTGGTACTGGTAAAGAAAGTGGTAAACGCCATCCAACTTTAGGTGAAAATGTTGTAGTTGGTGCTGGCGCAAAAGTATTAGGCAATCTTCAAATCGGAAACAATGTCCGCATTGGTGCTGGATCAGTTGTCCTTAGAGATGTCCCATCTAATTGCACGGTTGTGGGTGTACCTGGTCGGATCATCTATCGCTCTGGAGTTAGAGTTGCTCCTCTAGAACACAACAACTTACCAGATTCAGAAGCCGAAGTGATTCGTGCCTTAGTAGACCGGATTGAAGCACTCGAAGAACAAATACAACGTCTTCAACCCGCCCATTCATCTAATAAAACTCCTGTTTTGGCTGGTAATTTGTCCTCCAGCAAGGATGAATTAACCCAAGAAGTTCCCTCGTGTAACCTTAGAGATAAGGCGATCCAGCAGTTTCTTGATGGTGCAGGTATTTAAATTGCATTTTTTATCGGGTTCCTCATCCCCCTACTAGCCAGCTAGCTTGGTATTTTTCTATTGGGGGAAAGGTGGGTATTCATGGAGTCCCCATTGGCGCAGATAGAATCATTGGCGATCACCAAAATTGGACTTGAAGTTGTCTTTCCCTGAAAAATCAAGATGTAGATGAGCTATATCAATGAGTGCAAGTCGGTACTGTTTTTGAGATTGTTCCTTAACCAACTTTTTAAGGATTAATTTCTTCAGTAGACCACTCCTGCTGGTCGTTGCGGTAGTATATCCAGCGATTTTGTGGTTCGCCGCGTAACTCTAAATGATCTACCTGTAAAGGGTCGAGTAGCAATAAGCAAAAATTTAGTAGTGGCTGGCTGGGATTTGGTAGGGGTGGTTTAAAAGCAGCTTGTTCATCCTTATTTCTGAGTTGACCAGGATGAGGCCAAGCAAATTGTAACCTTGCTGCATCACTCAACTCTTGCCAGGTAGTAGCGCGTGCTGGTGCTAAATCGGGTTGAGAATCATCGCTTCCTACCAAAGTCAAGCCGCCAGTAATGCGGAATTGCTCTCGTGTATTGGGGAAGTACCAGCAGACTTCCGCCCAAGGTTGTTGCTGTATCTGTTCAGCTTTTTCACTACGGGAATCAGTAATAAATTTTAGCTGGTTGGTAGCTTCTAAAAAGCCACGAAAAACTACAGTCCGATTAGCAGGTAGACCATTTACCCGTACTGTTGCTAGTTGCAAGTAACGGGCATAAGCCAGACTGCGATTTTGATGGAGAGCACGGGCGATCGCAGTTCGCCAAGGAGCAAGAGCCATTATACAGTAGCAAAAAAAGGACACTATTATACATTATGAATTGATGTTGCACTTTGTACTGTGGTAAAGCAAGCGCAAGTTGTCTCTTGTGACAATCATGCAAACCATGCATCCTAAATTTACTTGGGGTATAGTCTTAACCTGTCAGCACGCAACAAGACTGGATTTATGGTTCGAGAGCTTGAAAGAAAACGGCAAAAAGACTTAATAGATGCCTTGATCCGCTTGGAAAAAACTGGACAAAACCGGATACAAAAGCTTCAAAGAATTATCCAAAGCAAGGATGAAAAGCTTGCAATGAAAGATGAACAAATTCAGTGTCTTTGGGAGGTTATCCAAAGCAAGGATGAGCGAATTGCTGAACTGGAGTGCTTGGTAAATCCGTATTCGCCTGATGGGGATGCGATTTGTAATTCCGACTGATAGCTAAAATTAGTTGCGGCTCTGACCCTGGCTATACGGGTCAGGGTTGCTGCTTCCTGAGCAAGAGCCATTATACAGTAGCAGAAAAAGGACACTATTATACATTATGAGTTGATGTTGCACTTTGTACTCCTGTGAAGTAAGCGCAAGTTGTGCTTTTTGACAATCTTTCATCCTAAATCTACTTGGTCTATAGTCTTAATCTGTCAGCACGCAACAAGACTGGATTTATGGTTCGAGAGCTTGAAAGAAAACGCCAGAGTGCAAAGTTTCCGGAAACTGCCCCCGCAGCTAATCCTGTATTTTTCAGAACTTATAGCCGTCGCAGTCCCGCAGGATTAAGGGAAACTTGGGATGAAGTATGCGATCGCACTCTTGTTGGCTTAGTCGAACTGGGGAAACTCAGCCGTGAAGAAGCTGCAATCTTAGACAAGATGCAGCGTAATATGAAAGCCTTACCCAGTGGGCGCTGGTTATGGGTTGGTGGCACAGATTGGATAGCCAAGCCGAAGAACTTTTCGGGGGCTTATAATTGCACTTCTACCAATCTCCAAGACTGGAAAGCCTTTGGGTTGATGATGGATTTAGCAATGATGGGCTGTGGTACTGGAGCCATCATCGAACCGAGATATATTAATCAACTACCCCCAATCCGCAATCGCCTGAATATAACTGTACAGGGTGAAATCGGTGCTACTTCCAAAGAACAGCGTCGGGAGTATACAGAAATCTCTATACAGGGTAATCAAGTCACTATCAGCGTTGGCGATAGCCGTGAAGGTTGGGTGAAATCTTATCAAACCCTGTTAGAACTCTCTACAGATCAGAGATTTAGCGATCAAGTTCAAGTATTTGTTGATATTAGTGATGTTCGTCAAGCCGGAGAAACTCTAAAAGGATTTGGAGGAGTTGCAAATCCGGTTAAATTGCCTACACTTTATGAGAATTGTGCATCTATTCTGAATAAAGCTTTAGGTAGGCAATTAAATTCTGTTGAATGCTGCCTATTAATCGATCAAGCTGCTGTAACAATTGTCGCGGGAAATATAAGACGCTGTCTACCTGAAGACGCTCTAGTTCATACTTCTAAAGGTCTTGTTCCCATTCGCAATGTGCAAGTGGGTGACTTAGTACAGACTCCTCTGGGATTTCGGCGAGTTGTCGATAAATTCGACCAAGGATTTCAGGATGTCTACGAAATTGAAACTAATGCTACCTATCCCAGAGCAACTTTAAATCATAAAGAAGCAGTTTTAGCAGATGCTCAAGGAGGAATTGCTTGGAAGTCAGTTGCTAATTTAGCGTCAGGCGATCGCCTGTTGCACAATACACAAGTGCTACCTGGTACAGTTACCCATCTCCCTGGTGATTTTACAGAATCTAGACCTGCTCAAAGCCAAACCGTTAAGTCGTTGATTATTCCTGATTTAACGCCCGAAGTTGCTTGGTTAATTGGGTTTACTCACGGTGACGGCTATGTTGCTCTCGGTCGCAATAAATATGGTAAGCCCTATGGCCGTGTTGAATGGGCAATGAACAGCTTGGATACCGAACTAACTGCAAAAATCCAAGCTAAGATTGACGCTGCTTTAGCATTATTTGGATTGACAGCTACTCATGGCGTTATCAAAGGTGAAAATACAGCTAAGTCAATATGTTCGTCTATGCACTTGGCTGAGTATTTCCATCGCTATATTAAACAGCCTAATGTTCCCCTAGTAGTTCCTAGTTTTGTTTTGCAGGGTTCAGTAGATATTAGGGCTGCATACCTAGCTGGATTAATGGATAGTGACGGTGCAGTTAATAACCGACCCCCTCATTTAGTTACTTCAGTCTACAGATCGTTTATTAGACAAGTCGGCTCAGTTTTATCTAGTTTAGGTATCGCTGGCAGAATTGCTATTACCTATCCCCAAGAGCAAGCATGGCAAGTTAAATATAGCTTGAAACTTCCAGCGCTCAAAGAGCGTTATAACGCCCTCATTGCTCCTCATTCCTTAAAGGGACAACTGCGTCAAGGATTAAAGATGTATGGTTTTACCGTACCTGGCGCAATCATGCGGGAAGCTTACACCTATAGCGAAATGCGCGAAATGGGATTTCAAGGTTCTCGTACCGTTGATGCTAACTATGAGCGTTACATAGCTGAGGCTGATATCTCACTGGATATTCCCGTTACAGTTAAAGGTTTGGGTAGCTACGATTATGTCCAAACTTATGACATTGAAGTCGAAGAAGCCCATTGTTTTTACTGTGATGGCTATTTGACACATAACAGTGCTGGTATGCGCCAGTTTAAATCCGACGATGAACTAGGTGCTACTGCCAAAGATAATTTATGGCAGCAAGATGCAGAGGGTAACTGGCGAATTGATCCAGAGCGTGATGCTCTGCGGATGGCAAATCATACCAGAGTTTTTCATCGCAAGCCGACATTAGAAGAATCTATTGATGCTGTTCGCAAGCAGTATTACAGCGGTGAGGGAGCAATTCAATGGGCTGGTGAAGCAGTAGCTAGAGCTAATATTGATTTGCTACCAACATCGGCATTGAAAGTTGATTTCCTCAAAGCTTACGAACAAGGAACAGCAAAAGATTGGTTACAAGAAAACTATCGAAATCTTGATGCTGATGAGTTAGAACATCGTTTAGCTCGGTTTGGTTTAAATCCTTGTGGTGAAATTATCGGCAGCAACTTCCACTGTAATTTGTCAGAAGTTCACCTTAATCAACTTGACCCCGATAACTATAAAGAACAAGAGGAAGCTTTCACGGCTGGGGCACTTTCTGTAGCGGCTCTTTTAAATCATCAATTCCTCGAACCTCGCTATCAAAAAAGCCGAGAATTAGATCCAATTGTTGGGGTTTCTTTTACTGGCTTATTTGATTTCTTTGTCCACGCTTTTGGTGTTGATTGGTTGCGTTGGTGGGAAGCAGGAAGACCCGCCACTGCGCAAGGATTAGCATTTAAGCGTCAAGAAGAGAAATACCTGAGTTTCTGGAAAGATATTGTACATCGGGTAGTTTGGGAATACTGCGATCGCCACAATCTCAAACGTCCAAATCGCTGTACAACTGTGCAACCTAGTGGTACTAAAGCACTATTAACAGGTGCTAGTTCCGGCTGGCATCCCCCCAAAGCCCAAAGGTTTATTCGCCGCATCACTTTCCGTAAAAATGACCCAGTAGCCTTAGCTTGTATTGACTATGGCTATAACGTTATTCCCTCTCAATCTGACAAAGATGAACAGGGTAATTTACTTAACGATCCCTTTGATCCTCGTGTTAGTGAATGGCTAGTAGAAATTCCTGTTGCCGTACCTTGGGCAGATTTATCAGGAGCCGATCAAATTGATGTTTCTAAATTCTCTGCCTTAGCTCAATTGGATTTTGTTCTCCAAGTTCAGCGACATTATGTTACTCATAATACCTCTGCAACTTTGGAGCTACGTTCTGATGAAGTTGAGCCTTTAGGTCAGCGCATTTATGAAGCTATCCACAATGATGAAGGGTATATTTCGGCAGCACTTTTAGCTCGTTTTGACGATTTGCAATCATTTCCACGTTTGCCATTTGAACCAATAGATAAACTCACTTACGAACGTTTAACTCAAGAGGTAAAAGCACGACGTAAAACAGATGATTTCTGTGCAGTACTAAGTCGCTATGATTTAGGTGAATTGGCTGAGGCTGGACCATCTGGCTGTGATTCTGATAAATGTATGTTTCCTGTGCAGGAACCAACCTCATAACGCACAATGACAAGTAACTGAGGATGAAGCGAAAACTTAGATATCCGACTTCTTAAAGAAGTCGGATATCTGGGTCTCTTTGATGGGAGATAAACCCACAACTGTGTATGCGTATATCGCAAATACCATTAAGCCACCATTCAAAAGTCCCATTATTGATTTTGTTCTTCAACTATCAAATCTCTGCCAGCATTATAAGCGAATGACTCAGCTATTTTTTAGCGATACTGAGTTCCATAATGGCAGCGCTTGATTGCCCATTTCTGAACGCTTCGGCAAGTAATTGTATACTTTACTACCAATAACCTGATATTGCTTTCCAAGTTACGATCAATAAAGAAGTAATAATTTTCTAAGGCAACGCTAGGAGAGTTTTAATGTTCATTGATGAATTGTCACCAATCTTTAAGGAATTTACCCAACATCCAGTCTCATTTTTGGGTGGATTTTTTTCGGGTGTGTTTCGGCTCAACCTTGCAGACGATCCGGTAAAAAGCTGGCTGGATAAACAAACAGGCTCAACTAGTTATACATCGACTGCAACTGAAGCCAATAATGGTAAAGCTGCTGGCCCTCAACAAATTGCGATTGAGTAATAGTCAGATAGTTTAGGTTTTAATAACTTGAAGGTCTGCCCACGAGCGGCAGACCTTTATTTTTCTAGTATATATACTTCTATACTTAAAAATAATCTGTAAACTATAAAACAAAACTCTTGAAAATATTAAAACTTATAAGAGTTGCTGATTTTATGCTATGAGGGTTTGTAAAATCTCATACTTTGAAAAATATCGCGATCAGTTATTATATGAGCGTATGAGTAAGTTCAGCCACATGGCACATATAGTTGTAGACAATACCACAGTTAAGGTTGCCGCTTTACAACATTCGCCATTGCTGAATCAGAGGAAAGTCTGCAAAATTTGCAAGTTACTTAGATCTGTTCTTTAGCTGAACTTATCGCTCCTTGTTGAAACTTACGTGACCCACATGACTATTTACGTTGGAAATCTCTCCTACCGCGCTACCGAAGCGGACTTAAGAGCAGTATTTACAGATTATGGCGAAGTCAAAAGGGTAGTTCTACCTACCGACCGCGAAACAGGTAAACTGCGGGGCTTTGCTTTTGTGGATATGACTGAAGATGCCCAAGAAGACGCTGCGATCGCAGAATTAGATGGTGCAGAATGGATGGGGCGTCAACTCAGAGTCAATAAAGCTAAACCAAGAGAAGATAACCGACGAGGTAGCTGGGCGAAAAAACAAGAAGTATAAAAACTGCGAAATGCAATAATAACAAATTGTTTTCTAGTTATGCAAGACCTTAGTCGGTGAAATTTACTAGAAACAATGCACAATCAAATAACTCACTAGAATTTAGATCCGGCTAGCTATGATGAGTAGGCGAATCTCACAGCTAGTCGGTTTTTCACATGCCAACTAAACTTATGGCTTGTAAGATTTACCTAGAAAACATTTAGCCGTTTTTTTATAAAAGCGAACAGGTGAGCCAGCAGGGTAAGGCGGCTCTCCATAAGCAACTGGCGTTATACCAATTCACTAAAACTGTGATACAGATAAAGAAGGAATAAATATCAACGA
>NZ_MTAW01000093.1 GCF_002154725.1 Nostoc sp. 106C | reverse complement strand
TGCTGTACAGCCATGATTTCTGTCAACAGCAAATCATTTGGGCTACTTAACCTATGCTCACAGCTCTTTTTCAAGCTAGGTCTAAGGTAAGCACACCAATGCAACTCTAGCTTCAGTAGCCCACATCAGCCATACTGTCGATATCCTTGGGAGTGTCGATGGTTTGGGCAGGCGCAGTTTCTTTGAGAGCTTCAGTTGCAAGTCGGCACAAATGCGGGAAAGAGTCTAGTCAGACGTTCATTTACATTAATTAAAAATATATCAATACCTGGAAAAATTCCGTCAATATTTTTGCTTTCACGAACTTAGCTTATTTACCTGGGATCAATCATTCAATTAGCTCATTATTCAGCATTTTTCTTTATATTTATTTACAAAAAGTATTTTTACTTATATCTTCATCTGGTATACTTCTATTCCTTTGGTAGAAGCCAAGCTAATCAAAATATTTTTATACTACTAACCAAGCAAAGCTTTTGGGAACACACAAAGCGAAAGTTTGCCTGTGGTAATCAATTATGCAATTTCAAATTGAATGCAATAGCTTGGAATTTAACCAACTCTGCCTAATATGTAATCAGCAGTTAAGGATGAGAGATGCAAGATTAATTGTATCGAGCGATCGGGGTGATAGCTATGGAGATGTTTGTTATAACTGTATGGTTAGAGGTTCTACCTGGCTGAATAGCCAACTTCAAAAACTAGATAATAGAAGCAGCGTTTTAACATAGTACAAGTAAGATTTATCAAAACATAAAACTCTTATTTGATTTTTGAAAAAATTCAGTACACCTCTAGTTTCCTTATTCCTGTTCTCTCCCTATGCAAGTAATTTCAGGAATCAAATCGGATTGCTATACATAACTATTTTATTAGAATCAATTTTGATTGTTTGGTTGAAAAACAATTAAATTATAAATAATGTAATACAGATCAGTTAGTGATGTTGATTTCTTGGAGATCCCCCAACCCCTTTTTAAGAGGGCTTAGTTCCCTTCTGTTTAAGAAGAGTTAGGGAGAGTTAATCCTTAACTGAACCGTATTGATCAATAATGTCTCTCAATAAATCTTAATTTTATTAATGTATGACATTTTAGATTTAATGAAATGCAAATAGAAAAGAGGTTTTAATGAAATTATTACATATTAATAATAGTGGAGTTGCATTATCAGTTAAGAGCAATGACGAGAATGCTTTTGGCTGGAAAGAAATCATACATCCACGTCCACAGTTGCAGCGATCGCCTTGGCAAAGCTTAAATGGTTTGTGGAAGTTTGCGTTTGATGATGAAGGAAAGTGTGTTCAACCCAGTGACCTGAGGCAATGGACTCATCTAATAGAAGTTCCGTTTGCTCCGGAATCAACTAAAAGTGGGATAGGTGACACAAATTTTCACCCAAACTGTTGGTACGAGCGGGAATTTGCCACACCAGAAGGTGATGGTAAATTGCTGTTACACTTCGGTGCGGTGGACTACCGTGCTCGTGTGTGGGTTAACGGTCAATACATAGCTGAACATGAAGGCGGACACACCAATTTCTCGCTCGATATTACCCACGTATTAAATGACAGTGGCACAACAAAAGTAACAGTGTGGGCGCAAGATGATCCGCAAGACCTCGCCAAACCTCGCGGTAAGCAAGATTGGCAATTGCAACCGCACAGTATTTGGTATCCTCGCACTAGCGGTATTTGGCAAACAGTCTGGGTGGAGCGAGTAGGTAAAACTTATCTAGGCCATCTTTGCTGGAATTCCGACTTTGAGCGATGGGAAGTTGGTTTTGAAGCGGCGCTGGCGGGTGATGTACCTACTTCTGGTGTACAAATCAAGATGAAATTGAGCATTGGCGATAAAGTGTTGGCGAATGATACCTACGAAGTGTTGAACGGGGAAATTAATCGCCGCATCGCCCTTGCTGATCCTGGGATTGACGACTTCCGTAATGAATTATTGTGGAGTCCAGAAAAGCCAACGCTAATTGATGCTGAAATTCAACTGTGGAGCAATGATCGCCTACTGGATGAAGTAAAATCTTACACCGCAATGCGAACGGTGAGCGTACAGCGCGATCGCTTTATGCTCAATGGTCGCCCTTATTATTTACGCCTAGTTCTCGATCAAGGCTACTGGCCAGATACGCTGATGACTCCACCCAGCGATGAGGCGTTGCGACGTGATGTAGAACTCATTAAAGCTATGGGTTTCAACGGGGTACGCAAACACCAAAAAATTGAAGACCCGCGCTTTTTATATTGGGCAGATGTTTTAGGGTTATTGGTATGGGAGGAAATGCCCAGCGCCTATCGCTTTACCCGCAAAGCAGTAGAACGCATGACGCGGGAGTGGACTGAAGTCATCAAACGAGATTCCAGCCATCCATGTATTGTCGCTTGGGTACCTTTTAATGAATCTTGGGGAGTACCGAATTTAGTTGAGACAGCAGCTCACCGCAACTATGTTTTAGCAATGTATCACTTAACGAAAACCCTCGACCCAACTCGTCCAGTGATTGGTAACGATGGCTGGGAAAGTACGGATACAGACATTCTGGCAATTCATGATTATGACACCAAACCGCAGCAATTAGTTCGTCGTTATGGGCCAGAAGTGAAGGTGTCGGATATGCTGAATCATAAGCGCCCTGGAGGACGTATCCTCACACTCGACAACTATCCACATCAAGGGCAACCGGTAATGCTAACAGAGTTTGGTGGTATCGCCTATGCCCCAGATGACAAGCCAGATGCAGCTCAAGCTTGGGGATATGAACGCAGCTGGAGTGTATCCGAGTTAGAAATGAAATATACTACCCTACTCGAAGCCGTCAATAATATTGAACTGTTCAGTGGATTCTGTTACACACAATTTACCGATACTTTCCAAGAAGCTAACGGTTTGTTGTACAACGATCGCACGCCAAAATTTCCCCTTGAGGCAATCCGGGCTGCAACCCTTTCTGGAGGAGGATTTTGCACTCCTAGCAGGTGTTAAATTTAGGGGTTAGCAGGGGGTGCTGGGGGAGAAGAATACATAAATGTATTTAAGGTTATTAAAGTAGTAATAGCTACTAAAAACATTACCCTTTTCTCCCCCAGCTTTTATAAACGCTATTTCTTTGAGCGAGTTAAACGCTAGGTTGCGCACTCGAGGAACTCGTTGTAGCGATTTCTGCTGACTTCACAAATCCGTAGTAGAAAGCGATCGCCGCAGTAATGGCATTAAGCCAGATATTGTTGCCAAAAAGTGGTGTCAGTCCAAACAAGGTATTGGAAAAGGGTAGTAATCCTAAAATAGCACCTGCTGCATAGAGGATAGCGAAGATGCGATTAAACACAATTGCTCCGCTTAAGCTTGTAAATGCAGCAATTCCCCAAACACCAACTAAAATTCCAATTGCATTATGAAAATAGTTGGTGGGGAATACTCCGAATATATAGCCAAAGCCTGGTTCAGAGGTAAAGTGCTCAGAGGGAGTAACAAAAGCTGGCACAAATCCAGCTAAACCAAGTATTAAGAAGAGAAGACCCAGGCTCAAAGCACTGTAACGAATTGCGGAATCTGAAAATGTTGATGTTCGCATGACAGTATTTTGGTTTTTAAAGATTATTGGTGTGGACTAGACAACTGCTTTTACTGTCTTGAGAAAAACATTGCTAGCCAATCAAGTGAAGTACATCCCGAAGAACGCTATAACCAGCAAGATCCCAAAGGAGATAAGCGACAAAACCAATCATAGCCAAACGACCATTCCATAGCTCCTGTTGCGGGTTCCAGCCAAAGATCCAGGCGTTGCGATCGGCACCATTATAAGCTGGCGCAACATTAGGGACTTGAGCAGTATTGATTGTTGAAGTTTTCATGGCAATAGTCCTCAATGACTCTGCTTTGCATTCATGTTATCGAGTACATTTGCGGGAATTGTCTGCCCTGAGGGTTGGCTTTTATCTATATCTAAAGGTTGGATTGGTAATACCTAATTGTTAATATTGATTGTTAAAATCAACTCAAGAAAAAGTATTCTTATTTACGCACAACATAGGGGAGAAAAGCCCGCCGTACCTCCGATGCACCCCGCAGACTTGGCTCTATGGTTGCGGTGAACCAAGATGGATCGCCTTTGAGGAAGTGAGCGTGGAGATCAACCAACTGTCCATAGCGGTTGGCTATTTCTTGAATAGTAGCATTCATGCGTTGGAGATTCTTGCGGGCGATCGCAGGCTCTACCCCTAAAAAATTGCGATTATCATCGTTGAAGGTGGGATCGTAGACATTACCCAACAGAACGGGGCGAATTGGTAACTGCTGCACGAATGTGTCGAGGGAATTAGCAAAGCTCGTTATCCCTGCACCTGGATCGCGAATTAAGCCGCTTAGTAGATCGTTACCACCAATAGTGATGAGTGCAATCGCCCTTCCTTCCACTCGCAATCCTTGCGCCTGAGATGGCAGACCATTAACAGTTGCGCCATCACGGGCACGATGTTCTAAGCGAGCAGAGCCGAGCGATTTGAGATCCTGTCTTTGAAACTCGGGAAATAGGCGATCGTTATTCTGGACGAGGAGTTGTCCTGGATGAACGCCAAACTCATTATATCGACTGCAATCTAAAATTGAGTCGCCAAAAGTATATAGTGTCACCATTGCTTGTTCCCGTCGATTGCAGCCCAAGAGAGCCAGGACACTTGTCCCTCCAACTACTTGAATAAAGCGTCGTCGTGTAGGTTGAAACGGAGCCATCGCACTCTCTTTGTTTGCTCGACGCTAGCATGAGGAGATGATAGACGATATGAATCAGAAGATGGATTTACCGTCACAAGCGATCGCTCGATTACACACAATCACCTCGCTTGTTTCACACGGATGTCTAGTCTCAGAACATTCTGGTAGACTCAGCAGCTTTAGGACTTACGCACTCGTGACGAAAAACGAAGCCTTTGCGATTACTTCGCTACCCTGCGGGAACGCTTTCAGCGAACGCTCGTAATGACGTAAAATCCTAGTCCTTGCGTAAGTCCTGATCAAGTAAAAAAATTTTGGGAGACTAACGAGATTCCTGACAGCAAGGAATGAAAGTAAAGATAAGCAACTTCAAAGTCTTCGATTTGACTGTACATTCCCAAGCTAGCCTTATATCTAACTTTCAGGATATGCACCTACTAAAAGATAGATTGACATATACTTAATATTTACACAAACATGTTATGGATATCACTCTAAAGATTGAAGTAAAAGCTTGCAACTCTAAACATTGTAGATAGAGAATATGTTATGGCTTGATTAAAGAATGCTTAATGAAGGAGTAACACCGAACAACGTTAATCACTATATTTTGATTTGTGACGATGTAGAAGATAACTGTATTTTCTTTCAAACAATTTTAGAAATGGAAGGTTATACAGTTGAATTTGTAACATCTGGAATCGAAGCGCTCAATAAAATTGAATCTCAAAAACCAGACTTGTTACTACTAGATATCATGATGCCTGAAATAAATGGTTATGAAATAGTTAGACGTGTTCAGAAAAATAAACATTTGCAAACTCTACCTATTTTGCTAATTACAGCACATAAAGAAGTACTTGCAATGGAATTAAGTGATATCAGCGTTAATGGAATTATTCAAAAACCTGTAGATCCTGATGACCTGGTTGAAAGGATTCAAGAAATTTTGCAGGCTGTAGACTAACTTAATCTAAAATTGCTCTAACCTGAGAAATTACAGTATCGATATTAATAGGTTTCTGAATAAATCCATCAACCTTGATATCGAGATTAGTATCATCTATATTCATACCTGTTACTAATAAGACTGGAAGAGATTTTAATTTATTTGACTCTCGGATGCGCTGAACAACTTCAAACCCATCCATTACAGGCATCATAACATCTAATATTAATAAGTCTGGTAGATTAGAGTTTGTTTTAAGAAAGCTAAGCACTTCTTTACCAGAACTAACTATTTGAATTTGGCAATCATCTGCTAATAGTATTGCTTGTAAAAGCAGTGCATCATCAGCAACGTCATCACAAATTAATATACGCTTAATCAAAGCTTCCATTGGGCTGATTTAACAAAAAATAGCTTTTTACGCCTGATTTACTCTAAATATGTGAATTATTCTACTATTGATGCGCTTTTGTGCTCAGCCATTCTAGATGGCTAACAGCTGAGTATCAAGTGCATTTCTTAAGGTTTATGACATGCTAGAGGTAGCTAACTTGGATCAACGCCGCTTACCTTCGCGGCTTTGTGAGCGATCGCATATTGGAAATGAAGCGTAGTTATTGACAATTAACAAGAAATATAAGCCATCAATCAAGATGGATTGACAATGCATTAATAATTCCTTTGTGTAGTTCTAAGGATTAAAGTAGCAAAGGCATCTAAATGCCAAATTCTTGTAAGTATAGATACACATACAAGCTTTAGTCTGTCCGGTATCGGATATATAAATCAAAATCTTTATAGCGCCAGACTTATAGCCCCCAGACACTACGCGATCGCACTAATAACGCTATATAATTAAGATATGTTACAAATTTCTCACAAAATTATCATCCCCGATAGCGAACTCGAAATTAGCGCGATTCGTTCTCAAGGAGCAGGCGGTCAAAACGTCAACAAAGTTTCCACCGCCATCCATTTGCGCTTTGACATTGAGGCTTCATCATTACCCGCTTTCTATAAAGAGCAGCTTCTAAAACTGAACGACAGACGCATTACCCAAGAGGGAGTCGTCGTCATCAAAGCCCAAGAACACCGCAGCCAAGAGCAGAACCGAGAGGAGGCTTTGCAACGACTTCAAGAACTTATTAAAAGCGCAGTCGTATTGAAGAAAAAGCGCAAACCTACCAAACCAACTCGCAGTTCTCAAAACAAACGCCTTGACAGTAAAACTAAGCGAGGACAGATTAAATCCGCCAGAAGGCAGGCTATTGATTAAAATGCGATGGCTACGCCCACCGCAGGCATTGTTTGTATGAATTTGATTAAGCTTTTGTACTGCTAGAAGTATTATATTACACTGATAACGTTTACCAACTCTCTGTACCCAGATAATTGGTCAGAAATTGCATAGCTTGCCACTGTAGGCATCGCAGTTCAACAAGAAGCTAAGTGCTACTGTCAAAAGTGTGGATTACAAGACCTGCCTTGAAAATAGAGGCTGAAACAACGCAAAATCATTCCAAAATCATTTTCATTGTTCCTTGTGAGCGCAGCTCATGGAGTCTCTTGCATAAGTCAAAGTTTTGAATATCAAACCACAGATAAACACTGATACACACCAATATTTATCTGTGTTTATCTGTGTACCCTACGGGAAGCCACTTCGTGTCTACATCTGTGGTTCCTTTTTTGCTGATTCGTATTTTTGCAAGAAGTCTACAGTGTATTGCTCTAGGGGAAAACACATCACATCTCACAGGTTCAGAGTGGATAGGTTACACACTGCAACTCAAGCAATAAAAAAAGAAAGACCACAAGTTTTTAGCTAATAACTATTTGGGAGCAAGTTAATCTGGCAGTGCAGACTTTTGGCAAACAAGCTAAAGAAATAGTTCTGACGCAAGAAGAAGCGATCGCCACAGCAAGCCAAGCAGGAGCATCGCACAATCGTCTGTGGCAAAAACCCCAGTACCAAATCCCAAGCCCTGCAAATTACTACCAGGAATTGTATAGGTTGTCCACAAACTAAAAGCATTACACGGTAGATTTGCGAGTGGATTACCTAAAGGAGAACTACTATCTTTAGTGATAATGGAAATTAAGAGTATCTACGCTGCTTAAATTTATGCTTGAGAGCAACACCTATGCTAATGGCTGCTAATGCGCCGAGATTAGTTGGAGGTTCAGGAACAGGCTCTGCAAAAGTGATTTGTAGTTGAGGTCGCAATGACGGATCAGTTGCGTTGCTAGTCCAGAAGGCACGGAAGCTTTGAGGCGTACTTTCAGACTCACTGCGCAGCAGCCAGCCAAAATTTTCGGACGGGTTATCTAGCCACCCCTGCACGTCGGCAACCATTGCAGCCGTCGAACCCCAAGTGTAGCCAGCGTTAAAGGTTGAGCCAACCGCAATCGTTGCACTCGGATTGGCAGCAAAATCGCCCCCTGGTGTTCCCCACAGAGCTGGATTGACAGGATCATAAAAGCGAGCATTCCAAGTTGCGTCGCCTGGATTCGGTGTAAACCCTTCACCAGTGCCCCCAATCGTACCCGAGGGCGGGACAGGCCCGCTTGTTCCCTCTCCCCAAGAGTTGCTAACCCGGACGAGCGAGATATCCCTCGGCGTTTGGTCACCCCTTCCAGGAATCCCACTGGAACCAGCAACCTGACCGAGGAACAGGGTAAGTTGCACATCGGTAATGCTTGCTCCAGTTGGTAGATTGCCAGCAATGTCGAAGTAGGTTAGTGCCCGCCGCGGCGCGTTCGCGCCGTTGTTACCTACAAACATTCCGACTCCGGTGCCATTGCTGTTATTGTTGTTTTGGTAGATCGTTGTATCTCTTGTAGCCCCAATAGTGAGCGTGCCAGCATGACTTGCACTAGCAATTGTTGCAACTATTGCCGCTGCTCCAAAAATAGATAATGGTAGCTTTGTCAAGATACTTGCAATAGACATGAGTATTATTCCTTATATTGAGATTGGTTTTATGTAGAATGACCCTGATCTATGAGCAATACAATCTGCCAAACAATGACAAATATCGAGATTAAACTTCGTACGAAATACATCCAATCGTAAGTTTGTGCCAAAGGAGACATATAGCATTTAGCAACTTACAACATTACAGGTTAAAAATTTTCCCCAAAAATTTGATGATAGTATCTAGCGCCAAAGCGGGCGGTTTCTACGTAATCTTAAAGCCAGAATAAAACAGCCACCCAATATTAAAGAACCGGACATTGATGGTTCTGGAACTTCTTTAATCACAAGTGAGAGATTATCTGCATAACCATCATTTACACGCCCACGAACATAATTCATATCTAAAACAACTTTAATTTCCCTCGCACTCACAGGAACAAAGCCTGTCGTATACTTAAATAATAAAGCTGTTGTATTGTTTCGTTCCTCTGCGGTTGGGGAAGTAATAAAAGCTGTGCCTAAAGATTGACCATTTTGATTTAAGAAATCAAGGCTAAGTTTGACATTATCTGCATCGGTTTCATAGCCACCTAACCAAGCACTTAAATCATACCCACCTTTACCTGCATCAATAATTGAAGACAGATTACTCACATCAATTAATTGTGAAGCACTAGATGAGGCTCTACTACCTCCACCATAAAATAGATTGAGTCCGCGATTACTTGGCCCTGGGTTATTTGCATCAGGTAATCCGCTAACACTCACTGTATTACCCATAGGGTTAACAAAATCAAACCCTGTTGCACCATATTTCAACACACTAAAATCACTAGTCGCAGTCCAACCAGGGATAACAGGTATATTAGGGCTAACAACGTTACCAACGCTATCTCCTACCCCCTGTTCTGCATCGCCATTAACAATTAAGTTGTTGCCTAGAGTGGCTGCATAAAGAGGGTTAGATAGCAGAAGAGTAGATCCAACTCCTGCTATTACACTTAAACCCACCTTGGCGATTTTTTGCGAACAGAATGATAATATATTTAACTGACTCATTGTTTGTTCTATTTTCGGATTAACTGTTGAGTTGGTTGCAAATAAAAGCAGATTGATATATTTTAAGTTTGGTCTTTACTACTAGTTTCATTCTTGCTTTTTGACAAATGCTTGTTTTTTCTTTAAAGCAATAGCTATAGCCAAAGCTAGAAATGTTCCACCTATAGTATTAGCTTCAGGGACAGAAGTAGAAGTAGAAGGTGAACTAAATTTATACTTATTCACCAAAATATCTTGTGCCTTTTTTGAAAGAATGTATTCAGCCAGTTGTTTACCTTCTGAACTTGCATTATTCAATACTGTTAGACCATAATCTGCTTTGACTGCTAAATAATCAGGTAACTCTACTATTTGCAGATCATTTGCAATTTCTTGGGCAGCAACACTACTTGTGTAATAGGCTAAAAAGATATCTGCTAGCGGTGGAGTATCTTGAGGAATCCCTTTAAGAAAATAGACTAAATTATTTTGTCCATTGGGAACTACAGGAGCATTAGGATTACCTCCTACAAGTTGTAAAGCTTTGTTCTTGAGAATTTGAGAACTTCCAACTTTGACTTGATCGGCTTTGTCAAATATCTGCCATGCATAGTCCCCAGAAGGATCTGATAATGGTGTTGAGGTTCCGACTCTAATATTTGGGTCTAATAATATGTCTAAAATATTGTTTGATGTGACTGATAGCCCTGTTCTGACAATCGCAGTCATACGGTTGCTAATAAAGTTAACTACAGGACTGCTCAAACCCGCTTGATTTACTTTGAGTGCGTTACCGATATCGGCGCTAGCAAAAACATCAGGTCTTTCCCCATCATTAATGATGTTGTCTTTTAACTGGCCAGACGGGCCAAATTTTGTATCTATATGAATATTAGTGTCTGCCTCAAAAGCAATCGCTATGTCTGAAAGTGCTCCTCTCAAACTACCAGCACCGTAAAGAGTAACAGCAAAAGCTTGATTTGGAAAAGTGACACTAACAGCACAAGCTATGAATGAAAAGGCAAAACAATGCGTTTTCATATTTTTTCTAAAATTTTGTTGCTATGAATAATGGGCGGATAATTGCAAAACCATACTTGAGTATGAAAAATTTAGGTGAGTGAATAAATTTTTCACTTTCCCCATCAGCATTTACAGATGTATGTTGATATATGCGTGGTTTCTCGGATAAAGTTATAATACCAACAAAGTTGGATAAAATCAATTAAACTAAGTAGTCAAATCCTGACTTTATCAAACCTTTACACTATGCAAGCTGCCAAATTTTAAGCCAAAAGCGATAAGCGATCGCCAAAACATAAGAGCCAGAAATTTATAGTCATATTATTACCAACCGAGTTTTTTACCAACTAAATTAGTAAAATTTCTTCTTTGAATCGTTTACAGATTGCTGCTACTGTAGTTTATGAACCTGCAATCCGTTGTATCTAGGGCGCTTCCTTGTGATACCGCTGAAATTAAAGTGAAATTTTTAACAAGCTTTGGGTGCGATCGCTCGGCTGTTAACTTCCGGCAGTTGCGATACTATAACGTTAGGTTGGGTAACAGAGTGTTACAAACATACTGCTGTAATGCGTTCTGTCTTAATGGAAAAGTACGCACCAGCATCGGCTAACAAAATGCTGTGTACAATCAAGCGAGTTTTAAAATCAGCTTTAGATTAAAGTTGATAGAGGCTAAAAATTTTGCTGTGCAACTCTTGAGTTAACTACCAGGTACGACTGACGCGGCGAACAAACCAAGCGCCATCTTATCCAAGCACGAGAAATTCCGGGTTCTAGGAAAAAAGGTAGCAAGCGATCGCGCGCCCTACTTTCCCAGAGAACTGTGCGATCGCTCAAAAGCCATTACCGTACCACAGTGAACAGCATTGGCTCCTACAATTGTACTTTTGCTAAATTCTATAAAAAAACCCTCATGAAATCTCTGAGGGCATTGATCAATTTATCTGTCACTTATCAAGTACGGAAACGTCTTTTTCCTTGCCTGTGCTTGGCAACTTCTTTACGCTTGCGTTTTTCAATAGGCGTTTCAAAGTGACGATGCTTCTTCATATCTTGAAAAATCCCAGCCTTGGAAACTTCCCGTTTAAATCGGCGTAAGGCTGACTCGATGTGTTCATTGTCACCCACTACTATTTGGGTCATTATCTCTCCTGCTAATTTGACTTAATTAATGACTTATAATGGTAAGTCTTCCAGTTGACTAAAGTGCAAAAAAAGGCAGACTCTTTGTCTAACCTGAAAATTCACTTGTAAATTTCAGGTTTCAAAGCTTAGTAGCGGTTACGTCTACCGCCTCCACCACCACCGTATCCCCCCCGGTTACCACCACCAGAAGAACCTCTATCTTCCCTGGGCTTGGCTTTATTAACTTTGAGGTCACGACCCATCCATTCAGCACCATCAAGGGCTTCAATCGCAGCTGCTTCTTCAGCTTCCGTTCCCATTTCCACAAATCCGAAACCGCGTAGTTGTCCTGTTTCGCGGTCAGTAGGTAGTTGAACACGCCTAACAGTGCCGTATTCTGCAAAAACGGCGGTTAAGGTGTCTTGGGTAACTTCGTAAGAGAGGTTGCCTACATAAATTGACATTGATTAACTCCAAAATTATTACACTTGTTGAGATTTAAATTTCGGAGAAAAGTCTGTCAATACCAAAAGGGAAAAGCCTGTCAATACTAAAAACAAAAATACTCACCGAATTAACTCTCGTTTTCTAGGATGACATAGAAGCTAGATTTCTGCATCAAAAAGATGGTTAATTAACCAGTGATGTAAAACTAGGTGCGTAGGCGTAGCCCGTTGTAGACATCGCCTCAGTTAGCTACTCAGTCTGTGTGATAGACGTACAGACTCACCCTTCGCGTAATCGAGAATGAGTTTGATGAAATAAGAGATGGAGGAGGCGATCGTTTTCGCCATCTCTTGCCCTCAGAAAGACGCGGCGACGCGGAGATGCAATTTTAATGGTTATTAGCTTATTAGTACGTTTGCAGCAACGTCATGGCGATACCTTTAATGTTGCTTTAACAGTCGCATCTGTCCGCAATTAACAGGGTTAAGTAATCTCTCTATGGTTGTCGGTAAGTAATATTACAATACTAATCAATAGGAATTGCTAGAAATCAAGAGTTACGGTTATGTCTCTAATCTACTTGCTTTACGAGAACCTGCCAGCCCATCAATATGATGTGTTTGTCCTGGTGGGCGATCGCTTTGAGATATTGAGATAAACATTACATACAGTAAATAGCGGCATCTCTTGGTTTTCTCGCATATAAACTACAGATAAGAGTTACTAA
The DNA here is from genome assembly GCF_002154725.1 of Nostoc sp. 106C. Taxonomy (GTDB): domain Bacteria; phylum Cyanobacteriota; class Cyanobacteriia; order Cyanobacteriales; family Nostocaceae; genus Aulosira. The sequence continues at coordinate 111,997 of NZ_MTAW01000093.1, read as the reverse complement.
AAATCTTCTGCCATTAGCTAGATGTGCCCCTTTAATTTTGTCAAATTACTGTTACTATAATGACTTTTAAATTTATCAAATCAGTATACCTTTAGCGCCATTTGATAAAAATTAATCTTCGCCTTTAGATAGACGAGTCATAAATTTAATAGAGATAGCTTTAAAAGGAAATCAAAACACTCCTAACATTCAACTTTATTTGAATGTTAGAGTGCGCAAATCTGCGGTAAATTTCAGCTAATTCTTGAACGGCCAAAAAGTATTTGCTTTTCAATCTAAGGAGACAAAAATGAGCAGAAAACATAGTTTATCCTACAAACTTGCTAGCCTCATGGGAGTTGCTAGTACCATTGCTTTACTAACCCTCCCGGCATCTGCGCTATCAAATTCCAAATCTAGCACCATAACAATTAGTGAAGCGCTGAAAACTGGCAGATTATTCGCTCAATCTGGTACCGAGACTCAAGGAGGACAAGATCTCAATAACACCGGAACTCAAGGAGGCCAAGATCTTAATAACACCGGAACTCAAGGAGGACAAGATCTCAATAACACCGGAACTCAAGGAGGCCAAGATCTCAATAACACCGGAACTCAAGGAGGACAAGATCTCAACAACACCGGAACTCAAGGAGGACAAGATCTTAACAACACCGGATCGCAGGGAAATACAGGTGTTAACAACACAACAAGCGGAGGGAATTCCCGTCGAGGTGTTAGTGCGCTGTGGTAAATTTCCTTCATTTTCTTAGTAAATACTAAGACAGTAGGTTTTGAAGTACTAAAGTGCTTACTTGCATTAGTCTAAATTTGAGTATTACTAAAAAAGCTTCTGATATTTAATACTGCCACTCAATTATTTATTAGGAGCTTTTTTATCAAATTTACTGAAATCAAAAGTTAAAGCAATTGGAGATTAAATTAACTGCTTGAAAAAATATTTACAGCATATTCGGAGCTTATGAGGTACAGTAGCAGCAATTTGTAAACCAATTTTTGAGATGTTCAGGATTAATTAATTGAAGTGCTATTTTAATTAAACCATCGACTCCAGATGCAGTCTTGGGAGAAAATTGTTTTAAGAAGGCTTTTAACTGTGACCACCAATGTTCAATGGGGTTAAATTCCGGGGAATAAGGAGACAGGTACAGAGCACTTGCACCAACAGATTCAATTAAGGGTTTAATTTCTGCGACTTGATGCGCAGGAAGATTATCCATCACAACTACTGCACCAGTCCATAATTGTGGAAGCAAAAAATGTTCGATAAAGACTTTATATGCATTTCCATCCATTGAACCATTTAAAGTCATGACAGCTAAAACTTTCTTTAAGCTGATTCCCCCGATTACACTTACTTTCGCCCCTCGATAATATGGTTTAAAATCATACACCCTACTGCCGCGCTCGCTTCTGGCATGAGTCCGAGTTAAACCAAGTAAAACACCCATTTCATCAATAAAAACAAGGTCTTCTGGATCTATGTGCTTTACCTTCTCCCAATACTCTATTCTCAGGCTTTGGACTCTTTGTGTTTTCGCTTGGCTACTGCGTAAAGTCTTTTTTTTCGTGTGAGTTTTTGTTTTTGTAATGCACAGCACATTACACTTGCACATACCCAAACGTTATATTTTTCTCCAAAATACTCGCAGTATTCTGATAAAGTTGCGTCTGGATGGCTTTTAACCATTTCGGCTAATTCGCTACCGTACTCATGCAATTTACCCTTAATTGTCCCACCTTGCTTTTTAGGTTCTAGATGACCTTGGCTTTTCTGTAACTGGAGGAGCTTTTGTACATAGCTTTTTGCTACACCAAATTGAACAGCAACTTTTCTGATTGACGTGCCACCTCGTTCGTATGCATTTACTATTTTTTCTCGCAGATCAACTGAGTACGGTTTCATTGTAATTCTTAATGCATTAATATTTACTGTGCCTCATTTACCTCAAATCTGCTGTATTTATTAATATGTTAAAAAAAACAGGTATTTTAGCTCTTTTGATATATATTTCAGGGCTATATCTTAGCCCTGAAATATCTCTATCTTCTGAGCAAGATCTAACTTCTAAACTGCGAGAATATTTAGTTATTCAAAGAGCTAACAATATTGGTAATTCATTAACTCAACCTACTCATTTAGTAATCAGCGTTAGCCGCCGTCAAGTAAGTGTCTACCAAGGAAAAACACGAATTAAAAATTATCCAATTGCAGTAGGTCGCCAAGGCTGGGCAACTCCAACTGGCAATTTTCAAGTAATGGAAATGTTGAAAGACCCTATTTGGATACACCCTTTAACAGGTAAATCTATCCCAGGAGGAGACCCTGAAAATCCTCTTGGTCATTACTGGATTGGATTTTGGACAAATGGAAAAAACTGGATTGGCTTTCACGGTACTCCTAATCCTGAGTCAGTAGGTAAAGCAGCTTCACACGGTTGTATTCGCATGTATAATAAGGATGTTCAGCAATTATTCCATCAGGTGCGTGTTGGAACGCCAGTCACTGTAATCAATTAAAAAGAGTAACGCTTCTCACGTTCGAGAGGAATAGACTATTAGGCGTAGAGTGGAATACCACTAACAAAAGTAGAAACACTATACTTTAAACAGTTTGCAATTGCTGGCGTCATTAATGCCGAAGTTTTGTCATCAAAAAGTAAGTTTTTGGCGGCGTAGAAGGACTCGCACTTCACTAATGAGAGGAGTTTTTGAAACAGCCTTGTGAACAATAACTTTTTGCGATCGCCTGCCCAATCTGAACTGCTTGTTGAGCAGTGCTTCTAGCCTGCGGGAGCTTCGCAAAATTGGCGAACTGCCTAACAAATCCAGGATTTTTTTATTGCAATCTATTTTTCTTTTTCCTCCGCCTAGAGTGGCAAAAGAAAGCTAAGTCTCAATAAGAGATCTATTATTGCAGCTAAAACATAATTTGTTGGAGAAAGAGAAACTGGTGTACGCAATTGATGACGACTACTTAAGATGACCTAATAGAGAATAGACAAGCAAGGCGGACTGAGTGCGATCGCTCCCCAGTTCCTAGCCTGAAAGCATACAATCCTGTTCTTACCCTCAGAAGTAAAGAAACAAACACACAAGCGTTGCCTGTGGCGGACTACACCTAACTCATCACTCATTCAATAAAGTGCGGCTGCTTGTTGTTGAAAGCCATACACTCGATCTCCTCCAGCCAATAGAACCTTATTGGCCAATACGGTTCAGTTAAGGTGATAAGAGTTCTTATCTGTCGGGCAAAAACCAAGATTTAGGGGATTCTCCCCCAAACCCCCGATTGGGGGACGCAACCGTCCCCCAAGCCCCCTCCAAAATAATTGTTCGGTTTTTTGTTTAGTAATTATTTATGAGCTTTGTTGCCAATGAATTTTCTTAACTGAACTGTATTGCCTTATTGGCTGAATATCCTGGCGGCCTCCGAATCCAGAACCGTGCGCGGCTTATGATGTTAATCTGTAGTGTCTGCGGTATACAAGTAGGCGAGTCCCAATTTTGATTAATGAGTCTTCGGCAGTATAAATCACAAAATCATCTTCCTGAAGAGAGATTTGGATAGAGAAAAAGTAGGGTTGAATGAGAATAACCGTATATATATACGGATGAAGCCTCATGAAGCGGGATAGTACAGGTAAATTTGTGAGCAATAGGGACGGTGAAACCAAGCAGCGATTTAGTATGACGCTGACCGCTACTGCCTGGCGACTATTAGATGAAGAAGCCCGAAAGCAAGGCACTTCGCGCTCTGAAGTTATAGAACAGTTTGCCCGTCATTTGGCTAAAAAGCAACAACAAACTGCTTCTCAAAAAAATGAAAATAATTCAGGCATATCGGCTATAAGAGAAAGAACTTGCGAAGAAGTAACTTTACAGGCAACCGAGCATCAACTGGCAGCTATCTTAGAAAATATCAGTGATGCGTTCGTCACCTTTAATCGCGACTGGCGCTACACCTACGTCAATCAGGAAGCCGCTCGGATGCTAGGGCGATCGCCACAGGAATTGCTAGGGCAACGCTGGCAAGATGTGTTCCCTGAAGTTGCTCAACAAGACACAATTACTAGTCAAGCGCTGCGGCAAGTGATGATCCAACGAGTTAGCGTGCGATTAGAAGCATTTTCCCTGGCATCTGGGCGTTGGGTTGAGATGTCAATTTTCCCATCACCCGATGGAATTGCTGCGTGTTTCCGTGACATTAGCACTCGCAAACGGGCAGAGCAACGCCAGGATGTGCAGTATGCTATTGCACGGATTTTGGCTGAAGCAAAGACGATTGCTGAAGCGGCCCCCGCCATTTTGCAGGCTTTGTGTGAAAATTTAGGCTGGCAAGTTGGGGTACTCTGGGGTGTAGTGCTCGATCAATCTTTTCTTGACTATATCAACTGCTGGCAAGCGCCAAATGTGGATTTACAGAAGTTCGTTGAAACGAATCAGCAAACGACTTTTATACAGAATGTTGGGCTTCCAGGCCGGGTTTGGGCAAAGCGTCAACCACTGTGGATCTCTCAAATAAGTCAAGACAGCAATTTCCCTAGAACTGCACTCGCTTCTGAGGTGGGATTACAGTCTGCTTTTGGGTTTCCTATTTTACTAGAGGACGAAATCCTGGGCGTGATTGAGTGCTTTAGCCAGCATATCCAAGAGCCAGACGCAGACTTATTAGACATGATGGCGGCGATTGGTAGCCAGATTGGTCAGTTTATAGAGCGCAAGCGAACAGAAACATCTCTGCGAGAAAGTCAGGAACTGTTTCAAAGCTTTATGAACTATAGTCCAGTTGCGGCATTTATTAAGGATGAAACTGGGCGATATCTTTATGCAAATCCGTGGATCGAGCGGGTATACGGGCGATCGCAATCAGATTTGCTGGGCAAAACAGATTTTGAGTTGTTGCCGCCTACCATAGCCGAGCAGTTTCACGCAAATGATCTGGCTGTACTGACTAGTGGCCAGCCAATGCAAATGCTGGAAACTATGCAACAGGAGGATGGGGAACATAGCTATATGTCCTTTAAGTTTCCCTTCTGCAATGGATCTGGGCAAAAAGTACTTGCAGGGATGGCGATTGATGTCACGGAGCGAATTCAAGCTGAAGCAGCCAGAGAGCAGCGAGAAGAAGAACTGCGGTTGATCGCCAATGCTGTGCCTGTCTTAATTTCATTTGTTGATGCCCAACAGCGTTACCGCTTCACCAACCACAAGTATGAAGAGTGGTTTGGAAAACCTACCACCCAAATGAATGGCAAGTATCTGTGGTCAGTTTTGGACGAAGTAGTGTATAAAACAATTCGTCCTTATGTCGAGCAGGTACTTGCAGGCCATGAAGTGACGTTTGAGACCAGAATTCCTTGTAAAGCAGGTGACATCCGAGATACCGTAGTTAACTACGTTCCTCAGTTTGATCGCCAGGGAAATGTTACGGGTTTTGTGGCATTAGTGAATGACATCACTCATCGTAAGCAAGCAGAACAGACGCTACAACAGAGTGAAGAACGACTGAGAATTGCTCAGCAGGCTGCCAATGCTGGTGTGTGGAACTGGGATATTACAACTAATCAAGTCACCTGGTCAGAAGAATATTACCGACTTTATGGTCTTGAGCCAATTACTCAACCTTCCTATGAAAATTGGTTGATTTCGATCGTTGAGCAAGACCGCGATCGCACCGATCAAGCAGTGCGTGCAGCACTGGAAAACCGCACCAGCGTGAATATAGAATTCCGTATTTTTCATCCCACCCAAGGAGAGCGCTGGCTGGCGGCGATTGGGCAAACGTTTTGCGATGATAACGGACAGCCCATAAGGATGACAGGGATTGCGTTGGATATTACTAATCGCAAGCGATCTCAAGCAGATCTGCGAAAGAGTGAAGAACGGTATCAACTAATTGCCAAAGCAACCAATGATGTGATCTGGGATTGCAATCTCCTCACAAACCAGATGTGGTGGAGCGAGCGACTGCAAATTGTGTTTGGGTATCAACCAGAAGAATTAGAACCTGATATGTCGGGCTGGGTTGAGCGTGTGCATCCAAAAGATATTGCACGAGTCTACGCCAGTTACGAAACCTGCCTCAATAATGGTGCAACTGTGTGGACAGATGAATATCGCTTTCGTCGCGCTGATGGCTCCTATGCTGATGTTCTGGATCGTGCCTATATCATTAGAGACTCAGTAGGAAATCCGGTGCGGGTGGTAGGAGCAATATCAGATATCACCGAGCGCAAACAGGTACAACGCGAACTTCAACAGAATCTACAAACTTTTACGACGCTTGTCCAGGCTTCACCGTTGGCAATTGTGGTGATTGAACCAAACATGACAGTGCAACTTTGGAATTGGGCAGCAGAGCAATTGTTTGGCTGGAGTGCAGCCGAAGTTTTAGGTCAACCGATTCCGATTGTTCCTGAGGAGAAACGAGACGAATGTCGCCAAGTCCGAGAAGCGATCGCCAAAGGAGAAGTGTTTGTTGGGGTGGAAACCTACCGTTGCCAACGCGATGGTTCAACGGTTGTGGTCAGCATCTCGGCAGCGCCACTCTACGACGAACACAATAATTTCAATGCGATTTTGCTGATTTATCGAGACATCACGCAGCAGCAACAAGCAGAACAAGCATTGCGCCAAAGTGAGGAGTGGGCGCGTTTAGCGATTCAGGTAGCTCACTTAGGTGGATGGCGGCTGCACCTGGATACTAATCTGGTCGAAATGGATGAGCGAATGCGCGAGATTTGGGGCGAGCCGGATGACGCGGTGATGATTCCTTTGCCACAGGTAATCGAGCGGATGCACCCAGATGATCGAGCCAGGGTGGTAACTGCTGTAAATGCTGCGATTGACCCCCAATCATCAGGAATCTATGAAATTGAGTACCGTATTATCTGGAATGATGGCAGCGAACGTTGGGTATTAGCTAAGGGGCAAGCCTTATTTGCAGGAGAAGGTGAGTCTAGGCGAACCGTTGATTTTTTTGGCACATTGCTAGATATTACTGAGCGCAAACTTTCAGAAGCAGCCGTGCGTGAAAGTGAAGAACGCTATCGGTATTTAGCTGAATCCATTCCCCAATTAGTTTGGACAGCCGATACACAAGGATTACTGATTGATGTCAATCAACGCTGGTGTACTTACACTGGGTTAACTTTGGCACAAGCCCAAACTGAAGGCTGGCAAGCCGTTGTTCATCCGGAGGATGCGCCCAGTATAAGTCAAAATTGGGCAATGGCTCAACAGCATGGTACTTACTATCAAGCAGAAGGAAGAATGCGCCGAGCAGATGGACTGTATCGCTGGCATTTACATCAAGCTGTACCATTAAAGAATGAGCAGGGTCAAGCGATCAAATGGTTCGGTACAGCAACGGATATTGAAGACCAAAAACAACTCGAACAACAGCGTATTCACCTACTGGAACAAGAGCAAGCTGCACGGGAACAAGCCGAAACTGCAAACCGGATTAAAGATGAGTTTTTGGCGGTACTGTCCCATGAGTTGCGTACACCCCTTAACCCTATCTTAGGGTGGTCGCGGTTACTGCAATCCCAAAAGTTAGACTCAGCAAAAACAACTGAAGCTTTAAAAACTATCGAGCGGAATGCCAAATTACAAGCCCAACTGATTGAAGATTTGTTAGATGTATCTCGGATTCTCCAAGGCAAACTCAATCTCAATGTTAGCCCAGTTGATTTGACATCGGTAATTAACGGTGCGATCGAAACAGTACGGCTGGCGGCTGAAGCTAAGTCAATTACAATACAGACGATGTTGGAAGCAAATTTAGGACAAGTTACTGGGGATTCTAGCCGCTTACAACAAGTTGTCTGGAATTTGCTGTCGAATGCCATTAAGTTTACGCCGTCAGGTGGGCTGGTAGAAATTCGGCTAGAGCGCTTTGACTCAGTTGCTCAAATTACTGTTAGTGATAATGGCAAAGGTATTTCTCCACAGTTTCTGCCTTACGTATTTGATTACTTTCGTCAAGCTGATAGCGCTACAACCAGAAAGTTTGGCGGTTTAGGTTTAGGTCTGGCAATTGTGCGTCATTTAATTGAGTTACATGGTGGCACTGTCTTTGCCCAAAGCTTAGGAGAAGGACTAGGAGCGAGCTTTACGTTAAGGTTACCACTACTGCTGATTAAATCTCAAACCTATGAGGATGCTGGGCAGATGGAGCAAGCCTTAAACTTAAATGGCATTAGGATTTTAGTTGTAGATGATGATGCTGATAGCCGCGATTTTGTGGCGTTCGTACTGGAAAATGAAGGAGCAAACGTGGCAATAGCAGGTTCGGCAACAGAAGCACTCGCAGCGTTGAGGCAGTTTAAACCAGATATATTGTTAAGTGACATTGGAATGCCGCAGATCGATGGCTATATGTTGATGCAGCAGGTGAGAAATCTACCACCAGATCAGGGAGGAAATATCAAAGCGATCGCTTTAACTGCCTATGCTGGCGAGATTAATGAAAAGCAGGCAATAAAAGCAGGATTTCAGAGGCATATTTCCAAGCCTGTAGAACCAGCTGATTTGGTTGCACTGATTAGTAGTTTAATTAGACGTAGTGATTGAGATTGCATCATTCAATCCTTTGAGTTTTTACTTTTGCCTTGTTCAGTAATCTCAAACTCTAACTGATTACTCTTGAGAAAATCATGTGTGAAATGATCCACCACATTCGTATCACTCAACTCTAAATTATAAAAATCTACAGTTTCATGCTCAAAATAAGGGCCTGCGTGCCAAGTTCCCTGATTTATTTTAATAAAACAATTCCCTGGAATGCGGAAAGCTGCAATCTCTGCTAACACTGGTTCATCTAATTCATTATCAGGAGGACAAACTGCAATTAACCAATCTTTCCCTGCCAAAGAACCTAAACATTGAGTACATTGCATATGGCGAGTAATTTTATGAAACTTCCGCCCTCTACTATGCAGGCGCATAATATAAAATCGTGGAGTGCCATTTTGTAGATTTAATTGGGCATCTTCTGCATCAAAAGCCTTACCATCCGAGCTAGGAAAAATCACCTGTCCATAACGCCGAAAGTTTTCTGATGTGATCAATTCTGCGTGCAATTGTTGTACTGTTTGAGATGTACTCATAAAATTATCAAATTACCATTCTAACTCTTTAGGAATGAGTGACTTGGGAATTATTGACGCTTGTTTTTCCTTGTCTGAAGGTTTGGTATACCACCAAGCCCAAGCAATAAAAACTGCTTGAAAGGGTAACCTAATTGCTTGCACCCAAGGGGAATCTGAATAAGGTATAGTTTCAATATTAATATGATTAACTGCCATATTAATATTGGCAGGGAAAACGGCAATGAATAATAAAATTAATCCCCAAGCAGCTGCTTGACTTACAGGCGGGACTAATAATCCTATCCCACCCAAAATTTCATAAAAGCCACTGAGATAAACTAATCCTAAAGGATATGGCAGTTGTGGGGGCATAATTTTGACGTATGGTTGTGGAACAACAAAGTGCGTCACTCCAACTATAATTATTGATACCGCCAGGATGACGCGCCAAAGTTCCTTATTTTTGTACATGGGATTAGCCTTATTCTCGATTAACTCATATCTCTTCAGTGTTGTTGACTTATCTAATTTTGTCTTCAGTCAACAGTGAGAAAAATTAAGAAACTGCTTCCCAAATATCACCTCCGACTTTAGAGTGTTGAAATAACTAAAATATTTATCTATTTGAAGGCGAGGTATGACAACAAACTTTAGTCGGCGTCAATTTATCTTGTTTGGTTCAGCGGCGTTTGGTACTAGCTTACTGCTGAAAGCTTGCAGTAATAACCAGACGACACCAACAGCGACAACAACGGGTGGTACTGAAGGGTTTAAAATAGCGATCGCTCTCCCTGGAATTATCACCGACAAAGCTTGGAATCAATCTGGTTATGAAGGCGTCAACCTAGCCAAACAAAAGCTAGGTGCAGAAACCGCCTATGTGGAAAAAGTAGCACAAGCAGATCAAACAGAAGCACTAACAGATTTTGCTCGTAAAGGCTACAATCTCATCTTCGCGCATGGCGGACAATTTGATGCAGCAATTGAACAAGTCGCTTCACAGTTCCCCAATACCTTTTTTGTGGGAGTAAATGGTAATCTCAAAGGAGAAAACATTGCCTCTTTACGAATAGATCACCTCCAAGCTAGCTATTTATGTGGCATTATCGGCGCTTCTGTCACTAAATCTAATAAATTAGCTTATATTGCTGGGGAAAAGTTTCCCGCAACCGAGGGAGAACTGCGGGGATTTGAATTAGGGGCAAAATCTGTTAAACCAAATATCCAAATTACTTCTACTTTTACAGGTGATTGGAATGATGTTGCTAAAGCCAAAGAAGCAACTCTCGCTTTAATTTCTTCTGGCGCTGATGTCATCTATCAATGGTTAGATAATGCCTCAGCCGCAGTATTGCAAACAGCAGGAGAAAAAGGAGTATATGCTTTTGGTAATACAAACGATCAATTAGATGTTGCACCAAAAGCTGTCTTAACCAGCGCTGTTAAACGCTTAGATTTAGCCATAGCTTATATAGCAGAATTAGCCCAAAAAAAACAGATCAAAGGACAAATATACACAATTGGTTTAGAAAGACCAGATATATTATTTTTAGGAAAATTTGGTGCAATTGTGCCGGAAACAGTTAAGCAAAAGGCATTGAATGCCAAGCAAGAAATTGTTGATAAGAAAGTAATTTTTGAAGACTGCAAAGAGACTGGTAAAGATACACGTTGTGTGAAGAAAGCAACAGCATAGATTTAGCATCCAGACATATTAAAAAAATTTCTCATTCAGAAATTTACTCCTCAAAATCGGGTCCAAATTACTGAAAACTAGCTATCATCCATCGGTGTGTATCTGTGTTTATTTGTGGTTTCTTAACATGAACTATTTACGCTTAGAAAATATTACCAAACACTTTGGTACTTTTATTGCCAATGACGATATCAGCGTCAGTATTGCACCTGGAAAAATTCATGCAATTCTAGGCGAAAATGGTGCAGGTAAGAGTACTTTAATGAATATTATTAGTGGACTTTATCAACCTGATGCTGGTCAAATTTACATCCAAGAACAACCAATAAAAATTACCTCATCACATGAGGCGATTAAACTAGGTATTGGTATGATCCACCAACATTTCATGCTTGTACCCCAATTGACTGTCACAGAAAATATTATCTTAGGAACGCAGAAAAGTTGGCATCTTAATCTACAAAAAAAACAGCAAGAAATTGCTGCGTTATCCCAAGCTTACAGATTAGAAATCAACCCCACTGCCAAAGTTGAAAATTTACCTGTTGGAACACAACAACGAGTAGAAATTCTCAAAGTTCTCTACCGCCAAGCAAAATTGTTGATTCTTGATGAACCAACAGCAGTTTTGACACCGCTAGAAGTAGAATCATTAATTGCTATATTGCGCCAGCTAGCAGCCGCAGGCAACACAATTATTTTTATCAGTCATAAATTAGAAGAGGTAATGAATCTCTGCGATACAATAACAGTTTTACGCCAAGGAAAGGTAGTAGCAACAACATCAACTGAAGCAGCGACACCTCAACAGTTAGCAGCATTGATGGTAGGGCGGGAGATGGATTTAGATTTAAATAAAAGTCATACATCACCAGGAGAAATTGTACTGTCGGTACAAAATTTACAAGTTGCTGATGATAAAGGTATTCCTGCTGTAAATAATATATCTTTTGAACTGCGGGCGGGAGAAATTTTAGGAGTGGCTGGTGTAGATGGCAATGGACAGCGAGAATTAGCTGATACATTAGCGGGTTTACAAACTATCAAGCAAGGTAAAATTGAGTTTACGCATCACCCTTCCTTAGTGGGCTACATTCCAGAAGATAGGCAAACAATGGGATTGATATTGCAATTTAGCATTGCCCAAAACTTGATTTTAAAAGCTTTTAAATATCTGCCATTTTGTCGCCGTTTTTTGTTACAAAAAGAAGCGATCGCTCTTCATGCCCAAGCTGCAATGCAAGAGTTTGATATCCGGGCGAGAGGAAAAAATATCAAAGTAAGCCAGCTTTCGGGGGGAAATCAGCAAAAGGTGGTGTTAGCCCGAGAACTAGCGCGGGAACCAGCTTTAATTATCGCCATGCAACCCACACGAGGGTTAGATGTGGGGGCGACAGCCGCAGTTCATTCTCGATTATTAGCAGAACGCGATCGCGGGGCGGCAATTTTGTATATTTCTACTGAGTTAGAAGAAATCATGGCCATGAGCGATCGCATTGCTGTTATCTACAGAGGTGAGTTTGTTGCTATTTTGGATGCGCAGACGGCGACAGTGGAAGAGATTGGTTTATTGATGGGTGGGGGAAACAGAAGACCAGGGGACGCAGGAATACGCTAAGACTACCTTTTCAAAGGTGATGCAGAATAGTATTAGGTTACTTTTGCTAGCGTGGTGATATAGAGTTTCTCGTTCCTGAGTAATTAGCTACAGCGCACAGAGGTTTAACATGGCTAATTTAAAATTGCGTCACCCCGAAAACGTCAACGGCGATTTTTATGTAGATACTAGCTGTATCGATTGTGATACCTGTCGCTGGATGACTCCTGAAGTGTTTTATCGTGTTGATGAACAATCGGCAGTTTATCATCAACCTACAAATGAAGCACAAAGATTAACTGCACTCCAAGCACTTTTAGCTTGTCCTACTAGTTCTATTGGCACTGTTGAAAAGCCACAAGATATTAAATTTGCTCAAGCTACTTTTCCGAACTTAATCGAGGAAAATGTTTACCACTGTGGCTACCACTCCGAAAAATCTTACGGTGCTGCTAGCTATCTTATTCAATTAGCAGAAGGTAATATTTTAGTTGATTCCCCACGGTTTACGCCGCCTTTAGTGAAGCGTCTAGAAGAGATGGGCGGAATTCATTATATGTACCTGACTCACAGAGATGATGTAGCAGACCATCAAAAGTTTGCCGAACATTTTCAATGTCAACGCATCCTTCATGCTGATGATATTTCTGCGGGTACTCGCAATGTAGAAATCAAACTTACTGGTTCTGAAGTATTTGCTTTGAATCCAGATTTATTAATTATCCCTGTTCCAGGCCACTCTAAAGGACACACTGTTCTACTTTATAAAAATAAGTTTCTTTTTACTGGCGACCATCTTGCTTGGTCAGAAGATATAGATCAATTGATTGCGTTCCGCGATGTCTGCTGGTATTCCTGGTCAGAACAGCTTAAATCAATGCGTAAATTAGCTGATTACTCATTTGAGTGGGTGTTACCAGGTCATGGGCGGAGATTTCACGCTGATATTGATACGATGGCCCAGCAAATGCATAAATGTATTGAGTGGATGGAATCAACATAGACTTAAGTCGTCTCCATCTCGACGTCCCTCACCTTAAACCCAGGTGATTTTGCAGTGCTTGGCGCATCACTTCTACAGGTACAGTTTCTAGCTGCAACCAGATTTTTAATGCTGCTACACCTTGTTGAACTAGCATTTCTAATCCATCGATCGCAATTGCACCTTGTTTTTCTGCTAACTGGAGAAATTGTGTCGGTTTAGGAATATATATCAAATCGTAGGCGATCGCTTCTTTTGGTAGCTCTGCAATTTCTGTCGCACTCAACGGCGATTCATCAACTTTGGGATACATTCCGATTGGGGTTGTATTTACCAACAAATTTGCTTGCGGAATTAGTTTGGCTAATTTATCCCATGTATGGACTTGTAAATTCGCAGCTAGTGAGGAATTATCCCAACTATCGTAAAATTCTTGTAACCTCTGCTGATTGCGCCCGACAACATGAATCTTTGCAAAACCTAGCTGGTGACAACCTGCTACAACTGCTCTCGCCGCACCGCCATTACCTAAAATTACCGCCGCCTTCTGACTCCAATCTTGATGATATGTTGTTTGCAAAGGGGCAATAAAGCCTTCTATATCTGTATTTGTGCCTACCCATTGATGATCTTGGCGAGTAACAGTATTAACTGCTCCTATAGCTTGGGCAATGGGCGTAATTTCTGATAATAATGGCATAATTGCCTGTTTGTGAGGAATCGTGACACTAAAGCCAACAACCCCAACAGCCGCAAAACCTGCGAGCGCAACTTCTAAATTCTCTGGTGCTATCGGAAAGGGAAGATAAACATAATCTAATCCCAACTGGGCGATCGCCGCATTGTGCATCACTGGTGATAAGGAATGTTCCACTGGATGTCCAATCACCCCTAAAAGTTTCGTTTTCCCTGTAATCTGCAACATACTTTGTCAGCCAGTGACTTCTCGCCTCTGGGCAATTTACCACAACTTTAGTGACATTATTTAGACATCTGTTTTAAATGATTGCCATATTTCCATCAGTGTGTTTTGGCTACTGCGTTCTGGCTCATGCTTACGGGGGCGACGTTGAATATAGGAACCATCTGATTGCAAATCCCAAGCTTGGCGATTGTCTGCCAGCATAATCTCCAAAATATCTTGTAAAGTTTGGGAAATCTTGGGATCTTCCACTGGTGTAACAGCTTCTACACGCCGATCTAAGTTACGAGGCATCCAGTCAGCACTACCAATGTATACTTCATTTTGCCCATTATTATGGAAGTGAAAAATCCGAGAGTGTTCTAAAAAGCGGCCAATAATGCTGATCACGCGGATATTCTCGCTGATTTCTGGTACTCCCGGACGCAAACAGCACGTACCTCGAACAATTAGGTCAATTTGTACTCCAGATTGCGATGCGGCGTAGAGGCTGGTAATAATTTGCGGATCTACCAGAGAATTCATCTTGGCAACGATCCGACCAGTTTTACCGTTTTTGCTGTGTTCAATTTCGCGGCGAATCAAGGCAATCATGCGATCGCGCATACTTACAGGTGATACTAGCAGCTTGCGGTAAGAATGTTGATAGGCATAGCCCGTTAAGTAATTAAATAAATCAGTTAAATCTGCACCTAAATCTTCTCGACAACTAAACAGCCCTAAATCGGTGTATAACTTTGCTGTTTTCGGATTGTAGTTGCCAGTGCCAATATGAACATAGCGACGAATCTTTTCTCCTTCCTGACGCACCACCAAGACTATTTTGGTGTGAGTTTTGAGTCCCACCAAGCCATATACAACATGAATCCCAGACTTTTCTAGTTTCTGTGCCCAAGTAATGTTATTTTCTTCATCAAAACGGGCTTTTAATTCTACAAGGACAGCAACTTGTTTGCCACTTTCCGCCGCAGTAATCAGAGACTGAAAAATCTCAGAATCTCCAGAAGAGCGATAAAGTGTCATTTTAATTGCCAGGACATGAGCATCGCGGGCAGCTTGAGCTATAAATTGCTCTACAGAGGCGCTAAAAGATTCGTAGGGATGATGTACTAGCAAGTCATTTTGTTGAATTATTGAGAAAATATTCTCTGTTGCTTCTGCTTTATTTGATTTAGTTATTTGGTTGCATTGATGAATATCATGCAGCCGAGGTGGAATTATCGGTGTCCAAGGTGAATCTTTCAGTTCCGGTAATGGCAAAGCCAGGAACGACATTAAATCCTTTAAATTTAACAGTCCATCTATTTCATAAACATCTGTCTCAGTCAGTTCCATTTCTGGACATAACATTTGTCGCACAGACTGAGGCATTGATGGTTGAATTTCTAAACGTACTACAGAACCACGAAAATGTCGTCCTCGTAACTCTTGCTGAATTGCTAATAGTAAGTCATCTGCTTCTTCTTTCGCTACTGCTAAATCTGCCTTACGAGTCAGCCGAAATAGGTGATATTCCTGAACGATCATCCCAGGAAATAAAGTTTCTAAATTGTGAGCTACTACCTGTTCTATTGGTACACCCATCCAATGATTTACTCTGCCATTTTCTGGTTGTAAATCTTGAGGTAACTCAATAAATCGCGGCAGAATATTTGGCACTTTGACTTTGGCAAACTTTTGTTTCTCTGTGACTGGATCTTTGACAACTACTGCCAAGTTCAGACTGAGATTCGCCATTCGGGGAAAGGGATGGCTAGGATCTACTGCTAAGGGTGTCAGAACTGGAAAAATCCGCTGTTTAAATAACTTTCGCAGGTAAGAACGTTGTTCTGAACTGATATCTATGTAATTGAGAATATGAATACCTTGGGATGCCATTTCTGAACGCAACACCTTCTCAAAGTTGTGATGTTGCTTAATCACCATTGGACGTAGTAATTGTGCGATCGCTTTTAATTGTTCTTGTGGAGTTAAACCATCTGGAGTTTTTTTACTTACCTGCGCTTGGACTTGATCTTTTATAATTGCCACGCGAATCATGAAATATTCATCTAAATTGGAACTGAAGATAGCGGTAAACTTCAGTCTTTCCAATAAAGGTGTACGCAAATCCAACGCTTCATGCAAAACTCTCCGATTAAATTCTAACCAACTTAGCTCTCTATTAAAGTAATACTGCGGGTCACTCAGGTTAATAGCTGTGGTTATCTGTTTGGATTTGACCATATTAATTTTTAATTTATTCAGAGAAAATTTTTGTAGAATCCAGATACTAATATCTGTTTAATATTTCTCAGATTAATGCATTATTATTTACCAGATATTTATATTTTAAATAAGGTCTATTTAGTTAAAACATGAAAGTAAACATTTTCTACATTTAACTTTAGTTTTATCTATATCAAACCTTATTTAAAAGTTAAAATCTTGAGCTTGTATGTCCCGTCACCAAGGCTTTGTTGAAATATTTAAATTTGAATTAATGTCAATAACAATTTATTTGAGTAAGTATTTAAAAGTTCTTGTTTCTCGAGTTAATCACTAATTTTGGAATTTTTTCGTTGTATATCAGAGTGATTTTGATACTAGTTAATTTGTTATTGACATCATTAATTAGATTCTTAGTTATTGATTAACAGTAGATTAATTTTAAGTTAAGTATATTTTAACTTTATATCAAATTTGCTAATGTAAGCTTTTTTACATCATCAAATAGAGTTAAATTAAAAATGATTTTTTATCTAAACAAATAGAGGGAAAAAGCTCAATCTTAATAGCACATATAGACACAATTGCTAGATTGAGAATGAAAAAAATTAATAGTAAATAATAGTTTTTTACTTCGTTTATCCAACATTTGAGGGTAAATATATAATGTATTAAATTTTACCGATAAACCCTGTTTTACTGTAGGCTAACTAAACCTAACAATCTGACTGTTGATATTGGTTTTCACTACTTTCAACCGAACCTTTGTGCTGGATTACAATTATTAAAAGCTACTTCACATTTCTTTAGAATCATGCAGGCAATTACAGCCCCCTCTACAACCCCAATTCCCGGTCAATACTGGCAGTGGCGAGGGCACAAAGTTTACTATGTACGAGCCGGAGAACAACATCCGCAACGTCCGCCCTTGTTATTTGTACATGGGTTTGGTGCTTCCACAGACCACTGGCGCAAGAACATCGCAGAACTAAGCCAAGATTTTCAAGTATTTGCGATCGATTTATTGGGATTTGGACGCTCAGCCAAACCTAAAATGCAGTACGGTGGTGACTTGTGGCGTGACCAACTCTACGACTTTATCAGTGAAATCATTGGTCAAAAAGCAGTTTTAGTAGGTAACTCTCTCGGTGGCTATGCTTCCTTGTGTGTTGCTGCACAACGCCCCGATAGTGCTGCTGGTGTAGTCTTACTGAACAGTGCAGGCCCCTTTAACGAACAGCCAACATCTGAACCCGAAGCTTTGCAAACACAAATTCAGCCTCCCAAACAAGAATCGGGATTGCAGAAGTTGCTGGGTGACAGTGTGAAGTGGATGTTTCAGCAACCTTTAGCCCAGTTTTTATTATTTCAATATGTGCGACAACGTTGGGTAATTCGCCAAACCCTAGAAAAAGTTTATTTGGACAAGAGTGCAATTACAGACCAGTTGATAGAAGAGATTTATCGGCCGGCTTACGATGCAGGTGCATTTGATGTATTTGTCTCGGTGTTTAGTACTCCCCAAGGAGAAAAAGTTGATGTACTGCTGAAGCAATTAACTTGTGCTTTATTGTTGTTGTGGGGAGAAGCTGACCCTTGGATGAATGCTAGAGAGCGTTCCCAAAAGTTTCGCCAATATTATTCACAACTTCAAGAACATTTTCTCATGGCGGGTCATTGTCCTCATGATGAAATACCAAATCAAGTCAACTCTCTTTTGAAAGATTGGGTGTTGTCACTTCCTCAGTAAATGAGAAAACAATTTTAAGTATTCCATACAAAATCAAAGCCTGCGGCCGCAGGCTTTTAAATCGCAAAATCTCCTGATTTTTCAGTAGCAAATTTCTGTTAGCTATTACTTATTGAGGGCGTATTGTCGAAA
Organism: Nostoc sp. 106C; assembly: GCF_002154725.1. Classification (GTDB taxonomy): domain Bacteria; phylum Cyanobacteriota; class Cyanobacteriia; order Cyanobacteriales; family Nostocaceae; genus Aulosira. The sequence continues at coordinate 93,612 of NZ_MTAW01000093.1, read as the reverse complement.
CCTTTCTAAATCTGCTTGAATTGTTGACTCAACAACTCTTCCTAAAAACAAGTTATCCATGATTTTGCCAAGAAAGCCGGGGATAGCGTAGGAAATAGTCATTTTGACAATACTACTAGTGTGGCGATCGTAAAAGCGAATCGCTCCTTGATTGGGCAAGCCATCAATTGATTGCCATTGGATAATCTGATTGGGTATGACTTTGAGAATCCGGGATTTCCAAGTAAAATCCAGACCGCCAGTACTCAGCTTCCAAATAGATATATCTGGATCATCAGGCGATATTTTCACAGAATCAATCCACTTCATCCATTTGGGCATTTGCTCCAAATCAGACCAGAGACTCCATACTAAATCTATAGGAGCCTCAACCTCGACCTGTACACTATGCTCTAGCCAGTCTGACATTTTTATTTCCTTCCTCTGCGCTTTTTCTTGCCTCGTGCGGTTCGTTATTGCTTTACATTCTCCAAAATCGCTTTTGCCGCACGTCGCCCGGAAATTGTTGCTCCCTCCATACTATCGATGTAGTCTTGCTGAGTGTAACTGCCTGCCAAGAAGAAATTAGGCACTGGTGTCTTTTGGTTAGGACGGTATATATCCATCCCTGGCGCTTCTCGGTAAAGAGACTGGGCAAGTTTTACCACGTTGTACCAAGTCATATTTAACTCTCGCGACGAGGGGAAGAGTTCATGCACTTGCTTAAGAACGTGCTGGGCGATCGCTTCATTGCTTTGTTTGATAAACGGATCTCCCGGTGTCAGCACTAACTGCAACAATGAACCCTGTCCTGGGCGATAATAATCAGCAGGGCTACTCAGGGCTAAATCTGCAAAGCAAGAAAAGTCAGCATCCGCTGTGTAGAGCAAATTATCTATCCCCGCGGCATGATTTAGCTGTTTGCGTTGCTCTTCATCTTGCAGTTCTGTTACCCAACCATCAAACCTTAGCTGTACTGTGGCGACTGGCACGGCATCTAGTTTGTAAATATTGTCAAATTCTGGCCACTGACGCCACTGTTGAGGCAGGATGCGTTGAATTCCAGGCACGTCACAGGCAAAGACGTAGGCATCAGCAGTAACCACTTCTTCTGTCTCACCTTGGGCAACTACTATACCTGTAACATGGGTTTGTTCCCCTTGTTCTGCAAACTGAATTTCCCGCACTTGGCGACGGGTGTAAACTTGAGTACCTCTAGCTGCTAAATATTCCAAGATGGGTTTGTGCAGGTATTCATGGGGAGAACCTTCCAGCATCCGCAGTATTGAAGCTTCAGTTCTAACTGCAAAAAACTGAAAAATTGTCAACATACAACGGGCAGAAATGTTTTCGCAATCAATAAATCCTAAAGCGTAAGCGATGGGGTTCCACATCCGCTTAATGCTACCTTCACTACCACCATGACTGCGAAACCAATCGGCAAAGCTGACTTTATCTAAATTGCGAATGGTTTTCATCGCCCCATCAAAGTCCACCAAACCGCGAACTATTGGGCTAGTGCCTAAGGCGATCGCATTTTGCAATTTATCCTGTAATGATAGTTGGGAAGTCGTGAAAAATGCTTTTAACCCATTAAAAGGCGCACCTGTGAAGAAACGAAAATCTAAAGCACCAGTGCGCCCCCCTTTATTGATAAAAGTGTGGGTATGTTCTTTTAGGCGTAGATTGTCTAACGCCCCTACCTTCTTCATCAAGTCAAACAGCTGATAGTAGCAGCCAAAAAACACGTGCAACCCCATTTCAATATGGTTGCCATCGCCATCTACCCAACTGCCAACTTTTCCACCAACAAACGGACGGGACTCAAAAATCTGTACTTCACAGCCAGCATCAGCTAAATCCACGGCAGTTGCTAGCCCTGCCAGTCCCGCACCTACGATTGCAACGCGCATTCCGTCGTTCCTTTTCAGTTTCTTTACAGATTGTAACTGGCTTGGTGTCGGAATTTGCTACTCATATTCAGTCGATTAGCACATACATGCATAGCGGTGTCCGGTTACACACTTTTGTATCCCAAAGTTTCTAAGTAACAAATAATACCTAATAAATAGGTCAAGTCTAGGGATTAAGTAACTCAGCATTCACTTAATAACGACTGAATGAAAACAAGTATTTGAAGTGTTTTTGGCACACACCTTCCTACCTACTGGGTTCTTTCGTATCTTCAGAGATAGGTAAACCTCTAATCAGTTCCCGAATAACATCGGTTGCTGGTCTACCAGTCTGCTGACAATATTGTTCCAGTTTTTCAGCTTCCTGTGCTGCGAGATTAACTGTTATACGTTTTACGGCCCACTTTTTATTTGTCATTATCATGCTAGTTGCTATATATTAACATCATCAAAGACATCTAACTAAAGAATAAAAAGATAATATTCTTAAGAATTAGTGCCAGTAAACAAGCAATGCCATTAATATTAAAAATGCTATTTTTGTCAAATCTTGTTCATTTTCCAATAAAATATAAAAGGCATGATTCATTTGTTACTGTTGTGACAGGGAAAATAGCGCACACTTGCCGTAAAAGTAATTTATATCGGCAAAAGTATAGCGACTAAATGCTGACAGTTCAATTTTCTAAATCAGTGGGTATCCATGCTGTTAACAAAATAAAGATTACCCCAGTTTTTCTTTATCAAAAGCATTTCTCTTTCTCTCTAGACTCAGTTCGCTACAAAACTCTGGAGAGAACATAATACCATAACATTTAACAATCAAGTGCGAGAAAATTATCATTGTTAAATGCTGGCTGGTAAAGATGTTTTAGTAACATATGTAGTTTGCGATCGCTCGTAGTAAAGTTCACACTAACTAGCTAGGTCTCCATAAGAAGGGGACTTTTCGCACTTCTTCATGTTACTGTTATTAAACTTCATACTCGTAAATTAAGATTTTTCTAAGAGTAAGGCTTTGGTATTTTTTGTTTTCATATTTTCTACTAGAATTGACACTTTTATCTACTAGACTGTTACTACCTTCATATTAAATACATTGCTTTCATCAATCAGGCTTTGGATAGAATAATCAAAACTTGATAATGCTATTGACCTCCACTCAATTAATCTATAATTGCTAGCAAATTTTTTAAATTTCTACCTAACTTATATAGCTCAGTAGTTTTATTGGAAAAATAAATATTTGCCAGCATTAATTTTGGGAAGATGATTACTCATTCCTGATAGGGCTAATGTACTATGATATGTGGTAGATTCAGCCTACTTCTAAAACTAGAGTTGCTATCGATATTAAATTAAAATTTAATTCCAGATAGGTGCTCTAGCTGTTGAAGTGTTTTAAAACAGCTTCTAAAAAATGCTTGCTATTCAAACATTATGCAAATAACCATCACTGTATAAAAAATATTGTACACCTCAATATTTTTTAAGTGCATTTATTAGAGCGATTCTGACTAAAATTTAAATAATCTTTATTGTCTGGCTAAATAACAGTAGTTATCTAGATTTATAAAAAAATTATAAAGCAGCCTTTGTTAGGCTAAACTTTCAATGAATAAGATTGATAAATAACAAAGTGCTGAATAAGAGAAAAGCAGATATTGAAACAATTTTGCTGAATTTAAACTGGCTCAACTTTGTCTATATATTTTATTTAATGTACTATTTTATACTGTTATTACTAGCCCCAACAGTCACTAGAAAAAGATAAGAATATAGTTACTTCATAAAGTTATGAGCAAGTAATACCAATTTTAAAAATGATTGCGACAGATGAAAATCTGAAACGCCTATCCAATAAATGTTTCATAATCACGCCACTTGCTACAACGCGACGGCATTTCCTACCCTACCCTGCGAAAACTCTCTTTTGTTGTGGAGACGCTAACGCGTAGCTTGCTTCCCCGAAAGGGCACGAGAGAACGAGAACGCTTGAGAGCGAACAAGTCAAAATAGAAGTAATAAATATTACGGCTACTTATGGTAAGTAGATAGAGTTAATCTCACTAGAAAATAGACACACAGGCAAGGTAAGACAGGACTATAGGCAAGCTGCTAGAGACTTGCTCAAAGGAAACTGAGATGTTTTATACATCGTAATGAAAACTATTTTTTTGAACTAGCTTCTATTTAGTGATTTAGCCCAAATGCTATGTTCTGCCATCGTTGAAGCCAGCTAGGTAGGAGCAGTGCTAACACTACTCACAATTAATCTCAAAGTTCGTACTCTAGAGGATATTTTGCAGAGTCAGCAATTGTGTAGCCATTCCGGAATGCAATGCTGTTCGAGATGTTATCCAGTTTCAATCTTAGTAATTATTTAATCAGGAAGCATTGATCTCCTTTTGAGGCAGCACTATTCAAATTGAAGTTGAGGTACGAGTTGCAAAGTACCAATGCCTAAATCTTTTGGAGAAACCGATCGCGCTTCAAACAGAGCCATCATATCTCGCAATTGCGGGTTGCCACGGGCTGATCCCGTCAATCCTTTAGCAATGATTAAACCACAGTAGCCTCTGGTATTTTTGCAGCGCTGATTCCATTTTTTTCGGGCTTCTACATGAATGGGATCGTCATCTAAAAATTCGCCGAATAAGAACAATTCATCATTGTGAGTTTGTAATAAACCCAAGTCATAGTTATTGCCATCAAAGGGATCGGCACCAGGATTAAAACAAATTGCTTTCAGTCCCCCAGCGGCTTCTAAATGTTCAATTACCGTCTTACCTCTGGGACGAGAAGTTTGAATTAAAATTACAGGCAACCCGTCACCTACTTGTTGAATTTCACCGACGGGATGATAGGTAACACCTTGACGTAAATACTCCAGCATTTCCCAAGAGACTACTCCCAAACTGAGGAAAGAGTCTTCTGGGATCAAATCATCTCGTAATGAACGTAACATCGTGGAAGATTCCCCTATCTCCCCATCCTCGATATCTAAGCCGGCCATTTCCTCTAATTCCGCTGCCAACTCTGGCATAGTAGAGACAGTCACAGATACTGTTTTAGTCGCTTCATTGGACTGAGGAAGGGTAATCCGATAGCGATGGCTGAGGCTAGGGAATGAGTCTCCATAGAGTTGGCGACGGTGATCGCGGATAAAGCGGTTCAGGCTCTCTAAAGCCACAAAAACCACAAGTGCTTCTTCGTCATACAAAACAGACCGTAGTCCTTCTAAAGGATGGATATTACCAAAGGTAGGGTCAATTTCTGATAACGGTAGATCTGCTAAGTCACCTTCATCATCCTCAACTTCATCTGTTTCATCACTACGCTCAAAAGTGAGAAACAGGCAATCCTGTTTGAGAAATGCTTCTTCCAAACGCCCTTGTGATTCCTCATCTCTTAACACGGCTGCGCGAAACTGCTTTAAAGAATCTTCAGAACGATAGAATAAAATTCCATATTCCATCCCCAGCATTCCCATGACTGAGGCGTAGAGTTTACCAACATCCCACTTATTAATCTCTATAGACAAGATTTGTTGTTCTTCTAAAAACTCCCAAGGAGATGCCTGCCAAATTGCAAATGCCTTATCTTGCAAGGTTTGTGCATACTGGGGGGGTAAATCGGGAATTTGGCTATCGAGGATTTCCCCAAAAGAGCGAAACAGTTCATCAATCAAAGGCAATTCTGGTGCGTAGTCAATGGCAATGTCTAAGTCTTGCAGGACTCCACGCAGATAAAATTGGATCTCGCGATCGCGGACGACAATTCTTTGCGGACGAGCAGGTTTGGCCGGACTATGAGGATGCTCCATTGCCCGCATTAAGGTACGAACAACTGCTTCCGGGCCAGTGTCGGATCCTACCACATCCATGCCTCTCACAATGCCTTGAGAGCCATCCACCCAAAGTATGCAATCACCCTTTCCTTCTGCGTCTCTTGGCTGAGTTTGTGATGATGACAACGGACGGCGATCGCCCTCCCATACAGAAGGAATTTGGGATAATTTCTTCAACCGACGACTGGTAGAGCGATTAAAACTTGTCATAGAGTAAGTTAATTAAAAGAAGCTGTATCTTCGTCAATTTTTGGAAATGGTTAGTCTCGGATGAAATTTTCCTAGCTATACCTGAAGATTGGTTGCTATTCAGGCTGCCACAAGGCTGAATTTCCAAAAATAGCGAATCTCAAAACGCACCAAATCTCTCAATTCTAGAATAAAAATATTTAGCGGCTTTTGACGGAGTCTTTACAATTTGGCAACCAGGAACATCAATGTCGCTAGAATGGATACAAAAACACCAACTATAAGCCTAGAGTACTGGTTAGACTACTTAAGGAGTTGAAACAGCAGATGACACAAGCAATTCAACCGCAACAACGCGGAATTCAGTTGAGCGAAACCGCACTACACCAAGTAAAGTCTCTCCGTGACAGGCAAGGTCAAGATTTATGCTTGCGGGTAGGCGTGAGACAAGGTGGCTGCTCTGGGATGTCTTACATGATGGATTTTGAAGACTCCAGTAAGATCACTCCCCAGGATGAAGTTTTTGACTATGATGGCTTCAAAATTGTTTGCGATCGCAAAAGCTTATTATACCTCTATGGCTTAATGCTTGATTATAGTGATGCCATGATTGGCGGCGGCTTTCAATTCACTAACCCCAACGCCAATCAAACTTGTGGTTGCGGTAAGTCATTTGGTGTATAGTCAAAAGTCAAAAGTCTAAAGTCCAAGAGCTTTTGACCCTTGACCCTTGACCCTTGACAATTGACCAATGACTAATACGGTTGAATCCCTGTTTGATACAGGTTTGGAACGCTATAAAGCAGGGGAAAGTGCAGCTTCTTTAATCCCTGTGTTTAAAGAAGTTTGCGATCGCGCTCCTAGAAGCAGTTCTGCTTGGACTTGTTTGGCTTGGTTGTATCTGCTCGAGAACAAAGGCAACTTAGCTTATAAAGCCGCACAGAAGGCAGTCAAGCTCAATCCCCAAGATCCACAAGCCAGAATTAATCTTGCTGTTGCCATGCTGGAAACCGGACAAAAAGGTTTACGGGAACATGTTGATTTCGCCCAACAGTTAATTTTTGTAAATCAAGAATGGGAGGATGAAATCAAAAACAGCATTGAAGACGGTTTAACTAGAAAACCAGATTGGCAGAGTTTGGTAAAAGTCAAAGGCTGGCTGTTTGATGCGTAGATGGTAATTGTGTTAGTTGTCACTAGCTAGAAACAGAGGACAACTAACTATTACCCATAAGCAATGTGCAGTTTTTAGACAATTTGACAATAAGACAGTTGATGAAAGACAAACTTTTAAGCTGGCTAAACTTTATTTTAGTTGCAGATGTATTCCTGGTTTTATTTGGCTTTGGGTGGTTTGCGATCGCAGTAATTGGTGATGCCTCTGGTATAAATTTAGGACTAGATTTGTGGCATCAACTGTGGCAACCTGTGTTTAACCCAGCCATTGGGATTCTTATGGGGGGCGCAATTCTCAGTGGTCTGATCAATTGGATTTCCCGAAAATTTCAGGCTGATTAGTCAACCCCTAAGGAATTTAAAATTCAAGATGAGTTAAGGTCAAGATTCCAACTTTTAATGAACATTCACCCTTGACCTTTAACTTTTGACCTATTTTAAAATTTCTGTAATTGCCGAGCGCAGATTAGGATACTGATATCGAAAATCGGTTTCCAAAGTACGCTTGGGAAGAACTTGTTGACCTTCTAAAACTACTTTTGCCCCATCTCCTAAGAGTGCTTCTAGTGCAAAAGCTGGGACTGGTAACCAAGAAGGGCGATTCATCACCTGCCCCATAGTTTGGCTTAAATCTGCCATCCGGACAGGGTTGGGAGCAGTGGCGTTAAATACACCTTCCATCTCTGGTTTGGTTAAAGCTTGCAGAATGAGGTTAACTAAGTCGTCTATATGAATCCAAGAAAACCACTGCCGACCACTGCCAATTGGCCCACCAGCAAAAAGTTTGAAGGGAGTAATCATTTTGCCTAAAGCACCACCCATCCCCAAGACAATACCTAAACGCAGAATTACTAATCGCACACCTGCATCTTTAACTTTGTTCGCTTCAGCTTCCCAAGCTTGACAGACTTCAGCAAGAAAATCATTTCCAGAGGAGCTGGTTTCGTCAAAGGTAGCAGTTTCACTAGTACCGTAGAAGCCGATAGCTGAAGCGTTGACTAATACTGTTGGCTTAAGGTTAGTCTTGAGTATTGCTTCCACAATTTTTTGTGTACCTAGCTTGCGGCTATTGAGAATTTTCTGTTTGTGTTCTGATGTCCAGCGTTCTTCTGCAATCGGTTCGCCTGCTAGGTTAACAACAGCATCACAACCTGTAATAGTATCTTGCCAAGAGCCTGATGCAGTGGGTTCATAAGCAACAATTTCTACATTGGGAAAAGTCTTAGAAGAAAAAACTTTGTTGGCAAAAGCGGTGTTACGTGTTAACACCAACACGCTATTACCATCCTGGTGGAGTCGTTCTACCAAACGACTACCTACAAAACCTGTTGCTCCAGCAATTGCTACTTTCATGATGCACACACGTCCGCCAAAGTCTTATTTTAAAGTTTTTTATCAGATTTTCTACTTGCACCCCCTTCCTTTTTGAATGCAAGAGATTTGTTTAATGAATTTATAAAGACTTGCAGTTTACATACTTCGGTATTATAGGATGGACGGAGTGTTGCAAGGCGTGGGGCTATTATGGCTCGCTATACCTGTTCTTTTATTGTTTCTGTTCCTGTTGAGCATCTCCAGCCGTTGCTTGTAGATCTCTTACAAGACTGTGATTTGGATGTTCAATACTACACGGCCGATTACATTATGGCTCGTGAGGTTCCCGGTACTGTTTCTTTTTCCAAGCTAGTTAAGGTCGAAGTACTGATTGATAAATCAACAGCGACGGAAACAGAAACCCGGTTGAGTATTGTGGTTAAAAATGAGGAACTGCCACTCCAACTTGATAATCACTGTCGACAAGTATTTGAATTTGTGAAGCAGGCGATTGAACACAGTCGCCATTGGCATCTGATTGAAAGTCTAGCAGGATAACTTTTGCTGCTTTTGTTTAGGCATCCGCTGCGGCTAGCTGAATGGCAAAGCTACGCAATAAGCCAAAACCACACAAATTTTGTATTTGAGATTTTGAACCTACTGTGTTACAGAGGTTATGGGTTGCGCTGCTTCTCAAGCCACTCCGTTCGGTATTTAGACTTGTAAACGCTCAGAAGGTAGCAAGTGGCGTGATTTTTGCTCATAAGTCTTGACCACGCTGCTTTGCCAGTAATCCCAAACTATACTCTTGTCAAGAAATCCTGACAACATTAGGTTTTTATCCAAATTTTGCGGACATGATGTCTCATGAAAAGCCGCTAGCATAAAGCTTCAACATTTATGGTAAGCGCTTCCGCTTGATGTGGACAGCTTGACTATTCTTGAGCAAACGTCTCTGATTCAATAATGTTGTTGGTTCTAGAGTTCCTCTATATCGTCTGTCATCCCAGGATTAATTAGTGTAATATCATACTCGCTAGCATCTGTATTACCCGATCGCTGGGTATTACGTAGCAAGTAATAAATAGCACGTACTTGAGGACCAAAAATAATTTCGTCTTCATTTCTCAGGTCGTGGGACGGCATCTTGCGTCCATTAATCATCAAACCGTTAGAACTGAGCTTGCCTTTAGCATCACCATCGACAATTCGATAATAATAGCTCTGACTATTCTGCTCTCGTGGTAATCTCACCAATGTGGCATGGCGGCGGGAGACAAACTGCGACACCAAACGGATATTGCACTCGCGATCTCTACCGATAGAGTAGACGGGGTTTTCCAGAGTAAATTCCTTACGACCTTGATCGTCTTCAATAATCAGAAGATGGCTTTCATTGGTTTCTGCTGCCATTGATGCATCGCTGCTAACATTGGTTGAACTGTGATTGCTCAAGCTTTGTTTAATATAGTTTCCTGCCATTCTTACGCACTACAGTCTGTGGTACTGCTTTAATAAGCATTAAATTGCATATTCACCCAAAAGAGTAGAATATGACTGTTCTACTCCTGCTAGTTTAACTTTTGTCAGATTCTCAACATGCTTTGGTAGATGCTTAACTCCTGAATACGATTTTAGTTTGCCCAACAAGAATAGGAGCGAGATTGAGTTGAGAACTTAACCTTCAAGAGAAAAGTTTAGGGTCGATGAGCTAAACGCCGTAATAAAACTGAGTTACTAACAACACTAACTGAGCTAAAGGCCATTAATGCGGCGGCACCAGATGGGCTAAGTATAAAACCCAAACTGGGTAACAAAACACCTGCTGCTAAGGGAATACCAATTGTATTATATGCAAAAGCCCAAAACAAATTCTGACGGATTTTGTTGAAGGTGGCACGGCTGAGGTGAATTGATTCGACAACATCGCTGAGGCGATCGCGCATTAGTACAATAGCAGCAGTTTCCATTGCTACATCAGTGCCGGAGTATAAAGCAATTCCTACATCTGCTTGAGATAAAGCCGGAGCATCATTGATCCCATCTCCAACCATTGCGACAACAGATGCAGATTTGGTTTGTAATTCTTGGATAGCAGCGGCTTTTTTGCTGGGGGGAACACCAGCGATCACATCAGCGCTATCTAGCCCCAGCTGAGTGCCGATCGCACTAGCAGCTTCTAAGCGATCGCCACTTAGCAACATGACCCGTAAACCCATCTGACGTAAACGATCTACTGTGGCTTGAGCATCTGGTCTAAGAGTATCACTAACGGCAATGATTCCAGCTAAATTTCCGCCCACTGCTACACAAACAACTGTTTTTCCCTCTGTCGCTAACTTCTGACTCAACTTTTGTGCAGTGTCGCTAATTGCGATTCCGTGCCAACTTAACCATTCCCAATTACCCAGCACTATACTTTTGCCCTGTACGATAGCAGACACACCAAGTCCTGGTTCTGTATGAAACTCTACAGCTTCTGGGATAGCTAGCTTTTGCCGCTGTGCTTCTTGTTGAATCGCTTTAGCAAGAGGATGGTATGTGCCGCTTTCTACTGCTGCTGCCAATTGGAGAAGTGATTGAGAAGAGTTTTCTTCTATGCCCAATTCCGCAATCGGCAGACAATCAGTCACAGTCGGATTACCTGTGGTTAGTGTGCCTGTTTTATCAAAGACAATAGTATCTAGCTGGTGTACCCGTTCTAAAACGTCGCCACCTTTAATTAGTAGACCCCGTTCCGCACCTAAGCCGGTTCCTACGAGAATAGCTGTTGGTGTAGCTAGCCCCAAAGCACAAGGACAAGCAACTACCATAACTGCGATCGCTAGCTTTAAGCTGATGAGCAGTGGCGAGTGATGCAGGCTAAGTGATAAGTGCTGAACACTGCGATCTGTGTGACTCATCATATCCATGCCGCCTGATATGGTGAGATCTGGCCAAATATGGGTACCGAAGAAGTACCAAAATATAAATGTTAATAAAGCTGCTGCCAATACCCCGTAGGTAAAGTAACCTGCAACTGTATCTGCTAATTTCTGAACAGGTGCTTTCCTGGTTTGGGCATCTTCTACCAGGGCGACAATATGAGCTAAAGTTGTATCGCTACCTGTACGGGTTGCTTGAATAGCGATCACTCCCGATTGGTTGAGAGTACCTGCTGTTACAAGATCCCCTAATTGCTTGAGTATAGGTACGGATTCCCCAGTCAGCATCGACTCATCCACCGTGGTTTGCCCCAAGCGAACTTCACCATCAACAGGGATTTTATCGCCTGGTAATATTTTTAACCATTCACCTACTCGCACCTGTTCTGCTGGAATTTCAACGATAGCCGAACCGATAACGGCATCTTGGCTATGTTGCGAACCATCTCCATCAGTTACTTGCCCAACTTTCTCTGGGTTAGCAATCAATCGTGCCACTTGTGGCTGTAGTGCTAGTAGTTGCCTAAATGCGGCAGCGGCCCGTCCTCTAGCTTGTTGCTCTAATGTCCGTCCCAGTAGGATAAAACCCAACATCATCACTGGTTCATCAAAGAAGCACTCCCAACCCATTTGAGGGAACAGTAGCGCCACCAAACTAGCCGTATAGGCTGTCAGAGTTCCCAATCCTACTAGAGTATTCATATTGGGGGCATTTCGCCGCCAGCCCAGCCAACCATCCACTAAAATCGGGCGACCTGGAATCAGTATGGCCAATGTTGCCAGTCCACAGTGAAACCAAATGTTATTTAATAACGGCAATGTTAAGCCGCTAATAGTACCAAAATGTCCAATTCCAGATAAGACTAGCAGCACACCAGCAACTACTAACTGCCTTAATGCAGAGCGCATTTCTCGTTGCTGTCGCGCTTGGGGGTCTTCTCGAGCGGCTATCTCACCTGCCGCTGTTCGGGGTTGAGTGGGAAAGCCGTTGGCGGTCAAATGCTTTGCCAGTAACTCTGCATCGACCGCGCCAGCTTCTAACTCTACGACTGCTACCTCCGTTGCCAAGTTCACACAGGCATTCTTAACTCCAGGCTGTTGGGTTAGCTGTCTTTCTACTGCTTTTACACATCCAGCACACTTCATGCCCCCAACATCCAGAATTATTTTCTCTGTAATTGGGATCTGTTCTGGGGTGATCTGAGTTTTGGGAACAAGTTGCATGGCAAGATTTTAGTTAGATTCGCTTCAAAAATCTGACGCCCGATTAAAAGCGTCCTAATTTGAGGGTAGCGAAATCTGGAACTAAGACTGCATGTCATAGTTATTAAATTCTCAATTTCTCTTGCTCAATTCAGGAATGACGACGGCAAGAGCGTTGATGAGATATGTAAATTAATGCTCCTACCTGTATAGGTATAAGGGAAATCAGGCTTTTCAAAAAATAATTTATTTCTAAATTAGACATAGCACTGAAATACCCCACACCTATCAGCAAACACAAGACCAAGGTAAGCTTTTGATTTTTGAGGATTAGCATATCAGTAGATATAAATTGGCAGGATGCAGCTAAGATACATAGCTTAAAATAAAACTTAAATTGAGAAAGAAACTTTTAAAACCAGCCCTGTTTATTGACGAAGTAAGTATCTACAAATTCTTCGTGGGGCTTGTTTAAATAAATCATGCCTTCAATCAAACCGATAAGTTGCATAATTAACAAACTAAACCCGTAAGTAAAAGTGCCACCGACTACAGAAATAACAAGCATAATAAAGCCTTCTGGGGCGTATCCTAAAACAAACTTATGGACACCAAAACCTCCAAAAATAATCCCACAGTAACCAGCCATAAGTTGTTTAGTTGTTTGGCTGGAGTTTAGATTTGCCATATTGAGTGTTGCTCCTGAATAAATAGAGATAATTTTAAATGATTGTTCCAGAAAATACGTAAATATATTTACTTCATAAATATATTTTTACTTTCCCTAACGAAAAAGCAATAATCCAGATAAGTAGCCACATACAATGTGTTACATTTCCCTATGAAACGCCATCATAATTGCATAGGAAAGATTACTTGCTATTGCCTGGAACTATAGAGCGTTGGTTAAATTTTCTGTTTTTTGGGTGACCAATCTCAGTAAATTAGCTTTACAGATTTTCAAGTGAGACATTTCCTTTGAGAAGAATTCACTCTGAATAATCAGCAAATACTCTTATGCTGGAATAACCCTTTCTACAGGTCAATCAGTTTTATGTCCGGATTTTTTTTATCTGGCTGCAATGATGAGGACATCTTTTGTGGACAGTACCAGTATAGGCATTGTTCCACAGAATAGAAACAAATTTTGCCGCCACCTAAGTGCAAAGTAGTAGCATTTTAAGAAATCTCATCAATTACTGCTACCTAATTTCACAAGCATTCTAAGTAGGAAGAAGCTCGAGAACGCAATGTACATCCTGCAAAAGGTAAAAATTACCCAAACGAGATGAAACGCTGATCGAGATTTTGCTATGTATTTCTCAGTATTGCTAGAGTGACTTTTGCCATCAGCAATATTTCCTCTGAACTTAGCATTTACTCATGCTTATTGCTATTTATAAACATTAAATTCTTGCCATATATTATTCCTATATATGGAGATAAAAGCAAATATTTTGATTTTATGGCAACCGTAATTATACTTATATTTAATTACCACTACCTAAGATAAACAAACTGAGTAGAGTACCACTGTTCCAAAGACTGTGTAACAGCATAGGAGCAAGTAGATTACGCGATCGCGTGTACACAACTCCCAAGACGATCCCCAAGGCTGTCAGTGGTAAAATTTCCGACAAGCTTAGGTGAGCAGCGGCAAATAGCAGGCTACTGGTAAGAATCGCCACCCAAACAGGAAGGTAACGAGTTAGGGAAGGCAACAAAAAGCCACGAAACAGAATTTCTTCAAAAAACGGCGCGGCGATCGCAGCTGTTAAGAAAAATATGCCAAGTGCTACGGAATCTTGGCTTTCCAATGCCAGTTGCAACAAGGGATTACTACCACCTTGCCCTTGCCATAGTTGTTGATTAATCAAAGACACCACTACGACTATCGGTAAAGCGGCGCAATAGCCGCCTAGCCCCCACAAAAACCACTTACCTTGGAAATTGAAGCGAAACCATAATTCTGGTAAGGGGAAAAAGCGCTTGATTGATAAATACAGTACCAATAGCGCACCTGATGCTACTAAAAGGTAACGCAGCAAGACTGAGAAAGCCTGAAAACGCACATTACCACCAGTAAGCGAGATGGGGAGCAGAGATAGTAACAGGGGCACAAACAGTTGTCCCATCAAGAAAAAGCCGAGAATAAAAACCTGTAAAATCGTCTCGCCACCCCAAGGCGTTGTCCAGGCTACATCAGCATTTTGAGCCAGTAAGGCTGCTTTTCCCTTCACCAAGCGTTGAGCAAACACAGCAATCAGCAGTATGATCCCAATCAAAGCTGCCAAGGTAGGAAAAATCCCAATCACTGCTAATTTCAATACAGCTTGGGTAGCAGCTTGTTGTTGCGCAGCTTGAACTGCTGATAGTGCTTCTGGACGTTGCTGGAGTTTGTATAGTTGCTCCAGCGCATTAGCGCGAAACCAACCTTCTAAATTTTTTTGAATCAACTGTTGAGCATTTGGTAGCAGACGAGGAGGATTACTCCACAAACCAATTAACACAGTAGATGTTTCTTGAAATTCGGGCTTAATATCTGAGCGTTGCTGTAAATCAGTCCAAGTTTTTAGTGCTAGATCTGTCTTTCCTTGCTGTGCTTGTAAAATTCCTAGGCGTAAGTCTAATTCAGCTAATAATTTTTGCAGTTGGTTGAGGGACTGCTCCAACTGTTGTTGCTGTTGACTAGAGGGATTTTCAGATGGACGGGTTTCTGGTAAAGGTTTAGGAGGTGCGGGAGTATTAACTGGTTGAGAGCGCAGTTTTGCCAGTTGATTTTTGGCTTTGTCTAAATTGGTTTGCACCGATTTCCGCGCTTCTTGATATTGCTTGACCGCGTTATCCAGAGGTTGATCGCCAAGAATAGCATCCCTAACTACCTGGAAATTTTCGTCTTTGTTATCTTCTGGTTGCCAAGCTTGCGCTTGTAGCGCAATATTTGTTTGGTACAGTTCCAGGCGACTTTGGAACTGTGGTTCTTGCCAACTGCTAAATAAAGATAAGCCGGACAACACCAACGAGATCAGCGTTAGCCCAATTAAACCCAACCGTTTGATGGTCATCTATCTCCCCTTGACTAAACCAGTTTAGAAGCTCATGCCCCTTGGGAATTATCGCAAGAAAAAGCAGGAGGTGGATAGATTTCAGGATTGGGAATTTCTACTGCTTCGGCAAAGCAAGTAGTATATAATACACAGTAAATGTAATGAACTTTCGGTAAAAACTACAAAGTATTAATACAGAAGTAATTTAGGGACTCATTGCGATCGCACTCGCATTTTCCTCTATTGAATTACGCAATATTTAGAAGTTTTGCATAGAGGCGATGTCAATTGCGCGAATTCCTCAGGTGCTTTATGCACAGATATTTCATCTATATCACGTTATTTTTGAATTAAATTATACTTCACACAAATTTTTTACTTAAGTATTTATTATAAAGATTGTATAAAAAACACAAAATTAACTATCAAGACTAGTAAAGTTTGGAATACATTAGTCATTCTTGCTAAGTCATTTTATACAAAAAAATAAATCATACGGACAGAGGATTTAACTAGAATTTTTATGTTCAACTATTTACGTAGTTACTTTTATTTACGCAATATAAAAGAAATACTTTCGCCAAAAATTTGGATAATTCTGGGAAAATTTGGCTTAATAGCTGTCTGTGACCTGATGTTTTTAGCCACGATCGCGGTTTATGAAGCTTCAGCTACTCGGATCAGCCTGATTAATCCCAGCGAGTCTACTTGTATCAAAGGTAAGGATGCTTGCATCAAGAAAATTAGTAAAGGCACTCTTAAAGAGGATGAAGAAATAGATACATTTTTGCGGCTTGAATCCTTACCTGAGACTTCAACAAAAGAAGGCTTTAATACAGATGCGTCTCTGGTTAAGTCTCGCGATCGCGAAAAACAGCGATTGTCTCACTCATTGAAGTTAAGCGATGTACCGATAGTCAATATAGGTGGTGCAGATTATCGTGAGTTTATCTTAACTATCAACGAGCCAGAGAAAACAAAGACAAATCCAGGCTTACCAGAGATTGTATTGAAGAAGTTACAGATTTTCTTGGGCAATGCTGCAAATCTGACTAATTACCCAACTTTTGATGGTCATGCTACCAAAACTTTTGATCTCGATCAAAATTCAGTTTTGCTTCAAGATATAAACTCTGAGCATGGTAACCATGATTACTTAGTGTATATCAGTAACAATTTTTTTAGAGACAATAATCAAGGTGAAAAGAAATATGTTTATTTATTTTCTCAATTCAGTGATGCTGAAGGTGGAATTGTAGAATGGGCAGTCAGAAAGTTAGATAAAACAAGTATATTACCCACTATCCCAGCGGGATCTGGGGGAGCGGGGGAAGGTGTATTGGGTACTTTAATTCCGTTCCTAGGACTGTCACAGGTTTTTGGTAGCGGCAAAGCTCCCAATATAAATAACCATCAGAATTTGATTGGCGCTAGAACTGGAGAATTTGCATCAAAAATCCCACAACCAACAAGAGAGGCTCCTGAACCCCCTACTGTGTTAGCTTCTTTGATTGGCATTGGCTTACTAGCTAAAGGAAGATCGGTATTAAGCTACCAGAGAATTAATAAAAGTAATTAGAAATGGCGATCGGGGAGACAAGCAGGAAAATAACTAATAACAAAGGACAAATGACAAATGACTCTTACCTGTTTTGTCCTCAAGAAGTAGATGAAATACTACTCAAATCTTGTTCGCTCATTGAGTTTAGTAATGTCCACAGTTGCAAACTTGTAAAATCGGGAATTGCCATAAAAGCGCCAACTTCTACTAAAACTTTGGGATCGTGAGTAGAAGCTATCCCAATAGTACGGATACCAGCACCAACAGCAGATCGAATTCCAGAGGGTGAATCTTCTAAGGCGATCGCCTCTTGTGCATGAATTCCTAACTTGGTAAGAGCAACTTGGTAGGGTGCAGGGTCTGGTTTACCTGCTATACAATCATCTGCCAAAACAATGGTATGGAAAGCTTCCTTGATGCCCAAAACATCTAGCATAAATTCAGAATTTAGTCTAGGAGCATTAGTTACTAAAGCGCGTTGTAACTGATGTGCTTCTGTCCATGCTATTAGTTCCGAAAATCCATTTAGTGGCTTCAGATTTGCTGCAAGTTCTCGGAAAAATGCTTCTTTTTCATCTGCAAATTTTTCTCCATCTGCTGGTGATAATTGTGGCAATATATCTTTGACTATTTCTGGGTTTAATCGTCCACTAATTCTGGATTTGTAGAAGGTTTCGTCAATTTCTATGCCATAATTACCAAGCTTTTGCTGCCAAGCTTGGTAGTGTATAGGGTCAGTATTGACAATAGTGCCGTCTAGGTCAAAGAGAATGGCAGATAGCATGGCTTTTAGGTAATATGTAAATAATTGTTAACTTTACTTACATAGTTTACATTGTTTTTTATCCTTAGTCATTGTTTCAATGTTCATCAAGGCAACCAACCAGAAATTAATCTGCTAAATCCGTTCCCCCTTTCCCCAACTCTAAAAGTTGTATTGCACTCAACTGCTAACTACCTTAACTGATTTAATTGAGCCATATATTGATCGCCGCCTGTGTAAACAAATGCTAGCCGCTACAAAATCTTTTCGTGTCGATGAGTTAACTGTGCAGATTTATAACACTGAAGCCGAAATGGCTCAAGATGTTGCAGAAATTGCACAACAGTATTTACAGAACCTTCTTCAGCAACAGGAAACAGCCGCTGTATTGCTAGCGACAGGAAACTCCCAACTCAAATTTCTTGATGCTTTGATTGCTTTGGGTGGTGTAGATTGGTCACGGATTATCTTATTTCATTTAGATGAATATTTGGGGATTTCTAGCGATCATTCTGCTAGTTTCCGGCGCTATCTGCGGGAGCGTGTAGAGCAGCGAGTTAATCCTAAGGAATTTCACTATATAGAAGGTGATACATTGCAACCTTTGGCAGAATGCGATCGCTACACTAAACTGCTGCAAGCACAAGCAATTGATTTATGCTGTCTTGGTGTAGGCGAAAATGGGCACTTGGCTTTCAACGATCCGTCTGTGGCTGATTTCCAAGATCCTTACAGAGTCAAACTAGTCAAGCTAGATTACGTTAACCGACAACAACAAGTCAACACAGGTAATTTTCCAAATTTGGAAAGTGTGCCGCAATACGCATTTACTGTGACTTTACCATTGATTTGTTCGGCTAAAAAAATTGTCTGCCTTGCACCTGAAAAACGTAAAGCGAATGTAGTTAAGGATATATTGCAGAGTTCGATTAATAGAAAATGTCCTGCTTCTATTCTACGCCAACAAGCTCAAGCGACTTTGTTTCTCGATACAAATTCCGCTAGCTTGCTGGCTTAAACTACTGAGCTTTTGGTCAATAGTTTCTGATAAGTCGCACACTTGGGGTAACTTCTTTTGATGAGGATGTCTGAAAAAGCTACACAAAACTAAAGTCCGCCTGCACGGACTTTATGTAAATCACCTGCAACGACAGGTTTTATTTGTATAGCTGCGATTTCTAATTGACAAGAGAGATTAAAATTTAACTTCTCAGAGATACACGCAGAGTATGCGATCGCTTAGTTGTGGACACCTTTACCCTTGGCATTTTATCGTAAGAATCAAGGTATTCTATATCTAAAAAAGCCATATCTATAAATATTGGATAGATTTGGCAAGTGCCACAGGCGTTAAATTTAAGCTGGTGAACCCTGCGTCCACTCTGAAACTACATCTTCTACTACTAATTCTTTTTTCTGCGAATTTCTAGCTTCAGCTACTAGGACTTTCAGCGTTGTGGTATAGACATTATTCATGATTTGGTGCCCATAACCAATTACTTTGCCTAGATGTCCAGTTTTTTGATTTAGCACATAGTCCCCAATATTAAACATAGTTGCAACTACCAGTTTTAACTAATGTGTTTCTATATTGTCTACTGCTTATAGCTTAAGAGCTTCATACTTCAAACATGTCTTAGCTCTGCCTTAAGGAATATTTTTGTGCTTATGCTAAGTTAACTTAACTCTCAAAAATGTAAAACTTTTCATTTTAGGGCAGAACGTAGAAAAGTAGATTTTATTTTAAATCTACTTTTGCTGGTTGATTAACAGTATTATTTTGTTCTTCGTAGATGGTCTTTTCTTCCTCATAGCTTAAATTAAAATTATAAAATAATTTACCAAAAACAAGAGCTACAGGAATGCTAATAATCAACCAAATGCAAGCAATAATTACCAATATAGAAATCATAATTCTAATAATAATTATGTGTTGTTACAGCCGCAATTGTCACAATGATATTTTTTTTGATTAATTGGGCATTCTTATGATATACACACCGTTGGGAATTGCAAGTTATGCTGTTTCGTTTTCAGGTCACGACAAATGGAGATTAGATGAGAATAATTTGTAACTGTAGTTGAGGTTGCTATTAATCGGTAATAACTAGGTTTCTGCGATCGCAGCTAGGCTCAAAAGTCCTGAGTTGAAAAGAGGATGTTTGCCTCCCTCAAGCAGAGGTGATAAATTTTGAGAGTTTCTTTAGTATTTTATCTAGCTACTTGATTGGGCAAACTTGGGCACAATAATAATTGCGTATAAATAATGATACAAGTTTTTTTTAAGTTCTACTAGTTACTTTGGTGCAATCGAACCGTTAAACTCAAACGCCTACAAACTGTCTTATATACAGGAATCACCCACGATTGTTGGACATTGGAGCCAAATATTCTATGTCAGATCCCAACATTGGTCGCTTACTGAGCAAACGCTACCAAATTCAAGAATTAATCGGTACTGGAGCAATGGGCCGAGTTTATCGTGCTAAGGATGTTTTGTTGGGAGGAGTACCTGTAGCCGTTAAGTTTCTTGCGTTATCCATACAGAATGAAAAAATGCGATTGCAAGAACGTTTTGAGCGAGAAGCAAAAACCTGTGCTTTACTAGGGCAAAAAAGCATTCATATTGTCAGAGTCATGGACTATGGAGTAGATGACAAGAATACCCCCTTCTATGTCATGGAATATTTGCAAGGACAGAGTTTGAGCAATATTGTTCGTCTCCAAAATCTGACTTTACCAAGATTTTTAAGTATGGTGCGTCAGATCTGTCTGGGGTTACAGTGTGCTCATGATGGCATCTTAGTTGATGGCACTATCTACCCAATTATCCATCGCGATATTAAGCCCAGCAATATGTTGGTGATTCAAGATCCCAGTTTTGGGGAATTGGTCAAGGTTCTCGATTTTGGTATTGCTAAGTTACTACAGTCAGATGGCAGTGTGACTAACTATTATTTGGGAACTCTAGCTTATTCTTCTCCAGAACAAATGGAGGGTAAAGAATTAGATAACCGCTCTGATATTTATAGTTTGGGCGTTATGATGTTTGAGATGCTCACAGGCACGATGCCACTGGTGCCAACAACCGCCTCTTTTGGAGCATGGTATAAAGCGCATCGCTATCAAGAACCAACTTCTTTTGCTGAGGCTGCTCCAGCTTTGCAATTACCAAAGCAAGTAGAAGATTTAGTAATGAGTTGTCTCGCTAAAGCCGCAAGCGATCGCCCCCAAAATATCAGTGAAATCCTTAACATTTTAGCATCCATAGAACAGCATTATCACACACGCCTCAGTATCCCAGAAACTGATGTGGTGACTGACGCTAATGTAGTTAAAGCTGAGCTTGTGCAGCAGACAAAAGCTGACTTACAGACATCTGATTCCGAGAGCGAAATCACTCCCACCTATTCTTGGCCTCAAAATAAACCAATTGCGGATATTGTTTTTCCCCAAATCATCCGTACTAATGCCGGAACTTTACCATCTCTGTGGATAATGCTACCGCAAGAAGAAATTCAAAAACGCTTAGTCTGTAAACGTTACAATCAATTTTTGTTTATTACTATCCCCCACCCCATGCTGCTGTG
The DNA here is from genome assembly GCF_002154725.1 of Nostoc sp. 106C. Lineage (GTDB taxonomy): Bacteria > Cyanobacteriota > Cyanobacteriia > Cyanobacteriales > Nostocaceae > Aulosira. The sequence goes on along the minus strand of NZ_MTAW01000093.1, from coordinate 72,103 downwards.
GATTACTGCGATCTACAATCGCAAACATGGAGCTAAATGGTTGCCTTACTACCTCGATCTTAAAACCAGTTTCGGTCAAGAAATAGTCACTCTCTTAGGACAAACAGGTTTCTATCGCTTGTTATTCTTTGCTAGAGAGACACCAGGAACATGTTCTCATATGCTAGTTTGCAGTATTGCTCCTGCTCAATGCCAAAAATTGCAGGAGTGGGCAACAAGCAGTCAAGTTCTGGTTTCTTCGGCAGAACCCCAAATGAGTAAAGGTTTGCTAAAACGCGAGTATGAAAAAATTAAGCCCTTGATTTTAGCAAAGCTGGAAGGAATAAATACTAATTCCCAATTTGACCTTTCTGGCTAGGTAAATAGCCTTGTATTTTACGTAAGTTATGTATTATAAGAGTAATTTCACAAAAATAGTTAAGTTTTATTAATAAAAATCTATATCTAGTTGTAAGTTGTATTTATAAAAAATATAATTAACTACGGTAACACTTGTAGAAGCTGCGATTATTTAAATTTCTACGAATATTACTCTGTACAGAGTGCAGTTGCCTCATTGAAGGTGCATAAGTGCGACTATCAAGGTAGCTAACAGTAAGTTGTTTAGCTAATGTAGGTAGTTTGTTGAGATGTGCATAGTCAATTTAGCCTAATGGCTACGATTCAATTATTTTTTTTAGTTGTTGTCAAGTTTATTGGAATTGCCTATCGAAGTTGACGCCCCAGCATCCCCAGCTCCTTTCCTCGTTGGAACCGAGCAAGAGAAGGAGGTCGTCCACTGCGACTATAGAACATAATCTATGCCAAAGTGGAGCCTGAATCTAAGCCCCATTGGTGCTTAAGTAACTCTTGATAAGTTGCCTCACGCACTACCATTTGTTCGTAAAGCTTGACCAAAAAGTCTTTAGCTTGATCGTGGCTCATATGTTGCACCTGGGTGGCAAATGAGCGGATAGTGAATTGTTGTTCCAAGGATAGTTCGATTGGTCCGTTCATAGTTAACTCCAAAAAAAATAACGCGTAATGTTTATGTTGGTTTAGGTTACAGAAGTGAGAAAAGGATAATACTGGGACTGGTATTCGTTACACCTTTGTTCCTCTGTATTAAGAAAGATAACAATAGTTTGACGAAATTGCCCACATCCTTACGGCTTAATTTTGGCCACTTACTTATGGGTTAGTTTTTTGCTTGGTTATGTTACACCTAACTCTACTGATATAGAACCGAAGTCTGCCTGCTTAGAGAGATTTCGTTAAGTTTGCATGTTGACTTACTTTTCCTAGCATTTCTTTTAAGGTTTTCTTAAGAAGAAAGCAAAGGAAATGTGGGTAAATTATTATATTCTCTATACCTCATTAACGGCAAGATGTCAATCTAACAAAATATGGAAATTCAGCCTCCTTGAGGTAAGTTGAAAGGCTAGAAATATTTGTATCAAGTTAGAAATGGGAAAAATGCTCAGGCTGAACAAATTGCTGAGTATATTTACCAAAAACATTCAAAAGTCTAGGTTATTAGACATTTGATCTTTAATCGCCAGGTGTTAAAGGTTGGCAGAGGTGACGACAGCCGCCCTAGCCTATCTCTCGCTGTTCTTTGCAACGCTGTCGCCCTGAGGTCGTCTAGAAGTCGGCAGAGTCTACGATAGTTGCTAGTCTGCGGGAAGCTTCTCTATGGGCATCTATAAATCACCAAAGCGCTTATTTCGCTTTGGGAACCCAAGCAACAGCAACGCACAGCCTCTTCTTGACTATCACTTGGGCATTAATTCTCCTCTACTGCGACGATCGCGACCGTAATATTATCATGTCCTCCATGAGCTTTAGCCGCCTCAACTAGAGAGTAGGCTGCTTTTTCTAGCACAGAGTTGTCTTGAAGATAGTCAGCAATTTTCTGCTCTACGAGTTCTTCTGTCAGACCATCACTGCACAACAGTAAGCGATCGCCAACTTTAACATCTAAAGGTTGGACATCGATTTGATGTAAGTCTTCTCGCCCCAAACAGCGTGATAGTACATGACGAAACGGATGAATGCGCGCTTCCTCAAAAGTAATATCACCGAGTTTAATGGCTCTGGCCACCCAAGTATGGTCTTCTGTAATCTGTTCTAATTGGGAATTGCGAAGGCGGTAAAGTCTGGAATCACCAACATGAGCACACCAAGGCGACTCTCGGTCGCGAAATATAACTACTACAGCTGTTGTGCCCATGTCAGCGCGTTCAGGATAATTTTGCTGATCTTGCAAAATTGCTTCATTGGCCCGCCATAAAGCTTGTACTAGCAATTCCTGAGACGACTGAGAAGATTCCCAATTCTCCACCAAATACGCCTGAATCTCCTCACTGGCAATCCGACTTGCTTCTTCTCCTCCGGCGTGACCTCCCATACCATCAGCAACGATGCAGAAACGCTTGTCAGGGTCAATATAGTAGGCATCCTGGTTATTAGAACGAATAAGTCCCGGATCGCTAAGACCCGTGAAATTAAGTTTCATAAATTTTTACTGCGAAAATTAATACATACGGTCAGAACGTTCGAGACGTAAAAGTAATCGAATCAGTAGCCCTGCGATCGCTGCTGCAATTAAACCAGCCAGTACTGCTAATAATACATAATGATTCACCAATAAAATGGTGCCTGAAAGCGTAAATCCACTGATGAGTAGAGCGTAGCTAATACCTATCTGAATATTGCTTTGCCGTCTCAGTAAGCGTTCCGTTTCTAGAGAACGGACTCGCATACGCATATCGCCGCGCTCTAACTTTTCTAGTGTATCCTCTAATCTACGTGGTAGCCCAAAAGCAGTAGTACTGACTTGAACTGCTTGGCGACTTAATTCATTTAGGAAGCTATTGCTCTCAGAACCATTCATATTGGTCATAAGTTGCATTGCATAAGGTTTGGCAACTTCCATAAAATTAAATTCTGGATCTAAGCCCTTGCCAACTCCCTCAAGAGTGGAAAAAGCTCGCATCACAAAAGTGAAGGTTGCTGGAAATCTAAATGGTTGATTATACGCTATTTCGTAGAGGTCGTCACTGATTGCCGCAACTGATTGGTTTTCAAACGGCTTATCCATGAAATGATCCAGCATGTATTGGACGGAACGCCGCACTGGTCCCATATCATCTACTGGTGCGATCGCTCCCAAATCAATCAAAGACTGAATAACGCGATCGCCATCTTTTTGAGCAATGCCAAACAGCGTTTGCATTAGTCCTTCACGCACATTGGATTTAATCCGCCCCATCATGCCGAAATCGTAAAATATCAAATCGCCATTTGGACTAACGGCTATATTTCCTGGGTGGGGATCTGCATGGAAAAAGCCATTATTGAGCAGCTGCAAGAGGTAAGCTTGTGCACCTTGACGAGCAATGATCTTGCGATCCAAACCCGCAGCCTCTATGGCCTCGTATTGGCTAATTTTAATTCCTGGGACATACTCCAAAGTCAGCACTTGCGGCGAGGTGTAACGCCAGTAAATCCTAGGTACCTTCACCCAATCGTAGCCACGAAAGTTACGCCGGAAAGTGTCAGCATTCCGGCCTTCGTTCAGATAATCAATTTCTTCCCAAAGAATCCGACAACACTCTTCGTAAATTCCGATCCAATCTCTCCCCCGCCCCCATTTGGGATGGTTTTGAAAATACCGGGTAATTCCTTTAAGAATCTGTAAATCAATTTCAAATAGCTTCTTCAGTCCAGGACGCTGCACTTTTACAACAACGGCTTCGCCACTATACAGCACAGCTTTGTGTACTTGCCCTAAACTAGCAGCTGCTAAGGGAATAGGATCAAAATTCTGGAAAAGATCGGGAATTTTCTTACCTAGTTCTCGCTGAATAATCGTTTCTACTTGGTCATAGCTAAAGGCGGGTACTTTATCTTGTAACTTTGCTAATTCTTCTACATACTCGATCGGAAATATATCAGCACGGGTAGAAAATAACTGCCCAACTTTAATAAAGGTTGGTCCTAAGTCGAGCAGGGTATTACGAATCCAGACAGCTTGGGCTTTACGCCTTACAGCTTGCTTGTCTTCAGTTATTCCGCCTGGATAACTCCAAGCTTTGTTGTATCGCCAAAGTTTGAACATTAAGGTCAACACAAAAGACCAAATGTCCACAAAGCGCCGTCTACTAGAATAGTTTTCCTGATTCCAACGGTATGCCTTATCCGAATAACCTTTTTCCATATTTGTTGCGTACCGTTGGTTTTTAATCGAATCACCTGGAAGAAAAGACACTTCAGTTCCTAAACTCTTTGCGTTCAAATGTCATTTGTCCTTTGTTGTTTGTCATGTGTCCATAACTTTTGACTAATGACTAATGACTAAGTATGTTTTCTAGTAGATTTTTCTTAACTTTTATACAGAACTACTACGATACTTCTGTAATTCCGTACGCAATAAGGCGATTTCTGCTCGCAGTTCATCAATCATGGCTTGCAAATCAACTGGGTCAGAACCACTTGGCCCGCGTACTGTAGTCGATTGACCAACATTAGCAGCCTCTGCGGCTCGATTTGCCCGCTCTAGGACATCATCTGTAAACTGGCGCAACTGTTCTCTAGCTTCAGCATCAAATTTGCCAAGTTCGCTTAAAGCATCAGTTAAGGCGACCTCTAAGCGTTCGTTAACCACTTCAGCTACAGCTCTGCCGACAAAAAAGGCTTGCAAAATGGGGTTACTCATAAATTTTTGTTACGTCTCTCCGCAAGAGAATTATAACTTGCTCGTATGCTTTGCGGCTTCTACTGTGGAGATATATATTGGCAAGGCAAACTCATAGCCCAGATAGCATTCTTTACCAATTAATCAACTAGTACAGTGCGGCAAAAATCAAGCTACCATCTGTTCTTGGTAGAAGTAGTTGGTTCAGCAATGCCATTCAGGATTTTTGGAGATTTAGTTGTTACATAGCGATCGCATAGTATCTAAATTGTCTAAAACTGGGGCTACGGGGCTTAATTCCCCATCAAACTCCAATGCTATGTAGACCGCATCCCCTTTTTGATTGCTACTAAAATACTCCGGAAATTTGTGTTTAAATTTTCTGGAACTGGCTACTTCGCAATGGTAGTTATCTCCAGGATAAAAGGATATTGATTTATAGCTAACTTTCTATATTTAACTGTTTGGGAAATATAACCCCACCAAAAAGTCCAATCATAACGATTGGGCTTTTTGGCGTGAGGCATAAAATGCAGTTAGATAGCATCACCCATAGAACGATGGCTTTAACGGCATTTTTGATTAGATTAGCAATAGGCTATCTTAGGGGCAATTATGACTTCTTCAGTTAAAGATTTGGTGCTAGTTGCTGGTGCTACTGGTGGAGTAGGGCAACTTGTAGTAAGTGAACTGCTAGAAAAAGGCTTAAGGGTTCGCATCCTGACACGCAATCCAGCAAAAGCCCAAAATATGTTTAATAACAGAGTCGAAGTTGCTGTAGGTGATATCCGCGATCCCGCTACGCTCCCGGACGCAATGGAGGATATTACTCATATCATCTGTTGTACTGGCACTAGTGCGTTTCCTTCCAGTAAATGGGAGTTTGACCCCAGTCCTAGTTGGATTGAATGGATTCAGTTGCTTGTTGATCGTAAACATCGTGATTCTAGAGCCAAGAACAGTCCAGCAAAGGTCGATGCTCAAGGTGTCACTAACTTAGTAGCAGCAGCACCGCCTAATCTCCAGCGATTTGTTTTCGTTTCTTCTTGCGGTATTCTGCGTAAGGATCAGCTTCCTTGGAGCATTCTCAATGGCTTTGGTGTCTTGGATGCTAAAGAAAAAGGTGAGCAAGTGATCGCTAATTCGGGATTACCCTACACTATTATTCGTCCCGGACGTTTGATTGATGGCCCTTATACCTCATACGACCTCAACACTCTTTTCAAAGCAAAAACAGACAGCAAGTTAGGTGTGGTAATCGGCAAGGGCGATAAACTCTTAGGTGATGCTAGCCGAATTGACGTGGCCGCAGCTTGTGTGGAGTGTCTTTTTCACCCAGCTAGTGAAAGGCAAATTTTTGAATTGGTGAATCAAGGAACAAGACCGCCTGTAATTGACTGGGATAAGCTTTTCTTGCAACCAACTGTTAATTAACAGCACAATTTCTCTGAATGCGATCGCATCTGCTATAAAGAAGAAAAAGGCTCAGCATTCAGCTAAGCCTCCTCATATCCTGGTGCTTAAACAGACATCGCAGATTAATTTAGGGCTAACTTTTGTATATTTCATCTTCCTGAGGGCTGTATCCAGTTATCCTAAAGGCTAATGAGTGTAAATTTGATCAACAATCTGTTGCCACGGACGAATAATTAGTTAATCGACAACAGTCAACATGAAAGAGGCTTGGTTTGACCAAGCCTCTGTATATACCAAGCATTTACTACACCAAGCCTAATTTAGACTTACTCTGCTTGCAGTTCATCATCCTAGGGGATGTGTGCAAATTATCTCAAGACTGATAGAAAGTAACCTTGTTGTTAAGAAAAAAAGGTTTGGTCGCGAGCCAAACCTCGATCATTGCTGTGCTTAACAACGTACTAAATTAATTTAGACCTACTCTTATGGCAGAGCATCATCCTAGGGGTTGTATCCAAATACGCCAAAAACTGCTTGGAAAATACTTGCTGAAGATACTAGCTATGTGAAGAATTCTCAGCATATAAGCATATACTTACATACTTATATACTAAATATATGAAAAAGGCTCGGCTAAAACCAAGCCTCCAGATATACCAGGTGTTTACCATATATAGATAATCTAGACATACTCTTCTTATAGATCATCTTTCTATTTGGGGTGTACAAATCTCCATAAAAATGGTATGTTGTGACCCATCACAGATTTAAAAGAAAGAATAGATTAAGTCATTTTCTTTAAGACACATCTAAGTTAAATAAAGCTAAATCCTAAAAATAAAGCCCTGGATCTACTCCAGGGCAGGTATTAACGTTCTTCAGACATTCACAAGCCAAATATTAACTCTAATCAACTAGGATTTCCCCTATCTATTGAATGAAAGAAAATATTAATTTTCGGAATTTAGTAGCAAGCTAATAATATTAATAAATGTATACTTTTATCTTGTATTAACCGTATCTAGCCATATTGCAGACTACTCGTTGAAAGGAATCACCAAATCAGTTAATGAGATGGTAAAAATTGTCCATCCCTCGCTGCTTTCTACTTGAATGCTTCCTTGGAGTTGTTCAACCATCTTCTGTACTATGGCTAATCCTAACCCCGTGCCGCCTTGTTTCGAGTAGTCTGCACTAGCAATGCGATAGAATTTCTCAAAAATTCGTGGTAACCCTGCTGTGGGAATTTCTACTGAATTACTGACAGTAATTATCGTTTCTGGGGGTGTTCCTGAGGAGTTGTGACGGACATTTAAGATGATTTCACCGCCAGCAGGAGTATATTTGCAGGCGTTATTGAGCAATTCTATTAATATTCGTTCCAAGCTGGTGCGGTCTGATATTAATGCTGGAAGATGAGAAGGGACATTTAGCTGTAGAGTTTGCTGATGTTCTTCAACACGAGCTTGAAACGGCTCGATCAATAAAGGTAACCAATGCTGTAATAGCAGTACGTCAGGAGCAATGGGTAAATAGCAAGAAGTTTCCAGACGTTGTAAGTCTAACAAATCGTTAATGAGATCTATCTCGCGATCGCACTCTGCTTTCATCAAATCCAGATAACGCTGGAATGTCTGAGGATCGGTAGAGATTTGCAATACTTGAATCATCACCTTCATGTTGTGGAGAGGCGATCGCAATTCATGAGAAACTAAATTTAAAAAATCATTTTTAAGTTGATTGAGTTCTTCTAACTGCGCTACAAGTTGCGTTTGCTCAATTTCCCTTTTCCGGGCCTCACTAGCCTTTTTGCGCTCAGTAATATCCCGAAATATCAAAACTGCACCTATAATATTATCTTTGTCATCTCTAATTGGTGCAGCACTATCATCTATTGGGACTTCCTGACCATTTCTAGCAATTAGAATTGTGTCTTGCGGTAGTTCGACGACAGCGCCATCTTGAAGAACTTTTCTGATCGGACTTTCAATAGAGTTACGAGTTGCTGCATTGGCAATGTTAAATATTTCTGCGGAATTTCTTCCCAAAGCTTCTGACTCTTCCCATCCTGTCAGATTTTCTGCCACAGGATTCATAAAATTTACTGACTCTTGGGCATCGCTGGCAATTACTCCATCACTTATACACTTAAGTAATGTAGATAGCCATTTTTGGTTGGCTTTTAATTCTTTTTCTAGTCTATGTTTAGTCAGTGCTATTTCAATATTAGTTTGTAGTTCTCTTTCTTTAAAAGGTTTGAGTAAATAACCAAATGGCTCAGTAACCTTTGCTCGCTCTAATGTATTATCATCCGCATAAGCAGTTAGATAAATTATCGGTATATCTAAATGCTTATGAATTTCTTGAGCAGCTTCTACACCGTCCATTTCACCTTTTAACTTAATATCCATCAGCACTAAATCTGGACAAAATTCTAGTGCTTTATTAATTGCTTCTTGTCCTGAAGAAGCGACGCCAGGAACCATATAACCAAATCTTGTTAGTCGATTTCGTAGATCCTTAGCCACAATAGCTTCATCTTCTACAACCAAAATCTTGGCGTTTGTCATCTGGTATTCCTGTACAATTATCCGATGGGAAATGATATCTGAAACTTTACTCCGATATCGCTGTCAATATTAATATCGCCTAGAAGCTGACTGGCTAAAGCATCTACTAACTGCCATCCTAATGATGCTGTATCTGTAAAATTAAAGTTTGCAGGTAAGCCAATGCCATTATCACGAACAGTAAGTAAAATTCTATTTTCAAATATTTTTCTGATAGCGATGCCAATTTCACCATTCCTCTCCAAGGGAAATGCGTATTTTAAAGAATTAGAAACAAGTTCATGAATAATCAATCCACAAGGAATTGCTGTATCCAAACCTAGCAAAATATTCTCTTCGATATCTATATTAAGGGCGATCGCATCTTCAGAAACTTCGTATGAAGTTAATAAAGTTGCTACCAAGTCTTGGACATATTCACCAAAATTAATTCTCGATAAGTCTCGTGATTGATACATTTTTTCGTGAACCAAAGCCATTGATGCGATCCGCATTTGGCTTTGTTGGAATATTTCTATATCCTCTTTGTCTTTGATATATTCAGATTGCAAGCTCAGCAGGCTAGAAATCACCTGGAAATTATTTTTGACACGATGGTAAATTTCTTTTAAAAGAACCTCTTTTTCTCGGAGTGATGCTTGGATTTGTTCCTCTGATTGCTTGCGATCGCTAATATCTTCGATCACAGCAATAAAATATTTTGGGCTACCAGAACGTTCATGAACTAAAGATACGGTTACATTAATCCAGACTATAGAACTGTCTTTACGTAAATAACGCTTTTCCAAGGAGAAAGTGGGTATATCACCTGCTAATACTTGGTCAATGTATTTCAGGCTGGCTTTCATGTCGTCTGGATAGGTAATATCTTTGAAAGTGCGCAACTGTAGTTCTTGGGATGTATAACCAACAATATTGCAAAGCCTTTGGTTAACTAATAACCACCGTCCATCTATTCCCACATGAGCAATACCAACAGCTGCTTGATCGAATGTGGCACGAAATCGCTGTTCGCTTTCTCGTAATGCCTCCTCAATTCGCTGACGTTGAGAAATTTCTGCCTGTAGTGATGCGTTAATTCTTTTTAACTCTACTGTACGTTCCTCAACTTTGCTTTCTAATTGGTCGAGTAGTTTGCTGAGATTTTCTTCTGCTTGCTTACGCTCAGTAATATCAGTATGCGAGCCGACCATCCGCACTACGTTACTATCATCATCCCATAGCGCTTGACCTCGATCTAAAATCCATTTGTAGGTGCCATCTTTACATAAAACACGGTACTCCTTAGTGTAAAACGGTGTTTTCTTAGCAAAGTGATCCTTAACTGCTTTTTTCACTCTTTCGAGATCATTGGGATGCACTCGTTTGATCATTTCATCGAAATGGTTGGAAATCTCTTGGTCTTGATAACCGAGCATTTCCTTCCAGCGAGCTGAGAAGAAAACTTCATTATTTTTAACGTTCCAGTCCCAAATGCCATCATTATTACCACGCAGAGCTAACTGCCAACGTTGTTCACTTTCTCTTAACTCCTCCTCGGTTCGTTTGCGTTCGACAATTTCCTTGGCTAGTTGGCAGTTTGCTGCTTCTAGTTCGGCAGGGCTGGGTATAACAAGTGCTTTAGGAATTAATGACACCAGTTCTATAGCTGTATATACAGATACAAGGGCAGTGATAGCTTTAATCAGTCCTGATAGCCAATAGGTGGGATGCCAAAGCGTCCACACTTCTATTACATGGGTTGTGCCACATGCAACAATGAATGTGCCAAACATCAGAAAAATCCAGTCGAAAGGCACATCTCTTCGCTTGCGGACAAAATAAACCAGCATCACTGGAATTGAATAATAAGCCAGTGCAATTAGCGAATCTGAGATGATATGCAACCAGACTAATTGTGGCTGCCAAAGGTAACAATGCCCATGCGGGATAAACTGATTAGGAAAAAAAAATTATGTAATAATTTTGTCATAGCAATTTACTTATTGTAAAACTTATACTTAAAATTTAAATTATTATGTAGGTCGGCGTGAAGATTTACCGTTGGGATGAGGCAGGAGGCAGATGGCAGAAGGGAAGAGGGTTTAAGCCTATTTTATTTTTCTTAACATAGTTTTGTTTTTCCACACCGTTCTACTTAAAGATGTGATTTTTCTCTTAGCTGGGGACGAAGCCCGTAATGGACATTAATTGTCCTTTAGCCTCATAACTTATTTAACTTATTAATCAGTTTATAAAGTTGGTATTGTAATAATTATTCTTTTTTTAACTTTACATTTAGCGAATGGAAGATCTATCCCCTTGCTCATACAACAAGTTCTCACCGTACACTCAACCTAGAAGCTGGAGGAGCTTTCATGCACAGTCTAAGAATTGTTTCCGACTTATACGGTAGGCCTGGGGGAGAGATTGTTTAACTAGAAAGTCAGCAAGTAATACTATTTCTCTAAAATCTGACGACACATCGATCTCCGTGTTTACCCTGTGCGCACCCTCGCGTCCTAGACGCTACGCGAACAGGAAGCCGCTTTTCAGGCGTCTACGCTTCATTCGCAATGACTCAACGAGTAATTTCAAAACTCATTTAGACTTGCTCTATGTGGCAAATGAGAACGCTAAAATATCGATTTTCTCTAATTTCTGCATAAAAAAAGAAGCTACAGATAAGTAGCTTCTGATGATCTTAATGAGAAATGATTGTTGATTCTGCTCATATAGCTGTGAGTATGCCAGCTATATTTGCAATAAGGAGTGAACTAGCTTTAACCCAGGGATTTACAGCTACTACTTTTTCATGTCCTGACCCACTATTAAGTAGTAACTGCTTTTCGCCCCTATTAATTATTAAAACTATTTTGATTAAAGAATGATTCAGACGAAAGTCATGAATCAACCATGACTTTCGTCACGAAGTTCTTATAAATCTTATAGACCATTTCATTTTTATTGTTGCGAAAACACCTGTACTGTAGCCGACTGTGTATACACAATATTCCTGCATTCTGTTGTCTAGGTTAGCACGCATAATTTTTATTCTAGAGAACGCGATTTCTAGTCAGCGATAGCCCACCTTACATAAGGACGAGAAGCTGCTACAGTTTTGTAATTGATTAGCTTACCTGGGGCATTAATTTTTCGCAAATCTACACGAAAATAAGCTTGTTTATTCTTAAATTGCACACTATAAAAAGGATATTCTTGCCCCTGTGTTTGACCAACACAAGAAGCGTAATCCTCACGTAAAGGTGACACAAATTCAACAAAATGATTATTAGATGAAACTAACTTACTAGAGTTGGCAAATGCTCTAGTATCTGTAACTACTGTATGTTCAGCACCACCTTCATAAGGTAGTGTTAACCACCATAAACCAACTGTCTGAGGACAAGTACCAGCCTTAGTTTGGACATTCATTGTCACATTGGGGGCAGAAATTGGCCCTGGTGCTGACTGTGGCTGTGCTTGTGCAGAAGCATACATTGTTCCCACCACAGCTAGTGGGCATAAAATACCACCGAGAAGTTTTAGTTGTAACAAATTATCCATAAATTGAAGTTTTGCCCATCTAAGCTATCTAAATAACATTGACTTGTAGCATTTGATAAAAGTGCCGTCTTATTTGGGCTTACCGTGTTGTCAGCTACAGTTATAGCTAAGGAAAATGGGCAACAATGTTAATAAATATCTAAGAATGCAGCCCCTTCTCAAATAATGCTGCTATTTCATGAAACCTCGAATTATTGTTTGTGGCTTAGGACGTACTGGATATAAAGTCTTTCGGTTGCTAAGACAGCAGGGTGCGTTTGTCGTTGGTATTCATCACAAACCCATCCCTAGCGAAGCGGCTGGAGATGTGATTGTTGGCGATTTACACACAGCTGCTACCCTAACAGCAGCGGGAATTGAACAGGCTCATACTTTAGTAATTGCTGGTTCGGATGATGCGCGCAATTTAGCAATTATGTTACAAGCGCGAGTACTGAATCCCCAAATTCGGATTATCAACCGCTTTTATAATACAAGTTTGGCCGAGCGTCTGGATCAGACTTTGCCAGATCACTTGAGTATGAGTGTTGTCGGTTTGGCAGCACCAGTCTTTACTTTTGCTGCACTAGGTAATAAAGCGATCGGACAAATTAAGTTATTTCAACAAACCTGGCCGATTCAAGAAGAATATATAGATGAATACCATCCTTGGCTAGGTTGTAAACTAAGTGATTTATGGGAAGATCGTTCGCGGATGCTGATTTATTACTTGCCTGTGCAAGGCGAGATAGATTTGATAACTGCGGTTTTATCTGGACAAGAATTAAAAGTAGGCGATCGCATAATTGTTGGTATCCAACCCCGTGTCCGTCCCATCCGTAAATCATGGGTAAGAAAACTGCTCAAAGTCTGTACTAGTCTGAAGCAATTTCAAAAACATGCCCAATCGGTTGTAGCGATGGCAGCTGTGCTATTAGTAATTATTTTACTTGCTACACTTACCTATGTTTCTGCTAATTTAAATATCTCTTTTGTCGATGCCTTATATTTTGCTGTCGGCATGATTACCGGAGCCGGTGGTAATGACAAAATAGTAGAAAATGCTCCCAATACTATCAAGATATTTACCGTTGTGATGATGCTGGTTGGAGCAGCGGTAATTGGTATTTGGTATGCAATGCTGACTGATTTTGTGCTGGGGAACCGCTTCAAGCAATTTTGGGACGCAGCCCGCATACCCCAGCGCCAGCATTACATAGTTTGCGGCTTGAGTGGCATTGGCGTCAAAATTGTCCAAGAAATTCACGCCAGTGGGCATGAGGTGGTAGTTATTGAAACCGACAGCAACAATAGATTTGTCAACACCACTCGCGGACTCGGCATTCCTGTAATTCAAGGCGATGCCAGTTTCCGAACAATACTCAAAGCCAGTAATATAAATACTGCTGCCGCAGTGCTAGCTGTTACCAGCAACGATGCGATTAACTTAGAGATTGCTCTGAAAGCCAAAGGATTATCGCCTAGCATTCCAGTCATTGTTCATTATGCCGACCCTGATTTTGCGGGTATGGCCCAACAAGTATTTGATTTCGAGGCTGTACTAAGTCCTGCGGAATTGGCGGCCCCAGCTTTTGCCGCAGCTGCACTAGGGGGACGCATCCTAGGTAATGGCATCACAGCAGATAGCCTCTGGGTAGCCTTTGCTACGATGATTACCCAGATACACCCCTTTTGCGGCCAATTTGTGAAAGATGTAGCCATGTCTGCTGACTTTGTGCCTTTGTACGTAGAAACAAGTTGCCAAACCTTTCACGGCTGGGATTTACTAGAAACCCAACTTAATCCTGGGGATATTTTATATTTGACAATGCCAGCGAATCGGTTATATCAGTTGTGGCGCGACGAGCGATCGCAGGTGATGGTAACTTGATTTCAAGATAAAAACTCAAATTACACTTTCATCTCACCAAATTTGGGACTCCACCAGCCTTTCTGTGTATTAAAGTAAGCCACATCTTTATGTTTTTTGTCTTGACGAGACTGGGGATCGGAACACCGCAGCATGGTTTTGCGCTGTCCATCTTTGGTGTAGCTGTACTCCTCCAAAAACTTTTTACACACAGGGCAAGGATGTGAGCTAATCTTGGTGGGAGATTTTTCATTCTTGGTTTCTTTGGTTCGCGGTGCTTCCCAAGCTTTCTGAAACTCATTCCAAAACAAGACAATATTTTCACAGCCGCTATTACATTTGAGAAAGTATTTCTTTTTGAGTTTACTGCTGGGAATTTTGGCGAGAAATTTATTACATTCAGGGCAACGAGTTCTAGAAGTTTCAAATTTGCGTTCAGCGACAGCAGCAGTTTTCGCCCCATTCCCTGAACTCACAACTACAGTTTTTGCTTTTGCTAAAGCTGGTGCAAAGTAATTTTGATTCCAACTGGTGAGATATTGTTGCCAAGGCTGTTTTCCAGATGCGATCGCATCTAACGCATCTTCCATTTTCGCGGTAAATTCTGCCTCTAGTAAATCTGGTAAGGCTTTTTGTAAAAAAACGTCAACTTCTAACCCCAGAGTTGTCGGCTGGATAATTTCTTTTGTTAGCTGGATATAATCGCGTTTTTTCAAAGTAGCAATGGTGGGAGAATAGGTACTGGGACGACCAATGCCTTTACGCTCCATCAGTTGCACTAATTTTGGTTCGCTGTAACGAGGTGGTGGTTGGGTTTGCTTTTTCTCGTGACCTGCATCTGCTAAAGTTAGCATCTGCCCTTGTTGTAAAGCTGGCAAGATAGTATCTTTACCAAGATTTGGCCAGTAGCGCGCATATCCTAAAAACTCGACTACTTGCCCTCTAGCTTGCCAGAAAATTTCACCAGATTTAATAATGACTTTGGTTTTCCGCAGTTGAGCAGGGCGACATTGAGAAGCGATCGCTCTTTTCCAAATTAAAACATACAAGTTAAACTCATCGGCGGGCAATTGCACTCTTAACTCCGCCGAAGGGCGAAATACATCTGTCGGACGAATCGCTTCATGGGCTTCTTGCGCAGTTTTGTTGCTGCGATGTCTCGCGGTGCGTTGCGGTACATTCTGCGGATCGTTTTGTTCTAACCACTGACGCGCACTTTCACAAAACTCAGGACTTAACATCACTGAATCCGTGCGCATATATGTAATTAACCCCGCTTCATACAGCTTTTGGGCTACTTGCATGGTTTTCTCTGGTGCAAATCGTAACCGCGAACCAGCCGCTTGTTGCAGGGTAGAGGTGATAAATGGTGGCGGTGGTTGGCGGTTGGTGACTTTCCCCTCATATTGCACAACTTGATGGGGATGGCGTTTCGCTTCTTCAACTAAGCGGTTGGCTTCGGCTTCGGAAAGTACGCGCGTAGATTCTGGTGCTGTTTGATTATTAATCTTAGTATCATCGTGTACTTCTGTTTCCTGCTTGGCTGCTTCCTGGGGAGCATTTCCCATTCCGTGATAAAAAGCCCGGAATCCTTCAGCATAGTCAACCCAGACACTCCAGTAATCTTGAGGGACAAAGGTTTGGATTTCGCGTTCTCGCTGGCAAATTAGGTGTAATGTGGCACTCTGGACTCTGCCTACACTCTTAGCACCATTATTTAAAGCCCAGACTAACGGGCTGCCTTTATAACCTACTAGTTTGTCTAGACAATCTCGACACAAACCCGCACCAACTAAATTCAAGTCAAGTTTTCGCGGATGAGCGATCGCATTTCTGACAGCCGATGCGGTAATTTCTGTATATACTACTCGCTTTGCTTCTCTTAAACCTAACACTTCCTTGAGATGCCAAGCGATGGTTTCCCCTTCTCTATCTGGATCGGTAGCTAAAACAACTTCACTTACCTGTTTAGCTACAGTCTTTAATTGCTGGATAGTTTCTTTTGAGCGTTGGTCACGGGGGACATAGTTGCATTGCACATTACTACCATCCATACTAAATCCCAGCGAATCTTCTCCTTGATCGCTGAGTTCGCGAATGTGACCGCAACTGGCACGCACAATCCACTCAGCACCGAGAATTTCACTGAGTTTTTTGACTTTACCGGGGGATTCAACTACTAGAAGGCGTTTAGGCATAGCACCTGCTTTTTAGATGCTGTATAACAGATACAACTTTTTATCATATATTTAGTATAAATGTACTATAAATCCCCTATTATTAATCAGCAAGCAATGTCTACGCTAGTAGAGCAGCACGAAACCATTACCGGAGTAGTCGAACGCTTGACTTTCTACTCCGAGGAGTCGGGGTATACAGTGGCACGGCTGACACGCTCTGGTATTAAAGATTTAACTACAATTGTCGGTAGCTTCGCAAATATCCAACCTGGGCAAACACTACAACTAACAGGTTTCTGGCGCGACCATCCCCAGTACGGGCCGCAATTTCAAGTCATAAATTACAAGGAAACCAACCCTGCCAGTCTGACAGGGATTGAAAAGTATTTAGGTAGCGGATTAATTAAAGGTGTAGGGCCAGTAACAGCAAAGCGGATAGTTGCTCACTTTGGACTGGAAACTTTAGAAATTATTGAAAACCAAATTGAGCGTCTAGTTGAAGTTCAAGGTATAGCCAAGAAGCGGATTCATATGATTAAAACCGCTTGGGAAACCCAAAAAGCCATCAAAGAGGTGATGGTGTTCTTGCAAGGACATGGTGTTTCTACTACCTACGCGGTAAAAATTTATAAACAGTACGGTGATCAGGCGATCGCTACAGTTACAAACAATCCCTATCAGTTAGCTACCGACATCTACGGTATTGGCTTTCTCACTGCTGATAAAATTGCGCGGAATTTAGGAGTTGCGCCAGATTCAGAATATAGATACTGTGCGGGAATTATCCATGCTTTGAGTGAAGCAGCAGAAGATGGAAACTGCTATTTACCCCAAACGGAACTAGTAGAGAAAGTCATTCCATTATTAACTACTGAAACTCATCAGCCACCAGAAGCCGCACTTACAAAAATTATCAAAGACATGGCTCTCAAGGACGAGCTAATTAGAGAAAGTAGCGCTGATAAAATAGTTAATTGCTACAAGCCTACTTTCTTCTACACAGAACAAAACCTAGCCCAACTCATACACCAACGCCTAAATCAACCTGTCACTACCGACTATCCTCGCGTGCGTGCTTGGTTGGAACGCTTTACTGCTACCCAGAAAATCGAACTTTCAACTCAGCAGCAGCAAGCAGTAGAAATGGCTGCATATTCCCCTGTGATGATTTTGACAGGCGGGCCGGGAGTTGGAAAAACCTTCACCACCCACACCATTGTTTCATTGTGGAAAGCAATGGGTAAATCTATCGCCTTAGCAGCGCCCACAGGACGCGCCGCCCAACGTTTGAGTGAAATGACTGGTTTGGAAGCGAAAACCATCCATCGCTTGTTAGAATTCGACCCTAAAACAATGGGCTTTAAGCGTGACAGCGAGAATCCTTTACCTGAAACAGCGATTATCGTTGATGAAGCGAGTATGCTAGACTTATTCCTCGCTAACTCGCTGCTGAAAGCCATAGGAAAGAATGCCCAACTATTGTTAGTAGGAGATATCGATCAGTTACCATCTGTAGGGCCAGGAAGCATACTCGCTGACTTAATTAATTCTAGTCGAGTTCCTATAGTGCGGTTAACTCAAGTATTCCGCCAAGCCCAACAAAGCGCCATCGTTACAGCCGCGCACCAAATCAATCGCGGACATTATCCCACAATTGAACCGATATGCGATCGCCCCGTTTCTGATTGTCTTTGGCATGGTGGCGGATATCAACCAGAACACGGTGTCCAAGCAATTTGCGAGTTAATCACAGACTTAATTCCCAATTTAGGCTTTAATCCCGCCACCGATGTACAAGTACTGTGCCCAATGTCACGGGGATTAGTCGGTACTCGCAACCTCAACCAAGTTTTGCAAGAACTAATTAATCCTCCTAGTGCTGATAAAGTAGAAATCGCCAGAGGCGGGATTAAGCTGCGAGTAGGCGACAGAGTAATTCAGCAGACTAACGATTATCAACGAGAAGTATTCAACGGCGATTTGGGAATAATTACCGCCATTGATACTGTTGAACAAGAAGTGAATGTACAGTATTGCGAGCGAATTGTCACTTACGATTATGCTGATTTAAATGAAATATCCCTAGCATTTGCCACCTCAATTCATAAAAGCCAAGGCTCTGAATATCCCGTAGTAATTCTGCCAATATATATGCAACACTATATGATGCTGAGTCGTAACCTAATCTACACTGGCTTAACTCGTGCTAAACAGTTGGCGATTATTATTGGTGCGAAAAAAGCAATCTCCTTGGCTGTAAATTCTACCGATAGACAACAGCGCTACACGCAATTACAGCAGAGATTAATTCAGGCTGGATTACATTCATCAATTGCTGTTGATCAAACCTCTAGCATCAGTCAGTATTTTGAATATCAAACCATAGATGAACAGTGATAAATCGGTGTTCATCTGTGTTTATCTGTGGTTTATTTTTATCTTAATTCGGTTTTTTACACTAAATATAATGTTCCCTATCTCCTATCTTTATGACTAAGTTTACAAATAAAATAAAGGTGTGCTATCGCCATCTTTCCCAAGAATATCAAGCTGCCATAGATATCAATGACATCTGAATGCAACTCAATTTTTCTCCAAGAAATAGCAGAGTTCCTTAATTGCTTCTTTAATGTTGAACTATTCCCTATAAGTGAAAAAGGAGGCATATATTTAGCATCATCAAATTCTGTAGCACGACTAGGATTAGCACTTGAACCAGACACGCAGTTACACGAGTGGATAAAAACCCAAAATTTAGATGCGCTATTCTTACATCGCCCTTGGAAATTAACAGCAGATGAAATTTCGCCCGAACTTGGAGTAATTTCCTACCATCTGCCATTTGATGAGTGCTTGACACTGGGTTTTAATCTCCGCTTGGCTCAAATTTTGAGAATGTCTGAGCTAGAAGTATTAGGAAAAAAAGAAAACAGAGCAATTGGCATGATTGGAGAAATTCCGACTCAAAGCTTTACGCATCTTTGCAGTTTTATTACTCAAATTTTCGGCGGACAAGAACAAGTACATCCAGCATTTAATTCTGATGTGAAGCGCATTGCTGTTGTTGGCGCTATGACCGATTCCTTAGTCCGGGAAGCAGGAGAACGTGGTGCTGATGTATATATTACAGGACAGTTACGACAACCAGCCGCAGCAGCAATGCAAGAAACTAAAATAGGCGCGATCGCAGTTGGTCATCGTCGCAGCGAAGTGTGGGGTTTACGTTCTTTAGCTGGGGTTTTACAAGAACGTTGGGCTAGCTTGGAAGTATTTGTCAAAACTTAAATTAGGCAATAGACAAGAGATAAATATTATTAGCTCTTGTCTATCAAAAGAATAGCGATCGCAATTTAGCTGTAGTATCAACTTCAGCAGCCAGGAATCTAAACACCAGCAGGCTGTTCGTTCAGTAATTCTTTAGCCACTTCGTCCACTGTTTTGTTGAGGTACACAGCTCTTTCATCTACTGCTCTCACCCAACTGATAGGAAACCAGTGATGTTGTCCATCAGGAGCATTGTTCTTCGTCAATTTAACGTAATTGCCCCCTTCTACAGAGTCGATATTCCCAATATGTGTGTCAGATGCTCCTTCTAAACCGCCAGAACCTTCTGCATAAACGGGCAAGTGTTCTTTAATTTGTGATACGTTCATTAAGCCTCTTGTTTCAATTACTAAAAAGTCCGTTCAACACGTTTTCTATTTATTTGTGTTATTTGAATCTAATTCCTCACCAGGACGTTGGGTAGTAGGAGGATAATTAACAGCTTCGTCAACTCTGAGAGTTTCTGCATTGGTTAGATTTTCCGGCAGAAGATCCTCAGGATTTACTGTTTCATCCACAGCATCATCAATTATCCCATTAGCATTCACATTGGGTTTGTTAGAACTACCTTTATGACTAGCATGACCACCAGGCATGATTTTTCCCCTAAGTTCTATGACTAAACATAACTAGCCTAGACTTTTTGGTTTTAAGAAATACACTATCAGAAGGCTTAGAGCAGAACGAGATAAATCACCTCTTGGGTTATAAGTTTATAGAAATAAAATCTGATGATTATGTCTTATAGTTTGTATGAATGCAAACCATAGCACTAACAATATATTCTGGGGAAATTTATGTAATAGATGGCAAGGCTGCACGTATCTACTGAAAGAGTGAAAATCTGTAATGATGAGTGCGTTATATTTTCTATGTGAATCATATTTGATTTTGAAAAATAGACTTATTCCCTGTTTTTACGAGTAAGTTCATGAATTAAATAGGACTCATAAATTAAGCGATCGCAGGTTTCGTAGCTGTAGTTCCACAACCCGAACCCCTACCGAATCTTGATAAAATCGTCGGTACAGATGCATGGCACGCACTGTTGCCAGAAGTAGACTATATAGTTGTAGCCTTAATTGATGAAATAGTAATACGTTGGCGTAGCCCGCGGAAGGCATCGCAGCTCAGGTATAGCTAAACCCCACACAGCACTTCACCAGCATGGAAAGGGCGCATTGCCGAGCGCTACAGAGCCTGTCAGCCCTTACGGAGTGTACTCAATCAAGCAAGATACTAAACAATTCACAAGAGTACCCCAAAAACTGGGATACTGAGGCAAAGAATTAGCTTACCTTATATTTAATCTCCGTAGATCAAGATATTACCCTGATGGGTACTATGAAATTTTCAGTAGACTTTTCACAATAAGGTCGTGTGTCTTGCCTTTAATGTAAACAATTTTGCAAAACTTGTTGAGAGGAGTTAAAAAAATGTTTATATTCTCACAGACAAATTCTAGAGGAGTGAAACTTATATGAACCAAACTACGTCTGGATTGAGGTGAATTATCTTCGCTCCTCTGAGTCAAATGCAAAATCCTAGCTTTCCTAAACTTCTATACAGTATTAGTGTATCATAATTTACTTAGCCTGTGCAGGCTGCTTTCCTGAGTTACTGATGCATAGATTTACAAAAATTTAAATTTGCAGAATTGAGAAAAATGCCTTAGATATTGGGGTTTCCAGCAGTTGGAGATTAAAAGTTAAGACTAGCAATGGATAATTTTTGCATAAGTTTAGTCATTCCAGACGTAATAAAAATGGAATCACTAAAAAGTCTTCATCAAGAAGATGAGTTTAGGGGCACCTGCCAGTTAATAAGTTAAGTGTGACAAATGGGGGTTGTGATGCAAACTTTAAAACAGGGTTTCGAGGAGCGCAATCTCGTTATGGCAACGGAAGCAGAAAAACTGGCGCAATATTGGCGAAAACGTCTATTGGCCGAGTGTCCAGAACAAAGCACAGCAGCTAAAGAAAGTATCATTCTTTGGCTGTTGGGACGTGACTTCCAACGGTTTGATTTGCTCAACCCGAAGGAACTTGAGATTGCCAAGCAAGCAATGGAATACCGTTATCGGATTTTACTGCAACGTTACCTGGGGATAGCACGAGAACGTGCTTATCGTAACCTGATAACTCGGCTGGCCAGTCTGATGACATTGCGGAATAAAATTCAGACTTGGGTTTCCCTCAGCCGCGATCGCCAGCGCAGTGTAATTGATGTATTACAAGAAATTATCCAAGAATTACTACAAGGCGATACCTACATTCAAGATCAAATGGCTTGCATCGCTGAAATTACAACCGATCGGCGACTGCGAGATACTCTACTATTTGCAAGTATAGAAGAATACTGTTTGCGCCCAGTACGCAATCAGCCTCTGCTGGTTTACCGCTTTGTCAACTACCTGCGCCGTACTCAGCGTGGTGGCTTAACTCAGGTGCCAAGCAGTGATTTGATTAGGCTAGTTTCAGAAGAAATTCTCACGGATGACAGTGACAATAGAGTTAATTTGGTTGATAGTCAGGCGATCGCAGAATATCAAGAGGCACAGGAACTAGAAGAGCAACAGATGTTGCGTCAGGCTGTACAACAAGAATTTGAAGAATATTTACAAGTAAATCTCGGCATAGAAGCTGTAGAGTGGCTGCGACTGTATCTGCAAGGTAAATCCCAAGACGAAATCGCCAAAAGACTGAAGAAGCAGATTAAGGAAGTATACCGATTGCGTGAAAAAATTAGCTACCATGCCGTGCGTGTTTTTGCTCTCAAAGGTAAACCGGAACTAGTGGATAACTGGTTAGCAATTTCTTTGCAAGAACACAACTTGGGGCTAACACAAAACCAATGGCAGCAACTCTATGAACAATTGAGTCAACTTGGGCAACAGATTTTAGATTTAAGAAAAGCTGGCAACTCAATCGAAGCCACAGCTAAAGAATTAAAACTCAAAACTCATCAAGTCTTGGGTGAATGGACAAAAGTTTATCTTGTAGCCCAAAGTTTAAGAACTCAAGAGTAACAAAATTTAGCTATGAGCCTGGTATATATCCTGATGTACTCGTATAAGGCTCAAATTGGAGGTATCTCGGTTCATACATAGAAGAAAAATGCATTGAGAGTAAGTATTTCAGATTTTGGATTTGGGATAAATCCCCAATCCACAATCCTAAATTTAACTTCTAGACCTTTGTATTTAATCAAACTTTCCATAACATATAAAGTATCTTTATTTACTACACACTAACTTAGAAGCACAATAGAATTATAAGAAAATAAAGCAAATATTAAATAAGCATATGTTGTCTTCCGAGGGCAAACTCACTGATAACGAAGAAATTGAGCCGCCGATGCCAGATGAAACTCCACTTAAGGGGAAGCTAGAATGTAATAATTCCAAGGAGTCACCTAGCGATCGCGAGCACATCTTCTCGTTAATTGATAGTCTTTTGTCCTTAGAAGCTTGCCTTTACCACCAAATTTTGCCTTTGCAGTTAAAAGGCAATCAACTTTTACTAGGTATGGTTGATCCGCAAGACAGCGAGGCATTAGATTACGTTAGTCGTATTTTGTCTTCTATTGATTACATAATGGTGACTGAGGCAATAGAAGGCGATATTCACCACGCTACCCTCTCAGCCTACCTCAACTATAAAAACAGATACCCCTCAGATGCCAAACAAAACTATCAACCAAAAGTAGACTCTACCTCAAAAAACAGGACAGTTTCCCTCAGCGATCAATTGAATTCTTCTGCAACTACCTACTCTGAATTAAATCTACAACCCTCATTGATTGAGCCGCAAACAGAAATTCTGCCAGCTTCTATTTCACAAGCTGATTTATCCTCAATCCCCGATTCAAATAGCTTGTCTGGAAGTCTTACAGCTACCTCTGCTGATCGGAGTCAAGAGGAACAGACAACTGAAGTGGTACTTCCGAGCAATTTAACTGTTTTGCCAGTGCAAATTCCAGATACATTAAGCTCGATAGAAGTTTTGCCAACGCTACCATCAAAAAAATTACTAGAAGAGTTATTAGCAAGAGTCTTGCTTGGGGGAATTGGTCGCCTGTATTTGGAAAGACAATATGATCAAGGCAGAATACTCTGGAGTGACAATGGGGTCTTGCAGTCGGTGATCGAAAATTTGCCGCTTGCGGTTTTCCAAGAGGTAATCAATGAATTTAAGCAATTTGCTGGTCTACCTATCGCCACATTTCCCGAACCTAAACAGGTAGAGAAAGAATGGCTATATCAAAACAACAGTTTATTATTACGCTTACGGGTAATGCCCGGAATTTACGGTGAAGAGGCGACACTACAAGTGCTACGAGGAGCAGCATTAAAGTTCTATCAACAGCAACAGTTGAACCGACTTAGCCACGATACATTGGTCATGGCCAAACAACTAAGCTTCAAGTTGCACGAACTAGAGCAAAGACTGCTCTTTACCCCTAGCTTACAATCTGAGCAATTAAAGGCTATGGTCGCCCTAACTCAACTAGTGGACAATTTAGACAAACATCTCAATGTCTTGGCTGGAGAGAGTCAACTACCAAAAAACAGTAAATAACACATCTGTCAGTAAAACCGCTGATTGCGATCCCAGACATAATTGCTATGTTGTACTAGAATCTCAGACTTAAAAATCTGAAAATTCTTAATTAATTTGTAACTATTTTGCTACCGTATTCAACCAATGATTGCGGTTTTAAAAAATATAATAGCCGACCTAATTTGCTCCTCCTGAATCAATTTTTTGCAGATATTTCATGCAGACTGAGGTTTTTAGTGAACTTTTTCCCTTACTAAGTACAGCCAATCCCCAAACTTTGGAATGGCTGCTGAATGTTGCAATTGACCATGAATACCCGGCTGAACGGGCTGTTTTGATGGAAGATGCTTGGGGTAACGCAGTTTATTTCTTAGTTTCTGGTTGGGTCAAAGTTCGGCGCACATCCGGAGATAATTTTGTCGCTCTAGCAATTTTAGGTCGAGGCGATTTTTTTGGAGAAATGGCAGTTTTAGATGAATCGCCGCGCTCAACTGATGTGATTGCTCTATCGCCTGTAAAGTTACTTAGTGTTTCTCGAGAGCGTTTTATTCAAATCTTATTTAAAGATCCGCATTTACATCACCGAATGCTACAACTGATGGTGCGGCGATTGCGACAGATCAATCTGCGCTTGCAAATGCGCTCTTCACCACCAGCAGTCAAGCTAGCTCAGACCCTAGTTAGTTTAGGCGAAAGCTACGGTCAAAAATCAGACAAAGGAAGAGAAATTTTTAACATTCCCTTCAAAGATTTGGCAGAAGTGACAGAAATCAGTGTTGACGAAACTAGCAAAATCATGGAAAAACTGCATGAAAAAGGCTGGCTGGAAATTGACAGCGCAAATAACATCATTTATCTAGTCAACTTTAAACAGTTAATCAATTTAGCTAACAAAGTTTAATGACTATTGCTGAAAAATAAGATTCCCCAATTCTCTATGAATTGGGGAATCTTAGTCTTTTTCTATTCATAGAATTGTCACACATTCTGGAACTACATCAGAGCAATGTTGTTCAAGATTTGACAATTTACAATCGCTTACGCCTTAAAAGTTAACACTGGACTCAACCGCGCTACAACACTTACCATCTCCGCCTCAACCTGCACATCAATCACAGACTCAATCGGTTTATAGGCAGCTGGTGCTTCCTCAATTCGACGTTCTTCTCGTAAGGTGATACAGTCAACTCCAGTTAATCCTAGTTCGGCTTCACTTTGAGATGCACCTTTACGGCTGAGGTCAAAACGCGACTTTACTCTTCCCGCGCCATGCGATGCTGAATTGCAAAATGCAGGATTGCCTTTCCCTACCATTAAGTAAGAGTAAGCACCCATTGAACCTGGGATAATAACTGGTTGCTCTGCATAGGCTGGACAAGCACCCTTGCGCGTCACCCATCCGCGGCCTTCTGGCAAGGTGATGTTGTGTGGTAAGTCGTAAACTAGAGGTGCTTCTACATCTCCGTAAACTTCCCGCAAACGCAGACGTAGTAGTTCTGCTAACAGTAGCCGGTTGATAAAACCATAGTTAGCAGCAGTTGCTTCAGCTTTTAAGTAACTAGCGGCTAGTTCGGGATGGGAATGAGCACAAAGGGGAAAAATCTGAGATTCTGGATATTTCAGACCTTTTGGCCAAGCGGCTTTTGCTCTATCTCGCCACATTCCCCCGATATACTTACCCACATTGCGCGAACCAGAGTGAATCATGAAAGCTAAATGTCCTTCATGCACTCCCCAAGCGTGAGCAAGTGCGCGATTTTCGACTTTATCCACCCGTTGCACTTCGACAAAGTGATTTCCCGAACCGATGGTTGCTAGTCCACCATCGCGCACCAGTCCATTATTGGGAACTAATTCTTCAGGTGCAAGTTTCCAGTTACCATCCATTGAACCACCCAAAAAGATGCGTTCGCCGAAGGCGTTGGCAGAGCCATCGCTTTCTTGAGCTAGTTGGTACACATCAGACTTAACGATACTTCCCGTAGGCTGATCCAGCATGGCATCTAACCAACCAGGAACCCCATACTGAAACAATGCACGCATAGCATGAGCCGTCATCGTCACATCACGTGTGCCGAAGAAGTAATCTCCTTTCATACGTTCGACAAATAGATCGCGTTTTGCGAGAAATTCATCGATGCTCAAATCGGCAACATGGAGGCGCATTCCACAATTAATGTCAGAACCGACAGCACCAGGGATGACTTGACCGACAGTTTCCACAACAGAACCAATGGCAACACCTGCATCTCCAGGGTGAAAGTCAGGCGTTGCACAGGCACGACAAACACATCCCCCGGCTGGGTGGCGAACGTTAGCGAGATTTGCTAACTGCTTCAGTGCCTTAGCTTCTACAGAGAAGCCTTCAGGTAGTAGTATTTCTGCAACTGGGGCATCAGGAGAATTTGCTAAACGGACAGAATAAGTGCGATCGCTATAAGTAACATTCAAACCTTGCCGCGCTAAAGCACGCAAGAGACGTCGAAGATTTTTTGGCTGCATGAAAATTCCTGAGAAGTCTTAAACAAGACTCTTGGTATTGAAGAGATTAGGAGACTTGGGTTCAGCAGCCGCGTCTCAGTTGTTGTAAGGAGTTATTTTCCCAGGTTTGTGGGGAAAACAACGGGTTATATAACGTTCATAACATAACCTTTAATAGGTTGACAAGGATTTTGTAGTACTTTGTATTATGCTTAAATTACAGATAGCTATAGTTACTCAGCTAGACAAAGCTTGTAAACGAACTTTAAATTTAGCGAAAAACTTGTTATACACCCTTGACTCTCCAGTGGAGTAGAGATTTTAGGATGAAGTTGCAGTTGAGATGGCGGCTTTGCTAAAAGCTAAAGATCCTGAAATTCAAAAATTGTCGAGGATGGCTTTAAATAGAGCTACTCACATACAAATTCTTGACCTCGTCAAGTTATCATCAAATCGCAAACTGCTGAAATTCAGCAAATGCAGCAATGGTATCAGGCTTGATCTTGATCTGTTTTCCCTTGGATATTTTAAACTTATGACACTTAAACTCACAGTTCCCAACATGGCTTGTTCGGCTTGCGCAAACACTATTACTAATGCACTTAAAGCAGTGGATGCCAATGCTAATATTCAGGCAGATCCTAAAACTAAGCTTGTGAGTGTAGATACTCAAGCCTCAGAAACCGCTATTAAGGAAGCGTTAGCTGCTGCTGGTTATCCAGTTGCCTAATCCTTGACAGCGTTGAGTGTAGAGAGGTTATATGTCAATACGGTTCAGTTAAGGTGATAAGAGTTCTCATCTGTCGGACAAAACCAAGATTTGGGGGATTCTCCCCCAAGTCCCCTCCAAAATAATTGTTCGGTTTTTTGTTTAGTAATTATTTGTGAGCTTTGTTGTCAATGAATTTTCTTAACTGAACTGTATTGGGTTATATGTAAGTCGGCGTAAAAATTTCAAGGTACGTCATTGCGAGTGGAACGTAGACACGCAGTGGCTTCCCGTAAGATAGCAATCGCAAGGGTTTTGGTGATTTTACATTCTGTTAGATAGTTTGGTTTATTTGTGCCGACTTACTTAACGTCTCTACACAGTTTCAACTTCAACTATAAAACAATACAGAAAACTCTCATTTTTGTAGCCAATAATTTAGACATCTGTGTCTCCTTTGTATAGCCTTGGATTACTAGCAAAAGCTGCTATATTTGTATTCTATTGAGATGCTTTCAACGGCAACATTAAGGTTGGATGATAGGGCAAATTGTATCCTCACGTTTGCTATGCGCATTCTTCCAACCAGAAAGTAATACCTCTATATCAGAGCGTAATTTTGACAACTGAGCTATCTGGCTATCGATCTGCATCAGCTTTTCTTCTAGCTTTTCTTGGATTTCATCACAGGGAGGTTGTCCTTCGTCGTACACATTTAAAATTTCTCCTATTTCTTCTAGGCTCAAACCTAGATTTTGCGCTCTTTTAATGAAAGCTAGACGAGCTAATACATCTGCTGAAAACTGTCTGAAACCACCCTCAGTTCTTCCTGATGCCTTGATTAAACCTAAACTCTCGTAATAGCGAATTGTTCTGATTGGTACTCCGCTTAAATCTGTTACTTGACCAATCAAAAGTAGTTTTTCATCGTGGGTTAACACGGCAATATTCTCCAAGTTTTGTAGTTCTGTTCACAAAATAAAGGCAAGAGATACTTTATCAAGTAAACTTTAACTTGTAGTAGTACGATACCAAATGCGCTGCCTTAGGGCTAGTTTTGTACTGTCTCAAACGCTCAAATTATTACATGGACGTAACACAACATTAATAAAGCGAGAACTGAGTTCGCTGGGGACGAACATCCACACCGCTGTCTTGAAAAATAGCTTGCTAGGAAACCTCGCAACGCTTTTTCCGCTTTTTGCTTACCCTACTTAATATTTACTAGCGAGCAAGTGCGCTAAATAGGAGTTTTATCAACATAAATGTGGTTTCTAACCGCCAATCTAATTGTTATGCAGATCTGTTACCTTGTGAGACAATTTGTGCTAGAAGATATGCACTAATGTCTAAAAACTGATCTAGTAAACTACCAATAACACCTATGTAGAGTATTGCCTGGATGATGTAATTTGTGTTGCCAATTTTATAAGCATCCCAGGCGAGTGAACCAAGTCCTTTTGGACCTATCAACATTTCTGTAGCAATAACTGTGAACCACGCTACCCAACTGCTTACTTTCAAAGCATGAAATGTATGAAATATTGCTGCTCGAAAGTTATTGTTCTGTCTGTAAAAATGCCGCATTCCTATTGCAGTATTCACTATCATTGTCCAGAGAGTTCCAATAAAAATTATGACCACCGCTGCGGCTTCGCTATCCTTAAATACTATAAGCGCAATCGGTAGTAAGGCTATAGGAGGGATACTATGAGGTATTTGAAATATCCGCTTGAATAGCTGGTAAATTGTGCCATTTATACTAATTAAGTATCCAATGAAACCACCTAAAATAGCAGATGGAATATAACCTACAAATAATCTTTGTAAGCTAGATAAAACATCTAGAAGTATACTGTGTTCCATGCCTCAGTTCTCATTTGGAAAGTCTGGGAAATACTGCGGCAATTGCAAAAAATAGTGAATAGACAAACAATAAGGAGGTGTAAAAGTCTGTTTAAATTAAATTTAACAAAAATTGCAAGCTAACTTAATAAATTAAATAAAATTTCAATAATTCAATTTTTAGATGCGTATAACTTAAATAATCAAAAAAAGCCATTAAATATAATTTAATACTGTTACCCAGTAACCAGTAATCTGTGTACTGATTACTGGTTACTAATTATTTCCCGAGATTCCGTTTCATTTGTTCTAACTCATCCTGAGTTTCCCAACGGCGAAACTTATCTTCTAAGTCGTCAAAACTACTAGAATAGTTGCTAGTTGCTTTTGACCACCCGTCGGTTTCTAAGCGCTGTTGAGCTTGAGCTTTTGCACGCATTGTTTGCGCTTCGGTAGCTTTGGCTTGCACCTCTTGTCGTCGAACCTGAATTTTTTGTAGTAATTCCTTAGATTGGTTAATGCGTTCTTTTAACCCTTGCATCTGTCCCCAGCGCTGATTTCCTTCGCGTAATAAGGCTGCTTCTCTTTCTTGCGCCGCAACGGCTAAATCCTCTCTACCAGCAGCTTTCGCTTTTTGAACGCGGATGTGCCAACGCTGAATCTCTTGAGCAGTGGACAGAATTTCCTCTTGCGATCGCTTTTCTTGTAATTGTAAATCTGCAACCAGCTTTAACGTATCTTCCTCTTGCTCCCGCAGCTGTTCTAACAGCGCTTCTAATTCCAAATGGGGATTATTACGCAAGAATTCTTCTAAACGGTTTTCCAGAAACCGACTTAAATCATCAAATAAGCCCACTGTTAGAACTCCAGAGTCAGGTGTGTGACTTTATTGTAGTAATTATTATCCTACACGGAAAGCTACTTGTAACAGTTCACTATAAAAGAGGAAGGGAATAGGAAACAAGGAAGGTGAGGTGTACAGATTTTTTTCAAAAATAAATCCGAACTTATATAGTTAAATTCTAACTATAGATATAGGTAAATTTTATATAAACAAACTATTTGAATTTATCTGCAAAATTACAAATTACTGGAGATAATTTCCTGGAATTTTACAACTTGAGCTTGTAGCTAATTTAAACAAGTTAATTATAATTATTAGTAGAGTGCGCATTCAATGTTACAACGTAGTTTGATTATTGCTGCTTTGACTACAGTTATGGGCTTCACTGTAGTCAACCAAAATGTACCAATATTGGCAGTATCTCAGCAGCCAACTTCTCGCATTCAACAACCGCATTTTAAAACCTATCCAGCAAAGTCAGTATTCCAAGG
Organism: Nostoc sp. 106C; assembly: GCF_002154725.1. GTDB lineage: Bacteria > Cyanobacteriota > Cyanobacteriia > Cyanobacteriales > Nostocaceae > Aulosira. The sequence continues at coordinate 41,608 of NZ_MTAW01000093.1, read as the reverse complement.
GAAGCCAGCTGCACTAGCCGCCAGTAGCCAAGAAATCAAGGACTACGAACCACAACTGAACGCGACTGTTAACAAAGGTACTAATTTTGCAGGTCATTATGCGATCGCCGATCATCTCAATCGTGCTATGGGTGGTGTAGATACAGCAGCGATCGTCGATCTCAAAACTGGTCAAGTTTATCTACCCACACAACTTTATGGCTATCACGACCAACGCGGTGCTGGATATAATCCTCCTAGGGCTGATGGTGGGTTACACTACCGAGCCAATAGCAAGTTACTCATAATTATTGGTCAAGCAGGAGGTAATGACGGAGAAAAAGGTATTGGGCGTTTCTACTATAAATGGGAAAATAATCAATTAAAATTCCAGCAGTTTGTAGCTTCTCCTTATAAATATCAATAAATTTAATTTTTCGCTATAAATGGGATTGATGTCAACAAATCCTCAATTCTATTCTTGTAAACTAATACTTTCAGTTTGTGCAGTATCAGATGATCAATTTTTGTTTAATTTAACGATATAAAATAACAGACAAAAGCGGTTATTTAGATATGCGTTACAAAGTCAAGTTAAATAAAACAAAGTTAGGATATGCTATCTGGTGCCCTGCTTTACCAGGATGTTGGACTTTGGGCGAAACCGAAGAAGAGGCTTTAGAGAATATTAAAGATGCAATTAAAGCCTATCTAGAAACTGTTGATGAAGTAACTCAAAATGCAGAGTTACGTTATGTTGAGGTTCGATAAACAAATTTCTCTGTTGCAGATTCCCTTTTAAACTTGAATTAATTAAATTGGTGTTAACCAATAAGTAATTCCTCTCATGACTTTTTTCTTAAAACCAAACAGAGGTAATTGTTCTTCCGTTAAACCTAAATAAGTCCAATGAGGAATATCACTTTCTACAGTTTGAAACCAGCCATTTTGATTTAAAGCTTGTCTCTGCTTTTGACTAGATACACGTAAATCAATAGCTAATCCCCAAAGATGTTGTGATGTTCCAGGTGGTGCAACTATCCCCAGAATTGCTGTTTCTTTACCTTGGCGAACTTTTTCTAAGGTTCTATCGTTAGCGTATTTTTGCCAAAATCTCAAATTTGTGGTGAAAGTACGAGTACAATCACCGCTACCATAACCTGATTTGAGAGGAATTGTTTGTAGCGATCGCGCTTTATTAAAAGCTAATCCTGCTGATTGCTGTAAATAACAATCATTAGTTCCATCAACTTTAATCATTGTCAGGGTAGATTGAAATTCTTTGGTTTCTTGCTCGTTAGCAAAGATTACTTTTTGCGGCAGTTTAATCTCTGGTGCTTGATTGACAAATGCTGCGCCATATTTATCTAACAATATATATTCAAAAGTGCCTGGTTGCGGGATTATTGGTAACTTATTAGCAATTGCAGACAAAAAACGCTGTTGCTCGTTTAATTGGGGATTAGGGATAAATGGTGTAATTGGCGTAGGTAAGATTATCTGTTGAGGGTTTCCTATACATGGAATTGAATTAGCACTTGAGCAACTATTGAATTGTGCGGTGTTAATAACTGATTGGTGGTGAGCAATTCCACTGCTAGCAACTAAAGCACAAGAAATCAAAAAAATCATTATTAAAAAAGCTGTTTTCCGCAGAATTCGTTGCATATTTGTAGTTCTGTTTTGAGAATTTGTGTCCATAATACTCAATAGCTCTTCATCCTGGTCGGCTTGTGAAAAAATCTTTTAACTGACTACAAAGGATAAGAAGAGCGCAAAGAAGCAAGAAAATGCAGGATTTAATAAGTGAGTTAATATTGCTATTTCATGTCTCTTCATTTTTAATTAATTAGGTTTTATCTACTTCGCATAAATTTAGTAGCTACTATACTTTGTCTTACTAGGTTTTGAACCTGGAATTGTTTAACAGTTAACAGTTAAAAGCACATCCCTGAAACTACGGTATCGGTTAAAATTGAAAATAACTCTCAGCTTGCCGAATTTGTAAGTATGACCATGCACAATTCCATTGAATTCCATGACGCTTTTGATGTCATTGTTGTCGGTGCAGGTCACTCCGGTTGCGAAGCAGCCCTTGCCACTGCCCGCCTCGGTTGTCGTACTCTGTTGTTGACGCTTAACTTAGATAAAATTGCTTGGCAACCATGTAACCCAGCAGTCGGTGGACCAGCCAAATCTCAATTAACCCATGAAGTTGATGCTCTGGGTGGGGAAATTGGTAAGATGGCTGACCGGACTTATCTGCAAAAGCGGATTCTCAATTCTTCACGGGGACCAGCAGTATGGGCATTACGGGCCCAAACGGATAAGCGGGAATACGCAGCCGTGATGAAGAGTATTGTTGAGAATCAAGATAACTTGATAATCCGGGAGGGAATGGCAACGGATTTAGTGCTAGGCGCTAATGATGAAGTAATTGGTGTTCAGACTTACTTTGGTGTCTCCTTTCACTGCAAAGCAGTTATCTTGACGACAGGTACATTCTTAGGCGGAAAGATTTGGGTTGGTAACAAGTCAATGGCGGCGGGACGCGCGGGAGAATTCGCCGCTGAAGGATTGACGGATACTTTAAATCGTCTGGGATTTGAAACTGGAAGACTGAAGACCGGCACCCCGGCCAGGGTAGACAAGCGATCGGTAGACTACAGTAAAATGTCTATCCAACCTGGGGATGAACAAGTAAGCTGGTTTAGCTTTGACCCGGAAGTATGGGTAGAACGGGAGCAAATGCCTTGTTACATCACCCGTACCACCCCCGAAACCCATCGCCTGATTCAAGAAAATTTACACCTGTCGCCTGTTTATGGTGGTTGGGTAGAAGCGAAAGGCCCTCGTTATTGCCCCAGTATTGAAGATAAAATTGTGCGCTTTGCCGATAAGGAAAGCCATCAAATATTTATTGAACCAGAAGGCAGGGATATTCCTGAACTTTACATCCAAGGGTTTTCCACAGGGTTGCCGGAAAATTTACAACTGCAAATGTTACGGAGTCTTCCTGGTTTAGAAAACTGTGTGATGCTACGTCCGGCTTATGCAGTGGAATATGACTATTTACCTGCAACTCAGTGTTATCCCACATTGATGACTAAAAAGATTGCCGGACTGTTTTGTGCTGGGCAGATTAACGGCACAACAGGTTATGAGGAAGCAGCAGCTCAAGGATTTGTGGCAGGTGTAAACGCCGCGCGCTTTGTACGCGATCGCGAAATGATTGTGTTTCCGCGTGAGCAAAGTTACATAGGAACGTTGGTTGATGACCTATGTACCAAAGATTTACGTGAGCCTTACCGTATGCTCACGAGTAGATCTGAGTACCGTTTGATACTGCGTTCTGATAATGCTGACCAGCGATTGACACCTTTGGGACGGGAAATAGGGTTAATTGACGATCGCCGTTGGGATTTATTTACCCGCAAACAAGCACAGATTATTGCGGAAAAAGAACGGCTGCACGCCATAAGAGTGAAAGAACATGATGAAATTGGAGTAGCGATCGCAGCTGATACCCAACAAGCAATTAAAGGCTCAATTACTCTAGCTGACTTGCTAAGGCGTCCTGGATTCCACTACCTCCACCTCGATAGGTACGGATTGGGCAATCCCAGCCTCAACTCTGTTGAGAAAGATGGCGCAGAAATTGACATCAAGTATTCTGGCTACCTGGCGCGGCAACAAAATCAGATTGAGCAGATTGCCCGTCAGGCGCACCGCCAATTGCCTGCGGATTTAGATTACACAACAATTGATACCCTTTCTAAGGAAGCAAGAGAAAAGTTAAGTAAAGTAAAACCGCTTACTGTCGGTCAAGCAGCACGTATTGGTGGAGTGAACCCCGCAGATCTTAATGCCTTGTTAATATATCTAGAATTACGTAAAACAAAGTTCCAGTCAGAGTTTCCAGCGTTGGCTTCAAAAAAACTTTATGAAGCATGAGTATAGTAGTAGGGAAGAGATTGGGTATGATAGATGACATGGATTAAGAACTGGCATCATCAGCAGTCTCTGGATTCTAAGTTGAATTTAATACCACTGAGCAATCAACCAGTCTACTTAGACGGAAGATTGCCAACTTCACAGAAAATCCTAATTCCCAGGCGTAGGGGCGGTATTTTCCCGTCCTAGCAGCTACCACCCAAAAGCCTATGTTAAAAGAAGCCAGCACTCATGTGATTATTCCAGAACCATCAGAAGACTTGATCGCCAACGAGCCTTGGACGATAGATGTCTATGCTGATGGCTTGATGGATGAACTCTTTGCCGATATCGACAATGTTCTGGATGCTAGTGGGAATTTTGCTTCCCAAACTGTGAATGTAGAGTATGTTCCTCTACAAACAGTTCAAGTACCGCAGATTATCTTGCCAAATGAACTGCACCAAACTATACAAGGAGTTTCCCAAATGAGGGAAAAGCCTTTAAGTAAGTTTGGAGTTGACACGCCTGTGAAAAAAGCAGTTACTCGCAAGCTGAAGAAAAACAGGCGTCCTTTGGGGAGATTAGTAATTGTCGGCACAACCATTGTCGGCGTGGCGATCGCTGGCATTATCTACTTGCTAAACTCTAGGGTGCTAACTTTCCTAACTTTCAAGCCAATCACAGCAGCATATCTTCAGGTACCGCAGACGCAGTTACCTCAAAGAGTTGATGTCCAGGCTGAGTTAGTTGACTATATGCTAGGAGCACTGTCTGTCATAGATCAGCAACAGAACAGAACTAATCAAAGCTACGCCAACCCTGGACTTGCCACTAGTGCAACTCCTAGGTCAACAGCCTTAGCTTTGGCTAGCGATCAAAAAAGTCTGCTCTTACCAACACCTCTGACAGCTAACAATACACTACCAGCCCCTAACGTCGCCAAAAACATTGTTGAGCGCATCTACATACCTGTTTATCAAGCACCTTCTCCAATGCGCTATGCACCACCGCTACTTCCTGGTATTCCCAAACTTATATCACCAGTAAAGACTGCATCGGCTGCATCCCGTCCTAATGCTGTGAAAAATGCCTTAACTTCTGTGCGAAAAGCAGGTAAGCCTGTGAGTGTTAACATGTTTGCTGCTGCTGTACGTACAGATCTCAAACCTGTGAATGTACGGACTGCACCGATTGTCATCGGACAATCATCTAATCTACTGCCGACATTACCAGTTGTACCATTCCGGGCTGCACCGCCACAACTTCCTATGGCTACAGCATCCGTGTATTCCGCATCCCAGCAACAAGCTACATCAACTACTACAAATGCTGCAACTCCTAGCCATATCCTAGAGGGAATACTAGAGTTAGGAAGCAAATCTGCGGCTTTGTTTAAGGTCGATGGTACAACGCACCGCTTTGTTGTTGGTGAAAGCATTGGCTCAAGTGGTTGGACGTTAGTAGATGTCAATAACGGTGAAGCGATCGTTCGTCGTAATGGCGAAGTGCGATCAATTTACACAGGACAGAAGCTGTAAAAAATTTATTTTTACTCGATGTAAGGTCGAGGTTGGAAAAAATCTAGAACTTTACAATTGATTGAAATGCAAATTCACCATAGGTAGGGCTTATGCCTTACCTACTTAATATTCGGGCGTGTACTACCAAACCACTAAGCAGAGATCAAAGCCTGTGGTAAAGAGTGTTGCAATCCTATGATTCGGCTACTTGTATTTACTAGTTATTTTGCTAGAGAATATTTTCGTCTGACCTATTTGACTAATAATACAGTAATTTCCCCTATTTGTTATCGGGGGTATGACACCTCATTACACTATAAATTCGGTAATTAAACATAATCGATACAATTAATAAGCTAGATACTTCTGCGTAAATGCGCGGTGATTGGTATCCTGAACATGGACTGACTGCGATCGCGCTGTGCGTATACTCGCAGGAATAAAAAACGGCAATGCGTTAGGCGTAAAATTCGTGAAAGGGTCAAAACCCACCGCTATATGCACCTAACACACGCTACTTGAATTTATTGAATTTTGGCGTGTCCAGCAAAAACAAAATGTATATCTCGGTTTCCTTTAGTTTTGTCAGGCCACTTCACCCAATAATGGTGTTCTTCAAAACGAGCATCTAACACTGGGTACTTTCCTGGAGCAATCTCAATTAGTGACTCTTTAGGTAGTTCTGAGGATTGATCTGTGGATGGTTTTAAAATAGTTGGTGTCGTAATCTCCAAAAAGTGCTCTTTATCAGATTTGACTGTATCTTCTGCTGATTCACCAATTAATCCATCTTTGATAGCTTCAGCCATTTTTTCAGCATCAAAGATATCCATATCTGTTTGAGAGTCACAAAAGCAACACTCAACTAAAATAGCTGGCATGTGTGTATTTCTCAAGACCGATAAACTTGTATTTTTAACACCTCTATTATTAAATCCAAGTTTCACGATTTCTTTGAGAACTGATTGCGCTATACCTTTGGAAGCGTTACTAATAGCAAAAACTTCTGTACCATTCACTTTATTGTTGAATGCATTAAAATGGATAGAAACAAAAATATTCACGTTATTGGCATTCGCTTTATTAGCTCTTTGAAGTAGAGAATCAGTCACACTATTAGCTGTTTTAGGAGTGCAATCAATAACGGTATGACCAGCTGCTGTTAATTTTTGGATTAGTAGTGTACCGACTTCCTTAGTTAAAATATCTTCTTTCTTAATACCTAATGCTCCTGTGTCAGGTGGGCAATTATGCCCCATATCAATCCCAAATTTCATAATTTATCTCCTGTTTATTAGCCGGAACAGAAATTTATCTGTACGGGCAATTTCATATATTAATCCAAGAGCGATCGCCTCGGCAGTGAGAAAAAGTGAGTAATTACTGTAAAAAAATGTAAAGCTAACCGTAATCTGCTCCTAAAAAGGTGAAATCTCACGAAGTTCACGTAATAGAGAAGCTGATTGACAATGAAGGCACAAGAGGCCCTGAACCTAGTCGATACTCTCTTATGCTCTAATCATTTTGGGCAAAGGCTCAATGACATTCAATCTGCGGTGTTTGTGGAAAGTTGGCTGGGATGCACTTATGCAGAAATCGCAAAACAGTTGAGTTATGAACACGACTATATTAAACAAGTTGGTTCCCTGTTGTGGTGATCGCTTTCTTTGGTAGTTGGGGAAGAAGTCTCTAAAAAAAATATTCAAGCTGTTTTGCGTCGCTATCAACATTTACAAAGCAGTAACAGCTATCTTCAGCACAAATAGTTAGTATTTCCTAATTTTACGAGCAGCAAATTCGATTGCTGCTCAATCAAAGCATTAATCATGTGGCTTACAGCCAGTACTTGGGATAAGTCCTCTCATGTGCCAGATTATTGAAAACCACAGCGCAGAGTACCAGAATTATCGAACCTTCCAGTGCAGGTGTGAATAGAAATTGCCATTGAGCCTTTGTCATCATCACAACTAATGCAACTGCTCCCGAAGGCGGGTGTAAAGATCCAGTAAACTGCATCATCCCAATAGCTGTCGCCACTGCCATGCCCATCGCCCAGGGTTCCGAACCGAAAAGATGCAGAATAGTTAAGTTAGTGAGAATTTGACTGGGGCCAACCGAGGGTAAGCCAATATCACCCCGTCAGCTAATCGTCATTTATTTTACTGAGTAATTAGCTTGCAGTAAGATTTTTAGCCCTGATTTTATGTGAATTAAATTTATCCATTTAACCTGTTTTCCAATAAATTAGAAAAATCTGTATCTTTAGATACTTTTTACAGTTTTCTTGAGAAATGTCATGTTATTGTAACTTTAATAAAGTCTTGCTCAGTCAATTCAGAGAGTCATAATTATCAAGTGGTTCATGATCGACTATAAAAAAATTCGGTTGAAATGGGAAAATTATTGCTTTAAAACCTTTGGCAGATGGCGCTCATGTCCGCTGACCTGTCCAATAGAAAGACCTCATCATCGGCACGTTTTTTGGAGTTGGATTGGTAGTTTCTTGGCGATCACTGCAACTTCTTACCTTGCTGTAAAAACTAATTCTCCTTTGCTGATGGCTCCTTTTGGTGCTACAAGTGTCTTGATATTTGGTGTCCCTGAAAGTCCTTTGGCTCAACCTCGCAATGTCATTGGGGGTAATCTTTTAGCTGCTATCGTGAGTTTGATAATTCTGCATTTTCTCGGTTCTTCTCCCTTGGCAATGGGAATGGCTGTTTCTAGTGCAATTGGAATTATGCAGCTTACCGGAACCCTACACCCACCTTCGGGTGCTGTTGCATTAGTCGTCATGATGACGAAACCGGACTGGCAATTTCTGCTCACACCTGCCTTCGAGGGATCGATGATTTTAGTGCTATGCGCTGTGATCTTCAATAATTTAGCGGCAGAGAGGACATATCCAAAACACTGGTTTTGACTCTCTCTAGCAAAGCAGAGCATCCTTAAGCATCAAACAAAAAATAATTTTCAACACCGGAAAGTTTTATGACAATGGGCAAGAATTCATCCATTTTACCAACGCTAAGGAAATAACAGTAGAGACAGTATGGTGGTGGGGGTGGGGGAACGAGTACTATAATATGCCAGTAGTTGAACTGCAATGCCTACTCATTCCCGTATCAGAAACCGCTTCATCGTCTCCCCAGTTGCTACCGCCTCTCCCAAGGCGCGTATACACTACTCCACCCGACATCGCCAACACAACCATCTGCCGTTGCGCCCACTCAAAGGGAGTGCTGACATTGGTTGTCACTGCATTTTTGCCCTAACACTACTGTTACAGGAATTGATAGAAAGTCTGATTGATAACTTGCTGTTAATAGGGGGCTGAGAATTTGAAAATCATTATGGAACAGCGTGTAGTTTAATCAGTCGAATCAGATATCAAGCTGGAGGCATTCTCGACAATGGCTCTCAACCGTATTTTGTAGAATTACCTAATAGCACCGAGGTCAGATTCTCGCTAGTGCTGGGCAGGATGGCACTATTAAGATTTGGCGTGTATCTTCACAATAAATTTACGGGCGTAACTTAATAATTTTCACCATCAACCTCAAACGACCAAGGATTTGTAGAAGACTGCACCCAACATCGCCTTCACACTGAGCGCAACAGGGCAAGTAGCTCCCGAACGGGGTCGAAGATTGGGGAAGGTTTCAAGTTCCAGTCATCGTAAAGGTCTCGATGCTTGCTTGGCGTATTCTTCTATCAGTGAAGCATAGTCTTCTTCTGTGGGCAGGGTCTCGAAGCTATAAACCGCAGAAGTTATCGCCCATGTCAGCTTTTCCCTTGTCCAAGTTTCGATGAAAAACGTGAACCATGACACATCATCCAGCATCGTCCATGACACATCATCCAGCATCGTCGCACGAAGGTTAACGAACTCGTCCATTCCTTCCGGGCGAGTAAATATCCAACTCATGCAGTGTGGGCAGAAGTAATGGCGAGTCGCGCCATGTAAACCGCCGATGGTCGGCTGACCTTTCAGTATTGAGAACCCAACGCTTGGAATTGCGGCGCTTAAAGAAAAAGCGCTGGCGGTCATTCGCTGGCAACCTGTGCAGTGGCAAGCCATCGTCAGCAGAGGCTTGTCGCAGACATCGCAAAATTTTCAAAATTCTTACTTTAGATAGGGGAATTTCTGCTTGAGTTTGAGCCAGCTTGAGAGTAGGAAAATTGTTGCCATGACTGCTAGGGACTTGAACAACAGTAGCAGTTTTAATTGCAACAAACAAAGTGAGTAGTTTCCGGGATGAGAAATCCCCCTGGTTTCCCAAAATCTCTAATAAAGGGAGTAATACTATGGGAGCACGCTACTTTGCCTTAATTAGCGGCATTGTGTTTCTATTAATTGGCATTTTTGGCTTTATACCAGGTATGGTAGCAACGCCTGGTGTTGCTGGACCTGCAATTGTGTTTAAGGCAGGATATGGTTACCTGTTGAAAACATTTGCCATTAATGTTCTCCATAACATTGTGCATATAGCTGTTGGTATTGCGGGATTAGTTTCCTACCGCACCTATATTAGAGCGCGCAATTACGGACGGGGTTTGGCAATCTTTTATGGAGTGCTGGCAGTTATGGGATTGTTGCCAGTTCTTAATACCGTATTTGGCCTAATTCCGATCTTTGGTCACGATGTTTGGCTACATGCAATCACAGCATTGATTGCTGCCTATTTTGGATTCAAAACACCCAGTCCAGCAGAACTACGAGAGCATGAACGCGAGATGGTGACAGGTCGCTATCGCGATCGCTTTTAATTATGAAAGATTCCCGACCTCATAAACAAGTCGGGAATCTAGTTAGCTAAAGCATTTTTTCTAAGAATTGCTTAGCGCGATCGCACTGAGGACTTTGGAAAAACTGGCTGGGAGTGGTATCTTCTGCCAACATCCCTCGATCGAGAAACATAATTCGACTAGCTACTTCTTTGGCAAATCCCATTTCATGGGTAACAATTGCCATTGTGATTCCTGTGTGAGCTAAAGCTTGCATGACTTCCAGCACATCTTTGACCATTTCTGGATCTAAAGCGGAGGTGGGTTCATCAAATAAAATCATTTCAGGTTCCATTGCCAAAGCGCGAGCGATCGCTACTCTTTGTTTTTGTCCTCCTGATAGTTTAGATGGATAGACATCTGCTTTTTCCTCTAAGCCTACCTTTGTCAGTAACTCCAGCCCTTTACTTTCAGCTAACTGTCGATCTACTCCTTTCACCTTAATCGGAGCATAGGTGACATTTTGTATGACTGTCATGTGGGGAAATAAATTAAAGTGTTGAAACACCATTACCAACTGTTGCCGAACCTGAGCGATATTTACTTTGGGATTAGTGATTTCTTGCTTGTGAAAATAGATTCTGCCTCTAGTGGGACGTTCTAACAAATTCAAGCATCTTAGAAAGGTAGACTTCCCCGAACCAGAAGGGCCAAGAATCGCCACAACTTCACCTTGGTGAATATCTGTAGAAATATCTTTGAGTACGTTGAGTTTACCAAAAGATTTACACAAGAATTCTGTACGAATTACAACTTCACTCACTTTGTCTCAACCTCCTTTCTAAAACAGATGCAGCAAAGGTCAGACCCATCACTAAAACATAGTAGATTAACCCTGCAAACAGCAGTGGTTCAAAGTAAATATATTTATTCGCACCGACAATTTGGGCACTGCGTAATATTTCCACTACACCAATTGTTGATACTAAAGCTGAGTCTTTCAATAATCCAATAGTTTCATTTACCAATGCTGGGAGAATATTCTTCAATGCTTGGGGCAAAATAATATCCCACATCATCAATCGGTAAGGAACACCCATAGACATCGCCGCCTCAGTTTGTCCTTTATCTACGGCTTGAATTCCACCCCGGATGGTTTCCGACATATAAGCGCCAGAGTTGAGGGTAAATGTTAGCACCCCTGCCTGTAAAGCCGAGATATCATAGCCTGTCAGCTGGGGCGTCGCATAGTAAACCAACGCTAACTGTAACAGTAGAGGTGTGCCACGAAATATAGATGTGTAAGCATTAGCCAGCCAAGTAAGGGGCTTAATTCCGGTAATTTTGCACAAAGAGAGAACTGTACCCCAAATTAACCCCAGAAATACGGAAAAGAGTGTAAACAATAACGTTAGAGGAATGCCTTTGAGGATAAAGGGAATGTCTGGGAGAATTCGGGTAAAGTCTAGATTTAGCCCGCCTTTGGCAGGTGAGGATAAAGTAGGGGCTGAGGTATTTTGCGTAAACCATTTGGTAACTAATTTTTCAAGTTCGCCTTTATCCTTCATTTGTTGCAAACCTTGATTAAAAGGTTCTACAAAAGCGGAACCCTTAGGAAAAGCGATCGCCGATCCACTCGCCTCTTCTGAAGGAATCACGTTAAACTCTAATTGTGGGTTAGCTTGAGCGAATCCTCTGGCAACAGTATCCTCAACAATTGCCGCATCAATTCGTCCTGATTTAAGTTCTTGAATGATTTCCGGTACTTTATTAAGTTGCTTGAGTTGAATACCTGTAACTTTTTGGGCAATTTTTTTAGCATTTTGCTCTTGGATAGTTCCCAGTTGAATGCCAACTTTTTTCCCGGCTAAATCTTGAGGCTGTTTGAGGTTGCTATTTTTAGGAGCGACAATAGTATCTTTTGCTTCGTAATAAATAATAGAAAAATCCACATTTTTCTGACGTTCTGGTGTCGGAGTCATCCCAGCCATCACAAAATCAGCCCGATTTGCTTGGAGTGCAGGAATTAATCCATTAAAATCAGATTCCATGACTTGGAGTTTAAACCCCAATTTTTGAGCTAGGTTCTTGGCAATATCTATATCGAAGCCAACGATTTGCCTCTCACCACCCTGAGTATCATAAAACTCATAAGGTGGGTAATCTGGTGAAGTTATCATCGTCAGCGTGTCCTTGCCTAAAGATGAGGCAGCTTTAAGAGAATGGCTATGACCTGCGATGATGCTGATTACTAGCATGACTGCAAACAACATCGTTAATCGCCTGACTTTTCTTTTCTGCATCAGAATGGCTCCGATAAACCCCCGTCAGCAAACAACTTAACTTCTGTTGAGGTGCTTTTTTCAACTTTAAACGTTAATTGTTGGGTTTCGTTTCTGGCTCTGTTGGCATAAAATTGCCAAGACTGACGCAAAATTTCTCAAATTGTTATTTCTACCCTAAGAGAAGTCTGCTCCAAGCGTATATCTGTCCTTTACCCCTTAAAGTGACGCTCCTACTCTTGCCGCGCTGGACTTACCTCTTGTCCTCTGTCTTGAAATCTACTTCGACAAATATCGATGTACATATCCTAATACCCAATGCATGGTTGTGAAATTGTTTCATTGGGACTGCCTGATTTCCCATCTAGCAAAAAGAATCTGTAAAAGTCTATTTTTAGTTAGGGGTATTGATCAACCAGAAGCGTACAATAAATATGTATAAGTACATAGTGTAGAGATCATGGGTAATTTAACCCGTAATTGCCCGTAAGAATTGATTTACTGACAAACTTCTAGAAAGCTACTGTATGGTAACTTCTATGAAAATTGCCACTTGCAAGCAGAAGCTGTTACTTTGGTAAAATTTCGGGGAACTATGTAACTATAAATTTTTACATTTGTCAGTAAACTAATCCGAAATTCATAATAGTGCTGCTTTACAAAGCTTTTGACACAACAATTTCTGAGTATATAAACCTATGAATATGAAAGAAAAAGCTACCGATGCGGAAAACAGACAAGCCGATAAGGTAGAAATTGCCGTCCATCTGGACTCTGAGTTACTAGAGCAAATTCAGCATCTAACTAACGACCCAAGTAAAGTCATTGAAGTGGCGATTCGGCAATGGTTGCGGGGTGAAGTCCCCAGAGATGATGAACTGACACGTACTCCTGTACGCGCTCCTATTCCACCTCGGGGAGAATGGAATGATTGAATATAAATAAAGTGTAAATATAAAATCAAAAAAATGTAAAATTTGCAACTTTGGCTTGCAGAATCACCAAAACTTCAAATAAAAACTCCAAAGCTGTAATAATTTATGCCAAACTTTAAGCAGCTTTAGTAATAATGTTGTCGGCTGCTATTTGTCTATCCAACTCGATAATGACTATTACTGCCAATTCTCAATTGCCGAACTTATTCTCCCAGAATCGAAACTCTATTAATAATCCGACTGATTACCTGCTACCAACTCTAGGAGCTGAGTTGGTATATACACAAGATGGGTCAGGGCGTTACCTGACTTTTTGTTGGCAGCACAGTGAGCTTCTGGGGTTAAATCCTGACCAGATAATTGATGAGTTCAATGATGAGGCAACCTTCGACCCAGTTGATAAGGTTGCTTATTTGGAGCGGCTGCACCGGATTTTGACAAGTTTGGTGCCGGAAAAATTGCAGTGCTGGTTTAGTTGCGGCCAGGAGTTGTTTGAGTTGGAATTGGTGATCACTCCGATTATGCCGCAATTGGGTAAAGCGGCAACCACTGTTTTGGTAATGGGACGCTTACTACAAGCTAAAGTCAACAGAGGCAAAATAGATGTAATCACAAAAACACCTACACAGATAGAGTTGGCTTTACGCTCACAGCAACACCAAAAGCTGGTGAATCGAATTACCAAAAATATTCGCCGCAACCTTGATCTAGACATTATTTGGCAGCAAACAGTTGATAGTTTGGGGAAAGTGCTGCGGTTAGAACGCTGTATTATTTGTCCCTACCAGCCTTCTAGCCCGAAAGTGCGGGTAATAGCAGAGTATCACCAGCCAGAGTGCAAATCTCTACTAGGTGTAGACATAGATTTAGCTACTGAGCCTGCCTTTGCTCAAGCCTTGGCTACTTTAGAACCGATAGTCATGGAAGTACCAGGGTATAGTCTTTGTCCACACCAGAAAATTTTAGTAGTGGCTACATCTTATCAAGACCAAGCAAATGGATTGGTGGCATTGAATTTGCGGGATGAATGCTACCCTTTGACAGATGCAGAAATCGAACTAGCTAAAGAAGTGGCAGATCAGCTGGGAACAGCGATCGCTCATGCTACTTTATACAAAGAATTAGAAGCAGCCCGTCAAAAAGCTGAAGATGCCTCTCGCCTTAAAAGCGAGTTTCTGGCGAATGTTTCCCATGAAATTCGTACTCCTCTTAACGGCATGATTGGATTTTTGAAGCTGATTCTGGAGGGGATGGCAGACGATCCAGAAGAACAACATCAATTTCTCAAAGAGGCTCACCACTTATCGATTCACTTGCTGAACATCATCAACGATATCTTGGACATTGCCAAAATCGAAGCTGGCAAAATGGATCTAGATTGTGCTCCAGTTCAATTAGCTGAGTTATTCGGTGATGTAGACAATTTTATGCGTCCTCAAGCCGAGATGAGAAACCTGAGCTTCCGGATGCAAATGCCTATTACCTCAGATGAAATTATTGTTCAAGGCAATTACCAACGGCTGCTACAAGTAATGCTCAATTTAGTAGGTAATGCCATTAAATTTACTCAAGAAGGCGGTATAACTATTAGCGCCGATCTCGCCATCAAAAAAGCAAAGCTCCAAGGGCAGGAATACCCTGGAATGGTGAGAGTACGTGTAGCAGATACTGGTATTGGTGTTTCGTTAGACAAACAAGACAAACTATTTCAATTATTTTCTCAAGTTGATGGCTCTCGCACCCGCCAGTATGGTGGTACAGGTTTGGGATTGGCAATATCCCAGAAGCTAGTAGAGGCAATGGGTGGTGAGGTGCATTTTTACAGTCTAGGTGAAGGGCTTGGCTCCACAGTGACATTCACAGTGCCTCTGTATCAACAGCCAGTACTCGTTTCCTCCAATGATAACGATCTACAAAATAGCATCTGTTAGTCAAGTGTCTAATGTTATATTTCTAAAATAGATTTAAGAATTGCTCGGCTAATACAGCCGAAAACTGCAAAACAGTGCTAGTTACAATGCGAGTCGCTACGATGCGGTATTCCGCAACTCGAATATCAATAAAGCTAGTACAGTATAGCGGCACAATATAGAGATATCATCCAATACAGCTTCTAGATTTAGAGATTTTTGGTATAGCCTAAAGTCATCACAAACAGATAACTGGCTACCAATAACTAACAACTAGCTGCAATTAGATCTAGGATCGTTTTAACAAAGCAAGAAAATAAAATTTTGGGAAATAGCTTGATAGTTGTGCTTTAGCTCCACTGTAGACTAATTCCCCATACCCTCGGTTAACTTACAGGTCTAAAACTATGGAACTGACAATTGACAACGTAGAAACTGTATTAGATGAAATGCGCCCTTACCTAATGTCTGATGGCGGCAATGTGGAATTAGTAGAACTGGATGGGCCTGTGGTCAAATTGCGGTTGCAAGGAGCTTGCGGTTCTTGTCCTAGCTCTACCATGACCTTAAGAATGGGTATTGAGCGCCGCTTGCGGGAAATGATTCCCGAAATTGCCGAAGTCGAACAAGTTATCTAGGGACTGGAAGGGGCTAGGGATTAAGGGCTAGGGGAGACAAGGTAGAAATAAGGCAGACAAGGGCAGGGATGCCCTATGCTCCATGCCCAATCAATCCCCAATGCCCTATGCCCCCATGCCCAATCCCCAATCCTCATTGCCCAATACCCCATCATTCCCTATGACCCAACCTCTTTACGTCGCCTTTATCTGGCATCAACATCAGCCGCTGTACAAATCTCCTGGCAGCGGCGTTTCGTTATCTTCCAGCCAACAGTACCGCTTACCTTGGGTTAGGTTGCATGGCACTAAAGATTATCTGGATTTGGTCTTACTCCTAGAACGGTATCCGAAGTTACACCAAACAGTGAATTTGGTTCCATCTCTGATATTGCAACTGGAAGATTACATTGCGGGTACAGCTTTCGATCCCTATCTAACTGCCAGTTTGACGCCTGTTGAACAACTGACTCAGCAACAGCGGGAATTTATTGTCCAACACTTTTTTGATGCCAATCACCACACCCTGATTGACCCCCATCCTCGCTATGGCCAGTTGTATCATCAAAGGCAGGAGCAAGGACAAGCTTGGTGTTTGGAGAATTGGCAACTGCAAGATTATAGCGATTTGTTAGCTTGGCATAATTTGGCGTGGATCGATCCGCTGTTTTGGGATGACCCAGAAATTGCCAGTTGGTTAAAGCAGGGTCGAAATTTTACTTTAAGCGATCGCCAGCGCATTTATTCTAAACAAAGAGAAATCCTTGGCCGCATTATCCCCCAACACCGGAAAATGCAAACAGCAGGGCAGCTAGAAGTCACAACCACACCCTACACTCACCCGATTTTGCCTTTACTAGCTGATACTAATTCCGGTCGGGTCGCTGTACCGCAGATGAATTTGCCGGAACGACGTTTTCAGTGGGCAGAAGACATTCCCCGCCACTTAGAAAAAGCTTGGGAGTTGTATACAGACCGCTTTGGCCAAGAACCGCGTGGTTTATGGCCTTCAGAGCAGTCAGTTAGCCCGGAAATATTACCGTATATTATTAAACAAGGTTTTAAGTGGATTTGCTCAGATGAAGCTGTCTTGGGATGGACGCTAAAACACTTTTTCCATCGCGATGGGGCAGGGAATGTGGAGGAACCAGAACTACTATATCGACCTTATCGCCTAGAAACCCCAGCCGGTGAATTGGCGATTGTCTTCCGCGATCACAGATTATCAGATTTGATTGGCTTTACTTACGGGGCAATGCCAGCAAAGCAGGCAGCAGCAGACTTAGTAGGACACCTGCAAGCGATCGCGAAAAGGCAAAGAGACAAGCACAGCGAACAACCTTGGTTAGTTACTATTGCCTTGGATGGCGAAAATTGCTGGGAATTTTATCCTCAAGATGGCAAACCTTTCTTAGAAGCCTTATATCAAAGCCTCAGCAACGAACCCCACCTCAAACTCGTCACTGTCTCCGAATTCCTCGAACAATTTCCCGCCACAGCAACTATCCCCGGAGAACAACTGCATAGCGGTTCTTGGGTAGATGGTAGCTTTACTACTTGGATTGGCGATCCTGCCAAAAACCGTGCTTGGGACTACCTCACACAAGCCAGGGAAACCCTGGCCAGTCACCCGGAAGCTACAGAAGAAAATAACCCAGAAGCATGGGAAGCTTTGTACGCCGCAGAAGGTTCTGACTGGTTTTGGTGGTTTGGTGAAGGACATTCCTCAAATCAGGATGCGATTTTTGACCAATTGTTTCGGGAACATCTCTATGGCATTTACAAAGCGTTAAATGAACCTGTACCGCCCTATCTCAGACAACCAGTAGAAGCCCATACAGCACGGGCAGACCATACTCCACAAGGATTTATTCACCCTGTTATCGATGGTAGGGGTGATGAACAAGATTGGGACAAAGCTGGACGCATCGAAATCGGCGGTGCACGGGGAACAATGCACAACAGCAGCCCTATCCAACGGCTTTGGTATGGGGTAGATCACTTGAATTTTTATTTGCGAATGGACTTAAAAAGCGGCGTTGTTCCAGGTCGAGATTTTCCCACAGAGTTGAATTTGCTATGGTTCTATCCCGATAAAACCATGCACAATAGTCCAATTCCCTTGGCGGATGTGCCAGATACCGCACCAGTTAATTACCTGTTTCACCACCATCTGGAGATTAATTTTGTCACGCAATCGGTTCAATTTCGGGAAGCAGGAGAGAACTATCAATGGCATCCCCGGTTTAGCCGCGCTCAAGTAGCTTTTAACACTTGTTTAGAACTTGCAGTACCGTGGGCAGATTTACAAGTTCCACCAGATTACCCCCTACGCCTGATTTTTGTATTGTCAGATGAAGGGCAGTTCTCTAGCTATTTGCCAGAAAATGCTTTAATTCCAATTGAGGTTCCTTAATTGGGGTCAAGTAAGAATAACTCTTCTGAGCGAAAATGACACGGAGACGCGGAGCATAATACCGAAGAAGACAACTTCCACTTTTTTCTGCCAGGGTTTGAGTTAGTTGTCTTTTAATTACAGGAAAAAGAATCCCTGCAATACTTATTCTCCGCTTCACCTTGTTACTGTATCCCCATCCAAAGACACCAAGGAAAAAATGGTAAAGTTATGCGATCGCCTGAGTTCACAATTAGTTACTCAATCAAAAAAAAGTAAGAAACTGATTGTGCGATCGTAGCTACACTTAAGCATTAGCCGTTTGAAAAATCTGTTGAGCAGTCAGGTTTAGTTGGGGGAAAGTAGGTGATACGATGCGGTCATCGCCTCTAAATTGGGTAACTTGGTATTCGCCATCGATTAATTGATAAACAGATATAGTAGGCTGTTTGGGGTTGCCAGTGAACTTTTTAGCGCCTAGACCAAGATAATCTACAACCCAGTATTCAGGAATGCCAATACCCTCATACTTACCCTGTTTTGTGTAGTAATCATCATCCCAGTTGGTAAGGCAGCGCGTTGGACGGGTTTCCCGGCTTGAAGCGACTGCCGTACTAACTACCTCAACTACTAAGGGAATTGATGCTGCTTGGCTAACAGTTGATGCTTTTTTCCACAGAGGCTCGTTTACTAAATTAGCGCGATTGAGTAATAGCACATCTGGGGAGTAGCCAGATTCTGAGGTGGAAGGTTTTACCAGTGCAGTTTTGGGGATTATATCAGGTAGATTTAATCGGTCAAATTCTATAGTTAGTTTTCTTGCTATAAAACCTACAACGTCTTCATGGTCTCCCGCTGGTTGTGCCATTTCAACAATTACGCCATCATGTAGTTCGTACCTTCCGCCTTCGGGTCGCCAAGCTGCAAAATCTTCAAAGGTTACTAGTTTGCGTATGGCGTGAAACATAAATTATTGCCTTCTATGGCGCTTTAATATTGATTCTTAGGTAGAGAGCGTATCTCAAACATATCCCCGACATTGACACCAAAGTATGAACACAATTTTATGGCTAATTGGCATTTAATACGGTTAAAGCTATTTTTTCCAGTGTAAACTATTTTTTAGATCTATAGCGTTCCTATTTGATTCGTAAACTTACTTGTATGGGTTGGCAATAGGCAATAGCCAAGAAGGATCTTCGAGAGCTACGCAATTTATTCAACAATTAAATTAGATTCCTAGATTTCTGTAAGTCATACTCTAATACGGATTTTTAGTAAATAAAATCTAACGGTTCTATAAAGCTTAAGAAGGTTAAAATATGATTCCAAAATCATTTATCAGATTTCTCTTGTTAGGTGTTTGTTTGAGTAGCGGGACTGTATTAGCTCAGACACTTTCTCTTACACCTAATTTAATTAACTTTAACTCTCAAGAAGGTGAAAAATTATTAATTCAAAGTCAATCAAGAGAAGATTTTTTCCCACTCAGCAGCCAGTTTATCACCCAAAATAATCAAGCATATTGTGGAGTTGCGAGTATGGTGATGGTGCTGAACAGTTTGGGAATTCCTGCACCAGAAGCGCCACAATACAAACCATATCGAGTCTTTACTCAAGAAAACTTTTTTAGCAATGAAAAAGCTCAAGCAGTAATAACGGCTGAGGATGTTTCTCGTCAAGGTATGACTTTAGATCAGTTAGGCGGATTATTAGGAAGTTATGGTGTGAAAATTGCTGTTTACCATGCTGCTGATATTAGTTTAGAGAACTTTCGGAAACTAGCAGCAGAAAATTTACAACAACCTGGTAATTTTCTTATAGTTAATTATTTACGTAAGGCAATTGGTCAGGAAAAAGGCGGTCATATTTCTCCTTTAGCTGCATATAATAAACAAACAGATAGATTCCTAATCTTGGATGTATCTCGCTACAAATATCCGCCTGTTTGGGTGAAGGCAGAAGAGTTGTGGAAGGCAATGGCAACGCTTGATCAGACTTCAGGGAAAACACGAGGATTTGTAGTGGTGAGTAAGAATTGATAGCTTGATCAAAGTTGAATTACTCTAGTTTGAGAAACATCTTTAAAAGGAAACAGGTAACCGGGAAGCAGCAAAAATTATGCCAAGTTTCTAGTTTTGGTTCCATAATATATTTCGTTTGATAATTGATTGAACTAGATTTATATTTGGCTCAGTTAAACCTGAATATAGCGCAATACGGTTCAGTTAATGTGATAAGAGTTCTCATCTGTCGGACAAAAACTAAGATTTGGGGGAGAATCCCCCAAACCCCCGATTGGGGGACGGTTGCGTCCCCCAAACCCCCTCCAAAATAATTGTTCGGTTTTTTGTTTAGGAATTATTTGTGAGCTTTGTTGTAAATGAATTTTCTTAACTGAACTGTATTGGGATATAGCAGGTATTTCCATGTACGCTGAAAAATATTCTTTTAAATTGCCTGAAAATGCGTGTTTTTGCTAAATACGAACGAGTTGCGATCGCTGTCTTTTCTCTGAGCGTTCTCTTTCACAGCCAAGTTGTATCAGCTGCCTTTACTATACCTCTACGCAGCAAAAAAGGGATGGTGGTTTCAGCACATCCCTTGGCAAGTGAGGCAGGTATTTCTATGTTACGCAAGGGTGGCAATGCAGTTGATGCAGCAGTCGCCACAACCTTTGCGATTTCTGTGGTAGAGCCTTTTTCAGCAGGAATTGGTGGCGGTGGATTTTTGCTGATGCATTCTGAGAAAACTGGCGAGATGAAAGCGCTGGATTTCCGGGAACGCGCACCGCTAAATGCTACAAAAAATATGTACTTAGATGCACAAGGTAAGGTGCGTCCAAATGCAAGTGTGAATGGTTATTTAGCGGTAGCGACACCAGGGACGGTGGCGGGAATGTATGAAGTGCATCGTCGTTATGGTAAGCTGCCTTGGCGAGAAGTGGTACAACCTGCGATCGCTCTCGCTAAAAATGGCTTTACCCTCAGTCGTTTAGTAACCTACCGCTCTTTGCCAGCCTTTGAGAATCGCAAACAAGTAATTCTCAGTAATCCAGCGGCGCGGGAAATATTCACTCGCAATGGCGAATATTACCAACCAGGAGAAAAATTAGTACAGCGTGACTTAGCTAAAACTTTAGAAGCAATTGCCCAGAATCCTCAAAGTTTTTATACAGGCAATATTGCCCAAGCGATCGCCGCAGATATGGCAAAAAACGGTGGTTTAATTACTCTGGCAGACTTAAAAGCATACAAACCAATCTGGCGGACTCCTATTTGTAGCAATTTTCGTCAAGCTAAAATCTGTTCTATGCCACCACCTTCATCGGGAGGGGTTCACCTATTGCAGATTTTAAACATTATTGGGGACACCGATTTAAAATCCTGGGGATGGCATCATCCTAATGGTTTACATTTAATGGCAGAGGCGATGAAGATTGCTTACGCCGATCGCTCACAATATTTAGGCGATCCCGATTTTGTCAAAGTTCCTGTACAGCAACTCATCAGCACAGCCTACGCTAAAAAACGCCGTCAACAAATCAACATGAAAGTAGCTCAACCCTCAACTGAGGTGAAGCCTGGGCTTGAAACAATTCCAAATCCAAAATCCAAAATCCAAAATCCAAAATTCTACGAGTCTCCCGAAACCAGCCATCTGACAGTTGTGGATGAGCAGCACAATGCCATAAGTCTGACTTTTACAATTAACCTTGGCTTTGGCGCTGGTGTAGTAACACCAGGAATCGGTATTGTGCTGAACAACGAGATGGATGATTTTGCAGCTGCGCCGGGAGTCCCCAACGCTTTTGGTTTGGTTGGTAACGAAGCAAATGCGATCGCACCTCGCAAAACACCTCTATCTAGCATGACGCCCACAATTGTCACCGAAAATAATCGGTTACGCATGGCAGTGGGTTCGCCTGGTGGTAGTACGATCATCACCCAAGTCTTGCAAGTCATCCTCAACGTGTTGGAATATGGCATGGATGCTGGTGCAGCAGTGTCTGCTTCACGCATACATCACCAGTGGCTTCCCGATGAGTTGCGCGTAGAACCTTGGGGTTTAGATGCTATTACTTTACAGAATTTGCGCGATCGCGGGCACAACATTAAAGAAGCAACTCCTTGGGGCAATGCTAATGCGATCGTCGTAACGGCAGATAACACTTTAGAGGGAGCAGCCGATCCTCGGGGGGAAGGTTCGCCAATAGGTTTCTGAAGCGTTAATAAATTAAGTCCACAGTCTACTCGAATAACTGTGGACTTATTGATTTTGGACTATTGACTCTGAGTAGTTGCTGGCAAACTCGTTTGCGCGTGCGCTATGTACCAATGTCCAGCCAGCTTTGAGCAATTTTTGATAAGTTGCCCAACCTTTAGAGCCACCTGGTATTTGATAATCTGGGACTGCGTATTGCCTACAAGCTGTGTAGGGACGCCAAGGTTGATTGGGCGCGGTCTGCAAATGCAAAATTTTCTCCCCATCACCAGTAGAACTAGATAACCAGCACATTTGTCGCTGCATGGTAAACTCCTTTGCGTTAAGCATATATTGCATATTGGCAGACTTTTGTCAATACCTGCATCACTCTTGTGGGATAATTTTGTTGTTTAATAGATATAACTGTCACATCCAATACTGCCTTGCAGCAGATAATCACCCACAAGCCTATAATCTAACGGGCCCTTCCATAAGATACAAAAACAGCATCAACCAACTTCTATACCGCTCCCATTATTTACGGTGAAGTTTTTTTAATATTACTTGCGGTTTTTGTCAGTGTATGTATCAAGAGTTACTGTTTTAGGCTAGACCTCAGGTGTAAATGATTTGTTTTTCTGGTTACATTAGTTTGTATTACTTATAAGTAGGTCGGCGTGAATATTTATCGTTGGGATGAGGCAGGAGGCAGAAGGTGAGCCAGCGCGGTCTTGGGGGTTTCCCCATGAGCGACTGGCGAACCCGAAGGGCAGGAGGGAAGAGGGTTTAAGCCTATTTGATTTTTCAAAACATAGTTTTGTTTTTCCACACCGTTCTACTTACTAGCTATTGTTACAAGTCCAGGACTTACGCAAGGACTACGATTTTACGTCATTACAAGCGTTCGCTGAAAGCGTTCCCGCAGGGTAGCGAAGTAATCGCAAAGGCTTAGTTTTTCGTCACGAGTGCGTAAGTCCTAAAGTCCTCAAAATCTGGCTACAGATTCATCTGTGCACGTTGCCATATCGTTATCTATAGCTAGAATTCAAGGGAATCGATATGAGTATTAGAACAACGGGACATACAACTTGTCGCCAACAATAGCGCGAATCTCCGCTACTAATTGCTGATAGCTAGACTCTGACAATACTGGTTCTGCTCCTTGAATGTTAATAGGTTGATCTAAATCAATCCAAGACTTGCAGCTACCATATTCAGGACGATAAGGTATTTCTTGCACTTCGGGTAGTTTATAAGTCCGCAACAGGAGAATATACAAGGGCTGGCGAGATTTCCATTTTAAGCGATCGCTAATAAAATGCTCATTCCAAATATGGAAAGGAAGCAAGCTGTTAACTATTGACTCATCATTCACTGGCAAAATATCGGTAATTTCAGCCCAACTACCGATGCGAACCATTTCCGGATGCCATCCTGATGTCACTGGACATACAAGATTGGCATACTCAGGTTTAAGCAAAAAAGTTTGTTGATGCTCAAATGTAGGGTAGAGCAAAACCTGGTTATGAGCAACTTGAAAACGTCCATTTTTTTCATGGATACCGCCTTTGCGGAGCAACATAATAGTATTGCCATTTTCTAAAGCATTGATCGCAACTGCCCATTCTTTAAGTGCATGGAAATTTGTGGTTAAATTCATCGACATCTACTTTAACTCTGATTTAATTTCACCCTAAGACCGCTACAGTGTAAAACTATCCAGGGAGATGAATTAGGAAGCAACTATGGAAAAGCGAAAACTAGGAAAATCAGATGTAGAAATCACGCCTATCTTGATGGGAACTTGGCAAGCTGGTAAAAAAATGTGGGTAGGAATTGAGGATGCTGACTCAATTAAAACAATTCGCGCCGCATTTGAAGCTGGCATTACCACAATTGATACTGCTGAAGTCTATGGGGAAGGACATTCTGAGCGCATTGTAGCCGAAGCTTTATCTAATGTGCGCGATCGCGTGCAGTATGCCACAAAAGTTTTTGCTAATCATCTCAAGTATCAGCAAGTGATAGAGGCTTGTGAAGGTTCTTTGAAAAACCTCAAAACTGACTATATCGACCTCTACCAAATTCATTGGCCATCTGGTGCTTTTAATAGTGAAATTGTACCAATTGAGGAAACAATGAAAGCTCTTAACTTCCTGAATGAGCAAGGTAAAATTCGTGCCATTGGTGTTTCTAATTTTTCCCGTGACCAAATAGCAGAAGCTGCCAAATATGGGCGGATTGATAGTATACAACCACCTTATTCTCTATTTTGGCGACAGATAGAAAAAGATTTAAGGCCCTATTGTATAGACAATCAAATTTCCATTCTTGCTTATTCATCATTAGCACAAGGATTGTTAACAGGTAAATTTGCTCGCGGTCATAAATTCGACGCAGCAGACAATCGTGCTAAAAATAAGTTGTTTCAAGGAGAAAACTTTGAACGCGCCCAACAAGCTTTAGACAAACTCCGCCCCATAGCCGAGAAACATCATGCAACCCTTGCCCAGTTAGCGCTAGCTTGGTTAATTGCCCAACCTCAGACAAATGCGATCGCAGGTGCGCGTTATCCTCAACAAGCCAAAGACAACGCATTAGCTGCTGAAGTTAAACTTTCTGCTGCTGAACTTGCAGAAATTGATGCCATTGGGCGAATTGTCACGGCTCACCTAGATGAGAGTCTTGTGATGTGGGAATGGTAAGCTAATACCCGTTTAAATTGCACATTTTCTTGTTGAAATAGTTAAAAGTCAAGAGTCTAAAGTAACTCTTGACTTTTAACTCTAGACTTTGCTCACAAAACATTATCCAAGTTTATATGCATCATATCTAAATAAGTTTTATTATCTTTTTTGATTAATCAAAACATCCTACTAAGGGCATATTTTATCCAAATTCAGGCTTTTGGGGATCGCATATTAGCCCATACAATTAGATTAGTAAACTTGGTTATGTAAAAGTTTCAATCTGTATTGCAGAATTCAACAAAATATCAACTTTGGTAAACAAAGGGTTGCGGCTAATTATCCTGGTGGTAAATTGTATTTATAGGACACCAAATAAAGCAGAACCAAACCGAAGGGCACATGACCCGGTGTCTCCCGTCATCAGCCCAAGCAAGTTTCAGCATCTTAATAGTGAAGTGGCATAAACTCTTTCTAAGAAAGGCAAAGCCAAATCCCAAAGCGGAAAAACAAAAAATGCTGAAGTTGCTAGTTTTAATGTCCACCCTAGTTATAGATTTTTGCAAACACTTAACAAGTTTAACGATTTGAAAACTGTGAATTCGAGCGAACCTGGTCACCATTGACCAGGTTTTTGAGTTTGATAGTGGCGGTTTTCAAAAGCGATGATATGATCTACCACTCAATACGGTTAGAAGTGCCGGAATTTACGCTTGCGGAGCTAGTTGTAAGACTAGTAAAACACTAACAGTAAATACTTACTGAAGGCATTTCAATCCTCATTTTATGATTGTAGTAGTAGCCCTTAGCTTTTTCATAGGCAGGATTTTCAATTACCTGAATGTATTCATCCCAAGTAGCGGCTACCCAGTTATCAGTTAAGTAGGTCGGCGTGAATATTTATCGTTGGGATGAGGCAGGAGGGAAGAGGGTTTAGAGCAAAATGCTCCCACTACTTTTAAAACTGTGGTTCTCAAAATAGATGTGGTTTAGTGACAATTTCCATAACTTGTTCCTCTTGCCTTTGTTCTACCCTAGCAAGCTGTTCTTGAAACACTGCTTCTTGCGCATTCAATTCTAGATATGTATCAATAAACCCAGCAATTAACTGTACTTATGCGCGGTTTAATCCCAAGCTTGCTAGTAAATCTGCTTTAGCATTGACCCGATCTACTAAATAAGTGGTACAAAAGTATTATTGTTTGAGAAAATATGAACGAGGAAGCAAGGGGGACAAAGAATTCAAAATTAAGATTTGACCCTTGAGGCTTGACTCTTGACTCTTAACTCTTGACTACTGATACACTTATTTAGCACAACACTTGGATAGCCTAAAACGATGAAAGCATCTGCTAAGTTCGACTTTGAGGACGAGAAATTTAATGCACCCCCTTCTCAAGTCATTCCCTGGTGTCAGATGATTAATCCTCGGTATGGCACAGATGGTATCCAATCTTATGGTTTGGCAGTAAAGCTGGATAATGCCCATGCTGTTGGCTTTCAGCCAGACGATAATTGGCAACAGGTAGAGCATGAATTTAGCTCCGGAGCCGAAACTGTATTTATTACTAGTACTCCAAACTTAGTGATAGTACGTCGCGGACCGCTATCTGTCAAAGATAGAGAAACTGGGCTGAAATTGGGTACACTTAAAGAAAATTACGATGCTTTTTTAGCAGATAAACTTAAATTTAAAACTTTCACTCGGTATTTGATTTTTTTAGTAGGAGAAAATAAAAAGTTTTTACATGAAACTCCACTACAATTAACTCTTAATGGTGCAGCTGGGGCAAGTTTCAGCAAAACCTACTGCGAATATCAACAAGGTAAAGTTGTTAATGGTTTCGTTGCTGAATTAGAAAGGGCCTATGCGGCATATAGAAAGCAAGCTGTGTCACCCAAAGGTCCTCTATTCCATGCTCACGGAATTTTTTCTCCCATCATTGAGTGTGAAGAAAGAGGCATAGAACCAAATACAGTTTTGGTTGCTTCTACTGTGGATTTCAAACATCCGACAGTTGGAACATTAACACAATACTTAATAGCTTCTGATTCGCCTGAGTCTACAATAATTTGTAAGACTTTTGAAGAACACAAAGAATTTGGTAAGGAAGCTGTGAAAATAGAAACACCTAAAATGGAAATGGCGGGTGTTTCCAGTTCTTATGTTTACGCTGATGAAGATGATTTTGGTTATCCGCCTTATTAGGGGATGAGGGGGCAAGGGAGTGTGGGGTGTGTGGGGAGAAAGAAACCACACTTAGTCTTCCCCATCTTCCCACACCTTCCACACTCCTTGTTTGCCCCATACCCCATGCCCAATATCTATTCTTTGAGCAATAAATAATATAAGGAGCCGTTACCGCCTGTAATCCCAGCGCGATCGCCTGCTAATTTGCCGGTTCCCATAAAGTAATCTACCCTTCCCGGCCCTTTGATGGCGCTACCTGTGTCTTGATCGAGCACAAAGCGGCTAACATTCCGAAACTCTAGGTTACCAACGGTATTGGGATAAGGAATAGCAGTATAAACCAGGGCTAGAGCGCCAGGAGGCATAATAGACTTATCGGTGGCAATGGAACGCTCTGGTGTAACTGGCACATTAATACTACCAGTGGCTGGTGTACCGCTTGTTTCTTTAAAGAAGACAAACCGCTCCCAGCGAGGCAAATAATTACTCAATTCCTGTGGAGATTGCTTAAAGTAACTGACCAACTTTGGTAGTGTTAATCCCTCTAGTGGGAGTTTGCCGTCTTTTGCCAGTTCTTTGCCGATACTTGTCCAAGGATAATCTGTTCCACCTGCATAAGCAACAGAGGTTTTTTTACCATCAGTTAACTGAATTTGGGCAGATCCTTGGATGTGGATCATGTATGCGTCTAGGCGATCGCGGAACCACAACATTTCTAAACCGTGCAACTGGCTTTTATCCCCCAGTAACCCATCTTGACCTTCTAAATCAATCCGTTTTGGGTGAGGTTTAGCCCATTGGTCAAAATCCGGTGGTAGTCGATAAAGGGGATATTTGTATTCAGAAGTTCGTACACGGCTAGCTAGATAAACAGGCTCGTAGTAAGAGGTAAACTTAACAGTACCGTTGCCGTCGTTACCTACGGATTGGTAAAACACAAACTCCTTGCGGACAGCAGCTTGTAGTTGGGCTGGTGATTTAGATTTGACAACCAGCTGACGGAAGCGTACCAAACTCCGACGTACCCGATCCAGGGTAATTTCTTTAATTGGATATTGTTGATAAGCAGCGATCGCCTTATCTTTTTCCAGGTAACGTAAGCTATTATCAATTGCTGCTAAAAGTGCTTGGCGATCGCCGCGTTTACCCCTGCTACCCCAAAGTTGCTCATCCCAGCCCAAACAAGCATAGCTAGGGGTACAGTTTCCTAAGTCAGTAGGTTTGAGCGGCAGCTGTACTTCAGGATTGCTAGGTGGTACTACTAAAGGTATTCCAGGATTAGTCTGTACTGGCGGTGGTAAATCAGGAACCTGAGCAACAGCTGACCAGAGTGTATTTACAAAGGCAATTCCTAGACTTAAGGAAAGCAAGGCAAGGGTTTTTCTCATCATTTAATCGTATCTTTCAACACTAGAGCTAAAAATTGGTTCTACCCGGATTGCGGTAATTCGAGATGGGCGTACTACCATATACTCCCCTTGAATATTCTTGATCGGCACGCTAATAAAGTCATGAGAAGCAGACTTTGGCACAAGTTCGCCACTATACCACTTCTGAAACTCTTGAATAGTAGGAAAACGTACTTCTTCGCGATGACCACTTTCTAGTAGAAGGTGTACTGCGTATTCATTCGGGGTTCTAGGCATAAAGTTGAATTATTTGAAACACATTCAACCCATTGTTAACCACCTTATACCAGAATGAGAAGGGGAAGTATACGGGAGCAGACACAGATATTTTAGAGAGTTTTGAGTTAATAACTCATCACTCACCACTCCTCACCATTAACTTGTACTTTCGCCTATGACGGAAGCTTACCCGGATACAGTTCCCAGTAAATTGTTTTGGCATAAAAATCTTTATATAGCAGTTCTCGTAAGATGGTAAAATCCCCGACTTCTTGAAGAAGTCGGGGATCTCGTAGCTCGTAGCCCGTTCCCAGTAAATTCTCTGTTTTTGCAAAAATCAAAACTCTGCAAAATAAAAAGTCCGCAACGGCGGACTTGGTGTGTACGGGTATCAATCATGGCATGAACTTTACTTTGCTGAAGATTGTTTGGGTTTGGGAAAACCTCTTTGAGAATTTAAAAATGGGGGTATAGGACAGTCTAGAGTCATGGCGATCGCTCTCAGCAAATCTGCCTCTGATGGCGTAACTTTATTATCTAGTAAAACCGTGTGAGCGCAGGCATCAACAAGAGCTTGCTTAAGTTTAGGACTAGCAAGGCGGAGGCGTTCAATACTTTTCTTAATATCAGCAAAGTTACAAGCAACAGGTGCATCTGGTTTTTCTTGCTGTCCGGCTCCCGGAAGTCGAAAAACACCAGAACGAAATGCATAGGCGATTTCATCGGGTTGAGATTGTCCCACTCGTGCTAGTGCTGACAGTACTAATATGCTATCTGACCAAATCTGTTCTATAGAAGTGAATTCTACAGCTGTAGTTGAGGTGGGATTGATACAAGGCTGAAGTCGATGCCACAGTACTAACTGCAACACAAAATCCCACAGCGATAAACTTCCTCTAGCTGTAACTAAACCTTGAACGCATTTGCACAACCTTTGACATTCTTTAGCGGAAGTTTGCCGCAATGCAGGTATTGTCAAATCCACAAGGGGTAGGCGCAGGCTGGGATCTAGTTGGCTAATTTCGCTACTAAATTCTAAGGTTTTCTCTACCAACTCAGCAGGCTGTACTTGGCTTAACCAAGCAATTTGGCGTTCTTGTACCTGGGGATTTTCTGTATCTAAGGCTAAGGCAAAAGCGATCGCTGTTGCACTTTGCTGTTCTCTTACTTGCAAACGTAGAGTTTCTGGTAACTGCGCCAACAACGCTTGAGCATGAGCAAAATGCTCTGGTGCAACGCTTCCCACCTGATTGACTACTTGTTCTGGCGTCACTGCTGTAGGATTTCCACCTCCAGCAAAACCCATTGCTAACCCATCCTGAGAATGCGCCTGATTGCGCATAGGAGATGGCATTGCACCTAAATCACGCGCATTCAAACCCCCAATGCGGCCAATACGTTCTGTAAGCGGTGGATGGGTAGCAAACATATCTTCCCCGAAGGAGAGTTTGAGAGCATTGCCAAAGAACATATGGCTGGCGGCTTCTGCACCTGGCGTAATCAAGCGTGAATCCATCTGTTGGAGTTTTTGCAGTACTCCAGTCATGCCATCAGGGTTGCGAGTGAATTGTACCGCCGAAGCATCAGCCAGAAATTCTCTTTGACGAGAGACAGCGGCTTTAATTAGGCGTCCGCAGAGTAATCCGATACCGCCAATCGCCATCAGTGCCAAACCAAACGCCCACAAAGGCAAACCTTTGTCTTCGGAGCTACTGCGAACGCGCCAACGCCAGAGCAATTCCCCGGCTAAGTAAATAAACAAAATTCCGTGTAGCAGTCCCATCAAACGCAAATTCAGCCGCATATCTCCATTGAGAATGTGACTGAATTCATGGCCGATAACTCCTTGTAATTCATCCCGGTTCAGATGTTGCAGACTGCCACGGGTAACTCCAATCACCGCATCGTTAGGTGAAAACCCGGCAGCAAAAGCATTAATACCGTGTTCTGATTCCAAGAGATAGACTTCCGGCACAGAAATACCAGAAGCGATCGCCATTTCCTCGACAATATTTAATAGTTGTCGCCCTTGTTCGTCAGCCATTTCTGGCAGCAGCAGTCGTCCTCCCAACTCCTGAGCAATTACACTACCTCCTGCGCGAAGATAGAAAATTTTATACAAACTTGCAATAGCGATCGCAATAATGGTGACACCAGCCACAGAGAGAAATAATCCTAAATGCCACCAAATCCGGGGAGCCATGCGGAACAGAAATAACGCGGCAATATAAATCGCCACAATCATAACTGCGATCGACGCAGCAAATAACCCGATTAACTGTTGCGTGTTTTGGCGTGCTTTATCCTGATGTTCAAAGAAATTCATAGACATCTAAAAAGACACGCGGGGAGCAGTTTTCATTTCTGGTGTGGCTTCTTGCAGTAACTCGGCATTAGTAAAGTTAAAAGTGCGTGCTACTAAGTTACTGGGGAACGATTCGCCTTTAGTGTTGTAGAGTGTCACAGCATCATTAAAAGCCTGACGTGCAAAAGCAATCCGGTTTTCTGTAGAAGATAGTTCTTCCATTACCTGACTCATCGAGCGATCAGCTTTCAATTCCGGGTAAGCTTCCGAAAGTACCATCATGCGGCTTAACGCACCTGTCAGCACCGCCTCCGCATTACCCAACTGCTGCATCGCTTGCGGATCGCCAGGATTTTGTACAGCGCGGCTGCTAGCATTAAGTGCAGAATTCCGGGCTGCAATCACTGCTTCTAAGGTTTCCCGTTCATGTTTCATGTAACCTTTAGCAGTTTCCACCAAATTGGGAATTAAGTCATAGCGACGCTGTAATTGCACATCAATTTGGGAGTAAGCATTCTTGTAGCGATTGCGAAACTTAACTAAATCGTTGTAGCTACTAATGATAATGACAACTACAGTGGCAATTACAACAACCAAAAATATTAAAAGCCCGATCATATTCCTAAAGTTCCATCACACTTGCGAATAGAGAAATTCAACACCCTGACAGGAAAATTGCCATTAAGCAAAGCAAGCATGATACTTGTTTGCAGATTTACCAATCAAAGTAGCTTTTATATCCAGTACAGTTTTTCTGGATATACACAAGAGTCTACTTTCCGCAAGTTTGCTTCGTCGCCTGTAAAATTAGTTACGAAAAATTACTTAGGTTAACGTTTCTTATGAGACTTATGTAGTTGCGAACGTCCTTGACGTTGCAGTAAGCGATCGCACTTCTGAAAGCGATCGCATTATCTCCAATAAAATCTGTGTTTCCTCTCTGCGCCTCTGCGTCTCTGCGGTTCACAAATAATTTATCTAACCACAGAGACACAGAGATATGAGGATGGGTAAACTACTATCAAAGTCATTTTATCATAAGTATAACGCTGCTCACAGGATATAATACGCAAGTTAATACCTCTGAATCAGAGTGAATAGATAAAAGCCAGCGACAGTAAAAATAAAAATAACAGTAGCAGAATATACTATTACATCTTTCAAAAGAAATGATATCCAATCTTTTCTAAGTTCTTGTTTAAACTTTAGTTCTCGTAACTTACGCTCAAGTTCTGCATCTTCTTTTGAAGGTAAACTCACATAACGACTGGCATATATATCATCAATAATTTCTTCTGTATTGTCTTGATCTTTCCAAGTATCAACATTAGCTACGAAACTATCTAATGTATTATTAGCTTGATTTGATACAATCGCTAAATTATCTTTTTTAAATTTACCTATTTCTTTTTTGAGCACTTTTTTGACAGTTTTAGCTATTAAAGCTTCTAATTTTTTTTCTGCCATGTGTTGTTTAAAAATTTTCTCGCATAGCCTTTCCGCTTAGATTTTACTGGAACTGAATGCTCAAGAAATGAAGTTACAGCTACCAGAAGCCAATTTAATTACTCACATACTTGGGTTGCCAATTTCGGAAAATTGCAGTGCGACTCTCCGTAAGCTTTATTGCATCTATCATCCAACTCCATAATTGCCATTTCGGAGACTACATTTGCTATTTCAGAGACTACATTTGCCGTTTCGGAGACTACATTTGCTATTTCAGAGACTACATTTGCCGTTTCAGAGACTACATTTGCTATTTTAGATACTACAATTGCCATTTTGGAGACTACATTTGCTATTTTAGATACTACAATTGCCATTTCGGAGACTACATTTGCTATTTTGGATACTACAATTGCCATTTCAGAGACTACAATTGCTAATTGCGTTTATCTTGAAACAATTGAGAGACACAGACAAACGAGTAAAAACACAGATATAGTCCCAATCAATGCGAGTAATTAAATCAACAAAACTACTCATCTCAGTCACAAAGGTACTCCACTATGTTGAAAGAGAATTATTGTAGGAGTATTTCTCATGACTGTGACAACTCGCGGTTCTGCTGCTGTGGAAAAAGCCCAACGTCGTCTTGCTTTGCTAAAATCTATTAATGAGAATCTGGATTTAGGACACGGATTAACCATTGAAGCCTATACTCGCCTAATTGATAATACCCGTGCTGTTGTGGAAGCCCATAATACGCTGTTGTCTAATCTTGAAGAATCGCGTAAGACAGCTACCCAGATGGACAAAGCGCTTTCGGAACTTTCAGAACGGATGCTGAGTGGAGTTGCAACTGTCTACGGTAAAAATAGCATGGAGTATGCTAAAGCAGGTGGTTCTAATCGCAAGCGGGGTAATAAAAAATTGATTTCGCAAGTTCCTCCGGTTGTAGAGGTTCCCGCTACTCAACCCGTCCCAACTGCAATTTTACAGGAGCCAACTAACGGGCGAGTCAAGAATTAGTATTGAATTTCTACATCATAAAGCGATCGCATTGAGGTAGAGTGCGATCGCTTGATTCATCGAATAACTACCAAACAATAGTAACCAAACCCAATGCAGTGATGTTTTGGTCGCACGTTAATACCTGCACAGCATCACCTTTACTTGCTAAAACTAGTGCAGTTGCGGCAATTTGCCTATCGTACATTCCATTTTCGATATTTTTAAAGCAAAGTCCAGTTTTCAAGTTGTAGTCTGGTAATGCGACTGTAATGACGAGTATTGTTAGTCACTAAAATATAATTTCCTGTCAACGCAACACTAGCAATCAGTAAGTCAAACTCAGTAATTGGTTGTCCAAGCCTGCGAAGTTCTGCTTTTAATTCTCCAAACTTTTTGAGAGCCGGGGTAGTTAAAGGTACAACAGGTAAATTTTGAATAAAGTCTTCTGCACGAGCTAAGTTTTCCACCACTCGTTGAGAATTATAAGCACCAAAGTACAACTCAGCAACAGTGATACTGCAAATATAAATTTGCTCCCATCCTATTTGTCTAATTTTAGTTCTGACTGAATTAATATCTTTTATCCAATAAATACAAGTATCGGTATCAAGTAAATAAGTCATAGACTAATGTCATTGTTAGAAATAGTACGGCTATCATAAATCTCTTTGACTATTTCCTCAGCAGTCCGTTCATCTTCCCACGGGCCCAGCCTTTCCATAAATGTATCTAGTGGATGCGGTTTTGGCTGCTCAGATGAAAAAATGATTTCATTCGCTATCAGTTGATTTGCTTCGGGAACTCCTAATTTTTTGGTTTCTTCTTTAGCTATAACCATGATTTGCATCAACGTTATAGCCTGGCGTAGAACATCACTTTTACTTGTGCCAATCTTTGTTGCCAGTTCTTCTAATATTTGATTAAGTTCTGGTGATAAATCTAGGTTCAAGCGAACGATACCGTGAATATCGCTCATACTTTCATTCCTCCTTAAATTTAAATATATTATATGGATAGTTAGTTAATTGCAACAGAAGATGTAATTAGCGATGATAGGAATTTAATTATTTCTTGTATTAATGGACTTTGTTGTAATATCTCAATTTCCGCATCATTTATATTTTCAAATATTCTGGCATTTATTTGCTCATTATTTCCGAATACTGTTTCTAAAAATTCTTTAGGTTTACTTTGAGCCAACTGCCATTCTAAATCATTGAATTGGCGTTGTGCTATTTTCTCTATTAATAATTTATCTTGTAAAAATACAATTTCTAATTGGGGAATTGCCAGAAACACTTGATAAGGAATTCCCGATGATGCCTGATTTAGTACATAATTAATTAATTCATTTCTTTCAAATATTTGAGATTCGTTATCTGTATCTGCATCTAATACAAGAGCAACAGGTGTTTTTCGAGTAGCAAGCAGTGAACTAGCTAAAGAACGCGCTCTGTAAGAACTTTCACCTGCTATGAATTTGATATTTTTACTTAGATTTTGCGGTAGCAATTTCTGTAAAATCTCTACATCTTTATCACTTTCTGCAATCATATATGCCAGGTTCATGATGAAATCTCCGTTGTAATGTCGTAATTAGGGATACATTTTTGCACACAGATACGATATTTTTTGACTAAGAATTTACATATACATTTATTTGTGAGTGAATATTCTATTTCTTGTCCTCCCCACAATAGAATAGTTTGAGGTGCTACAAATCCAGTTAATGTTACTGCTGCTTCTGTAAATCCACTGCGACTAAACACGCTCCCAATAGCTGCTGCTGGTCTTCGTAGTAGTTGATTTCGTAGGTTTGCTATGGGTTCAATATTAACTTCTTTAGTTGTGTCCTTACATTCTATCAAGCAGGCTAGACTGTCTGTATATACCACTCCATCGATTTGTTCTACTACTTTATCTTGAATTGTTACAGTATAAGGCCAAGCCACTTCAGCACCATCTAGTTGGAATGCACGTAAAACTAAATATTCTAATGCTTTACCTTCATCCCAAAAGTTTGAAGTATTTTTTGCTTTAATTTCTGACCATAATATTATTAAGTCATCCCAGTTATAGGCGATAATTCTTGCTTGATATTCTGCATCTGTAGTCATGATTATATTTGAAGTTTAGTAAGCTGTTAAAGATTTTACTCATATTACATTCTTACCATAGCCATACTATTTGATTTGTAAAAATAACCAGACTCAGATCCCCGACTTCTCCAAGAAGTCGGGGATCTTGTTGTTCACGAATGATTTAGGATGGCTAAAATTTGGAGAGTGATGCTACTTATAATCAAGCACTCTTTTGTAGGTTGCTTTGAACGAAGTGAAACCCAACATTGACAAAGTTTTTAGATGTTGGGTTTCGTTCCTCAACCCAACCTACGCCTTAATTACTGTTAAAATTTGCTTGCCTCTAATATTTCCCGCCAAAAATCTAGCGCTGATTGTGTTCGGTATGCAACGTGCCTACGTAATGCTCTTGCTATTACGTCACTATAACGTGAAGATAAACTCTCTGCTATTTGCCGTGGCTTTCCAGCTAAGATTTCATCATATGTAAATTGTGGAATTTTCCCCAGCAGTAAACTTAATAGCAACAACCCTATATGGTATATATCTACCTGTCTACCAATCAACCCAAATTTTTGTGGAGCAAGGTACTCTGGTGGTAGCATCCATGCCGCAAGTGTTGTATTAAACACATCAATATCTCTTTCTAATATACTTATTCCCAAGTCTCCGATTTTAAACCTTAAAACTGGATCTTTCATGGGAATCATCTTATCCTGCATTAATGACACAAAAACATTTCCATGATGGATATCTTTGTGAACATAACCAGCATTGTGCATGAAATGAATCCCTTGCAATAGATCTCTTGCAATATGTGGTAGCCATACATCCCCCTGAAAGTTTTGTAGATTAAGCAGGTCTTCAAGTGTACAATGGCAACGCTCTATAATAAGGTAAAAAGTATTTCTATATTCAAAAGCATCATATACAAAGGTAATATTTGGATGACGAAGATAAACTAACTTATCTATCTCTTCCAGCCATTTTTGTTGAACTTCTTCATAGCTCTGATTTCGAGGTATAAGGATTTTAGCTACAAGTTCGTTGCTCCACTCATCTTCACATTTATATACTTTACCGAAGTTACCTTGACCAATCATCTCTCCAATCACATACTTCATTCCATTATGATTAATGGAATGGCCATCTTGAGGTAAGATAAAAAATTTAGGTGGCTGGAAATTCTGAGAATTAATCATTTTAGATTTAATAGTTTCGATTAAATCACTATCATAACAAACCCCCATCGTGAAAATTTTTAGATGGGGGCATTATATTACATGAGATAAAGATTTAATGCACTAATTCAATCGCTCTTTTAGTCAACGCTTCCGCAGTCAAACCATTAAACGCCATCAACTCACCAGCACTCGCTGTAGTTTCGCCACGCTTCCAAGCAAAAGTATCGCGCTTAGAATTACTCCGCAACATAATTGGTTCTACCATCGCCGCTGCACCACCAGTAACAGCAATTAACGCATCGCCATCAAATAATTCGGCAAATTTGGCAT
This sequence comes from Nostoc sp. 106C, assembly GCF_002154725.1. Classification (GTDB taxonomy): domain Bacteria; phylum Cyanobacteriota; class Cyanobacteriia; order Cyanobacteriales; family Nostocaceae; genus Aulosira. The sequence continues at coordinate 4,240 of NZ_MTAW01000093.1, read as the reverse complement.
CATCTAAAAAACCACCATCGGGTTCTGAACAAGTATCCCAAGCTGTATCATCAGGACGATACAAACGGCGGGGATTAATAACAGAAACTATCTTGGCACCAATACCTTCAGTTTCTAAGAAAGCTGCTGCTTCAAATACTGGCATTAATGTCATATCGCCAATGACAGCAAAGACAACTTGCTTATCACCTGGAACTTCATGCAATAAAACTGCACCGTCGCGTAAACCTTGGCGAGTTTGTTCTAATGTGGTGCGAATTGGTAAAGGTGATTTACTCGCAGTAATTACAATTCCCTTATTTTTAGTTTTCAATGCCCAGTCATAACAAGCTTGGATACTGTTAGCATCGGGGGGGAATAATGGGAACACATTGCCATTTCGCATTAATGAAGCAAAATAAGCTTCAATCTCTGGACGTTGGTGAGTCCAACCGTTACGTCCTTGCTCTAATGCGCCAGCAGTAAATAAAGTAATTGTTGAGGGAGTTTGACGGCGCAATTCTGCCATTGCTTGAGTTACAGTTTGCCAAATTGGTAATCCGTTGATGGCAAAAGATTCATAAGAACACCACAAGGTTCTTGCACCCATTAATGACAAACCAGCAGCTAAACCTGCACAAGCATCTTCACTCAATGGTTCATAAACTTGTCCATTTGGTGCTTGGTTATATAAGTCGTCGGTTGTGGGGTGAATAATCTTCAGTGCTTGGTTGATATTGGCAATTCCTGATGCTTCGTTACCATCAGCGTTAGTTACTAAGAAATTCGGGTCTTTTGTCCCCACAATTCCCACTAATCTTCCCATTGCTGTTGTGGAAACTTTGGGTTCACCACCTACCGCATATTCTTCTAAAGGTAATTCGCCTAAGTCTGGTAATGGTAATTCAAATTCTGTCACTACTGTTTTAGCCGCAGGGCCACCGCCAGCGCGTTCTGCATTTGTCCGCACTAATTCCCAAGCTTCCTTAGATAAAGCACGTTCTTTTAAGGCGCTGACAATATGGGGAGCATCCAGCGTATCTTTAGGATAGAGGTTGTGAGATTTTGCACCTCTGGCGTGGACTCCTGCACCTTTGAGTTGTTTAATGATGAAGACGGTAAGTTTACCACTCAAAGCTGAACGCGCTGCTTTATCTACTCCCAAAAGCACGGCTTTGGTGAAGGCTAACCGTTGCTCGAAGGAAAAAGCGGTACTATCAACATAATCGCCAGCTTGGTCTCGATCGTCAAATTCTTTGGCATCTACTAACACTACTTCCTCAAAACCGTTACCTTGCCAGTATGCTGTCATCTGTTCGTTGGTTTTGAGCGAAACCATACTGTGATGTTCTTGGCTGTAACCGTTCCACACCAGCACGGGTAAGAAGTTAGTGGTATGGGGATAAGCAGTATGGAAGTGAGCCATTGAACTCATAATATAAGGTTCACCCAGTCCACCATCCCCAACGGTGAAGGGGAATAATTTATCTTTGTGCAGCAGTGCGGCTGACATTGCAAAGTGCTGTCCTTGTCCTAAAGGCCCCGCAGGTGCAAGAATACCTGGTATGTAACCAGAAAGATGGCCTAACAGTCCATGCTTTTCACGAAAGCGATCGCGCAATTGTTGAACTGTAAAAATTCCCATATCCTCTAAAGAGCGATCGAGGAACATCGCACTATAAAATCCAGGGGCGTGGTGACCGACTTCCGTAATAATGTTTTTGTACCCTAACATGACGAGAGCCGCATAAGCTTCCGCTTGGCTAGCAAATCCACCAGGGTGTCCAGAAGCTTTACTACCTGTAACTTGTAGCGTCAGGTAACGTAGAGCATCGGCCGCAAGTAAAGTTTGATAGACGGCATTCGGTTCTGTGGGAGATGCGATCGCCACATTGCCTGATTCTATAGCAGGGGTTGCACCATGAGTTTCAAAACCTGGTAAAGCCTCACCAAAATATTGAATTCCTTCACAAAAATTCGGAAGCGCTGAAGATGCCTTAGGGGTGGTTGCTGTCATGCTGAATACCTTAAGAGGATGAGGAGAAACTATAGATGCTCGTCCAAGTTAACAAAAATTTTACAACCATCAGGTTGTAACAGTTGATTGCACTTTCGCAATACAAAGATAAGCAGCTTCTATATTCATTCAGAAAAATTTAATGTTGTTCTGTGCGCTTAATTGGCAAAACAGAAATAACTCAACAGACAAAGCCTATGAAATTACCCAACGGTCCTAAATCTCCAGCGCTTATCCAGATGCTTCAGTGGATTTTCCGACCCATGCCGTTTATGGAAGATTGTGCCAAACGCTATGGTGATATTTTCACTCTGCAATTAAATCCACCTATTGTCTTTGTCAGCAATCCTCAGGCGCTACAGCAAATTTTGACCAGCGATACCAAGGAATTTGAGGCACCTAATGACTGGAACACGGTATTTGAACCGATGCTAGGGAAAAATTCTGTGATTACAGTCAGCGGTGAGGTACATCGCCGTCAACGCCAGTTATTAATGCCGCCGTTTCACGGTGACAGAATGCGAACCTATGGCCAAGTGATTAACGATGTTACAGAACAGGTAATTAGTCAATGGCAGATAGACAAATCCTTCTGTGTGCGATCGGCTATGCAAATTATTACCATGCGGGTGATTATGCAAGCTGTATTTGGATTATATGAAGGGTCACGCGCCCAAGAGTTAGAGGAACTTTTAGCTATAATGCTGAATGAAACCTCCCCCCTACGGGTCATTGAACTTTATTTTCCTGCTTTACAAAAAGATTTTGGCCCTCGCAGTTCTTGGGGAAGATTCCTACGCCGCAAACAGCGAGTTCATCAACTTCTCAACGAAGAAATTCAGGAACGGCGAGAAAATCCCGACCCATCGCGCACAGATATCCTTAGCTTACTCATGGCGGCGCGTGATGAAGCTGGTGAAGGCATGACAGATGCAGAGTTGCGTGATGAATTGATGACTCTGTTGACAGCAGGACATGAAACCACAGCCACAGCCCTCACCTGGGCATTGTACTGGATTCATAAATTGCCATCAGTACAGCAAAAACTTCTACAAGAACTAGATAGCTTGGGCGATCGCCCAGACCCCAGTAGCGTTTTTAAATCACCATATCTTAACGCTGTTTACTCTGAAGCCTTGCGGATTTATCCTGTCGGGATGCTGACTTTCCCACGAGTAGTAAAAACACCAGTATCTTTGTGTGGTCACGACCTAGAACCCGGTACAGTCGTACTTGGTTCCATTTATCTCACCCACCAGCGCGAAGATTTATACCCCCAACATCAGCAATTTAAACCAGAACGCTTTTTAGAACGTCAATTTTCGCCCTATGAGTTCTTACCCTTTGGCGGTGGTGCGAGACGCTGTATTGGTATGGCATTTGCCCAGTATGAAATGAAAGTAATACTAGCAAAAATTCTCTCAAGTTGGGATTTGGCGCTAGTGGATGATGGTGATGTTAAGCCAAAACGCCGTGGTTTGGTAACAGGGCCAAATCGTAGTATTCAAATGGTAGCGAAACAACAGCATCAGCTATCATCTCGGACTTTAGAGTCAAGTAACATTTAATATTCACCGTTCCGCGTCTACGCATTCCCTTGTTATATTAATGCATCGCCCTGCAATTGATTTGCATCTACTCAAATACCCAATTTATTAGAGAAGTTGGGTATTTCAATCCAGCTTATTTCAGACAATTTACAAGTAATTTTTATTAGTAAATAGATATCAATACAGTTCAAATAAGCCTATTTTTTCTGTTCCCTGTTAAGAGTTTCCTCTTTCCACAGAGAAATTTTCTTAACCCAAGCGTATTGAAATCTATATACCACATTGTAGGGGCACAGCACTGCTGTGCCCTCATGATAGATATAGTGCGAAGACGCAAAAACCCCATAAGTCCTCGCCCCTGGGAGACAGTCGCTCTCACCTCCAAGCAGCGCGCACTAATGTAGAATAAGCGATCGCAATTATTGAACAATTACGCACTAAAATCGACAGCAAAAAACTCCGCACTTCTTACTTCGCAACTCAGCACAATGATTCTTGAAAACAACTCAGTATAACTTTATTCCTTCTTCCCTATTCCCTTTTGATGTTAAAAGTTTCCTCCCTATTACGCATACGCTGCGCTGCGTGCACCACGCAAATAATTTTAGTAATTAAATAAGATTCCTATATATATTTTTACAGAAACGTTGAATGTTAAGAAAAACCTGATAAAAATAACCCAAAATATGTTAAA
>NZ_MTAW01000133.1 GCF_002154725.1 Nostoc sp. 106C | reverse complement strand
TGATACTCCCCCTCAAGTGTTCCCTTTGTCAATAATCCTCTACCTGAATCCTTACTCAGCTTGTAGAATTAAATCTCTGTCAGCCTCAAGTTTTCCCTGTAGATCCAAATTACCTGCAATCAGTTTTAAATCTTGCCCTACAGTTAAACTTCCAGTATTTTTAATAGTTCTATAAGAGTCATTTTTACCATACTGTAAACCTGGTGTAAGATTAATTTTCAACAGTGGTGGTGCTTGTGGATCTGTGGCGCTAAATTCCATCCCGTTGCCAAATACAAATGAGTTCGCCGTACTCGCCATAAACGAACCCGCCACATCTAACCGTGCATTTTGCCCAAATATAATGCCATTAGGATTGAGTAAAAATAAATTGGCTGCACCATTCACCCCAAGAGTACCAAGTATGTTGGAGACTTTAGCCCCCGTGACTCTGGTAAGAATATTCTCAATTCCTGTGGGATTACCAAAATAAACTCGTTGGTTTTCGCCTACATTGAATTCTCGAAAACTATGGAATAGGTTAGCACCGAGAGATACACCACCATCAATGCGGTCTGCGGCAAGTCCTTGAATGTTAAGATTGGGGGTAATTGTTGAAGAGCTTTCGCCTAATGTTTCATCAGGGATGATCTGAGCATCGGCAGAGTTTCCATCAAAGAATATTGCAGGGGCAAAGACTCCCACAACGCTAAAAACGCTGACTAACCACGAGCGCCAACTTCGACCGTCACAGGTTGCCATCTTAACTTTGACCTCACCTGTTTATTTGATTTACGCCTACTAGCAGTTTTGTAACAACTGATGAGATTGATTTAGCGATAAACTTGTCCAATATTAATTTCATTTCAGCAGATCTTGTGGCTATATTAGAGTTAAATTTTTTGAACTTACAGTTAGCTTTATCTGTCAAGGGTAAGCCACAGCGTCCTGTTGCAATAAAGCGAATATTGTTTCGCTCAATCAGTACAAAGCGTCATCGTTTCCTCTTATGCCCTCCAGGCAAAATTCCTCACCTGACCCTTCTTCTAGTTTCTTCGTACCACTTTGTCACAATTTAGATACGTTTGCCCTGGGTAACGACTGAGGTTTCTCGATACTTTGTGAAGCAGGAAGTGGTTTATTACGAAAATCGGGATATTTGCTATCAACTTGATAGGCTTTTTTAACAATCCAGTGAAAGAAGAAATTAACAAGCTTTAATTGCCTAAAAATCTGCTGCGGATCGGCAAGATGAGTTTTCGGTAATTGTTGTCCCATTTCTTTGAGAACCAGACCAATAGGTACATTTATCTCATCCTGGAGTTTAAGAAAACGGATGAACAATGAATTGTAAGCGGAAATCAGAGATCCTACCCCGCCTCTTGCTTGCCCCCAACCAATAAAATACAGTCCTTTGTAATCGGCGAAAAACGAGCCGCCATAACATTGAACTGCTGCTCCTTCAACGCGCTGAAGTTCTTGGGGTAGAAACGGATAGGCAACGTAGTAGCCAGTAGCACAAATTATTAAGTCAAATGCTTCTCGGCTACCATCAACAAATTCCACTTCCCAACCATCCAAACGACGCACACTAGGTTTGGGGGTGATTCTTCCGTGTTTAATGTAATAGGGCACCTCGTTGTTTAGAGTTGGATGCTTGGTAAAAATTCGATAGTTGGGTTTAGGTAGACCATAATCTTTATGAGTACCGAACGTCAGGCGGATTATCCCGTAAGCCAGGAGCCGTTGAACCCATTCTGGCATCCACCATTTAATTAAATCGGCTACTGGTACTCCTGCAAATGATTTGGGAATAAACCATACTGATTCACGCATACTCAAAACAGATTTAGCGCCGACGCGGCCTGCTTCTGCTGCAATATCGCAAGCTGAATTGCCGCCACCGATTACCAAAACTCGCTTGCTAGTAAGCTGATTTGGGTGTTTGTAATCTTTAGAATGGATAATTTCTCCGTTGAATTCTCCCTGAAATTTGGGAAAACGTTTGCACCAGTGATGACCATTACAAATCAACACTCCTTCATATATTCGCTGTTCTCCATTAGCAAAAGAGACTTCCCAGAAATTATTTTCGACTGGTCGCACATTACTAACTGTACGGTTAAGTTCGATATGCTCGCGCAAGTTAAAATGATTGGCGAAGTCGTTCAAGTAATCCCGCATATTCTGAGCACTGGGAAAGTCGGGATAATGCTCAGGCATAGGGAAATGGGTAAATTGGGTAATTTTGCGTGACGAGATGATATGTGCTGTTTCGTAAACGCCGTGATACCAATTACCGCCGATATCGTCACTAGCATCGACTTGATCGTAGGGAATATCAGCAGCTTTGAGTACTTGAGCCATACCTAATCCAACAAACCCAGCCCCAATAATCAGATGTTTGTCAGTAGTATTAAATATCTTTTCAGTTTTACTAGAATTACTTACGTTGACCAACTTTCAACCTCCTGATAAATGCATCACTAATCCAGTCCAGTAGCAAGGGAGAATATCTTTTCAGCAGATGGACACTTTTAGCAGTTGCATCAGGAAATACGTGCAGTTTGTCGTGAACAATTCCTTGAATGGTTGCGCGCATTACTTTTGCTGGATCGGTTGCCAGACTTTCTGGAAAACCTTCCTCGATCAGCTTACCTAAAGTTCCATAAGTTTCCGATTGCAGAATTGGAGTGCGACTAAAAAAGGGATAAACAGCTGTAACTTTTACTTGATGGTCTTTGACTTCATTGAAAAGTCCTTCGCTGAAGCCACGCAACCCGAATTTGCTAGTTGCATAATGAACTAACCCAGCCGGTGCTGACCAGCCTGCTAGTGACGAAATATTGACGATGTGCCCTTTTTGGCGGGCAATCATATCAGCAGCAAATAGGGCACTTAATCGCATTGGTGCTAGTAGGTTTACCTGCATGAGTAGCTCCCATTTCTCGCTAGGAACTTCATCCATGCGACCAAAGTATGCTATACCAGCGTTATTTATTAATATATCGATGGGTATATTGAGTTTTTTAACTTGGCTATAAAGGGTTTCACATCCTTTACGAGTAGCAAGATCAACAACGAAGCAGGCTAGTACCTCTCCAGTTGAAACTATGCTTTGAATTGCTGCAACTCGTTGACGCAGAACAGCTTCATCCAAATCTGTTAGAATCAGTCGGCTACCAGCCATTAATAATTGTCGGGTTAGTTCCTGTCCGAATCCGCCAGATGCACCAGTGATAAGCACAACAGCTTCATTTAGCTGGGTCATTTCTCTCTTCCATAATTAGGAGAATTATTTTGTTTAATGAAATTTTTTAACAACTAAAGGCAAACTCATCTAAATCATTTTGACAGAAAAGGATATTTATAACCTAATAAAAATCAGGTTTTTGATGTCATCTGATTTACCAGAAAGTAATTAATTGAAATATATTTAGATTAAATTTGAGGTGATTTGAGTGTCGTTAGCAGTAAGAGCAACCAAGGCACTTTCAAATCTGGTATGAGCCATGTGTACTTTCTTAGTACAGGCAATGCAAAAGGCATTAAAAAACGCAGAGAGCGTAGAGATACGGGGCGATCGCCATTTTGATCTACAAGTTTATAATGTTGAGCGAGTTCGGCTACAATCTGCACTCGTCCGGTGCGAAGCATCACACTGGAATCTGCTGCTAGTGCCGCAACCACTCTTCCTGTGAGTAAGGGGGTTTCCCAGTTATAGCGCTCAACGAGTAATGAGTTTCTCTGGTTAGTAGCATTGTTTTCGTTCATTTGTGATGTGAGGCGGGATATATGCTCCGTGCCTACAATCCCTGGCCAGAGTGAAAGTGAAGCGATGTTATAAGGCTTGAGTTCAACGGCCATATCAGCGGCTAGGCGATCGCATCCTGATTTACCAACACCGTATGCTGCACCGAAAATATAAGACAACCCGCCCCAGGAAGAAATCGTACAAATCAATCCAGAGTTACGCTTGCTCATCATCCGAGCTGCAAAAACACTGGTAACATAGTGGCTACGCAGACCTACATTATTGCAACTATCCCAAAGGCTGGGTTCAAAATCCCAAAATGGCTTTCCTTGAGCATCACTTAATGCTTGGACTCCGGAAAAAACATTATTTACCAGTAAATCGAGTTGTCCATGCTGCTCATCTTGAATGCGATCAAAGAGCGATCGCACCTGTTCGTCGTTACTATGATCTACTGGAACAGGAATACATACACCACCGACTTCTTCAATAGCGGCTCGGGTTTCCTCTAGACTACCTGAAATACCATTATTGGCAGGAGATATAGATTTATCTAAACTGCGACCAGTAATATATACGATCGCACCTGCTTCACCAAGACTAATAGCAATTCCCTTGCCAATTCCCCGTGTAGCACCTGTGACCAAGGCCACTTTACCTTCAAGGTGTTTCATTTTCAAATCGGCCTGTTTGTAAGTGCCTAGTATTTGTCTGCCAAATTTAGCTGAGGGTACTGTGTTTAACAGAATAATGATACCAATTCACCGTCACAATGCGCCTAATATCCCACATTCAACTGATAAATCGCTCTCAAGTAAGAGGTAAATTCTTTGCAGTGGCAGAAGATTTTCTCACTTCACTCAAGTATCTTAATCAGTTGGTAAACAAATAGCCACAAGCTGGAAGCATAGAGCATGGATAACACAGAGAATCATACTGAAGCGAACATTGTGCCTCTAACATCATCTAATGAAGCGAAGCAAATATCGCGCGTCATTAAAATAGATGGTCAACGTCCGGTTGATCCAAGTGATTTAGAGATTCAGGATACTCTCGACATTGATGGTCAACGTCCAATTGCTAAGAGCGACATACAATCAGATCAAACAATTGACATCGATGGTCAACGTCCGATTGCCAAGAGCGATTTTCAGGAGCATGAGATGCTAGCTATAGACGGCTTACGTCCGATTGACCCCAGCGATTTAGAAGTTAAGGATACTCTCGACATTGATGGTCAACGTCCGATTGCTAAAAGCAACTATGAGGTTAAAGATACCCTTGATATCGATGGTCACCGTCCCATCACTTCAAATAATACAGAAAAGTCTGAAATTACAACAGATTATGTTGATTAAAGTTCGTCCTGTTCTTAACCAGTAAAGGGAACTAAACCACCTCAGAAACTCACCATTTCTGCATGGTAACGGTTGCCAATGCTCGGAAAATTTACTCGGCAATAGATTTTAAATCTTCGAGGACGGCGCTCGCAGATTGATAGCGATCGCTAAAATTATAACGCACCATTTTATCTAAAATCGCTGCCAATTCTTCGCTAACTTGTGCTTGAGAACGCCAGATAATATTGCCTGTTTCTAGATCTGGGTGAAGTTCCTGTGGTGAAATACCAGTGAGGGCTTGAATTCCAATCATCCCTAAGGCGTAAATATCACTACACAAGCGAGGATGTCCAGCAAATTGCTCTGGTGGGGCATAACCCCGCGTTCCAATAGCTACTGTTGCTAATTCTGTTTGCTCACTATTTGGTGGTTGCATTAACTTGACTGCACCAAAATCAATCAATACCAGCCGATGATCTTGAGCAGATCTAATAATATTAGCTGGTTTGATATCTCTATGAATCACGCGATGTTCATGAACAAATTCCAGTACTTCTAAAATACCTTTCAGCATATGGATAACATCAGGTTCTTTCTGTAAACCTTGTACAGGGGGTAATTCCTCACTCAAAGTTTGCCCAGGAATATATTCTTCAACTAAATAAAATTCTTGATTATCTTCAAAGTAAGCAAGTAGTTCGGGTATTTGATGATGTTTACCTAAAGCTTCTAAAATTTCTGCTTCTGTAATAAATAACCTTCTGGCAACTTCTAAAAATTTAGTATCTCGACGTGCTGGCATTAACTGTTTAACTACACAATTAGGATTACCAGGGCGTTGAGTATCATGTGCTAAATACGTACATCCAAACCCACCAGAACCAAGAATTTTTGAGATTTGGTAACGCCCACCTAAGAGAAATTCACCAGTTGTTTTTGCTGTCACAATTTTGGGTATATTGTGAAGATATTGGTCTTTAATTGTTGTAACTGTTGTAGTTTCTTTTAAGAGAATATCTAACTGTTCAATTACTTCTTTTTGTTTTTCAACTTGCAGAATAATCAACTGACTTTGCTGCTGAACCTGGTAGGTAGTATAAGCTATGACACTAATACCAGTAATTACCAAAGTAAGAGTAGTTGGTACAAGAGGAACCCATCCGGAGAGAAGAAACAAACCAAAGCAGATACCCACCAAAGCAATTACGCTTATACTACCTACTACCACTAGTAGCAAAGGATGGCGCAACCACCATGCCAAACTACCGCCTATTAATGCCCAAGCCCATATCCAAAGAAATTCAGCCCAGTCAGGCCAGTCCCAAATTAGAGGTCTGCCATCTAATACATTACTGATAATTTGACTTGCTATCTGTGCATGAATGAATACAGCAGGTGTTCTAGCTGGTTGCTGTGGTGAAGCACTATAAGGTGTATATAAACCTGGATGAATACTGGCGGCAGTAGCACCAACAATTACTAAACGGTCTTTGATTTGATTAGGATTGACTTTATTTGTGAAGACATCTGTTAAAGTAACTTGCTGGGCAAAGTGAGCAGGGTGACGGTAATTTAAGAGTAATTGGTAGCCTTGAGCATCCAAATGTTCATAGCTGCCGTAATTAGCTGTCAAAGTTGGAAAGATAGTTTTACCCACAGAAAAATGGTGTTTATCGGGAAAATCTAATTCAAAACCTGCTTTTTCTAAGTAAGTAATTGCTGCTAATGCTGCAAACGAAAATTCTGTTGTACATTTTTTATCTGTTTTTGTAGGGTGCGCAAATACCAATCCACGCCGGACAATTTGATCGTCTTCGTTATCAGAAATAAAATCGTTATAGCCGACATTATCTATAGGAAAGTTAGGTGGCGGTGCAATTTCTGGTCTGCTAATGCTACTCAATAAACAAGTAGCAATAATATTATTGCGATTTGGTATCCTAGCCGCTAAATTTTGTTGTGCTGGACGGAAAACATTTAAGCCAATAACACGAGGTTGATATGACTCTAGTTTTTGTAGCAGCTTATTGATTGTATTATCTGATAACGGCCACTTCTCGCGCTCTAGATCGTTTTCAGTAATTGTTACCAATAAAATCCGACGATCTGGCTCTTCTAAAGGACGCGATCGCAACATTTGATCGTAAACTTTTAATTCCCAAGACTGTAACCATTTCAGTTCGCGCACTCCCCATACTAAAGCTGTCACCCCCACACTGGTGGCTAGAACGATTTTCAGCCATTGCTTTGTGGGAGAACTGTCTCGATAACCCCGATCTTTGGTAAATGCGCCTCGAAGTTTTTGTAAGATTCCACTAATCACAGGATTGCGGCAATAGCCTAAATTTGGTAGATGTTGAGAGCTTTGGGTTAAAAGCTGATAAACCCAAGCTTTATTTAATTTAGCAATTTCCAGTGACAAGAGCAGAAAACTTCAGTGTCAAATAATGCGGAAAAACGGCGACAGAGATCCGAAAAGATTGATAAAATGAACAACTTTGAGCCAATACTTTGTGGTTTTGCAACTATAGTTACAGGAGGAGGACAACAACACGCTGAGTGCGAAGCAGCATTATTAAAAAATGCTAGCAAGCAAAAAAATATTTGGGATGCTGACTGGATACCATTTACACAAACAATGGCTTACGAGTCAATTATCAATATTCGCCCCAGTCAAAATAATCGCTCGGTGATCATTCAAGGCCTTAAAATAAGAGAACGTTTTAGCTGAAGTTGCAGAACAAGCTGGTGTTTAGTCTCACAGAGTATTAGATATGTCAGGCTTACTGTCTGAATGGATAGCGCTATAGCGCTAGTTCAGTAATAGTAGTTAACAACTTAATCCTCAATTTATAAGCACCAAGCAATTAAAAAAGAAGCTGCAATATAAGCAAAGCCTTCAATTAAACCTGCACCTATATTTGGAATTTCCTGATTGACGATTTCATCAGAGATTTTTACGCCAGGTACTAAAATTAAATCGGCTAACCAGCGAATTACTATCAGTGAACCTAAGCAAAATAATAATACCAAACCATACTGAGTGAAACTATCAATCCAGTTCTCAAACTCAGACGCAAAGGCGACTCGCACAATATTACCTGTAGCAATGAGTAACCCAGCTAAAGCTACACCAGCAGCCGGGTTATTGCGCTTTTCAATTTCTGCAAACACATTATATTTAGTAATTTTGGGATAGACGAAACTCACTATTACGAGTAATCCCAAACCTATTAACCAGCACACTAATGCTACTAACCAGCCACCACTTTCGCCTGCTAAAGCTGCACTTAAAATCAGTCCGTTGGCGATATGGTTTCCTGCTTCTACAGTAGCAGCGCCAACGTTACGGTCTTGGATGATTTCTCGTTCACAATTAAAGTGGCGCAAAATTAATCTATCACCTACCCATGCACCTGCTAACATTAATAAAATTACGGTTGCACCGTAGCTGACTAAATTTAATGCTTTATCTTGCCAATTAACTGCACTTTGACCGAGAACGCCACCTAAAGCAATTACAATACCAAAATAGTAACCCACTAAGGCAATAGCAACAGCAGGGTTATCTTTAACAAACAGTTCTAGATTTAATTCTATCCGCCGCCGAAACAGCTTTTGATAAGCTAACTGTCCCAGCCAAAATACGCCAAAACCTACTACTAACTCTAGTAAAATAACTCCTAATTGAGTAAGTAAATTGATAATTTTATCGTTCATTTGCTACCACCTGCCAGGTTTTGGAATAAGCTAATTAGCGTATCAGCCAACTGGTCATAGAAGAAATAATCGTGAGCGCCTATAGTAGTTATTGGCTTACCACCGAACTGACTTTTAAATTGAGAAAATTTAGCATAACTATGATTGGGATCGTGGGTAAAACCATAAAAATCATAGAATTGGCAACCTCGCATTTTTGCCCTTTGCATTGCATCCCAGTGTAAGCTGTAGTTTGCCATTACTTTTGGATGTGCTAAACTACGTCCACCATATAAATAAGTGGCAATATTACCGCAATATACAACTAAAATTGCTGCTATTATTTCACCTTGCCAATGAGCTAAACCAATTTCTGCCATGTCAGATGCGAATAAAGTTTGGCAAAGATTGATAAAAAAGCCATAGGGTTCTCCAAAAAATTTCTGCCGTTGCACAGTTTCCCAAAACAAGTTATAAAATAAGGGAATTGTTTGGGAGTCGCTGCTGAATTCTATTTTGACACCGTAGCGTTGACTTAGCCGGATATTGTAGCGTCCTTTTGGCTTCATTGCTGCCAATATTTGGCTCGCATCTGGGCGTAAATCTATTAATAAACTTTCCGATGGTAGTAAGTCAGCAGGCGCACGGACGAAGTTTTTAAGATAATCAGGTTTTGATTGCCATAGAGGTTCAATCCGCAGAGCGATCGCTCCTAATTTTTGTACTAATTCCTTAGCTTTATTTAACAATAATTCTATCCCTTCCTCTGGCAAATTCTCTGGTAAAATTGGACCGCCAGGTGCAATTAATAAATTGGCTTTGTTGGAATGGGGATATAAATAATATATACATCCTCCTATTAATTGACTCTTGGCAAACAACCCGTAGCGAAAGCTTTTATAACCCTCTATTTCTTTAAAATCTGCCCAACTACAAGTTTGCATAAAGCAACTGTGTTGGAAATTTTTGACCAGCAAATCCCAAGCATGATATTCTGCTATATTTAATTCTCTAAGAGTTAATTTTATATCCTCTTTTTCTAAGGAATTTTTTATAGCATTACTTGTTTTCATGAATTATGTTATTCCTGGTATTTAACTATGGATTTATTAGATCCCCGACTTCTTAAAGAAATCGGGGATCTGAAGCGATCTCATCTTTATTCATCTTTCGGGCGTGAGAATAAACTACTTAACCAGATTCCTGCGATGCTAGTCAATACGAAACCTGTAAATTTCTTACCAAAGCTTCCGTCATCGCTCACATAACTGCCACTACTAGTACTGCTGCTACTACCAGAATAGAAGCCTTTCGCAAATACTGAATCTGGTGCTACTAAATTTGCCATTAATAGCGTTACCGATAGCATGGCAATAAATTCAAGAGTTTGAGGAGGTAGCTTTGCTAGCGGCTGATTAGAGTTAATTTTATCAGTTAATCTTTTCAAATCACTGGCAATTTGTGGTGGTAATTCCTGCGCTCTTGCTAACAGACTATTCAACAACTGTTTAATATCGATTTCTGCCAATAACTCTTTAATATTTGCCAGCCATGCTGATGTCATATTTTGACTATGGTAGCGATGACGCACAGGTAAATATCGATTTATATCTGGTAAATTTTCTTGTGCTGTTGGGTTAGAGTAAATATTTTCTATCCAAAACTTTGCTACTGATTCTAAATCTAATAGATCGCTTTCACCGATTTTGGCTGTTACCTGTTCTTCAATATCCAAGAAATCAATACTGGTGTCAGATTGTAAGTCTAAATATTCTTGCTTAGATGTAGAATTCAATAGATAATAGAATAATTGCGGACTATCTAAAGTGTGAATTATTACCTCATGTCGAGATTCCGCGATCGCACTCTCAAATACAAAGGCCTTTAGTAGCTGGCTATGAGTTAAGGAATGTAAGTTATCTGGGAATTCAAGTGTTTCTATTTCATCTCGCCTAATTACTTGCGGTGAGGCTAAAAAGAAACCCCAATTCCCATAACCATGATCGGAAAATGAAGGGATAGTTAGGTGTAAAGGCTTTACTGTCAAATCTGCTGATAGCAGCGTTTGATATAAACACCAAAAACCCGTTTTTCTATTTTCAGGCGAAACGCCGTTAGTACAAATTACTCCCGAAGGTATCAAAAGACGATGGAGTTCTTGAAACCATTCACGACTGTATATCCTGGTGTCGTCTGAGGAATGGGGATAGGTAAAATCACAAATAATAACGTGATAATAATCATTTGGCTGTTGGGAAGCAAATTCAAATGCTTCTTGAGTATAGACAGTTACCTTATCTTCTTCTAAACTGCCTAGATTATAAGGTTTAAATACAGTTGTTGCTAATTCTAAAACTTCTGGATTGTAATCAACTAAATCAATCTTTTGAATTTGCGTAAATCCTAATACATCTCTCGCTGCTAGTCCATCCCCACCACCACAAATCAGGACACGTAGTTGTGTTTGCGGAAATCTTTTACTAGCTAAAGCTATTGCTGGAATTACTAAATACTCATGATATATTGCCTCATCAGCAGTATCAAACTGCAAATCCCCATTTATATAAAAGGCAATACCGTCATCATGCTGTTCAATAAATAATGAATTAGGCATTTGCGATTTATCCAAATATCATCATTGAAATTCCCACAAGTAATAGCAATCCTGCTACCACAATCTGCAAAAAACGAGATAGATTACTCATCCAGTTTTTTTGATTTATTTCTTCGGATTTCTGAATATGGGAAAATTCATTAGGACGTACTACCTTGCTAGTGTAAATCTCTAACTGACGCTCGGAAAAAGCCTCAATCGCTAAATTCATTTGATGCTCTTGATCCCAATAATCCCAAGTAATGCGAGATTGCTTTTCTCCATCTGTGTGATATTTACCTTCGGTTCGAGACTCGAAGTAATAATGCTTGTAAAAAAGTAGTAATTCAGGATATGGTTCTGCTTGGGATTGCATATTTTGCCATAGCCTGGGTACTATATTTTCTTGAGAATCTCGGAGGAGTAGGCGAGGATTTTCTAATGAGTTGGCAAGATACCAAGTTACAGAGACTGGTTTGTTATTAGGATCAAATTCTCTTAGTAAATAGTATTCAGACCCACTTTTGGAACTTAGCAACCACTCATCAGTTAAATACCCTTGGGGGTCTTGATATGTGCTGTAGTCTTCTATATGCCAATCGACACCATGATATCTAACGCGATCGCCTGGACGCAACTCCTGAAGTTGGGTTTGAGTAACAATAGCCACCATACAAGTTTAAATATAAGCAAATTTACGCTATTGAAAGCAGAAAGTAGGGTGAAAACCACTTCTGATTAAATCATTTTTACACTATTGCATCACTACAAAGCTTTGAGGGCAGAGTATTTACATAGTTTTTCTTTTGTACATATTTCATCATCTCGATCGCTAACTCAGTAATCAGTTCTCCCCACCCTCTCCCACACTCCCCACACTTCCTTGTCCCCCTTCTCCCCCTGCTTTTTGATGTTTCATACCCCTAGGGTCAGGTAGCAAGTTTTCGGATACTGTTACAATCAAGTCTCAAAATTTTCTCTAGATGTACGCAGTTTAATTTCTCTGAGTTATGATACCAAGCACTACAGCGAAATCACTGCTGTGAGCAACCTGAGTACCATTAAATTCCCCGTACTTCAATCGGGGGGTGAAGCTCAAATTTGATTCCAATTATTGGTAAATTTTACTAGTCGTGTCCATTTCTGCAAAAACCTTTCCTATCTGGGGATTTTTCTCGCTAGTAACCAACGGTCTGCTGATGTTGGCGATTATCCTGCTAATTTGGCAGCAGCAGAGATTAAGCAATATTGTTGTCCCACCTACTGCGGATACAGCCAGTGAACCCGAGGTTACTAAACCGGAGTTAGGCCCCCGTCACCAACTCAATTACCAACAGTGGGTAGAGATTCTTAAGTC
Organism: Nostoc sp. 106C; assembly: GCF_002154725.1. Classification (GTDB taxonomy): domain Bacteria; phylum Cyanobacteriota; class Cyanobacteriia; order Cyanobacteriales; family Nostocaceae; genus Aulosira. Next base: position 15,895 of record NZ_MTAW01000133.1, on the reverse strand, counting down.
AGAAGCTAAGGTAGCTGCACAGAAACCTCCTCAGCATCTGAGCATACTAGCTGGAGATTCTTTGAGTCTATGGTTTCCCTCAGAATTATTACCTGAGAACAGATATTGGCTCAATCAGGCAATTTCTGGTGAAACTAGCGAAGGACTGTTAAAAAGATTAAATTTATTTGACCGCACCCAGCCACAGGTGATTTTTGTGATGATTGGGATTAATGATTTAATTCGGGGTGTAAGCGATGAGATAATTTTAGAGAATCAACGGCAAATCATCCGTTACTTACGAAGGGCGCATCCTACAGCACAAATATTTGTCCAGTCAATTTTGCCGCATGGGGGAGAAGAATCAACTTGGGAAGGACGAGAACGTCTGCTAGCCATTGCGAATAATCGCATTCAGCAGCTGAATCAGCAACTGCAAACCATCGCCACCATACAAGGCGTCAAATATCTCGACTTATATCCCCTGTTTGCCAACCAGGAAGGTAATCTCCGCCGTGAATTTACTACCGATGGCTTACACTTAAGTCCCGAAGGCTATATGGTTTGGCGGACTGCATTGCAGATTTATAGCCATCAGGAATTAGAACCCCAACCACAGCAAAACAACAAGGACAAACTCAAAATATGAGATATTGACACTTTCACAAGCTCATTAGCGTCTTGACGCGAGAAAATGAGAAATGGTGAACTAACTAAAACAATTCAATGGATACAAAAGCTTTTAAGCGTAGCCTGCAACATTCAGAAAACTATAATCGCAAAGGCTTTGGTCATCAAGCAGAAGTGGCTACCCAGTTACAGTCTGAATACCAAAGTAGCTTAATCCAACAAATTCGCGATCGCAACTACACCCTCGAACAAGGTGAGGTCACAATTCTGTTAGCGCAAGCCTTTGGCTTCTGCTGGGGTGTAGAACGTGCAGTAGCAATGGCCTATGAAACCCGACAGCACTTCCCAAGCGATCGCATTTGGATTACAAATGAGATTATTCACAACCCTTCTGTGAATCAGCGTATGCAGGAGATGGAAGTCAAGTTTATTCCTGTGAACGCCGGGAAAAAAGACTTTTCTGTAGTTGAAAATGAAGATGTAGTCATCTTACCTGCTTTTGGAGCCAGCGTTCAGGAAATGCAGATTCTCCATGATAAAGGCTGCAAAATTGTCGATACAACTTGTCCTTGGGTATCAAAAGTTTGGAATACAGTTGAGAAGCACAAAAAAGTCGATTACACCTCAATTATCCACGGTAAATACAAGCACGAAGAAACTGTTGCCACTAGTTCTTTTGCTGGTAAATATCTGATTGTGCTAAATATGCGGGAAGCAGAATATGTTAGCAACTATATTCTTAATGGTGGCGATCGCGAGGAATTCTTGCAGAAATTTGCTAAAGCTTGTTCAGCCGGATTTGATCCCGATAAGGACTTAGAAAGGGTGGGAATTGCTAATCAAACAACAATGCTCAAAGGTGAAACTGAGCAGATTGGCAAGCTGTTTGAGCGCACAATGATGCGGAAGTATGGGACTACTGAAATAAATCAGCATTTTCAAAGCTTCAACACTATCTGTGACGCCACCCAAGAACGCCAAGATGCAATGTTGGACTTAGTGCAACAAAACCTAGATTTGATGATAGTAATTGGTGGGTTTAATTCATCAAATACTACGCAATTACAACAGATTGCTTTTGAGCGGGGAATTCCTTCTTATCATATTGATTGCGTTGAGCGGATCAAATCAGAAAAATTCATTGAACATCGACAGTTAACTGGGGATATAGTCATCCAAGATAACTGGTTACCTGAAGGCAAAATAGTTGTAGGAATTACTTCTGGTGCTTCCACACCCGATAAGGTAGTAGAAGATGTCATCGAAAGGATTTTCGCTTTGAAAGCAACAGCTTTAGTGATTTAGTGTTGCTATGCAAACCCTTTGCAAACAATGTTTTATAAGTCTAATTTCGTAATTTATTAGGCGATTAGAAATTGCGGTTTATCCTTACACACAACTAAAACCCGCCCCTGCGGGTTTGTAACTTTCAATTATTGCTGAATTTGAGCAGAGATATAGTGTTTTGTAACTGATTATCAGGGAATAAAAAATAAATTACCTAATATTCGTAAAGTGGGCATTGCTCACCCTACTATATAAATTTCTGTTCCCTTTTAAAATTTAGAAACAGTTACCTTAATACCAGAATCAAGACGCGGCACTTTTAAATACTCAATTGGTTCAGCAAGTTGAGCAGTTTGTTGATGTGTTGGCTGTTGACATTGCTGAAATAAAATATTTGGGTTTTTAAGAATCTCAAACGGGTTAAGATTTTTGCATCCTCTCTCCTGCTCTAGCGCAATTGAATTGGTAGTTGTTTTAAAAGTATTATTTCGGTTGATGCTGTAACTCCATTTACTAGTTAGCGTGACTGGTTTAGTAACTAAAACCGCAGCCTGATTGCCTTGGCTTGTTGCAGTCGGAGAATTCTTTTGGTTAGCATAAGCACTCTGGGAGATAGTAAGTGCACCAATGATAACGGCTAAGGCTAGAGGAGCAGATTTCATAAATATTAAGTTGAGATGCTAATGTATGCTTCTGTTGTGTTGCTACATCAAAGACATCCCATTTTTCGGAAGACAGCAGAGAAACTTAAGTATTGCTGAGGCGACATTCTCTGGTGATTCAATTAAGAAGCCATGACCACCACTGTCAAGAACAACAAGTTCAGCGTTGGGAATACCTTGGGCTAGTTGCTTAGAAAACTTTATTGGCGTGAGAATATCCTGTTTACCTACCATAACTAGAGTAGGACAGTGGATATCTTTAAGGCGTTGTGTAGTATCACCGCCAAGGATAGCGCGGCTTTGATGATAGAGTCCATGAGGAGTTGGCGCAAATGGGTAATTAATCGCCAAATTCACAATCATCTCGATCATCTCAGGAATAGAGTAAAACGCATCAGTAAATATCCAGGGCAATATAACTTGTTGATAAAGTTTTAGGTCGAGATTGGCGGGGAGTTCACCCCAAGTGGCGATAATACTATTGAATCGAGCATCTCCCTTGGCTAAGGATGAGAGTAGTATCAAACTTTTTACCTTTTCTGGGTGTGCTAATGCTAGTTCTTGAGCAATTTGACCACCCATTGAATGCCCTGCTAAATGTACCTTTTCTATGCCGATGCGCTCAAGCAGTGCGGCTGTATCAGTTGCCATCTGCTGAATACTGTAAGGATTATCAGGAGCAGAAGTTCGCCCAAAGCCGCGGTTATCCAAGCGAATTACCTGATACTGCTTCACGAGTGAAGGCATCAGCAATGACCAGTAGGTATGATCGCAAAAAAAACCTGCAATTAATAATAAAGGCTCACCTGCTCCCTTAATGTCATAGAACAAATCGATTCCGTTAACGTGAACTCTGGGCATAGTTTAAGTAGAGGGCAAAAGGCAGAAGGCAGAAGGTAAGTTTAAAAGATAGTGAGACTTTATTCACGAGTGTTTGATACTCATTAATGAGGTGTTAAGGCTTATTCACGAGTGTTTAATACTCATTAATTAACAGAAGAATTCTAGCCAAAGTACCCAATCACAGTTTACCCGAATTTAATATGCTGCTTCTGCTTGCCTAGCCAAAGGGAAAGCAAAGCGATCGCAATTCCGGTGACAATAAAACAAGGAAGATAGCCGTAATGATCCACAATTCTGCCAAACGCCGCCGCACCAATTCCCTGTCCAATAAATAAGCTAAACGCAAATAACGAAACCGCAGTACCCCGCGCTTCGGGTGCAAGTTCTGTAGCTCGAGTTTGGAGTGTGCTGTGCATCATGTAAAAGCCTAATCCCATGAGGATATTGAAGGGAATAAACAGCACCCAGTTCTGCAATAATGCGATCGCTAAGAAAGAAATACACATAAACACCCCACCAACCCCCATCAAGCCACTTTCTCCCAATCTCCGCACCAACCACTTGACAGAACGACTGTAAATCAATCCACCTAAGCCAAAACCACTGAGCATAAACCCGATTGCTACATAAGGTAAGTTATATCTGTCTCTCAGGAATGCACCAATATAAGCAAATCCCCCAAACAAGCAAAAGCCTTCAATAAATACCCCGATAATTACAGTCCGGGCGACTGGTTGCTTCATAAGTTGGAAATAAGGCCGGAATGTTGCCCAACCGACTGGCCCTAGAGAATGCTGTTCATTGTTGATTTTGCTCATCTCCCGCCACAATTCTAGGGAGATAGCCAGGGAGACAACCCCAAATACAAGAAAGATACCTCGCCAGCTAATATATTCTCCAAAGATACCTCCCAAACTACCACCAAGAATTTGCCCTAATACCAACGCACTCAAATAACGCCCGATGGCAGCTTGGCGTTGTTCGTAAGGAAAGTTATCACCCATATAAGCTAAGGTAACGGGGATGATCCCAGCCGCCGCCATCCCAGTGAGAAACCGCAGTAAGGTAAGGAGGATGATATTTGGCACAAAAGCACAAGCCGCAGTCCCCACAGCAAAGGCTGCTAGCGCGGCTGTAATTACTTTGAGTTTGCCAATGCGATCGCCCAATGGGCCGTAGACTAATTGAAATAGCCCATAGGGAATTGTGTAGGCACTGACAATAATTGCTGCACTACCGACACCCACCTTAAACTCATCAGCGATGATGTGCAAAAGTGGATCAATTACCCGCACATCAGCAATTACCATAAAGGCAGCTGCACCCAACAGACCTAATGAGACAGGCGTTTTACCTGCTTTGTTCATAAATTGAGAACACCCAGCTATTTTGTATCGACTGCTGGGAATATATCAACAAAAAGTGTCTTTTACGTCAGTCAATCATGGGAAAAACCCACAACCAAGCATAAAAATCCATGCCCCATGCCCAATGCCCATTTTCAGTACATCTTGATAGCATTGAGTGAAGTACCCGTCAGCAATGGAGCGAGGGCGATGTACGCAACCGTCACACAACCACTGAGTTTTGAAGAGTTTCTTGCCTGGGATGATGGTTCAGGCAGAGAGTTTGAGCTATTGGATGGGATTCCTGTGCCATTATCAGAACCAAATGCAAATCATGAGGATTTGATCCAGAGGCTGTGTGCCTACCTCGAAAACCACTGCCAAAAAAATGACCTACCTTACGTGTCGCGACAGTCCAAGCAGGTGCGGCTTAAGACAGCACCACAAGAAAAGGAAAAAAGCCGCAAAGCCGATATTGTCATATTTGCTAAGGAAGAATGGCAGCGGATGAAAACTATTTCTAGTTCTGCTGCTGCATATATTTCACCACCCGGAATTATTGAGGTCGTTAGCAACAACTGGAAGGACGACTATTTAACAAAACTGGCTGAATATGAGGACTTGGGGGTTTTAGAGTACATCATTGTGGACTATGCTGCTTTTGGTGGCATTCGCTTCATTGGCTCACCCAAGCAACCGACCATTACAATTTACCAACTTGAAGAGGGAGAGTATTTACCTCCAAAGGTGTTTCGAGGAGAGGATCGAATTGATTCTAGATTGTTTGCGAACATTCCTCTAACCGCTGAACAGATTTTTTCAATGAGTCGCTGATTAGCTTGCCTACGCACCGCCAAATGCAGCCATCAGATTAATTTTGCAGGCTGATGCAATCAAATTGCATACCGATGCATTGGCATCACAGACCGATGCAATCACATAACGAGCCGATGCATTGGCATAACAAGCCAATGCAATAACATAACAAGCCGATATATTGGCATCACAGACCGATGCAATCACATAACAAGCCGATGCATTGGCATAACAAGCCAATGCAATAACATAACGAGCCGATGCATTGGCATCACAGACCGATGCGATCGCATAACGAGCCGATGTATTGGCATCACAGACCGATGCGATCGCATTGTCACTCGATAAAATCAACGTTAATCCTTTGTTCCTCTGCTTTCTGCTCTCTGCTCGCCTATAGTCTTAATGATAAGTTTTTCACCAAACACGATATCAAGCCCGCCAATGAAGTAGCTGACTCTTGACAGGATTTACAAACGAACGGTCTTCAGCTATTGAACGAGCATATTCTCGCTTTAACTGGTAATACCATTGCGCCTGCATATCTGAATCCTTAATCAGCCGCAGCACTGGATCGTACTTTAAACCAATCTGCTGCTTTTCAACTACTGTGCGGTCTTGTCCTAGAAAAGCCCGTGTTAATAGACGGATTAATGGCTTGGCGAATCCTGCCCAAGGTACTGTCCAATAAAAGGCAAAATTAACTTCGCTTTCTGTTTCTGAAATTGGTGTAATTGCTGTCAGGTTGGTAACTTGGTGCTTGGCGGTTGTTGTGGTTTCTACCCTTACTCCTGGTATTTGAAAAGTAATCTCTGTTTCAGGAATTCCGCCGCCGATGAAGCGATAAGCTTTACCTGTATTGGCTGGTAATTGGTGTTTACGCATAGTAAACCCATAAGGTGAAGGGTCAAATTGCTTGATTTCGTCGTGGAGTTGTCCAGAACGCCACCACCATACCCGATGAACATAAGGTGAATGGGCGGGGTCCATTAAACCTAGGACTGCATGATCGATAAAACAGGGAAACCGCATCACTTCTACTAACTGCGGTGAGCGATCGCCAAAGCCAGGAATCTCTGGAATTTCTGGAATTTCCCTTGCTGAGGCAGAAGATTTAGATTTACCCAGTTCTGGCATAAATATCCAGATATTACCTTGGGTTTCCCGAATTTCGTAGGATTCTACATTGTAGCGATTTAAATCTACATCTTGCCCTTCTACTAAAGAGGGAATCGCGGTGCAACGTCCTGCATGGTTAAAACGCCAACCGTGGTAACAGCATTCTACTTCTTGCCCATCAAATCGACCACAACTTAAAGGCACAGCACGATGAGGACAAATATCCTTTAAGGCAAATACTTTGCCCTCTTGGCTGCGACACAGCAGTACTGGTTCTCCCAAAAAAGTACGGGCGACCATCTTACCAGGTTTGAGGCGATCGCTCGGCAAGGCATAATACCAAACATTACGCAAGAAAAAGTTGTGATTATCCTTCATAGATAACTGGACAGTTTGTTGTTAGATTGCAAAAACTTCTTGATAATTAAAGTATTGATTAAAGTGATGGATGTTCCGGATGCTTTTAGCAATCCCATAAAAAACCAGGTTAAAAAAGTTTAGTGGCAGTAATTTAGTGAGTTTCCAGAAATAATGTTATGAGTAAAAATACTATCATTATCTGGAATTGCAGGCGATTTCTAACGGCAAGCCGTTTCTCTTCTCCCAAGGGGAGACGCTACGCGTAGCTTGCTTCCCCGTAGGGGTACGAGAGGTTTCGCCAACGCATCTACGCAATTCAGTAAGCGAATTCAACGCCAACAGTGATGTTTTTAGTTTACGCACACACAGCATCGGCTTTCGGCGATCTGTTAGCGACGCTGGAGCGTCACTTTTCAAGACAGTCAATTAAAGGAAAATCCCACATTTCCTATTGCCCTTTCCTCTATAAGATGAGGAATAGTTCCTAATTTTGATTTTTCTGAGCATCAGCTTCTTTTACTATCACCTGCTCTATCTTCTGTTGCTCTCGTTGCTTGCTATACTGCCGCAGTTGCTGTAGTAGCTGTTCTGAAGATGGGTTAGAGGTAGATAAACTAAAAGTTGGTTCGGGGTCTTTATCTAAACTTTTCAAAGCAGTAGGCAAAGGATTAATAGTTACCGCCTGTTGCTTAATCGCTGGGGTGGGAAGCACCGCATCGGGTTTATTAATAGATGCTTTGAGCGAGTCTAGGGTAACTGCGACCTTTGCTTGCTGCTCCATTTGTTGAGTAGAAGACACCAAATTACTCAGACCATTCACCAATTGCCGAAGATTGCTGCGGAATTTGGGGTCGCCTGTCAATTCATCTAAATCAGAGGTAATTTTTTGTGTGTTTTCAAATGTGAGTCTGGCGGAATCTAAGGTTTGTTGCAGTAACACTGCATTTTTGGGATCGTTTAACGAGTTAGTTGCATTGCGTAAATTGGCTGATGCTTGTGCTGCATTCGCTGAAAGCGCTTCTAAATTGTTGATGATTTGTCCTTGGGTTAAGCGATTGACAGCGGGTGATAAGCTAGTAAATGTAGTACGTAATTGATTGCTGGTTTCGGTGAGATTGTTCAAAGCAGCAACTAATGACGAACGATTGGTTGTGACTAGATTATTCAGGTTAGTTAACAACTGACTTGCTTGAGTTGCTGTAAGACTAAATTGTCTTGCCGCCGAGCCAAGTTCATTTACAGTGCGACTAGAAGATGTAGTAAGTTGATTTGTCGCTCGTTGTACAGAAGTAGCTGTAGCAGAAAAAGTACCTAGTTGACCTTTGGCGCTTTTGGATAAACCTTGAAGATCCCGGCTAAGAGAAGTGAGACTAGTCGCTGCTGCTGTGGAGGTTTCTAGTAGCCTATTGACATTACGATAGAATTTTGGGTCATTGTATACAGTAGCTAACTCAGTTGTGCTGCGAATAAGTTGATCGAGACTGATCCCAATCTGACCTTGCAAATGAGAGCCATTACAAATAATTAGGTTGCGATCGCAATTTCTGTCTAGAGGTTTAGCGACGGCAACCCCGGAAGGTAAAGAAGCTTTTGGTGTAATCTCAATAATACTTTCGCTAATCAGTCCACTCTGATTGGCTTCTACTACTACATTACTAGGAATAATTAAATCAGGTTGGAAGATTTCAATTTCCACTTCGATGTTATTAGGCATTGGTCGAATCGCAGAAATATTGCCCACTTTCACGCCACGGTAGCGAACTGTTGCGCCTTTTTGCATCCCGCCAGCGTTAGCAAATTCCACAATAGCCTTGTATGAACTGCGACTAGCAGTTACTCTATTCAACCACACGACTATTAACCCAAAGACTCCTAATCCCATTAGAATTATTAGCCCTACAGAACCTTCTCTTACTGTTCGCGATCGCATAATTTTCCTCCATCCATCTAGCCGACGACCTGAATCGGTCCTTGCACACTGCCACTCATGAATTGTCTAATCAATGGATGGTCTGTGCTATCTATTTCACTAACTGTACCCTCCCACTGCACTCTACCTTGATACAAAAATATAACTCTGTCGGCAGTACGACGAATAGTGCTGTCTTGATGAGTCACAATAGCGTAAGTACTGCAAACTCCTTGTGCCCGTTGCAAATGGCGAATTAAATCTTCGATGACTGTTGAGGCAATGGGATCGAGTCCTGCTGTTGGTTCATCGTATAGTAAAAGTTCTGGTCCCTCATTAGTGCTTTCGGGGTTAGACATGATTGCACGAGCAAAACTGACTCGTTTGCGCATACCTCCAGAAAGTTCAGATGGGTACATCTCTCCGATTCCAGACAAACCTACCATCTCCAATTTTTCATTCACCATGTCTCGAATGCGCGATCGCGCTATTTTGGAATTCTGATACAGTAAAAACCCCACATTCTCTTCTACTGTTAACGAATCAAATAACGCCGCTTGCTGAAACACCATCCCAATCCCAAGAGTCTCAGCCGCATCCTCAATCAAACCGTTTCGCCGCACGCCTTGTATATAAATTTCTCCTTCATCGGGAAGCAACAATCCAGCAATTACCCGTAAAATTGTAGATTTACCAGTCCCAGAAGGTCCAATAATTCCTAGCGCTTCTCCCCGATAAATGGTCAAATCTATTTTATCTAAAACCTTATTGCTACCAAAGGACTTAGACACGCCTTTTAATTCAATTAATGGTTCATTAGTCATTGGTCATTAGTCATTGGTCATTGGTCATTGGTCATTGGTCATTGGTTTTAGACAAAGGACAACTGACAAACAACAAACGTAAATGATTTTAGACAAAGGACAAAGGACAAAGGACAAAGGACAAAAATGCAAGATAGTGATGTCATAGTAATTGGTAGCGGTATCGGCGGGTTGTGTGCTGCGGGATTACTTGCTTATTATGGCAAGCGAGTGATTGTGTGTGAAAGTCATGTAATTCCTGGGGGTGCGGCGCATAGTTTTAAACGACGGGGATTTGAATTTGATTCTGGCCCTTCTTTCTATTGTGGTCTGACTGATACCCAAAGCTTGAATCCGGTAAAACAAGTTCTGGATGTTCTTGGTGAATCCATTCAAGTTATACCCTATGATCCTTTAGGACACTACCATTTTCCTGAGGGAACTATTGCAGTGTACAGCGATGCCGAGCGATATCGGCATGAAGTGCAGAAAATTACGCCTCAAGGTGCTAGAGAACTCCAAGTCTTTGAAAAACGCTTGTTAGGGTTATATGAGGCAATGCGGGCTATTCCCACCCTAGCGCTGCGGGCAGATTGGCAGGTAATTTTAATATTACTTAAAAGTTATCTACCTTCTTTAATAAAAATGTTGCCCTACTTGCCGCTTTTGCAAAGTTCGGCTGGTGATGTGATGGATGCAACAATACAAAATCTTTGGGTTCGGCGACTGATAGATTTAGAATGCTTCTTACTCTCAGGTTTAAAAGCACACGGGACAATTGCCCCAGAGGTAGCTTTTATGTTGGGTGAACGTTCCCGTGCTGGAGTTGAGTATCCTGTAGGGGGGAGTGGAGCAATTGTTCAGGCTTTAGTCAATGGTTTAGAACGCTGGGGTGGACAGTTGCGTTTAGGATGTCACGTCGAGCAGATTTTGGTGGAATCAGGCAAAGTTGTGGGTGTTAAGTTACAACAAGGTGAAATTCTCCCAGCGCCAATTGTCATTTCCAATGCGAGTATCTGGGACACTTATAGTCATTTGTTACGTCCTGAAGATTTACCTGCAACTTACCGCCAAGCGGCTTTAGAGACACCAGCAGTTGAAAGTTTCATGCATTTACATTTAGGTATCCGCGCAGATGGCTTAGAGAGTTTAACCGGACATCATGTCGTAGTCCACGATTCTTGTCAGGATATCACCATACCAGGAAATACCTGCATGATCTCGATTCCCACTGTATGGGATGCAACACTTGCCCCAGAGAGACATCATGTTGTTCATGCTTATACCCTCGAATCCTACACGGGATGGGAAAGAAATGAGGGGTATGAACAAAAGAAACAGCAGAAAGCGCAATCTTTATATCGTGCCTTAGAACGGATTATCCCCGATATCCGAGAACGTGTAGTAGTTGAACTTATTGGTACACCCTTGACTCATGCTCATTATCTTTGCAGGTATCAAGGAACCTATGGCCCGGCAATTGCTGTAGGTAAGGGGATGTTTCCGAGTACACACACGCCTATACAAGGTTTATATCGCGTTGGTGATAGCACCATGCCAGGAATTGGTGTACCTGCGGTAGCGGCGTCTGGTATTTTGTGTGCGAATACTTTAGTAAAATTGCACCAGACAGAGGAGTTGTTAGAGAATTTCCGATAATTACTCTAGAAGCCTACAATTCAAAATTTCGTAAGTAATTCTAGTGATTCTGCCCGACGACATGGCAGACATCCTGCGCAATCAGCCCAGAAACATCTACTCGTAAAGCGATCGCTTGTTTCAAGAAGACAAATACTGCCCAATGTCTGGTCGTTGACGACGCAAAACATTGATTGCTTGCTGCTGGATCTGACGAACTCGCTCTCGACTGACATTTAACTTCTGCCCAATTTGAGCCAAACTTAGTTGTTGATCGTTCTCTAATCCAAAACGCAAAATCAATACTTCACGCTGCACGGGTTTGAGTAAAGCTAACAAATTGTTCATATCTTGACGTAACAGTTGTTGAGTTAGCTGTTCATTCGGCGAAATCCCTTCATCTGCTAAAAGTTCGTTAAGTTCTGTGTCCTGGTTGTCTCCCACCTTTAGATCTAGAGAAAATGGCTGTTTTGAAATACTAAGATATTCCCGTATTTGATTGGGTTGTAGATTCAAAGCTTCAGCAATTTCTGTAATCGTTGGCAGACGGCCAAGTGTTTGAAACAGTTCTCGCTGTACTTTCTTAATTTGATTGAGTTTTTCAGTGATATGTACAGGTAAGCGAACCGTGCGGGATTTTTCAGCAATTGCCCGTGTAATTGCCTGACTTATCCACCAGTAAGCGTAAGTTGATAACTTATAGCCGCGGTTGGGGTCAAACTTCTCCACACCTCGTTGTAAACCTATTGCTCCTTCTTGAATTAAATCCAAGAACTCCAGATTGCGGCGCTGATACTTTTTGGCAATCGAAACCACCAGCCGCAGGTTTGCTGTTACCATCTTTTGCTTTGCTCGTTTTCCTTGCTGAAGTATTTGAGTTACTTCAGTTTCAGTTCTGTCAACATCAGCAGCTAATTCACTCAAAGTAGGTTCGCGATTCAATTGTTGGCTAAGCGTATCTTTGTGTTGCTCAATGGTCATCATTTGCTGTACAAGCCTACCATAAGCAATTTCTTGGTCTGGCGTTAATAAGGGAAACTGACCAATTTCTTGCAAGTAAAGGCGAACCATGTCAGGGCTGGGGCTGGACATACAACTTTAACGTTTTTTGATAACCAGGGCGACTTAAAAGTATAAATCATCTAACTCAATAAATTTTCCTGATTTAACTGAGGGCTGGCTCGTTGTGTCGCACATCTCTATAGAGAAGTATTTCCCCGTTGCGCGATCGCCCACGAGTGTATCTCTGTCAAATCATTGGATATTCATCGGCATCAAGCGGAAAACTTGAACCACCAACTTTGACTTCGTTTTTTGTACAACTTCTTTGCTGTTCGGTTGTGTTGCTATATCTATTGAAACTCCAATAGAAAAACAGAGGTTGCCAAATTGTCAAAATCTGTAAGTTGTCTTGTGCCTCCCTCTGACAGATTAACAAACCAATACTGGAAGTTAACTTTACGGCTACAACTGACTGATTTCCTGACAAAATGGATCAATTTGGACAAATTTTTTGGCGCAGCAGTTCACCAAGCGAAACTCTGGGTTGTTACAACAGATAGTGATATGGTAGCCTTTGGGTTTATTTGTTGTTGTACAACCCAGTACAACTTCTACAAGTTCAATAATAATTATGACATCAACTCAACAGCTAGAAGCCCTCAAACTTCAAGCTCGACGCCAGCTAACTAATCAAGGGATGAAAGTCCTGAGCATGGCATTCATCCAAGATGTATTGCATATCCACTACAAAGATCAGCGCGGCGAAATACAACTTAAGTTGTTTGAACTGCCTATATAGTCAAAGTTTTCAACACAGGAGCTTGTTTAAATAACAAAGAACTCAACACTCACAATTGGAATCTAACTAGCAGATGCATAAACTAGTTTAAATCCCTCCCCAAACTCTCTGTGTTGCACTTAAAATAATTAGCCACGAGTCTGAATCTGCTATTGCTTCTAAATCCTGCATTCTGTTCGGAGGTGGAGCTTATCTGGCTCCGCTCCTGAATTCCTTTTTCAATGTTCTCCTAGCAACCGCTTCTTTAACAAAAAAGCTGATGGTGTGTCAGCGCCAAGCTCACTAGGCTGTATCCCTTCACTAGCTCACATCAGCCATGCTGTCGATAATCTTGAGGATGCGGTGGTTTGAGCGATCGCACTTCGTTGACTTTCACCACATCGCTTGCAAGTATGTAAGCGCCTGCTGTGGGCGATCGCATTCAAATTTTAGGAGTAGCAATAGCTTCATCTTTTTCACTATCAATAATTAGCCTTGGCACTTTAGCCTTAAAAATAACTCTTAACCATGCCTTATCTATTTATTAAAAAACAATTTTTATTTTTTAAATTACTGGTGTTTTTCAAAATCTATTCTAATGAGCTTATCAAGACGTCACTTCTTCAAGTTGGCTGGAGCAAGTGCAATTGGTGTGAGTATGGTTTCTCCTCTAGAAGCCTTGTATGCAAGAGCTGCCAATGGTCAAGTAGCTGGCGGAATTGGTTATGGTCCCTTAGAGCCAAAGCTACCTGAAAATGCAGATGAACTTGTTGGTGTTGTTCTTGATGGAATTAACTTAGGCACCCAACCCCTGTTGGAACTTCCCCCCGGTTTTAACTACACCGCAATATCCTATACAGGCCAAAAGATGGATGATGGGGCATTAGTGGGAGGTAATCATGATGGTATGGCTGCCTTTGCTGGCCCTAAGAACACCACAATTCTGGTGCGAAATCACGAGGTAAGTGCTAATGGTTCTAATCCGATAGTTGGGTTGCCACGATATGACCAAATTGGGGGAGGAACAACGACGATTATTGTTGGTCCTAACCGTCGAGTAAAACAGCATTCTGTTTCTCTAGCAGGGACTATTCGTAACTGCGCTGGTGGACCAACTCCTTGGGGTTCCTGGATTAGCTGTGAGGAGAACCTGACTCTTCCTGGAACTGGTGGAGCTACCAAAAAGCATGGCTATAACTTTGAGGTTCCTGCAACAGCAGACATTCAAGTGGCTGCTCCAATTCCCCTCGTGGCCATGGGTCGCTTTAACCATGAAGCCGTTGCAGTTGATCCCGACACTGGATACATCTATCAAACTGAAGACGATGGAGGTAGCTGCTTCTATCGCTTCCGTCCTAATGTCCGTCCTAATAAATATGGCGACCTTCAAGAGCGTGGTGGTGGAGTGTTGGAAGCGCTTGTTTTAGACATTCCTGGAAGGCCGTCTCCAGTTAATACTCGGACGAATTTTCTTCAATATAAAAACCAACCACTGTCAGTTAGATGGGTGCAGATAGATAATGTTGACCCCGATAACAATAACTTTGCTAGTTCCGTGCGTGGTCAGGGGCAAGCTAAGGGCGCAGCCATCTTCTCTAGAGGTGAAGGTTGTTGGTATGGCAATGGCTTGGTCTACTTTACCTGTACTAATGGTGGCAATATAGGGCAAGGGCAGGTTTTCGCTTATGACCCCAAAAAAAATACTCTCACCCTAGTTGTGGAGTCTACTGATATTGAGAAACTTAATTTCCCTGATAACATTACTGTGGCTCCGTTCGGTGATCTCTTCCTGTGTGAAGACGGTGAAGGTACTGAATACGTTCACGGCGTGAACAAGAATGGTGAACTGTACCGATTTGCAACAAATGCTATTAATGGCAGTGAATTTGCTGGCGCTTGCTTCTCACCTGATGGTCACACAATGTTTGTCAATATCCAAACTCCTGGAATTACCTGTGCCATTTGGGGTCCTTGGACTAGAAAACGAGCATAAAGTATTTGTAAGCAGTTAAGGACTAGCAAGATTTGCCAAGGGTTTGAGGCTTCTTTTCCATTGTCATAGCATCAAGTTTGTTGTTTTCGGTTGCTGCAAAAAATACGATCAGGTCAGTTGCCTTACCCTTGGCATATAGTTGTTGAAATGATAGAGACTGTTATACAGAAAGTTATCTAAGGCTAAAAGCTTTGCTAAACAAGCATTATGTCTATCAATAATTTCTGTTCTAAATAAATTTTTTAATACCAAGCTTGATGTCTTCAATAGTGTTTAGCTTATTTAGGAGATCAATTTAATAGAGTCACGCAATAGTTTGAGGATTCTAAATTTTAGAGGCTTCAATTAGTACTATTTTCTTCTAAGTGAAGTGGATATTGAAGCCATCTCATCAACTCCAAGAGCGTAACTTTCTGAAAGTCTAGTCGTTTTATCCCTTAAATAATAAAAACTTTAATTTGTCTTTAAAGATAAATTCGGTAGTTTTATCAATAGTTACTATAAATGTGGTCGCCACTTTAATATAATACTGAAAGACAAATCTAAAAATTAATAGAACGTTAACAAATGTCTAACCGAAGCATTAATAATAGATTTTTTTCAAAACAATCTTTTACTAAAGTGAAAACAATTTATAAATTAACAGAAAAAAATAAACTGTGGCATTTTATACTCATTGAAACAATACCAATGATGGTAGCGTGTGGAGTATTAGTGAGCGTGATCAGCC
>NZ_MTAW01000079.1 GCF_002154725.1 Nostoc sp. 106C | reverse complement strand
TGTTTCAAATTACCCTCTCTACTGCCTGATTTTTAATTCCCTACCCTTGAAAGCCCCAAGCCTTGGGGCTACGGTGTACACACAAGTCTTGAAATCCTACCTAAGGTTTTGTTTCGTCGCCTAGCTTTAGGTTGTGCGATCGCTCTGGGAGCCTGTCCGCAGCGAGGAGGAACGAAGTAGGCGAAGCCCTCCCGCTCTTTAGCAATCGCAAAAACCACGGGATTATGTGATTACTTCGCTAGGCTATCGCTACGCTTGTAATGACAATTTCAGGGGTCTATAACGCCTGAAACTCTTGCAGATAGTACTTGTGTGTACACCGTAGAAGCCTTGGGGAGGGGACGTTTTGGCTTTAGACAAAACTGGGGTGGGGTAACGCGTTGAGTGATGGTAGTGAGTTAATCCAAAATCACGTTTTGATAAGGGTTAAACGTTAATTTGACACGTATGAGCAATGCTGTGCCCCTACTATTGCTTATATTTGATGCAAGTCAGAACTGTAGATATCTGGGAATTTAATATTCTGGAACTGAAGGATCTACTTCCCGACTCCAAGCGGTAATTCCACCTTTGACGTTAGTCCCGACAATCCCAGATTCTTTGAGAATGCTCAGGGCTTTTGCCGATCGCCCGCCCATTTTACAATGAGCTATTAAGCGGTGACCGTTGAGTACTTCTTTTACCTTTTGCACGCCATCGCCATTTTCAATATCTGGTAACGGTACTAATACAGCACCAGGAATCTTGGCGATTTCGTACTCATGAGGATTGCGCACATCCAGCAGTACAAAGTCTTTTGCACCGCTATCTAATAACTGTTTCAATTCCACAACAGTCATTTCTTGAACTTCTTGCTGCTGCTTTGCTTCCTCTGCTTTAGCTTGGGGAATACCGCAGAATTCTTCGTAGTCTATCAGTTTTTCAATAACTGGGCGAATGGGGTTGGGACGCAGCTTCAACTCGCGGAACTTCATTTCTAAAGCGTTGTACAGCAGCAGTCGTCCACTTAAAGTATTACCTTGTCCGAGAATAATTTTGACAGTTTCCGTTGCTTGGATGACACCAATAATTCCTGGCAATATTCCTAACACCCCACCTTCTGCACAGGAGGGAACCATTCCTGGTGGTGGTGGTTCGGGATACAAGTCGCGATAATTCGGCCCGCCTTCGTAGTTAAATACAGTTGCTTGTCCTTCAAAGCGGAAAATAGAACCATAGACGTTGGGCTTGTTAAGCAACACACAAGCGTCGTTAACTAGATATCTCGTGGGGAAGTTATCAGTACCATCCACAACAATATCATAAGGCTCTAGGAGACTCAGAGCATTTTCGGAACTGAGGCGAGTCTCGTAGAGATCAACCTGACAGTAAGGGTTAATTTCCAAAATTCGCTGCTTAGCTGATTCAATCTTGGGTTTACCTACCCAAGATGTACCGTGAATGACTTGGCGTTGCAAATTAGAAGTATCGACAACATCGAAATCAACAATACCGATGCGTCCAACACCCGCAGCTGCTAAATATAACAGCAGTGGCGCACCCAGTCCACCTGTACCAATACATAGTACACTGGCGGCTTTCAGGCGTTTTTGCCCTTCTACTCCCACTTCCGGCAAAATTAGGTGGCGGGAGTAGCGTTCGTAATCGTCCTTTGACAACTGGATTTCTTCCAGATTGGGATTGAGCATAGCAATTTAATGTGGAGAGCGGACTATCAATAGTACCGAAAAATGTTATCCGTATTGAGCGGTTATTTAAATTATGTTCTTAATTGTTTCTGGTTGGAATTGATGAGTGTCGTCTAAACTCCAGCTTTGGAGTGTCTCAGCTTTACCTTTTTGAACAGAAACTATTATATACGAGTATTCAGGCCAAGCATAGAGGCGATCGCATTCTGAGGGAATCGCAGGTACATCGGGATGGGAGTGATAAATACCGATAATATTCAGCGAGCGATCGCGTGCTTGCCTTTGTGCTTGTAACATAACTTGGGGTGCGATCGCATATCTTCGCCTTTGACTTTCTCCTTTGTCATCATCTGGGAAATCATCTGCTGCTGTATTCCAGGCATTTTCTGTAGGCATAACTTCTACTACAGTTTTGCCCTCATTAATCGCATGACCCAAGATTATACCGCAACATTCCTCAGGGTAAGTGCTTTCAGCATGGGTGCGGATAATTTGCAACTGTTCGGGGAGGAGTTGGAGAATCATCAAAAATTTCGACTCAGCTTCTCAATCAAACCTTGCAGTAATTCTTTCACTTCTACAACACTACTGACAAGGCGGTCATAATCAGATGCTTCCAGCAATTCCAACTCATAGCAAAGCAGCAGGTAATATTCCACCTCAATAGCTGAATCTTTCGCCAATTCCAAAAAACTCAGTTGTGTTTGCCGATCGTCGCGGTCGCATCCTTGAGCAATTTTAATTGGGATAGCAGCACAAGCTAAACGTATTTGTTGTGTTAAACCTAGTAATTCATCTTCTGGAAAAGTTCTAGTAACCTCATATACTGCCACTGTGAGTTCATGAGCTTTTTCCCACTCTTTAATATCTCTAAAGTCTGTCATTGCAATATTGGTAACACTGGTAATTTTTGGGTAGGGCTATGCCTATTTAATTACTATGGCACTAAGAATTAATTCAACCTCTCAGATAATCCACTCAAATTAACCAGAGTCTAAATCTTTTAAAATTTTGATAATATTTTTAACAACTTCTTATTAATAATTAGGAAAGCATAGTGACTTTTCCTGTTAATAAGTCGTAACGACCACCAACAATTTTAAGTTTGCCTTCTTTAACTAAGTTTTTTAAAATTGTTGAGCTTTCTGCTAACCTTTGTGCTTGATATTGCACATTGGTGATAATAGCACCTTCTTCTAAATTGCCAGTTTTGTTTCTGGCTATTTCTACCGCAGGTTTGATTTCTTCTACAAAAATACCAATTCTGCCAGGAAGTAGTTGACCTTCAACCGCCGCGTGTACTGCACCGCATTTTGCGTGTCCTAGAACTAAAATTAGTTGGGCACCTAATACAGATGTAGCGTATTCCAAGCTACCTATAGCCTCTTGCGAGGCGACATTACCAGCTACTCGCACAACAAATAAATCCCCTAGTCCTTGGTCGAAAACAATTTCTGCGGGTACTCTAGAATCAGCACAACCTAGTATGGCTGCAAACGGATATTGAGCTACAGCTGTTTCTTGCAAACGCAACTTTGATTGATGGGGATTAAGACGCTCCCCTTGCACAAACCGTTGATTTCCTGCTAGCAAATTGTTTAAGGCGGCTTGTGGATTAACTGGTTGCGGTCTTTGTACAACATCAGTATGAGATTTGTGTTGAGCTACTGCTGGCTCATCTTGCCAAAGCATACCGCCAGCACCAACAATAGCCCCGATACCAAGGCTACCTATACCTGCTAAATGTAAAAAATTGCGCCGCCCAATAAATCCATTAATTCTAGTCATTCATCTACCTGACAACAGTTTCGTTGTTGCCTGGAAGATATCAAAATTAAGCCAGATGCAAGAGTACCCGCTGACACGGTTTAAGAGTCATTTAATCTTTTGTCATTGGTCATTTGTCATTAGTTATTTCTTCCTCCCCCTGCTCCCTGCTCCCCTGCTTCCTTAATGCCCCTTCCCGGCTCCCAGATACAGTTCTGCCACTTTCGGGTCATTTAACAATTCTCGCCCAGGTCCGGAGATAGCATCACGTCCTGACTCTAGTACATAACCACGATCAGCCATTTCCAAAGCTTTACGGGCATTTTGTTCTACCAGAACAATTGCTGTACCACTCTGGTTAATTTGCTTAATCTGCTCAAATACTTGTGTGACTAGAATAGGAGATAAAGCAGCAGAAGGTTCATCTAAAAGTAGCAAACTCGGTTCTAACATCAAAGCTTTACCCATTGCCAACATTTGGCGTTCTCCCCCAGAAAGAGTTCCAGCGCGTTGACGACGGCGATCGCTTAATCGGGGAAACATGGTAAATATTTTATCTTTAAGGGGTTTTAGCGGAATATTACGCACAAAAGCCCCCATTTCTAGATTTTCTTCCACACTCAGGGAAGGAAAGACATTAGAAATTTGCGGTACGTAGCACATTCCCCGTTGAACTATTTGATTTGACTTTAATCCCGCAATATTCTCACCTTTAAAGGTAATGGTGCCTGTATGGGGTGTTAACAGTCCAAAAATGGTTTTTGCCAAGGTGGATTTACCAGCACCGTTAGGGCCGATTACGGTTACCAGTTCTCCAGCTTCAACTCGGAAATTCACACCTTGCAGGATATCTACATCTTTTATATATCCAGCATGAACATTTTGAACTTCTAATAAATAATCAATAGTCATTTGTCAATAGTCATCTGTTATTAGGCATTGGGCATGGGGCAAACAAGGAGTGTGGGAAGTGTGGGAGGATGGGGAAGATGGGGGGAGCGCTCGAAAGAAAATGTGGTTCGTTTCTCCCCACACTCCCCTCTCTCCCCACACTCTCCTCTGCTCCTCTGCTCCCTGCTCCCTTGCCTCTTTCTTAATCCTGGACTATGGACTATTATGGTGTTTTTTGCAAATCGGGTCGCTCTTCTGGGACGATCGCTCCTTCAACTGGGCAAACTTGGATGCAGATGCCACAATCAATACAGGTGGCAAAGTCAATCCAGTACCAATCGGTTCCCTTGACGTTTTTACCCGGCCCATCATGAATGCAAGCTACTGGACAAGCATCTACGCAGTCAGCGATGCCTTCACAGACATCAGTAACAATTGTGTGTGGCATGTTCTTGATTCCCTCTGTTGAAAGTCGGCTGTTTCTAGCCTAGCAATTAGAAAAATTTACTACTAAGCTGTAGCGTATATATTTTGCCTATGCTTAGTGGCCAGAATGCTTGCTGTTGAATGAGATATTACTTAGGACAATGGTTCTATGCTAGGTGAACCATCAGCTTTAATCCAGGCAATTTGGTTAATGCCGCGATCGCGTGCGTATTGTCGGATAGCCTCTGCATCCCTTCCTCCCAAATCTATTTCTACTCGCACCATCTCGTTAGAATACCGTAGCTTTTGCGCATAGGCAAAGGCAGCAGCATCAGCGTTAGCTGTTTCTGGTACTACTAACCAATCGCTAGCTGGTGGAGCTTGCGGTAATTGCTGAGTAGACAAGATAATTTGGGATAAATCTTCGATGTTGAGAGCAAAGCCAATGCCGGGGATGTTTTCTCCTTGGGGATGATATAGTCCTAAAAGCTGGTCGTAGCGACCACCTCGTCCTAAAACTCTGGCTTGCCCTTCGGTATCGCTAACAACTTCAAACACGATACCAGTGTAATAGTCAATGGTTTGAATCAAGCTGAGATCGAGGATTAAAGGAAAATTTCCCCCGGATTCTAGTAACTCCACTAAGGATGTAAGGTTTTTCACAGCCTCTTGTTGTGCTTTGTCTAGATCTAAGCTATTGACTTTTCGCAATACTTCGCTACTTGTGCCGCGTAGATCCAATATCAGTCTGGCGCGATCGCGTAGTTCCTCGCTTATAGGTAAATTATCTATGGCAATGCGATCGAGATTGGCGATCGCCCGGCGAATTTTACTTTGGAGATGGGCAGGAAAAACGCTCAAGAGCGATCGGGTAATTCCCGCCTCACCTAAAATTAAATGCCATCGCTGCAACGGCAGCGCCGCCAAGCAATCTGCTACTAACAACAACACTTCTGCATTAGCTAGCAATCCACCAGCACCAAGCAACTCTACCCCAGCTTGATAAAACTCTTGTTGGCGGTTATGCCTGTTTTCCCAAATGCGGCGAAAGACATTGGCATTGTAGTACAGCCGTTGCGGATAAGTAGCACCTGCCATGCGAGTCACGACTGTACGAGCAATAGAGGCTGTTAGCTCTGGACGCAACCCTAATTCTTCATCTTCAGCATTTTGGAGTTGAATTACCGTTTGACGCTGAATTGCTTCCCCTGCCATCAGGGTATCCATCCGCTCCAAAGTTGAGGTGATAATCCTGTGATATCCCCAACGATGAAATACTTGTTGTAACCTATCTTCAATCCAGCGTTTTTGAGCCACATCCAAAGGTAATAAATCCCTGGCTCCCGCTGCTGGTTGATAAACCATTAATCCTCCGTATATTAATCCCGTTCTCTTGCAAAATCTCCTTATATATGGAAATAGCACTTAGTGTGAGTCGCTGACTATTTTTTCTTTCCACCAAACAACCCACCAAACAAACCACCTCCAGACTTATCTGATTGTTTACCAGCCGTATTGGCAGGTGAATTTCCCTTGGAACCACCAGATTGTTGCCCCAAAACCTTATCTAGTTTTGGTTTCCATTCCAAGGCTGTTTTGTCGTTGGGGTCTAATTTCAGCGCATTATCAAAGTGAATCTTGGCCATTTTCAAGCGATTTTGCTTCAAATACACCAATGCTATCAGGCTATGGCAACGACTATTCTTAGGTTCTAGTTTTATGGCATCTTGCAACTCTACTTGAGCTTGGGCAAATTGGTTTTTGTCAATCAAAGTTTGCGCGCGCCGGAAATAATGTTCCACCGCTGAATCTTCACTAGCTGGCGCTGGCGGAGGTGGTGCGGCTGTTGTAGTTGTTGCAGGATTTGGCTTTGGCGGAACTGGGTTAACAGTGGGTTGAACAGGTGGTGGTGCTGCCAATGATTTACCAGCATTCCGCATTAAGTAAACTAAATTCAACTCACTAATCTGGGCAATGACTTGTGGTACTTGCTGCAACGACTGATATTGGGTTTCTGCAAGTTTAGCGATCGCAGTTTTATAGAGGTGACTTATATTTGCTTCGGGAGCAGTAGCTAACTGTTTAGCCAAATTAGTGTGAATATCGACTGTAGTAGATTCTTGTACTAAACGCTTACCCATTTGGGACAGAACTATCATGTATTCCGCGCGAGTGCGTTCCCCAGAAAGCTTTTCGTAAGCTGGGTTAACCAACTTTGATAAAAATTCGCTAGCTAGCTGCTTTTCAGACTCACTGACAGCACCATTGCTATCAGGATGTAAGAGACGGGCAATTGCCAGATAGCGTTTGCGAATATCTTTTACATCTGCATCCACAGAAACGCACAAAACTGCATGATGGTCTATGAAATCATATTTAAAAAGACCACGATCTATTCTTAAAGACATAAAAGGGTATGCACCAAAATCTGCGAAATATTTTTCTAGTTTACTTCGCTACATTGGCGATCCGTCAGTGGTAAATTGTTAAAAGTCACACACTCAAATAGTTAATTTCCTCAATCCCAACTTGACAGTGGACGAACTTGCATCAATTCCTGACTGAGGCTGTCGTGAAGATAACCATTAGTAGCCAGAATTCTGCCTGACTCAATTTTTAAAGGATTACCATCGTAGGCAGTAACCTTCCCGCCAGCTTCTTGCAGGATAATGATGCCAGCGGCCATATCCCAAGGAGCAAGTCCTCTTTCCCAATAGCCATCAAACCGCCCACAAGCAACATAAGCCAAATCCATCGCGGCTGAACCACTGCGCCTAACGCCCTGAGTCAGATGGGTGAAATGACAAAATTCTGCATAGTTATTATCAGATGTTTCCCGGCGATCGTAGGCAAATCCCGTCACTAAAAGGCTTTTACCTAGTTCAGAAGTGCCCGAAACTTTAATGAGGCGGCGGTTACGTGTTGCACCCAAGCCAGCCCCCGCGCGAAATAGTTCATTGTGAAAAGGGTTATAAATTACACCTACTTGCGGAACACCATTAATTAACAACCCGATGGAAACAGCAAAATCAGGATATTGATGAGCGTAGTTGGTTGTCCCATCTAGAGGATCGATTGCCCAAAGATATTCATTATCTTGATTTCCGAGTTTTCCAGATTCCTCAGCCAAGATAGAGTGTTGGGGAAAGTGGCGACGCAAAACTTCCAAAACTACCACTTCCGAAGCTTTATCGGCTGCTGTGACTAAATCACCAGGACGACCTTTTTCTGTGATTGCGTCTTCTAATTTACCCCAGTAGCTCTGCAACACTTCACCAGCAGCTAAAGCAGCTTCTGTGGCTATGTCAAGAAAAATTTGTATATTTGTCATTTGTCATTTGTCAGTAGACATTTCTCTGGTTTCCCCCATGTGTTTCCTAGTACTCAGGACTCAGCACTTTTTAGCGATACTGACGGCGAAACTCAGCCGGAGTAAGACGCATGGGTTTTTCCGACTGCCAAATTCCTTGGCCCATGATTCTTGCCCATTGTTGGGCACGTTCTAAACGCTGGTCATATTTGTGATTAGGCGATCGCCCTACAAATAATACGTACCCTTGTTTAACTAATTCTTCATTCAACAACACCTTATCTTTCCACACATAGGCCAAAGTCCGGCCAATTTTGTCTTTGGGTTCAATGTCAAACTCCAGCGTCACAATTTGTTCCGCGCTCCCTATTAGCGTCTCTAACCCTTGCTTGGCTTTGTCTCCCCAAGGACGCTGGCGAATATCTGGTGCATCAATCCCAATTAACCGCACTTGGGAAATCAAATTCGGTTGTTCAGCCATCCCTAAAACTTCCAAACTTTGCCCACTCACTACCCGCGCTACTTTTACTTGCACCTGATTGGCTGTGAGCTGATTATTGGCTTGACAACTCACAAGGAGTATTAGGCAAGCCAAAATTACTATTTTTTGCACTAATACGCTACAATTCGCCGCCAGAGTCTTAATTTGCACCTTTGCGCCAACCAAATCTTAATCCTCATCTAAAGGTAAACCCGCCTTAACTTTTCCTCTAGCAAAATAGCGCCCAAACTGGAGTTCATAGACTTCATCTTCGTCTTGTGTCTCCACTTCCAAATCAGAACGGGGATAACTCACACATAATAAGGCATAACCTTTGCGCCGTAACTCTGGCGACAATCCTATTGCCTCAGGTTGATAAATTTCTCCCGAAAGCACCCTAACAGCACAAGTCGTGCAAGCCCCATTACGGCAAGAAAACGGCAATTCTGTTCCTTGTTGTTCGGCGCTATGTAATATGTAGCGGTCTTCTGGCACTTGTAGGGTATATTCTTTGCCAGAATTGCGATCGTGAACTCTAATCGTGTATGTTCGGGACATTTTTATTGGGGATTTTAGCTCTACTCTCAAATATCTTCTTTCATCTTTGCATTTTCTGCGATTTCAGTGTAGAATCGTAAATCGTGGCACCTGGAGAGGTGGCCGAGTGGTTGAAGGCGCAGCACTGGAAATGCTGTTATGCAGCAATGTATACGAGGGTTCGAATCCCTCCCTCTCCGTTTTTAGAGCTAGTTTCAACATATAGCCTGAACCCAAGTTAGATAAACATTTAGGTTCAGCAAACAGCATTATATTATCAAAACGAGTTTTGAAATTTAGTACTTAAAATTAGCGATCGCCTGCATATTTAAGAGCAATAAAAAGTGTCTAGGCGTAGCCTGTCGTAGACATCGCTGCTTGATTTATTAAGAAGCTATCAAAATTAAGATTGGGAGCATCTCACTTTTTTAGAACGTCATTGCGTTGGCGGAACGCCTTCCCGCAGGATACGAAACGAAGTGCAGTGAAGCAATCGCAAAATCTCGCACTACGAACAAATCTATTCGATTGCTACCCTACCCTTCGGGAACGGCTTCGTCGAACGGGAAGGCTCCGCCTACGTCGTACCTCCTCTCTGCGGACAGTTATATTATCGTTGCAAAATAAAAACTGGGATCACCCTGATTAATGCTAGTGGTAATAGTGCATCGGTGCGTTGCGCTGCGCGACAACACACCATACAAAATTTTATTTTTACTTTATCAAAGCTCTCTTAAACTTTGCGACTTTGCACCTTTGCATGAGGCATCATGCTACAAATTAGACGGAACACAAACATCCGGTGCACACAAACCTGCAAACTTTAACGTCGTCGCCTCAAACGAATTCAAATCTACACAGCGAATTGCATGGTTATTAGTATCAGCAATATATAAATTTGAACCCATAATACTCAATCCAGAAGGTTCAAAAAATCGAGTATTTTTTCCTTGTCCATCCTGCAAACCCATTGCACCATCGCCTAAAATTGTTTGACAATTACCTGTGCTGGGACTAACTAATTTAATTTTGTGGTTGTAAGTGTCTGCTACCCATAAATAATTTTGAGAATACTCTATCCCTAAGCAATGCTGTAAACGTACATTTTCACTTTGTCCATCTACATCGCCAAAGCCAAATAAATCTCCACTACCGCACACAGTTCTAACTAAACGCGGTTCCACTATTCCCACACCGCGAATTGAACTTACTTCACTGTCAGCAATATATAACTCATTACCATTACTAGTAATACCGCTAGGTTGAGCAAAGGCAGATTCACTTAAGGAAGCATCAATACAAGCTTCTACACCCATACCAGCATAAGTTTTAATTACACCTGTTTCTAAATCCATTGCCCAAATTTCATGGCTTCCCGCCATTGCAATAAACAGGGTATTTCCTACTTTCGCCAAATCCCAAGGAGAATTTAGCACTGTGTTCAAACCAGCGCCACTATGAGGACGAATATTACGGCTTTGTTCACCAGTTCCAGCGATAGTTTCTACAACCTGACGCTTCAAATCAACTCGCCTTAAAGCATGGTTTTCTGTATCAGCAACGTAGAGAATTTGATTATCTACATCAAATGCCATCCCTTGAGGTGCAGAAAACTGTGATTCACTAAAATTACCATCAGTTAAACCAGATTTTCCTGTGCCAATTACATGTAGGATTTCCCCATCAAAGCTACTCATCACTAGACGATGATGACCAGAATCAGCAATAAATAAACCTGCTGATGTTGCTAAAACTTTACCAGGAAAAGCCAGGGGTGTAATTAATGGTTGGCATTGTTTTTCTAAATTCAGGCTGAGTTCTTGAAAATTAATTGTGCCTTTTTCCCGATGTTTTTGAATCAGCTTTTCAATTAGTTGGTCTAAAGCTTCACGATGTCCTTCACCAGAAACAGAGCTAATTACATAATTTTCTGGATCAATAATCATCAAGGTAGGCCAAGCACGTACAGCATACTCTTGCCAAACCCGAAAACCACTATCCACTACAACAGGATGCTCGATGTCATAGCGTAAGATTGCTTGACGAATATTTTCAGTTTCTTTTTCGTTGTCAAATTTAGCGGAGTGGACACCGATAACTGTCAGGCAATCTTGATATTTTTGTTCTAAATATTTCAAGTCTGGCAGAATGTGTAAACAGTTGATACAACAGTATGTCCAAAAATCTAAGATGACAACTCTGCCCTTAAGTTGCTTAATAAATAATGGTTTATTTGTATTAAACCAAGGAGAATTTTCTGGAAGTTCTGGCGCTCTTACACGGGGCATCATAAATTTTTTTAAAAGATATCTTTTAATTTACTCCATAATTCAAGTGCAGGAATGTGACAAATCCCAGCAAATTGGGCATCTGCTGTTTCTATCACAATCCACTCACCACTTTCTAATTGCCCAATATCAATTGCCACATAAGGAACTCTAAGACATTTAGAGGCTAGAAGTGCCAAGTTTAAAACTTGTTTTTCTTCTTGTTGCGATAACTTGCTTAAATCATCTTTCCCATCCCAATAATATCCATACTTGAGAATTTGATGATTATAAACAAAGCATCTAAATTCTCTTCCCATAGGAAAGCCATTAGGAGCTAGACGTTCATGTCGCAGCTTCACTAACTTTCTGATAATTACTCTACCTCGTGAACCATATTTGAGTTTTAATAACCATTCTGTTAACTTAACTAATTCTTCTTGATTATTGGCTACACAAGACTCCCATCCTTGTCGCTTTCTTGATTGAACTGCGCCTTTAATAAATACAGGAAATCCTAATAATTCACCTGCTCTGATACATTCCTGCGTCGATGTAATCACTACGCTATCAGGCGTTAATCCTTGTAAATGCGGGTAAAACAAGTCAAATTCTAGTGCTGTCTGGTGTTCTAAAGGAGTATTAAGTAATTTTATACCTTTAGCTAAAGCAGCTTGATATATAGCTTGATACCGTTCTAATTCAGGAATATATCCTATCCAAATACCAGCAGTTTCTTTTGTATATATGGGAATATGCCATAGAGCATTTTCTGCTGTGCCACAGCGTTGAAAATCTCTCGGTATATGGTAGACTTTAAAGCCTAATATTTGAGCAGCCTCAGTCATTAATTTATTTTCATTAGCGCTGGCTGATGCTTCTATTTGTTCGGTAAATTCGCTTAAAACAATCATTTGTTAGCACAATTTTTTGGTTACAAGTTAAATATGAAACCTTGGCGAACATAGTATTATTATTTGATTTATAAAATATAAGTAGCTCACTATATCCAGTTTTTGGTGGGCAGTGCCCACCCTACTTGATTTATCCCTTGACACACAAGACTTGCTTAAGTGTTGCTACAATTTCGACCAAGTCTGATTGATTTTCCATCACTTGGTCTATTGGCTTGTAAGCACCGGGAATTTCATCTAATACACCTTCATCTTTACGGCATTCTACGCCCTTTGTTTGCTCAATTAAATCATCAAGTGTGTAGACATTTTTTGCCTTATTTCTAGACAGTAATCTGCCTGCACCATGACTGCATGAACAGAAGCTGTGAGCGTTACCTTTGCCTTTGACAATGAAAGATTTTGCTCCCATCGAACCAGGAATTATGCCATAGTCTTCAGCTTGGGCACGAACTGCGCCTTTACGAGTCACATACACATCTTCGCCAAAATGTACTTCTTTTTCGGCGTAATTGTGATGACAATTCACTTGTAATAAGGGTTTAGTAGCTTTTCCACCTGCTAGATGTTTTTCGATGATGCGCTTAAATCTTGCCATCATCACATCGCGGTTGAAACTTGCGTAATCTTGTGCCCACTGCAAATCGTTCCAGTATGCCTGAAATTCTGGTGTACCAGCTACAAAATGAGCTAAATCTGGATCGGGTAAGTTATTACCTGCCATCTTCGCTAATTCTTTGGCTGTATTAATATGACACTGAGCTAAATTATTGCCGATGTTGCGCGAACCAGAATGCAGCATCAACCAAACTTGGTTCTCTGTATCGAGGCATACCTCGATAAAGTGATTTCCTCCACCGAGAGAACCCATCTGTTTCATGGCTTTACTTTGCAGATTTTGCACACCGCGATGCAAGTCTTTAAAATCACTCCAGCGTTGCCAATTAGTAACAGATTTTTCAACGTCTTTATTTTCGTTGAATCCAGTAGGAATTGCCGCTTCAATATCCAAGCGAATTTTTTTCAGCTTACCTTCTAGTTGTTCACCAGTAAATGGCATTTTAATCGCACACATCCCGCAACCCACATCTACACCGACAGCAGCAGGTATAATTGCTTCTTTTGTAGCTAGTACAGAACCCACTAAGGCACCTTTACCTAAATGGACATCCGGCATCAATGCTACGTGTTTAAACACAAATGGCAGTGATGCTACATTCTTGGCCATTTTGGTTTCTTCTGGTCCCAAAGCGTGATTCGCCCAAGATAGTACTGGTGTTGGTGTAGTAATTTCTAATTTTTCGTAGGGCATAATTTTCTTTATATAAGATTGTTCCAGTGTAATTTGAAATTAGGTGCTGCTTTACGCAAATACATCGTGATTAATTGTATTAATTTACATTTTGCTTGATATAGAATTAGTTTCTTCACGGTTACTCAGGCTGAAGAAGTAATCCCAAGCTTTGACAACTTGTATTACAAATGTAATATATAGGATTATCAGCGTCAACTAATCAGGAATCAGTAACTGCGTTAGCGTTCGCACAGCGTCTCCCCTTGGGAGAAGAGAAGCTTTGCCGTATCCCTATGGGGAAGCAAGCTACGCAGTAGCGTCTCTGAAAGAGAAAGCATCGCTCCCCAAGAAAAAGCAGAATGCTGATAAATATATTAAAATTTGTCAAGAATATTACTGTGGTGGAAATAGTCCAATCCTATGGCGGTTCCTCAAAATCCATTCTGGGAACGTTTTTTATCCCCTGTAGTCCGATTTTTGATTGATGAAGAGGGGTTAGAACGTTATGCTCAAAGTATTGACTGGGAGAAACAGAGCGATCGCTTTCAACGAGCTGATGTTGCAATTCCCTATTACTACAGTAACTACAAATTTCGCGGAATTGAGGGCGGCTATCTTAACCCTAAGGTAGTAGTTTCCTACGATCCAATTATCCAATACCTGCTGCCTCCTAACGAAACCCTTGTACGTCAGGCTTTGATTGATGCAATTAAAGTCCAACCACGACGCATACTTGATTTGGGTTGTGGCACAGGTTCTGCGACCTTGATGTTAAAACAGGCTTTCCCGCAAGCGGAAGTTATAGGATTAGATTTATCTGCTTATATGTTGGTAAGGGCAGACCATAAAGCCACAAGTGCTGGTTTAGAGATACTTTGGCGACATGGTAATGCCGAGAAAATAGCCTTTCCTAATGCTGCTTTTGATTTAGTAACAGCTTCTTTATTATTCCGAGAAATACCAACTGCTGTATCACAGGCAATTCTACGGGAATGCTTTCGGTTACTCGTAGCAGGTGGGCAAGTATTAATTCTTGATAGTAATCAAAAGGCCCTACGTCAGCTAGAATGGCTCAATGATGTTATTGAGGAGCCATATCTTCGCGAGTATGCCGCTCTCAATCTCAATGAAAGTATGGGTAAAGCAGGATTTTCAACCTTGCCCATCCAGGATGTTTGGTGGATGCATCAGGTAACTAGTGGCGTAAAGCCTATTTCCAAAGAAGATGTAACTACCTACAAAAAAGTTCGACAGTACGTATCTAATTCAACAGATAGCAGTGATTTGGAGGATCTAGGGTCCCCAGTTTTTGGCATAAGAGCATGAGTTTAAAGGCAGTTTTATTTGATTTTAATGGTGTCATCATTAACGATGAGCAAATCCATCTGCAACTGATAGATGAGATTCTGATTCAGGAAAATCTCCAACCTCAACGAGTCAATGAACGTCAAGCTTCTTTAGGACGCAGCGACCGCGCTTGTTTTCAACAACTATTGCATAATCGCGGTCGTGTCGTCAGCGAAGAGTATTTAATTCAGTTGCTGAACCGGAAGGCGCAGGGATATGGCTTGGAAATAGAGAAAATTGAAAAGCTGCCTTTATATTCAGGTTTAGACGACTTAATCTTTCAGGTGCGATCGCGCAATCTGAAACTAGGGCTAGTTAGTGGTGCAATTTACAAAGAAATAGAACTAGTACTCAATCGCGCTCAACTAGCCGAACATTTTTCAGTCATAGTCGCTGGTGATGATATTGCTACTAGTAAACCAGAACCTGATGGTTATCTATTGGCTGTAGAACGGTTGAACCAAAAATATCCTGAATTAAACCTGCAACCACAAGAGTGTTTGGCAATTGAAGATACTCCAGCTGGTATCCAAGCAGCAAAACGAGCGCAAATGCAGGTAGTAGGTGTAGCAAATACTTACCCTTTCCATATGCTTCAGCGCTGCTGTAATTGGACTGTGGATTATTTGACTGATTTGGAACTCGAACGAGTACAAGAAGTTTATTCCCAAAAAGAGTTACAAGTAACGGCAGGTGAATGTTAAAATGGCAAATGGTGAATATAAAGATTAAAGAGTCAAGTCAAAATCAGGGTATCCGAAATCTTTAGATATGGGGAATTAGCTCAGCTGGTAGAGCGCTGCGATCGCACCGCAGAGGTCAGGGATTCGAGTTCCCTATTCTCCATTTGGACATTAAATAATTATTCTCAGTTTTAAAGAATTGTTGTTCACAATAATGGGCTACTTTTTGCCAATTATATGAACTCTAACCTAGAATTTTACAGCCAATCTTGACTCTTCAATTACATATTATCAAGCAGCTTTACAAATAGCCCAAAACTTTATATAACTCCTGGTGTATATCTGAAACTGTTGATTTACGGTCTAATTATAAAAATCTAGATAAAAATCTTTGGGGAATGCAAAACTGAAAGATTAGCCGCAGGAATTGAACTAGAAACTTGAGTAACTAGCTTCTAGATCACCAAAGTCTCTACAATTCCTTTGTTAGTTAAAAAAGTTTTGCTCGACCTATGACTAATCAAGCTCCAATACCTGTTATTGTCAACGGTGCTGCTGGCAAAATGGGCCGCGAAGTAGTGAAAGCTGTGGTACAAGCATCTGACTTAAACCTAGTGGGTGCAATTGACAGCAGTCCCGAACATCAAGATAAAGATGCTGGAGAGTTGGCAGGTTTAAGCGAACCTCTAGAAGTGCCAATTACCAATCAATTAGAACCAATGTTGGGATACGTGGCTGGTGACAGACAAAGCCCGCCAGGGGTAATGGTAGACTTTACCCATCCCGATTCAGTTTATGACAATATTCGCAGTGCGATCGCTTACGGTATTCGTCCGGTGGTTGGCACTACCGGCTTAAGTCCAGAACAAATTCAGGATTTGGCAGACTTTGCTGAGAAAGCTAGTACTGGTTGTCTAATTATTCCTAACTTCTCCATTGGTATGGTACTGCTACAACAAGCAGCGATCGCCGCATCTCAATATTTTGATCACGTAGAAATTATCGAACTGCATCATAATCAAAAAGCCGATGCGCCCAGTGGAACGGCGATTCAAACCGCACAATTACTAGCAGAGCTTGGTAAAACTTTTAACCCTGCTCTAGTAGAAGAGACAGAAAAATTAACTGGAGCTAGGGGCAGTTTAGCAGAAGAAGGAATTCGGATTCATAGCGTGCGATTGCCAGGATTGGTTGCCCATCAGGAAGTGATTTTTGGCGCGCCAGGTCAAATTTATACTTTACGGCATGATACGAGCGATCGCGCTTGTTATATGCCAGGAGTATTACTAGCAATTCGCAAAGTCTTACAGCTAAAGTCATTAGTATATGGATTAGAAAAGATACTATAAACTTCAAAGATATTGGACATGGGGCATTGCCCAAGAGTCAATTGTCCTTTGTCTCCCTTGTGTTCCTTCTCCCCCTACCCTCCGCCTCTTCCCCAGTCCTTCTCATACTTACTACTCAGCACTCATGCTCGTCCCACTGACTCGACAGAAATTTGAACAAGTAATGCCATTGATTGCCAGTGGTCCCCAGTACAAGTATTACTGGGGAAAGTTTTCTAACTTCATACAGCGGCTATTAATTTCTGTAGTTGCTGTAGTTGTGGTTCTCCTTGTCAAAGTTTTTTTTAGAATTGACTTTGATCTAATAGTCTTTATCCTGGGGATAGTCGGCGCGTTTTTCTGGCTGTGGTATCCAGTGTTTCAAGCCAGTGTGCGGAATGCAAAATGCCGTCGTTACAAATACAGCGGCTTTTTCCGAGGTCGAATAATCGATTGGTGGATCACAGACCAGTTAATTGGCAAGCAGGAAACTGTTAATAGCAAAGGAGAGTTGGTAATTGTAGAAAATCGAGAAAAGCGGATTAACTTAGAAGTCGGCGATGACACAGGATTTAGCATTGAGTTTGAAGCTCCACTAAAGCCTGCTTATAAAGTTATTACTCGGGGATTAATTGCCGAAATGGTGGTGATGTCAAATCGCCGAGATTTGGGCAGAATTGAAGAATTCAGCGATATCTACATTCCCAGCCGTGACTTGTGGGTAAGCGACTATCCTTATGTGCGACAAGATTTCTTTGGTGAAGTCAGCCGTCGCTTACGTGAAGATCCAGAAGATAGGCCGCGTCGGCGTCGTCGCCAAGAGGAAGAGTGGAACGAAGATGATGATAGATATTAATTCTTCCTGTTTTGTTGCTCTGCTTCAACTTCCTCTATTTTTATCTTGCCCATAGGCTTGCCAAGCCAAGTCTACCAATCCATTAACGATCGCGGCCGCTACAATTGCATTCCCTTTGCGGCTGCCAATTGTAATGTTTGGCACTAAAGATTCTTGCAAGCGTTCTTTAGCAACATCCACATCCACAAATCCAACTGGGGTAGCAATTACCAAAGCAGGTCGAATTTCCTCAGCTTCAATTAAATCAACTAGTGCTGTCAGTGCCGTTTGCGCCTGACCGACAACAAAAATGCCTTCTCGATAACGCTGCGCTAGAGTTTCTATTCCCCACGCTGCAAGGGTTTTTTCTTTTTGAGGACGCGTTGCGGTTTCAAAGCTGCAATATACCGCATTAGCAAAGGTGTTTTGAATATCGTAGCTAATGCCTACTTGTACCAATGGCATGTCTACCACGATTGTGCTACGCGCCGCCAGGGCTGCTGCTCCAGCTTGCAAAGCGTGCTCAGAAAATCGAATTAAAGACTTATACTCAAAGTCGGCTGTGGCGTAAATTACCCGCCGGACAATTTCATATTCTGCTGGCGAAAATACATGATCGCCAATTTCACTATCAATTATTGCTAAACTTTGAGCATCAGTTACGTGCCATTCCATTACCATTCAGCTCTCTCGATTTCAGCTTTCAGCTTATCAGCTTCAGACCTTCCCTAAAACTGAGTGCTGAGTAATAGGTAAAAATTAGGTTACTCAGCATCACCCTGCGGGTGATGCTCGTTCCGACGCTCGTTCCTCGCTATCGCTGCGCTAACGCCAGTTACTGAAGGCGGGAAACCTCTTTGAAGGAACGGGAACGGCTACTCTGCGAGAACGCCTCCGGCGCACGCCGAACAGGACTGGACTCACCAGTTGCTTTCAAATCAGGAAGCCTCCGCCAGACTTCTTAGTGCAACGTGCTGACTCTTAATGGCTCAGAACTCAGCATTGGAAGAAGACCGATTGAAAATAGGCGAAAGATAAGCCACCAAAGCACCAATCAGAAAACCAGCGATATTACGAAACAGAGGTAACCAGTCACTTGTTCTTGTGACTACTGGGCCAATACCGAAGGCAATAAACAAGATGCCCCATAAAGGAGAGAAAATTAAAGCCCATTGCCAAGCAAAAATTTGTCCTTCGCGCTGGGGTTGAGATGCAAATCCACAAATTACTCCACCGATAACTGAGGTAATCAACGTGAGAATCCACTGTTCTCGTGGCAATCCGGGAACGACTTTGCAACCACCTTGAAGTAAGCAACCCTTAACTGATTCTAAGGCTTGTAGAATAGCTTGGTCTTCACCTTGTTCTCGGACAAAATACAAATTGCCAAAGCGTGTTTGTAGTTCAATCCAGAAAGTTCGAGGTAAAAACTCGTAAACCGCATCGCCAACACTAAAGCTGAGGATGTTACCACCACGAGAATCGGCAACTAGCAGAATACTTTTATCATCTAAACCCCAAAAATTGATGACTGCGCGACCAGGAGTGCGGTCATATTGGGTCAATACTCGCAGTTTCCAACCCGTTTCAGCTTGAAATTGCTCTAAATCGTGAACAAGCTTTTCTTCTTGTACGTCGGTGAGCGATTTGGCTAAGTCTACAACTGGAGTAGGAGTATTAGGTAGTAACTCAGGATTGTCATAAGCCAGTGCTGGTGGAGAATGCATCACCCAAATTGACCCAGCTAAGAAAAACACTGCAATTGATACCAGAATTCGTCGCCAAAAACAAGACTGCATGGACTTTTTTATACAAATATTATCAGTAGAAGTGAACAAGTTGTTTTAAAAGGTACGGGAAAAGTGATACTTCTTTACACTTGTTTACTTTACTCTAATCTAGGGGAATTAATCTATAAGGATCTAAGCAAATCGTGAGTTAAACCAAATCTATTTTGAGAACCATAGTTTTAAAAGTAGTGGGAGCATCTTGCTCCCTGCTCTTCGTACCGGGCTTTCCGGCCCGCACTACTCCAGGTTTCAAAATTGACGAGGTTTATGTTCTCTCAGATTTAGCATTTTTCATTGGGCGTTGATAACTAGTTGTCTGGCTTGTCTCCCCAATCCCTAAACCTTTTCAAGGCAAGTCTTGATCATCGAAACTCGTTTCCCACCCAGGCGCTTCGCTATAACCGTCATTAGTACGGTAAACTTCTGATTTATTATTGCGGCGATTTTCTTGCCTGAGCGCTTCTCGTTCACGTAAATTGAGAGATGTTTTTTCAGTGCTTGGCAAACGATCAAGCGACCGCCTGGGAGGTTTTTGCCGAGTGAAGGTTTTCCAGGCGGTTTTAACACCCACAAAGATGCTGCGCGTGCCTACTTGAAGATTCTGAGCCTGTTTTTTAGCACTATCCAAGCTTTGATCGACTTGTTTAACCACTTGACCGGCGCTTTTAACACCTTCACTGACATCATCGGTTAAATCAGTAATTTCTAAACCAGTGGTTCGGATAGCATTAAGAGTAGGCGGTAACTCTCGTGAGAGAGTATCAAATAACTTTTCTGCACTGCGAGCCGCACGCGCTAATTCCTGCAAAGCCGGTATAGCCGCCACTAAAACAGCAGTCAGACTAGCGGCGACTAAGAGTATGGAAAATCCCAGCCAAAATAGCGGATCGATCACGGTTATGCTATCTATGAACGTTCTAGATTCTGGGCAAGAGAATCTGAGTCTTCTTCGGTTTGCGAATCGGCGCTGCGGTTTTCTCCAACGTTTTGCCGCTTTAAGACTTGGCTTTCTCTTTGAGTAGCAACAATACCAGCTGCGATCGCTTCTCTGAGTCTGTCTAAAGTTTCATCCCAGTTGCGTAGTGCGTTAGCAGAGAGACGATCAGCTTGGATTTGTACACTTGTTGATAAATCTTCTGCCAATTCTGGTAGGGCATCGGCAGATTTTTTTAAGAGTTTACGCGTTTCGCGCCCTGTGCGTGGAGCGACGAGCAAACCTGTCAAGGCTCCGATGGTTGCCCCTAGCATCAAACCGCCAATAAATACTCCAGAACGGTTGTTAGACATTTTTATATTGTTTCTCTCCTTACACCCATTTTAGGTGGGTTTTCTCCCGTTGCAAAACTCCAGCAATTTTAATTATTTAAACGTATAGTGACTATGATCTGCGGCAGAAGTTGCTTTGACTGTCATTTTGCTATTGTCTTCTTGCCAAACCTAGAGCCTAAGCTACGAAAATAACGCCGCCAGATTTGTCTTCCGAAATACAACAGGCTGATAATTTGCTGTATTTGTTGAATTTGCACCTCTAGGCTTTGATTTCTCTGTCTCAGGTTATAAATATTCTGCTGGGCAGTATAGATTTTTTCGGGTGCTGCATACAGTAGTGCATGGCTACAACGTTCATAAGCAGCTAACCTATCTGCTACTATTCGCACTTGTTGCTTTACCTTCCACACTCGCCAAGCTACATATAGTAGCAGGAGCGAAATTAGGATATTAATTATAACAACTAACGATACCATTTTTACCTTAAATATACATAATGTGGCAGTACCCAGCCTGTGGATTATCGTGGTTGGGTAGCAGGAGTATATTGTTATAACTCTGCCCTATTAGAACCAGACTTGCGCCTAGGTACAGGTCAAACAAGGTTTTGTCACGGTCATTATGCAACCTGTGACTAAAAATTTAGTTTATGTCTTCCTGAGTTGAACCTTGGCCCATCTATGCCGATTGATTTTCATCGCTAGATTGCAGATGTAATCCACTGTCTACAATGTTAGACCTTTGATAATCACAATTGTTTGAGTCGCAAGGCACCAGGATGGTAGAAAACACTCTCAAAGGGATGCTAATAATTTCCTTGTTAAGCTAATAATCATTAAAATTGCATCTTTGCGTCTCCCTTTCTCCGCGTCGCCGCGTCTTTCTGAGGCTAAGGATTCTGCAACTTAAAGGCGGGTTAGCTTACGATAATTAAGTGTCATGACTGTAAATATTTTTGTCCATCTAAATTATGAATTAGATGTTTTTTCCTGCTTTACTTTTTTGATTACTTCCATATAGATATTAATTTCGCTAACTTCTAAATCATGCTCAACCCTGGTTACTTTCCATTTCTCTTTTTTTAAATAAATTTCCTCTCCTATTCTAGGAATAAATTGAAGATCGTAGAACTTTTTGATAAAATCTTTCTGATTTTCTTCCCATAAGATTACTTTGACTACTTCTTTACTCATTGGTTATCCTCTTTGTAACTAAATGATACTCTGTGGTTTGATGATATTCTTACGGCAAGTTTATCTTACTAATTCAATGCAATAGCGTAGTTAAAACCACATTCTTGAGATTGTTATTTTTGTGTGGTTTTAGGATCTCCGATAAAGGAACAGCGCAATACGTAACCTTGCTGAGTAAGCTGTAACAAATTGAATTTGTACATTTGGGATTCTCTAGTTAAATGTGCATTAGCTTATTACACTTAAATTTGCTTAAAAACCTTTTATAACGATGTCTTTGAGCTTAACTCAAGTCAGGCTGAGGAATAAAAACGACCTTTGATTCCTTACTGAAAAAATGACTTTTAATTGATCGGGGAATGGACGATCGCATCTGCATCTAAATTTTTGCGAGCGATCGCTCATTCTTAACTAGAGCAAGATCGCAGCCTTCCTCTAGGCTGCTTTTCTGGCTGAGAATTTTAGCTTTCCAAGCTGCGGGATGTGATTATTTCAAAAAACTCCTGTATTGCTTGCTTTGCAGAGCCTTCAAGCTTTCAGCCTGTTGGAGAATGCGATCGCTAATGCGATTGCAAGCTAACTCACAAAATTCAAAAATCATCGGATCGGCTATCTCGTAAAAGGCACTAGTACCTTTGGGCTGACGAGATAAAACCCCTGCTTGAGTTAACACTTTCAGATGCTTGGATAGATTAGCCTGTCCTAAGCCAGTGGCTTCCGCAATTTCCATCACATTCATCGGGCCAGACTTGAGACAGATCAAAATCTGTAGTCGGCTAACTTCTGATAGCACCTTGAAATACTCAGCAACCGCCGCAATAACTGCTGGTTCAGCCTGGTATGGCTTGATTTTTAGCATAGGTAGATTTATTCGTTAGCGCAAAAATAGTTTATTAATAATTAAGTATATTGACTTTCCCTCTATACGCAGCTTCCTTTTGTGTAGAGATTCTCGTTTGGAGTCGGTTAAATAGGGAAGTGTTGCCTATTTCAAAGTTTATTGATGCCAAAAACCAGTTAAAAATATAGATTCTGTTTTGAGAATAGGCAGCAGGGAACAGAAAATAGGGGTTAGAAAAGAAATATTTTCATCCCTTAGTTGTGGAAGCGAGCCGCCTTACGGAAAAGCTACGCTAACGCCCTGATGACCTGGCAACTTTGGCTAGCCCGTGATATTGTGGCAGGCAATCCTTTACCTTGGCAAACTTCATCTGCAAATTCTGTACTAATTTGTGCTGCTTTCAGTCTGGAAAGGACTTATAACTAATCACTGATTTTTGATTGTTGAGTGAGTGTTTGTGCTTGTTCAAGTACACCCAGCACTATACTCAAAGCTAAATTTCTTTGATTTGGTTCATTCCAATTTAAATCCAAAGCTGCTTTCAACCTTGATGAGCCAAGGATTGGTACTCCCATGTTAAATGCATGAGTAAATAACAACGAAAGTTTTTTTAGTGCCAGTTCTTTGACAATCTGCTCTACTAATTGCTCATTAACGTATTCCATCACTAGAGGTTGTTGGGTATAGCTACTGGATTTTTTCTCTATTAGCGATCGTGCATTCAACGCTTCTAATGCTTCTAACAAACGCGCCTTTGAAACAGCAGGTACAATATCTTTTTGCAACTGAGTAATCGTTGTCCATTCCCGATTAATCGCTAATCGGTACATCACAGTTTGTTCTAAAGTAGATAAGCGATTGAATTGTTGCTCCAATAGACGACGGATACCGTTGAACACCATTGTGTCTTGTTTTAAAAAATCCTCGATCCTATTATCAAAGAGGTCTTGAATAGTAGTGGCAACAATTTTGAGTGCTAATAAATTGTTACCGTAGCGTTCACACAATGTTTGCTTTTGTTGGGGAGAACCGACTAGTCCCTTCGTTTGCAGCAAGGCGATCGCTGCTTCCTGTGAGCCTTGTAATTTCAAAGTACGTACTGCTAATTCTACTCCTTCAAAGGTAGCTATCTCAGCTGGCTTTTCCCTGCTAGTAAGTATCACACAACTTTTATGGCTTGTTTCCCCTACTACGCGCAACAGT
Source organism: Nostoc sp. 106C (assembly GCF_002154725.1). Taxonomy (GTDB): domain Bacteria; phylum Cyanobacteriota; class Cyanobacteriia; order Cyanobacteriales; family Nostocaceae; genus Aulosira. The sequence goes on along the minus strand of NZ_MTAW01000079.1, from coordinate 4,559 downwards.
TCGCCATATCCTTCATAGCCTAGGCTATACTGTCCAGCTTGCTCTGCATCTAATATCGTTTCCAAGTTATCCAAAATTACAAGACATCGCGCACTACGCAGGTAATGAATCAATTGCCCTATGTCTGCTTTAGCGCTTTGTTGATTTGATAAAAACAGTACTAAGTCAGTTAAAAGATTTTCTAAAGGTGGAGCATTACGCAGGCTGCGCCAGATAATAAACTCAAACTCTGCTTGCAGAATTTGAGCTAGCTTCACACTACAAGCACTTTTACCAATTCCACCCATACCTAACAGTGCAATCAATCGACATTTATCTTGCACAATCCACTGTTTTAGAGTAGCAAGTTCGCTTTGTCGTCCGTAAAACAACGAAACATCAACTGCTTCGCCCCAGTCTTGAACTGACGAACTTAATAATTGTGTTTTGCCATGTGAATCTGGTGTTAGAGGTATTGATTGATTCCCGATTTCTTTGCTTTCCAGCAACATCAATCTTCGCTCCAATGCTGTTTGAAAGTTGGTTTTGCTGACTTGTTCTCCTAATGCTTCAGAGAGGATCTTCCACAGCTTTGGGCCAACATCACGCCTGACATAACTTTCCGAGTATCCAGAATTTTCTGCAATCTTTTCATAGGTTTGCTTTTGAAGAGAACCGATAAGAATTGCCGTTTCGATATCATTGAGATATCTGCCAAAACGCTCAAAGAGCGCAGAGTTTACTATAGAGAGTTTTGGCTCAAAGTTCATGTTTTATTTTTTATACCGACTTACTGATCATACCTGACATTTCCAGACATTTATAAAAAATTGAGTATAACTTAACTTTTTCTAAGCCTAAGATTGTGGAGGAATAGGCTGATTTAAGTACTTATAATTTTGAAATACTGTTTTAATCTGTTTCATTGTTTGTCTAATAAACCTGACTTTATTAGCATTTAAAAGCAGACATTTTCTGTAATGACACAGATAAAATATCGAATTATTCTTAATAACAGCGACTCAACCAAATTACAAGCTTTCAGCATTCTGAATGAGATTTTTGAAGCAAGGAAAAAGGCAATGACAACAGCAATGAGAACAGTCGATTACTCAACTCGCGACCAAAAAGGCAAGGTAGCTTTCTACTTGTGTTTGTGGAAACGCAAAGGCATTTCTCTAGAACTTTTCCAGAACTATTGGAAAAACGTGCATGGCCCTGTCTGTGCCCGTCTTCCAGGACAGTATCAATACTGGCAGTTTCATTTAGATCAATATGAAGGTGGCATTTGGCCAACAACTGTCGGCGTAGATTACACCTGTACTGAAGAACAACTATTTCCTGCAATTGCCGAATTAACTTTTGAGTCCGAAGTAGAACGCGATATATGGTTCAAATCTGCCGCCATTCTCATGAATGATGAACGCAACATATTCAGCAAAGCAATTGGTTACATAACTAATTCTGGCAATTCCAAAACCTATATTGATAGCATTCTTACAGGAGATCCCAACGGTAAATTGGATGTGCTTAAGTTCCATGTCATGGTGAAAAAATCTCCTGCTGTGAGTGTGGAAGCTTTTCGCAGATATATGATAGACAGTTTTGCCCCAGCTGTTATCCAGAGCAATTGTGTGCTTAAACTCCGACTAAATTTGTTGGAGGAAGTAGATACTTCTCGCCCAGATGCATCTGGAGTATCTCATTATGAATCCCCAGAAAAGCAATATCAAGCTGCCTTTGAAATTGCCTTTGCCAATCATTTAGAAATGAAAACTTTCTTTGCCTCTAAAGAATACGCTGCTGCTGTTCAAGACCAGGCTAAGTATGTTCAGCAGATGTTACCATTTCCAGAGCAAGCTGCTTACACTTTTGTTTACGACGGCAAGATGACGCTAGCGGGTCAGCGGAGTTCTAAAGTGGCAGAACTGATAACCAATATGGGTGCAACCAATCAATTGAGAGAGGATATAGTTTCTCTGATGCTGGAACAAAAACTTATTTCTCACTCGAATGGTTTTGGCAATGGTTCCCAAAACGCTGCAAACACATTAGACTTCTTGCAACAATCCAAATAAGAATAAAAAACTACAGATACAGGCTTTGTCTTGATGAGGATAGCGATCCCGAACCTGCGATCGCTTGAACGTGAGTTTCAGATCAGGTCTTTTTCTGATCCTTCGTAGTTTTGTCAGTCAACCAGTTTATACGGCTTGCCTTGAGCAAGCTAGCCAAGTGAAGTGTTGAAGAGAGATTCTTTATAGTACGTCCATAGATGGAAGGGAAGGCTATTCCTGTGGTAGACGTTTTGCACTAACGTCAGTAGTTACCTTTGTGATCATAAGCAAATACAGATTGAGCCGACTGCAAATCTTTAAGGGGGAACAGGTGAAAGTTTCCGAAAGGAAGCTATTATACGAATCCACCAAAGGTAGGCTTGATTGGGATCATCACTGTTCAAAGTTTCACACAGAGCAATATAAATCAATATGCTGCATCACACAAAGGCTTTTAAAAAGGTTATTGGTAGCTTACTTGGAGTTGCTGCTTTCATTAGTCTCCCAGGATTAGCACAAGCTAACTTGAATACTGTTAAAACTTCTAGCCAGTACATTTTGGCTCAGAGTACGCCTACACAAAGTTCTCCTGGAAGTTCCACGCCTAACCCAGGCTCTACGGATTCTAATACTTCAGTAACCACACTTGATACAGATTTCATGACTAAAGCAGCGCAAAGTGACTTGACTGAGATTCAAACAAGTCAGTTAGCGCTACAAAAGTCACGAAACAAAGCTGTTCGTAACTATGCACAACAAATGATTCAACAGCATACAGCTTCTAGTAAAAAACTAGCTGCGATCGCCAAAGCTAAGAATTTTGCTTTACCGACAGATATTGGTCCAGAAAATAAAGCCTTGTTGACACAGCTGCAAAGAGTCTCTGGTAACAGTTTTAACCAAGCATATATGCAAGGTCAGACTAAAGCTCATCAAAAAACCTTAGCTGAGTACCAAAGGTATTTGCAACAAGGACAAGATCAAGATCTGAGAGGCTTTGCAAATCAAATTTCACCACTTGTCGCTCAACACTTACAGATGGCTCAGAAGATGACAGCCAGACATTAACTCTCACTACAGTTGTAGATTTCATAGCTAGTTTGCCGTTATGTCTAGAAAAATCATTCTTGGCTTGATTTGGTTGGGATTTGTCGTTTACACCATCTTGTTGGCTCCACTAGATCAACCGGATACATGGTCGATAGCGTGGAAGCTGTTAACCTTCCAATTGGCAGAAATCAACGCTATCATCCCAGCGATTTTCTGGTTGATGGGCATCTGGCCTATGATCTACGCTTGTTTAATGTTTGCTGATGGCAGAATGCAAAACTTTCGTGCTTGGCCCTATTTCATTGGGTCGAATTTTACAGGAGTTATTTGCCTTTTGCCTTATTTAATCTTTCGTAAATCTAATCAAGAATTCTCCGGACCAATAGATAAGTGGCTTTCAATTCTTGAACAACGCAAAACAGGAGTTTACCTCTTAGTCGGTACCATTGGACTGCTGGCTTATGCAGGAATTGCCGGAAACTGGCACGATTATGTTCAGCAGTTTTTTTCCAAGCCTTTTGTTCATCTCATCAGTCTCGATTTTTGTTTAATGTGCTTGGTATTTCCACTGAGTTCATTATTTGATGATGACATGGCACGTCGAGGCATCAGGGACGCTTGGATTTTTTGGAGCGTTGCGCTTGTCCCTTTATTTGGTCCACTAATTTATCTTTGTTTGCGCCCGTCTTTAGTAGAAGCTGGCCTAAAAGAATGTAATGCTACAGTAACTTCTGCTTATTAAGCGTGTTTTCTGCCTATTCTTCAGTTCAGAATTTAAAACGCGCCCCTACCCTACAATCTATCTATAAAGAAAAGCCCTCACTATAACAGTAAGGGCTTTTCTTTTGGGAGTTACTCAATGACGCGATCGCTTGATACACATCAGCGAATCAAAATACTTCAGCAATTAATATCTCGTTGAGCTGGAACCTGTGCCTGTGGGTTGATTAGGATCTGGATAAGCGCGGTGCTTTTCTTTGTTACGAGCTAAACCTGCTAAACCTGCTAGACCTAGTAATCCTAGCCAACCCCAGTCAAAACCGCGATCGCCTCTTACATCGCTAGTTCCTCGCAAAGACGGATTGGTTGTGGTACTAGTTCCTGTAGTTGTGTCTGTACCTGTAGTGTCTGTACTACTACCTGTGCCCGTAGTGCCTGTGCTACTACCTGTGCCCGTAGTGCCTGTACTGCTATCTGTACCCGTAGTGCCTGTGCTACTACCTGTGCCCGTAGTGCCTGTGCTGCTACCTGTGCCTGTAGTGCCTGTGCTGCTACCTGTGCCTGTAGTGCCTGTGCTGCTACCTGTGCCTGTAGTGCCTGTGCTACTACCTGTGCCTGTAGTGCCTGTGCTACTACCTGTGCCTAGAGTGCCTGTGCTGCTACCTGTGCCTGTAGTGCCTGTGCTGCTACCTGTGCCTGTAGTGCCTGTGCTGCTACCTGTGCCTGTAGTGCCTGTGCTACTACCTGTGCCTG
>NZ_MTAW01000135.1 GCF_002154725.1 Nostoc sp. 106C | reverse complement strand
CATTCCGCTTTGCTTCATTCGCAATGACAGGTTTTGGATCATTTATTGTTTGGAACACTCCTAGAATCTTCGGAATTGAGACACTGATGCCCTTCGGCTTGGTGCACTTGCTACCCTACGGGAACGCTAAGAGCGAACAAGTCGGAAGATCTGCTGTTAGCACCCTTCACCTGTTGCCCTTGATTGATAAAGATTTATTCAGTTGAAAATAAACTAATTTGGTATTTAAGAGAACTGACAATTTGTTTTGTTGATATTCAGCAATTTTTAAGATTATCTAGATGTTTTTGAGATGCTTATTAGCTTTTGTGAGGAAATAAGGTGCGTTTTCCCTGATTACTTACTCGTCTAGGACTGATCAAGCAACAGCCAAATTAGGATAAAGCGATCGCACTGAAGGCAGCAGTGCTTCCGCAGAGCGGAAGCTATCGCCTCTCGCTTGCAACCCCTTAACCCTGAAATTATTGATAATCTCAGGATTTTCCTATTTTTTCGGGGAATATCAAAATTCAATTTTTCAAAATTTTGTATAGCTCATGGTTCTCTTCCTGCTCAACAACAAGCATTTTGAGATTCTAAGGCTTTAAATTCACTAGCTCTGGACTGCTTGCTTTTTTTTAAATCTTATGAAATTATACTTAATATAAGTAAACTACACTAATTCGATAAATTTAGTGTAGTTTAAGCCTCCACGACTAGCAATTTCTTATTTTGCTCACTATTTCGTTGGATTGGTTTGATGAAAAAGCCTTCCATGCATACTGTTGGATTTGAGAAACACTAGGTATGATGAATTTTTCTTTTAATTAGACCTGTCTAATTGAGCAAACACTCTTTCCATCAGTTCATCACTTGATTACACCCATTTGTTCACCTTCAAAAAGTTAGTTTGGAAAATTTTGTATGGCAGCTATAGCGTTAAGCGTATCTACTGTTAAGCCTCTAGGCGATCGCGTTTTCATCAAGATTAGTGAATCCGAAGAGAAAACAGCGGGAGGTATCCTTCTACCTGATAGCGCTAAAGAAAAGCCACAGGTGGGTGAAATTGTTGCAGTCGGCCCTGGTAAACGCAACGATAACGGCACTATTCAAACTATAGATGTTGCTGTTGGCAATAAGGTTTTGTTCTCCAAGTACTCAGGTACCGACATCAAGTTGGGTACAGAAGATTATGTTCTCTTGTCTGAAAAGGACATCTTGGCAATTGTTTCATAGTTGATTGCCATTAGTTATTAATCATTTTTCTTGCACAAAACGCGAATGAAGACTAAACAATCACATTCGCAATTGATGAACTTACACAATATTTAAAGAGACTCACATCATTATGGCAAAACGCATCATTTACAACGAAAATGCTCGTCGTGCTCTGGAAAAAGGAATTGACATTCTTGCTGAAGCAGTAGCAGTCACCCTCGGCCCTAAAGGTCGTAACGTTGTTTTAGAAAAGAAATTTGGCGCGCCGCAAATTGTTAATGATGGAGTTACCATCGCGAAAGAAATTGAATTGGAAGATCACGTTGAAAACACAGGCGTATCTCTAATTCGTCAAGCTGCTTCTAAAACTAATGATGCTGCTGGAGACGGTACTACAACTGCAACTGTTTTGGCTCACGCCATTGTCAAAGAAGGTTTGCGAAATGTAGCAGCTGGTGCAAATGCCATCGAACTCAAACGTGGTATCGATAAGGCCACAGGTTTCCTCGTGGACAAAATCAAAGAACACGCGCGTCCTGTAGAAGACTCAAAAGCGATCGCCCAGGTTGCGGCAATCTCTGCCGGTAACGATGAAATCGTGGGTGCTTTAATTGCAGAAGCCTTAGATAAAGTTGGTCGTGAAGGTGTTATTTCCTTAGAAGAAGGCAAATCAGTTACCACCGAACTAGAAGTTACAGAAGGGTTGAACTTCGACAAGGGTTATATCTCTCCCTATTTTGCAACCGATGCTGAAAGGTTGGAAGCCGTATTCGATGAGCCTTTCCTGCTGTTAACTGATAAGAAAATTGCTTTGGTGCAAGACCTCGTACCCGTACTTGAGCAAGTAGCGCGTGCTGGTCGTCCTTTGGTAATTATTGCCGAAGATATTGAAAAAGAAGCTTTAGCAACCTTGGTAGTTAACCGCCTGCGTGGTGTGCTAAATGTAGCCGCTGTTAAAGCACCTGGATTTGGCGATCGCCGCAAAGCTATCCTAGAAGACATTGCCATCCTTACAGGCGGACAGTTAATTACCGAAGACGCTGGTCTGAGACTAGATGCCACCAAGCTTGATCAACTCGGTAAAGCGCGCCGCATCACCATCACCAAAGATAGCACCACCCTCGTTGCTGAAGGTAACGAGCAAGCTGTAAAAGCACGAGTAGAGCAAATCCGCCGCCAAATCGAAGAAACTGAATCTTCCTACGATAAAGAGAAACTGCAAGAACGTTTAGCAAAACTCGCAGGCGGCGTTGCAGTTGTTAAGGTGGGTGCTGCCACAGAAACCGAACTCAAAGACCGCAAGCTACGCCTGGAAGATGCCATTAACGCCACTAAAGCTGCTGTGGAAGAGGGTATCGTTCCCGGTGGTGGTACGACACTGGCACATTTAGCACCTGGCTTGGAAGAATGGGCAAAATCTCACCTCACAAATGAAGAATTAACAGGCGCTTTGATTGTATCTCGTGCATTGGCTGCACCTTTAAAGAGAATTGCAGAAAATGCCGGTCAAAACGGCGCAGTAATTGCAGAACGAGTCAAAGAAAAAGAATTCAATGTCGGTTACGATGCAACCACCGGCGAATTCGTAGATTTGTTTGCAGCTGGAATTGTTGATCCCGCCAAGGTAACTCGTTCAGCAGTGCAGAATGCTGCGTCAATTGCAGGTATGGTATTAACCACTGAAGCCATTGTAGTTGACAAGCCAGAACCGAAGGAAGCTGCTCCTGCTGCACCCGGTGGCGGTGGCTTAGGTGGCGATTTCGATTATTAATCCTGAATTGGTTGTAAAACAATAGGTTTTGGGTCTTTTGTAATCTTCAGGGGCGATTGTCAAATATTGCGATCGCCTCTTTACTATGATTTCTCTTCTTTCTCTCTTCCTTGGCGTCCTACCCTACCCTGCGGGAACCCCTTCGGGGAACGGGAACGACTACTCTGCGAGTTCTCCTTTGGAGTACGTCGAACGCGCCTTATACCAATTCACTAAAACTGTGATACAGATAAAGAAGGAATAAATATCAACGA